>NZ_OX636706.1:765000-1365000 GCF_951793255.1 Desulfovibrio piger
ACCCCAGGACCACTGGAATATATGGATTTTTCTGACCATATCACAGTTTCCAGGAACCTCACGAAGCATATAAAAAAGGCGCCCTGCCTTGCAGCAGGGCGCCTTCATCAGTTCCTGGGGTGCAGGATTATTGCGCAGGGCTTTCATCCATGTCGATGACACGGCCCTGCAGCCAGACATAGGCATCCACTTCATCGCCTTCCTGGGGATCGTAATCCCGCAGGACCATCTTGCTGGCGTAGATGGGCAGCACCATGTCCGGACGCTGGTCGAAGGGGAAGCGCACGTACAGGACCTTGATGTCCATTTTTTCCAGCTTCACGTCGTCCACGCGCTCCACCTTGGTGCGCACCTGGTATTCGGCAAAGCGGCGGCCGGGCATGATGAGCTGACGGCCGGTCATGGAGATCTTCAGGGGCGGCACGTCCAGGCGGGTCTTGCCGGGGTTCTCGGCCAGCCACTGGGCGGCCCAGGCTTCGTACTGGGGGCCCTGGGTGATGTTCACGTCATCCAGCAGGGCCTTGCGCAGGGCGATGGCCAGACCGGACAGCAGGAAGGTCTGGGTGACGCCGGGGGTCAGGTCATCCTTGTCGCGCAGATACAGGGGATCATAGAACCACATGGGGTTCTTGCCCTCGATCATGCTCACGGCCACGTTGGCACCGCCCCCCTGGCTCCAGGGATGGATGTCTTCCACGGTCAGGTCATTGGGCAGGCCTTCCAGGAAAGGCACGGCGGACAGGGGCTTGAACTTTTCCCCTTCGTCAGCCTGCATGAGCACGGCAGCACGCGACGGCTGGTCCTTGGGCCAGGCCATGAGCACGTAATCCTTGCCGCTGCGCTTCCACTGCCAGGCGGGGCGGGTGCCGCCATCGTGCAGCACCGTGCCCACCACCTGCGGCATGACGGCCATGGGGTTCTGGCCCAGCAGCACGGCCCAGGCATCGCCCAGGGCCTCGTCATGCTGGCGGTTCTCGCCGCGCAGCATGGCCTTCAGCTCTTCTTCCGAGGGCTGACGGGCAGCGTCGGCGCCTTCCATCTGTTCCGCCTGTTCGGCAGCGGGAGCAGCGTCCTGCACTTTTTCTTCGACCTGTTCGGCCTTGCTCTTCTTGGTCATGGCTCGTGCCTCCGATTAACGACGGTCGCCCCTGCCGCCACGGTCGCCACGGTCGCCGCGTTCACGACGGCCGCCACGATCGCCACGGTCACCACGATTGCCGCGGTCACCGCGATCGCGCTGGGGACGGGCGGTCTCTTCGGGGTTCCAGGGATGGCCCTGTTCTTCCAGCAGCACAGCCTTGCGGCTGGCGCGGATGCGGTCACCGTTGATCTCGATGACCTTGACCACCATGTCTTCGCCCAGACGGGCCACATCGCCGGGCTGTTCCACGCGGTTCACGTCCAGCTGGGAGACATGCACCAGGGCTTCCACGTTGGGCAGCACTTCGACGATGGCACCGATCTCCATGATCTTCTTGACCTTGGCGGTGTAGTTCTTGCCCAGTTCGGGACGCTGGTCATAGTAGGTGACCATCTCGCGGGCCTTTTCCAGGGCGTCGGCCGTGGGGGCGAAGATGGACACGCGGCCGGAATCTTCGATGTCCACGGAGGCGCCGGTGGCGGTGGTGATGGCCTTGATGTTCTTGCCGCCGGGGCCGATGATCAGACGGATGATGTCAGGATTGACGAAGATCTCGGCATGCTGGGGAGCGTAGCGCGACAGTTCCTTGCGCGGCTCGGGCAGGGCCTTGGCCATCTCGGCCAGGATGTGCAGGCGGCCTTCGTGGGCCTGCTGCATGGCCTGGCGCATGATGTCGGTGGTCAGGCCGGTGATCTTGATGTCCATCTGCACGCCGGTGACGCCTTCGGCGGTACCGGCGATCTTGAAGTCCATATCGCCCAGGGCGTCTTCATCGCCCAGGATGTCGGTGAGCACGATGAACTTGTCGCCTTCCTTGATCAGGCCCATGGCCACACCGGCCACAGGGGCGCTGATGGGGATACCGGCATCCATGAGGGAGAGGCAGCCGCCGCACACGGCAGCCATGGAAGAGGAGCCGTTGGATTCCACGGTCTCGGAGACCACGCGCACGGTGAAGGGGAAGTCGGCGTCGGCCGGCATGACGGGACGCAGGGACTTCTCGGCCAGGGCGCCGTGGCCGATCTCGCGACGGGAGACGCGCACGGGCTTCACTTCGCCCACGCTGAAGGGCGGGAAGTTGTAATGCAGCATGAAGCGCTTGGTCACGTCGCCGCTCAGGCTGTCCATGCGCTGTTCATCGGTGGAGGAGCCCAGGGTGGTCACCACCAGGGACTTGGTCTCGCCGCGGCGGAAGATGGCCGAACCGTGGGCGCGGGGCAGCACGCTGGTCTGAATCTGGATGGGGCGCACGGTCTTGGTATCGCGGCCGTCGATGCGCACGCCTTCGTTGACGATGCGGGCACGCACGATCTTCTTTTCCAGGTCGCCGATGATCTCGCCCACTTCCTTCAGGGCTTCGCTCTCGGCCCAGGCGGGGTCATTGAGCAGGGCTTCCATGACCTTGTCCTTGACGGCCTTGCGGGCGTCCTTGCGGGCCAGCTTTTCGGGCACGCGCAGGGCTTCTTCGATGCCGGCCTCGCGGGCCAGTTCCTGCACGCGGGCCACCAGTACCGGATCGTCCTGATGGGGGGTGAAGGGCATCTTTTCCTTGCCGGCCAGTTCGCGCAGCTTGAGCTGGGCGTCGATGAGCGGCTGGATCTCCTTGCGGCCCCATTCCAGCGCGTCGATGATGACGTCTTCGGGCACGAAGGTGGCTTCGCCTTCCACCATGGTCAGGGCATCGCGGGAAGCGGCAAACACGATGTTCAGGTCGCTGCGCTCCTGCTCTTCAAAGGTGGGGTTGAGCACGAACTGGCCGTCGATGCGACCGATGCGGCCACCGGCCACAGGGCCTTCGAACGGCAGGGGCGAGAGCATGACGGCGGCGGAAGCGCCGGTCAGGGCCAGCACGTCGGACTCGTTCTCCTGGTCGGCGGAGATGACGCTGGCCAGCACCTGCACGTCTTCGTTCAGGCCCTTGGGGAACAGGGGACGGATGGGACGGTCGATGAGGCGGGAGACCAGGGTCTCACGCTCGGAGGGACGGCCGATCTCGCGGCGGAAGAAGCTGCCGGGGATACGGCCGGCGGCGTACATCTTTTCGGAATATTCCACGGTGAGGGGGAAGAAGCCCTTGTCGAACTCCAGAGCCTGGGAGCAGACGGTCACCAGCACCACCGTGCCGCCGCACTGCACCCAGACGGCGCCGTGGGCCTGGTTGGCCAGACGGCCGGTCTCGAAAATGATTTCCTTGCCGCCCACGGTAGCCGTGACGCGGGTAGGATTGAAGATATCCTGGTTCATGTGGACCTCGTATGAAGGGGATTCCGGCAAAAGCGGGCAACAGCGCCCCGCTGTGCGGCCCTGGGCCACGGGTGCTGCCCGGTCTTCCCGGACCCCCCTTCCTGCTAAATGTTGTCGTGAGGCGAGATTGCAAAAAGGGGGGGCTTGGCCCCCCCTCTCAAACCATCGTAATTACTTGCGCAGGCCGAGCTTGGCGATCAGCGCACGGTAACGCTGAATGTCCTTCTTCTTCAGGTAGTTCAGCAGCTTGCGGCGCTGGCCAACCAGCTTCAGCAGACCGGTGCGGGAGTGGAAGTCCTTCTTGTGCACCTTGAAGTGACCGGTCAGGCCTTCGATGCGGGCGGTCAGCAGGGCCACCTGCACTTCCGGGGAGCCGGTGTCGCCTTCGTGTTTGGCGTGAGCGTCGATAACCACTTTCTTCTGTTCAGCGTCCATAGCCACAGCAGTTCTCCTTTACGGATGTAAGTTAATTCCAGAGGCCCCTCAGCACGGTCCAGCAGGGACCCTGGGGCGTTTCGGAACGGCGGGCCAGAGCCAGGGGCATGCCCTGACGCTGCAAAAGCGCCTTGTCGCCCACATCGTCGCGGCAGGGGATGGCCATGCCGTTACGGATGCGGGCCTCGGCGGCTTCGTCCAGCTCCAGCACCGGCCAGTGGGGCAGCGCCTCGGCAAGGGGGCGCAGGTGCTTCACCAGCAGGCCCGGATCGGCCGACAGTTCGTCCAGTCCGCAGGCCACTTCGAGACCGAAGGGGTGACTGTACTCCCGGGTCAGTTCCGTGAGCACGGCTCCGCATCCCAGTCGCATCCCCAAGCTGTGGGCCAGGGAGCGTATATAGGTGCCGGAACTGCATGCGACCCGAAAGCGTACAAACGGCAGCTCGACCTCGAGCACGTCCGCTTGCGAAATTTCCATGCTTTTGACCTTTTTGGGCACTTCCTTGCCCTTGCGCGCCAGCTTGTAGAGGGACTGGCCCTCGTGCTTGGCCGCGGAATAGGCGGGCACTTCCTGCTCGTGCAGGGTCAGCCAGTGGGCCACCTCGGCGCGCACATCGGCTTCGGTCACCTGCTGCCACGGGGATTCCGTCAGCACCTCGCCCTGGATGTCCCAGGTATCGGTGGTGAGGCCCAGGCGCAACTGGCCGCTGTAGACCTTGCCGCCGTCGGCCAGAAGATGCGAGGCGATCTTGGTGCCCTGTCCCAGCAGCACCAGCAGCACGCCGGAAGCCATGGGGTCCAGGGTGCCCGCGTGGCCGATCTTGCGCTGGCCCAGGCGCTTGAGCGCCGAGAGGCAGCGGGCCGACGTGGGGCCGGAAGGCTTGTTGAGCACCAGGACGCCGTCCAGCTGGGGCAGCGGTGCCGGTTTGCGTGCGGCGGTGGAAGTCTGTTCGGTCATACGCAAAAAATAATGATAGCAAGCCTGCGGCATGAAGTCAAAAGCGCAGGCATATGGCGGCAGGCAATAGCCTGTTGCGGGCCAAAGGTCAAGCGATTTCCCCAGATTCTTGCCGGCCAGACAGACGTTCCCGTGCCGTTTGCATCGTTCCCATTGCCTGTCTATAGTCACCGGGAGCAAGAGCATCCATCTGCCCGTGGCGGCAGTACGGCAAGGAGACCTACATGGACCTGAAGCGTCTGGAATATTTCTGTGCCATCATCGAAAAAGGGCAGATAAGCAAGGCGGCCCAGTCTCTCCACATCTCACAGCCGCCCCTCAGCATGCGTCTTAAAGAGCTGGAAGACGAGCTGGGCGTGACCCTCATCCACCGGCAAGGCAAAGCCTGGCAGGTGACGCCGGAAGGCAGGATGCTCTACCGCAAGGCCCAGTTCATCCTTTCCTACATGGAAGGGGTAAAAAACGATATAGCCAGCATCGCAGGCGAGCTCCACGGCCGGATCAAACTGGGAGTCTGCCCACCCTGCCGCCAGATGGCCGCCCATGTCATCTCCGACCTCGGCAAAAGCCATCCCCGCCTGCAATTCCGCGTCTGGATCATGGACAACCAGTCCCTGGAACGCCATCTGCAGGAAAGCCATCTGGATTTTGCTCTCGTCCTCCTTCCGGTCAAGGGAAGGAACTATGCTATCCGCAGCCTGCAGGCAAAACCCTACTATGCGGTTTTCGGCAAGGGCATGCCCCGGCCCCGAGCCGGGATCATAGGTGTTGAAGACCTGGCCGGGCTGCCGCTGATCGTACAGCACCGCCGGGACAGTGCAGGCATTAACGCCGTTCTCATGAAGGCCTTCCAGAGGCAGAACAGACAGGCCCATGTCGTATTGGAGACTCAGGATTCCAGCTTCCTGCAGGCTCTTCTGCAGGAAGGCTTCCCTGCCGTGGCCATCCTTAATGAATACGAACTCGAGCGGCTCCCGCCCAATGAGTTCCCTGCAGCCAGGCTAGATGTGGCAGACCTTACTCTGGCCCCTGCCCTGATCAGCCTTGAGAATGCTTATACAAGCCTTCTGGCCCAAAAGGTCATGGACTGTTTTGCGGCCCGTTTCTGACCGCCTGCGGCCGGTCGCTCCGACAGCAGACGGCAGAAACGGTCAAACTCAGAAGCTATAGCCAAAATAGAGCGTGGCGTGCCAGGCGTCCTGACGGCTCATGGAAGGCCCCAGCCAGTCACGTCCGTCCTTCTGCCAGGTATCCTTGTCGAACCCGTTGACGATATAGCCCAGCTCCAGGCCCGCCGTCAGGTTCTCGTACACTTTCCAGTAGCTGTCGAGATTGAATTCCAGCAGGTGGTCAGCCGTGGTCAGGTACATGCCTGCCTTGTTGGGATTGCTGTCGAATCCGTAGTTCCAGGCATCACGGGCTTGTGCATACTTGACCATTCCGGTGCTGTTGGTGCCGTTCCAGTAGGCCACTCGCAGGATATGCTTGAGGTCGGGCAAAAACGATATGTCTTTCAGGCGTACGCCGATGCCCCAGGTGCCGGCATAGTTGCTGCCCAGATCGTTGTACCCTGTAGGATAGGGATTGGCCGCGCCCATGAAGCTGGTGAACTTGCTCCAGGGATCGATGGACGGCATGCGTTCGGAACCGTTCTTCAGGCTGCCGTCATCCCCCGAAGCATACCAGCCGAAAATGCCGGGAGTGCCCCAGTCCAGCCGGTATTCTGCCAAAGCCATGGCCAGCCATCCCTCGCGCCGGGTACTGGCCCTGTCCATGCGTTGCCCGCCGCGCACGGGTATGTCATAGCGGCCCATGGCCTCCACATAGCCATAGTTGATGTCCAGCTCGAAATTCCAAGGTGCAAAGGCGCTGATCCCCACAGGCAGACCGGCCCAGAACATGCTGCCCCACGCCTTGTCCGTATCCCCCACCAGATGAGCTCCCCCAAAAGGATCGCTGCTTAGCGTATAGTGGGGCATGCCGTCCTTCCATATCTTCACGGCACGGCCGTCGGCGGTACTGGGGAACGTATTTTTGCCCCGCAGGCCGAACATGACCCACGGCGACATATCCCACCCATCCTGCCTCACCGGCAGAATCAGGGCGAACAAGTCCATGTTGTCCAGATAGGAGCTCGTACCGTCACCGTTGGCGGCAGTGGCATTGTCATTAAAGGGACGGACCCACAGACCGGTCAGGGACACAGCATCATTGAAACACCAGGAGGCTGTCACGGCGGCAGCGTCCATATTGTCCATGACCATACCACCACCAGCTTTTTTGGGCAGATTGATGTTCTGGATACCCATGCGAACCCGTAACGGCATGCCCGGTACGGCCCAGTCCGTATAGGCCTGGCGCACCTTGACCACTGTCTGGTCTGCGCCCAGGGCAGCACCACTGCTGTCGTTGCCCCACATGAGCTGGCCTATCTCAAAAAAAACCGTTCCTGAAAGAGCCGGTGAAGCCACCGCATCCATCTGCAGACGCAGACGCTGCCGTGCATGGAAGGTATCTTCACTGTCAGCCTTGCGGTCACCGACAGTATCTACCAGATTGTTGTCACCTGCGCTAAAGGCAAACTGCCACTGTCCCTTCACCTTGAAGTCCACGGCCTGGGCCGTAAAGGGATGACAGAGCGCCAGGGTCAGCAGGCACAGCAAAGACAGTATCCTGTTCATGGCGGTCCCTCATGAGGCCCCCTGCATCTGCAGGGGACCTGTCGTGTAAAAGTCATCGGGAAGCTTTTTCCACCGGAGGGCAGCATTGTTGCGTGATATCCTCCGGCACGGGGCCTGATTATCCGATCCAGTTCCGCAACAGTCCCGTATACAGACAGAATTCCAGCCATACGAGCCCAGCCACAGGCAGAAACAGCAATTTCTTAAACAGGACATCAGCCTCGCGCTGGTCCTCAAGCCCTGCAAGGGCCATCGCGCCACAGGTAGAGAAGGGGGAAGAGCCAGTGTAGAACCCACCTACCGAGATCAGCGAGAACAGGATGATGGGCGCGACCCCCGTACTGGAGGCAAGGGGAGCGACCAGCAGGGCCAGCGTGGGAATAACCACACCAAGCGTGGCAACAAAGAAGCTCATGGTGCAGGCCGCCGCCAGCAGGATATAGGGGGCCGCGGCACTGGTCACATTGACCTGCACCCACGAGGAAAGACTGCTGACAAGGCCGCCAGAAACAGCCGTACCGATCAGCGTGCCCATGGCACAGATCATGATTATGATAGAAAATGGCACCTTGCCTATGGCATCTTTTTCCTTGGCCACCCTGCAAATGCTGCACAGTATGATGCCTATGGTGCAGATGACGGTGATGTCGCAAAAGGAGGCGACTTTTTTGACTGCCGCGACATCAGGCATGGTAACCTTGAGCATGGCGGGGATAACAGTGCAGAGAAAGACCAGGCCAACTATCCACAGTGTCTTTTTCTGGACTTCAGTAAAAGGCTCAGGCTTGTCGATCTCCACTTTCTTTGTTCTGTGGCCACCTGTAACAAAGTAAGCGATGACAAAAAATATGGACATGGTTACCAGGGAATTCATGAGCACGTTCATGCACATGGCCATGCCTTCATTATGGAAACCGCTATTCTCAGCTACCTGCTGGATGATTATGCCGCCGACACTGAAGGGAAACTGGGAGCCGATGGTCGAGCCACAGAAGATAAGTACCGTAGCCAGCACCCTGGAAATCTTCGATTTTATACAGATCGTCATCACCAGGGGAGACAGGAATGCAAATGTTGCAGGTGCCCCTGCGCCAGTACCGGCAAACATCATGCAGATGAAAAACAGAACAATGGGCAACAATGCCGGTCTGTTTCGACTACTGTAAATGATTTTCTCCGCCAGCTTAACGAGAGTCCCGTTCGATATGGCGAAGCCATAAAATGCCGTGACGATGAACAGCATCAAAAATAGATATATCGGCCATAGTCCAGCAACTTTTTTTACCGACATATCATAGATGAATACACCGTTCACGAATGCAAACGTCAAAGCAAAGTAGCCGATATTCGTTTTGAACAGGAACCCAAGGACAAGGGCCAGTACAAGGGATATCAAAAACAGCATTTCTGCGCTCATCGCTCTACTCCAGATTGAACAGGCACTTTTATTTTTGCAGTATCATGCCGCTGTTTCCCTATGACGGAATCGATCACGGGAAGCACGGCTAATGCACTCTTTCCTGGAACAGCTTTCAATCCATCCGGTGCAAGAGTGACGGTCTGGAATGTATTCTTGAGCAGGGGCGTAAACGGGAAGTCTCCCCTTCAAGGGGATCCTCAGATATGTTTCTGCCTGGCCATGTGGAAAAAACCAGAAGGACATGCAGATGGCTGTGTCCGAGACTTCACCGTCAACAGGGATATGCAGGCAGGGCGATCAGAACCAGCCACAGCCGGGACGATCTTTCACCATCGTTTTTTAATGCGGCAAATCCGGACACGGCTGCCCATCGCAGTATCCGTGGTCTTGCTCCATGCTTCTCCGACCCGCGATCCCTGCATTTTCTGTCCCCGTACCGTGCTCAGGGTACGGGGACAGGCAATTGCTACAGCATCATGGTCAACGGGAAGCGATAGGCCACGGAACCGGTGCTGCAGGCGATGCGGCAGCAACCGCAATGCCAACACTGTTCGGGATAGGCCACAGCAGGCCCATCCTCCGTCATGGTCAGGATATGGCCGGGGCAGCTCTCCACACACGAACCGCAGGAGATGCAGTGCCCGCAATGGAGGCAACGTCCGGCTTCGCTACGGGCTGCCTTGTCCGGCAGGCCGCCTTCCAGCTCGGCAAAGGCCAGACGGGGCCGGGCTTCACTGGCCGGGACCACAGCCCGGGGCGCATGCGGGTGGTAATCCACATGCATGATCTCTTCCAGCTCCACCACATGGGCAGCATCTAGGGCCGGACGCACAGCCAGAGCCATGCTGCCGTCATCCTCGAACCAGGCATCGATATTGCTATCGGCAGGAAGGCCGGTAAGATAGGCATGCAGGCCCAGCGCCACGTTCCGGCCGCTGCCGATGGCCGACGAGACGAGACCAGGCCCGGTGGCCACGTCACCAGCGGCAAACAGCCCGCGGATGCTCGTCATGCCCGCAGCATCGACAGCCACGCAGCCACGGGGCGTCAGGGTGACGTCCAGACCGGCCAGAGCCGTCAGGTCAGCCTGCAGACCACTGGCGCAAATGACCAAATGGGCGGTAAATGTCGCTTCTGCCCCGGCAGCAACTTCCGTATGGAGCTCACCGGCGGCATCGAAGGAAAATGACGATATGGGTCTGGCCGTGACCTGGAGCATGCCGTCGGCCAAACAGGTGACCGCAGTGCTCTGCATGCTGTTGGCAATGCTGATGCCTTCATCGCGGGCCTGGAGCACTTCCGCTTCAGGGGCATGCATGGCTCCTTCGGCCTCCAGGCAAACCATGCGTACACTGGCAGCCCCCAGGCGACGGGCCGTGAAGGCACAGTCGAAAGCAACCCCGCCGCCACCCAGGATGACCACATCCTGACCTTCCAGGCTGCGGCGCTCCAGCGTGGAGCGCTTCATCCAGCTTACAGCAGGCTGCAGATGTTCCTTGCCCGGGATATCCAGCAAGCGTTCCTTCCACAGGCCTACGGCCAGCACACAGGCATCATGGCTGTCCAGCAGATCCTGCAGGGAGATGTCGCGCCCCACCTGCACATTGGTATGCACGCGCACGCCAAGATCCGCCACGGCCCCGGTCTCGCGGTCCACTACATCCTTAGGCAGACGGAAATCCGGGATGGAGTGTCGCATCAGACCGCCCATGACGGCCGAGCCTTCGTAGACGCTGACCTCATGGCCCAACAGGCGGGCAAAACAAGCCGCGGTCAGACCGGCAGGTCCGGCACCAATGACGGCCACCCGCTTGCCCGAATCGGGCAGAGGACGCAGTCTGGGGGCATGACCATTATCCGCTGCGTAACGCTCCAGACTGTGGATGGCCACGGCCTCATCGTAGCCGCAGCGGTTGCACTTGCCTTCGCAGGGATGCGGGCAGACCCGACCGGTGATGCCGGGAAAAGGATTCTTGGCATGCAGGGACAGCAGGGCCTCATCCACGCGGCCTTCGGCCAGAAGGCTGTGCATGCGCTGGATGTTGTTGCCAGCAGGGCAGGTGATCTCACAGGGGGACGTACGATTCTGCCGGATGCTGCCGCGCATGTTGACGACGGCTTTTTTCCATTCCTTGCTATAAATGGGAGGCATGACTTTTCCTTGTTGTTGGCTGTGAATGCAACTCCGTCCGTGGCCTGCTACTGCAGCCAGAACACCTCAGGCCCTGCCGTGCCCTTGCGGACGGCAAGGATCTTTTCGTAGGCGGGATCCTTTTCAGGGTAGTCGCTACGACGGTAGATACTGCGCCCGCTCTCTTTCCGTTCCCGGGTACAGAGCGTGGACAGACGACAGCTTTCCAACAAATGCAGTGCCTCGTGGGCCATCATGAGCTCATGCATGTTGCCCGCACGGACCTTGTCCGCATAGCCGGACAGGAAGGCCAGGCGCTCCAAAGCTACGTCAATCCCCTTCTCGTTGCGCACGAATCCCATGTAGTACGACATGACCTGGCGTACCGAAGATTCGAACATGGCCTGGGGCACAGCATCTTCCAGCGGTGTCAGGGGCGTGAAGATCCGTTCGCATTCATGCTCAATCTCGTCCTCCAGCCCCTTCAGCCCTGGAGCCGTGCCTAAGTTTGCGGCGGCCGATTCGCCAGCCAGATAACCGCTGCACATGGAACCGGAGAACGTATAGAACACACAGCCGTTGTAGAGACCGGGCAGACTGCTCATGAACGCATCGTCCGTGGCCAGCATGCCGCTGAACTCGATCTCGCCGATCTCCACTTCCATGGGCGCCTTGGCAAAATCCACACCACGCTGCTCGCAATAATCCAGGAACGTCGCCTTGTCGCCGGGCATGAGCACATACTGCAGGTGGTGCAGAGTCTCGGCGTCGATATGGCGCATCTCCATAACGAATGGCGGGCCATTCCCCTCGATCTGTTCCTGATACGTGCCGCCGATCTGGAACTGGCGAGGACAGTTTTCCATCTGGGGGTGATACTTGGGCATGAAGCGCTCGCCCAGGGCGTTGAGTTCGTGAGCGCCGGCGCCGTTGATGCCGTTCATGCCCGCACAGCCGAAGCCCTTGGGTACCAGGGTGGCCTGCTGCTTGAGATCCATGTTGATGATGGTGGCACCGGCCTCGTAGGCCAGCACGTACTGGCTGCCAGTGTTGAAGGGACTGTGCCAGGTATTGTAGGGATTGCCTGTAGAGTTGGCGGTAGCGCGGTTGCAGCTGTTGCCCAGCGCCATGATCACCGCTGCCGCCGAGATGACGTAACAGGTACCATCCAGCACATTGTACCCAACGGCCCCGGCTGCCCGGCCATCACGGACCAGCAGGCGGGTGATCATCACATGGTCCAGTACATCCGTCCCAAGGGAACGAAGGTGCCCGGCCACAAGACGCTTAATACGCTGGCCTTCTGCAATGTTGATGTGCCAGGCCGGTTCACCGCGACCGGCCGTACGCAGATAGCCGCCATCAGCACGATGCAGCAGCTTTACGCCCAGCCCTTCGAGAAAGTTCACCATCAGAGGCATGGTCCTGCCCCAGCCCCGCAACATGCTCTCGCTGAAACCGCTGCACGGTTTGAGATAGAAACGGACCAGGTCATCCACAGTGTCATCCGGGTCGTTTGTCCCCAACACTGCCAGAAAATGGTCGTTGCCGCCGCCCAGACAGCCGGAGCTTTCCAACTTGCCCTTGTCCACCATCAGTGTGCGGATGCCCGCCCGACGGGCGGCCAGAGCCGCTCCGCAGCCGGCTGCACCGGTACCAAGGACGAGCAGGTCGGTTTCCAGGGTCACGATCTTGCGTTCGCTATCCATCCACTTCTCCTATGGCGGTTGCCCGCAAAGAATATCTTTCTCCGGAGGGGTCGCCCCGCTTCCGGTCACTTCGTATTTTTTTTCACTAGTAGTTTTTATCCATTCTATAAAATACTTTAAAAATCTATTTTGCATATCAAAAAAGGAGAGTATTGCTAAAAGAATGATAAAATATCTTCTCTTTGCCCGTTCACATGAAATCTGGCAAAGAGAGATATTGTGAGATCAACCATTCGCAAGGACCTTGAAACCACCTGAGATTTACGTTTGAAACGGGCAAACCAGTGTCTTTGGCGGGCATTATTTCGTTCAATTCGCACGGTTCCCCGTTTTCCTTGAATGAGGTCGTCCTCGGGTATTTCCCGTGGATATACTTTCCAGTTGTCGGTACAGAAGAACCAGACAGACCAACGGCGAAGCCTTGCCATCAATCTTGCAAGAGTGCTTTGGTCACGATTGCCACATTCCCAGTCAATGAGTTGACCGGTATCGCGACAATAAGCTTTCCAGAGCCATAGTTTGTTTTTTTTGAATGCAAATAGTGCCACATCTCATCAAGTTCTATGATGACAGCTTCCCCAGGAGAAGGCTTTTCATAAGTTTTTTCAGCGAAATCCCGGACCCAACGCATGACGGTCGATGTTGCAACTCCATAAATACGTGCTATGGCATTAAACGAAAGGCCCAAAGTATAAAGCAGGATGGCCATTGCCTTTTCCGTTGCCGGTCGTCCTCTGGGAGTGTCACGGGTAAATTGAAAACCGCAGTCTTTGCAGCGAAATCTCTGACGCTCCAAGTGTCTTCCATTCTTCACAATCCGCTCTGACGCACATTTTGGACAGTATTGCATAAAGAACTCCTTAACTGGAGTATACCATTATAACATTCTTTATGCAATACTCTCCAAAAAAGAATATATTAGCTGGCAAAAAAGCACGGTCCGGCACAGGGGCGACCGGCCGGAAACTAGCGACAATGCATGCTTTAGGGTGGAGCATACATCCGCCATACGGAGAAAGGTCCAATGTGTCCGCGGGATGACCAAAAGGCTCGTGCAGGAAAAGACAGAGAGGATGTGGCGACGGGAAAGTTCCCGCTGCCGTCAGGTACAAAAAAGACGGGCCGGGGATTCTCCCGACCCGTCTTGCGGTGCTGTAAAAAAACTATGGGCTTCGGCCTCGGTATCTGCCGCTAGACCGGACATTCGCAGCAGCCATCCGGCATCCCGATACGCCGGGACAGCCCCGGCACGCTGTCTGCCTAAAAAAAAACGGCCCGCCGGAAAGCATCCGACGGGCCGTCCTCTCTTTTCGGAAAATCGTCTGCGGGCCTAGGCTTCGGCCTCGGCCTTGAGGGCCTCGGTCTGGGCGGCGGTGGCCAGAGCCTCGAACAGGGGCTCGACTTCGCCTTCCATGATGCGGTCCAGAGAGTACAGGGTCAGGTTGATGCGGTGGTCGGTGCAGCGGCCCTGGGGGAAGTTGTAGGTACGGATGCGCTCGGAGCGGTCACCGGAGCCCACCTGGGCCTTGCGGTCGGCGGAAAGCTCGTTGTTCTGGCGCTCGCGCTCGGCGGCCAGGATACGGGAGGCCAGCACCTTCATGGCGCGGGCCTTGTTCTTGTGCTGCGAACGTTCGTCCTGGCAGGTCACCACGGTACCGGTGGGGATGTGGGTGATGCGCACGGCGGACTCGGTCTTGTTGACGTGCTGGCCGCCGGCACCGGAGGCGCGGTAGATGTCGATGCGCAGGTCTTCGGGGCGGATCTCCACGTCCACTTCCTCGGCTTCGGGCATCACGGCCACGGTGGCGGCGGAAGTATGGATGCGGCCCTGGGTCTCGGTGGCGGGCACGCGCTGCACGCGGTGGGTACCGGCCTCGAACTTGAGGTGGCTGTACACGCGGTCACCGGAGATGAGGCAGATGATTTCCTTGTAGCCGCCGCTGTCGGAAGGGGATTCGCTCATGATCTCCACCTTCCAGCCCTTGATCTCGGCATAGCGGGTGTACATGCGGAAAAGGTCGGCGGCGAACAGGGCCGCTTCTTCACCGCCGGTACCGGCGCGGATTTCAAGGATGGTGTTCTTTTCGTCCAGCGGGTCCTTGGGCAGCAGCAGCACCTTGATCTTGTGCTCCAGCTCGGGCAGCTCGGCTTCGGCGGCGGCGATCTCTTCCTGCGCCATGGCCTTGATGTCCAGATCGCTGTCGTGCAGGAGCTGCTTGTTCTCTTCCAGTTCCTGCGTGAGGCTGCGATGACGGCGGAACAGCTCCACCACGTCGCGCAGGTCCGCATGCGCCTTGGTCAGCTTGCGGTACTGATCCTGGTCGTTGTAGACGTCAGGCTGGGCAAGCGCCTGTTCAAGCTCCATATACTTTTTTTCAAGACCTTCCAGCTTGGCAAACATGCGAACTCCAGAAAATGTATGGCCCCGCCGGGGCGACTAGGCGTCGCGCCGGTAGGGAGCCGTGATGATATTGTCGCCCGCCTGGGCGCCCAGGGCTTCGCGCAGGGCCACCACCGCCACGTCGAGCTGGCGCTCGTCGGGCTCGGCCGTGGTCATGCGCTGCAGGGTCAGGCCGGGGGCCCGCAGCAGCGTGGCCATGAAGCCGTCGGGCATGCGGGCAGCGTAACGGATAAGCTCATAGGCCAGCGCGCTGATGGGCACCATGAGCAGCAGTTTGAACACGATGGTCAATGCCTGCTTGGCCACCGCCCCTTCCGGGCAGTAGATGAACAGCAGCAGGGGCACCAGCACCGCATGCAGGATGATGGAGATGCTGATGACGAACAGCAGGAACGTGGTGCCGCAGCGGGGATGCAGTCGGCTCATGCGGGCCGCCGTGGCGGCGTCCACATCGCCCCCGGCTTCGAAGGCATGGATGACCTTGTGCTCCGCGCCATGGTACTGGAACACGCGCCGGATATCGGGCACGAAGGAGATGGCCCAGATATAGCCCATGAAGATCAGGCACTTGAACAGGCCGTCCCACAGATGGAAGGTGAGCCCTTCCACCCCGCCGCCCAGCTCCAGCCACTGCATGAGCAGCGACAGCAGGTGCGGCACGACCACGAACAGGCCCACGGCCATGGCCAGGGAAAGCAGCAGGGTCAGCACCAGATGCCAGCCCTTGAGCTCTTCCTCGGTGCCTTCGGCCTGATGTTCCGCGGAACGGTTGAGCGCCTTGATGCCGTTGACCAGGGTCTCGATGAGCACGGGAAAGCCGCGCACGAAAGGCTTTTTCAGCCAGGGATGCCGTGTCAGCGAGAACCAGGGCATGCGCCGGGCCACGATCTCGCCGTTGGGACGGCGCAGGGCCAGCGCGTAGGCGTCACCATTGCGCATCATGACGCCTTCCAGAACGGCCTGTCCGCCCACGGTGGGGCAGCCGGCCGTCAGCATCAGGGAAACAAGACGGGACAGGCGCATAGACTCCCTCAAAAAAACGCCAAGCCTCCGGCGGGAGCGTGAAACCAAAGATTCCAACGCCTCCGCCAGAGGTGGGATAACGTTCGCGTCCAGCAGACGCGGGGCAGCACACCGCTTGCGCGGCAGCGCCTACTTCTTTTCAAATTTGGCGTACTTCTTGCGGAAGCGGTCGATACGGCCGGCCGTATCCAGGAAGCGCTGCTTGCCGGTGAAGAAGGGATGGCAGGCGGAGCACACTTCGACGTGCACTTCTTCGCCCTTCGTGGAGAGCACCTGTTCCTGATTACCGCAAGCGCAGGTAATGGTGGCGTTGAACACCTTGGGATGGATATCTTTCTTCATGATCCTTACCTCGTATGGCAACGGCATATGCCGTCAATAGTCGTCTTCTGCGCGGCTTTTGCGCATCAGGGCCCAAATCAATAGCCCATAAACGCAGCTTTGGCAAGTCCCCTGCCCCGGCGGAAGGACGTTTTCCCGGAGTTTTTTCCCGCTCCGGGCAAGGCCGGGCCGCCCGTCACGGCAGGGGCCCGAAGATAAGGACGTTTGCTGCGGACAGCGGACAGCAGGCGAAGGCCGTGCCCCGGCAGGCGCATCCGGGAGGGCATCCGGGGCAAGATGGCCGGCCATCCGGACGAAGATACGGGGCAGGGACCTCCACCGCCGATCCCGTCACACGGGGCCCACGCCGGTAATCTCCACCGAAAAACGGATACGCCCCGCCCATGTCGGCGGGCCCCGGTCTGCCCCCTCCGCCCGGGGCCGGTTGCCAGCGCCGGGCCGACAGGCTACAGTGCGGCCATGTGTGCAAAAATCGCCCGCCAGCGCGCGGATCAACTGGTCTTCATGCAGGGCCTGGCCGAAAGCCGTGAACAGGCCCGCCGTCTCATCATGGCCGGCAAGGTGGCGCTCTCCTCCGAAGGACTGCCCCCCGGCGCCCCGCCCCAAAAGGTGGACAAGCCCGGGCATCCCTATCCCGAGGGCACGGTCTTCGAGCTGCTGGGGCAGGAGCGCTTCGTCAGTCGCGGCGCCTACAAGCTGCTGACCATCCTGGACAATTTCAAGCTCGACGTGAGCGGCATGGTCTGTCTTGATGCCGGTGCCTCCACCGGCGGTTTCACGGACTGTCTGCTCCAGCACGGCGCCACGCGCGTCTACGCCGTGGACGTGGGCAAGAACCAGCTGCACGAGAAGCTGCGTGCCGACGAGCGCGTCATCAATCTGGAAGGCGTCAACCTGCGCGCCGCCGCGCCCGAGCTCATCCCCGAGCCCGTGGACCTGGTGGTGGCCGACGTGTCCTTCATCTCCCTGACGCTCATCCTGCCGCCCTGCATGACCTGGCTCAAGCCCGGCGGTCTGGCCGCCGTGCTCATCAAGCCGCAGTTCGAACTGGGCCCCGGCGAGACCGTCAAGGGCGTCGTGCGCGACGAGGCCGCCCGCCAGCGCGCCGTGGACAAGATCGTCCGCTTCTGCACCGAGAACCTGCACCTGGAGAGCCGGGGCGTGCTGCCCGCCGCCATCAAGGGCCCCAAGGGCAACCAGGAATATATGGCCCTCTTCGCCCGGCCCTGACCGGAGCCGTGAGGGGGGGTGAGGGGAGGGGGAACCCCTCTCGCGCTAGCAGAGGGGTTCCCCCTCCCCTCAAGCTCCCCTCCTCTTCCCCAGCGCGTTTTATTGGAGAATGGGGAAAGCAGGGGCCGCCCTCCGGCATCAGCAAGGCTCCATGACGACCGCTACAAACGATAAAAAGCCCTGCCTTCGTTGAAGACAGGGCTTTTTATATTTACCGGGCTACCGGCGGCAGGCATCAATCCTGTAAGACCGTCCCACCGGCATGGCTTTCCTAAAAGCTGTACAGGAAGGCCGGAGTCTCGCGCCCCAGCAGGGCATCGGCATCAAGGCCGAACCAGGTCTTGAGGCTCTTTTCCCACCATTCGTCTTCGCTGGGGGGCGTCAGCAGGGGCTGGTCCACGGGCACCTTGCAGACATCGGCCAGCCAGCGGTGCGCGGCCTGCTGGCCGCCCAGCTCGTCCACAAGGCCCAGCTCCACGGCTTCGCGGCCGGTGAAGATCTTGCCCGTGGCCAGACGCGCGGCGCGGGCGCGATCCATATGACGGCCCTGGGCCACGATGTCCACGAACTGCTCGTGCATGTCCTTGAGCACGCCCTGGAAATAGGCCTTTTCTTCCGCGGTAAGCGGCTCCAGCATGGAACCGGCGTCCTTGTAGGGGGCGGTGGTCAGGGTCTGGCGGCCAAGGCCCAGCTTGTCCAGCAGGCCCCGGATCTGGGGGATGTCCATGCGCACGCCGATGGAGCCGGTCACGGTGGAGGCATTGGCGAAGACGCGCTTGCCCGCCATGCTGACCATCAGGCCGCCGGAGGCCGCCGTGCTGCCCATGCTGACGGCGATGGGCTTGTCCTTGCCCAGACGGGCCAGGGCCTCATACAGTTCCTGCGAGGCGGCGGCACCGCCGCCGGGGGAATCCACGCGCACCAGCACGCCCTTGACGCCGGGCATGCGGCCCAGTTTGTCGATCCAGCGCAGCTGGGCGTCGATGTCCATGATGGGGCCGGTCACGCGCACCAGGGCGATGCGCTCGCTGCCCAGACCGGTGGCCTGGGAGACCATGAAGGCCGCGATGCCGCCCAGCAGCAGGATCAGCAGGCCCCAGAAGATCACGGGATGACGTTTGCGGAAAGGCACCCGGAAAAGGTGCAGCCAGGCCTTTTGCGGCACATGCGAAAGCGGGCAGGACGTGGAGCAGGAGAAGGAAGGAGCCGCCGGGGCGCCCTTGCCGTTGCGGACGCTTTTGCCGGCCGGGGCCTCGCCGTTCATGCTCAGGGGATGTTCCGTGAAGTCGTCGGCTCCGGGAGCATCCAGACGCAGCTCGGGCGCAGCCTGCCGGGTACGTTCGGGATCATTGATTTGCATGGGAGTGTTCGGGTAAAAGATGCCGGGATGGCCGCCAAAGTGCGGCCCCTGCCCCAGCGGGACAGGCTCCAAGGACACGCCGCCCGCGACGCACCGGAACGTGCCGTGCGGCAGGCGGGGAATGCGTCCCGACCCTAAGCCCATCCAACAGGAAAAACAAGGAGCCATCATGGAGACATTGTCCGTGGCCACGCGCAGCCGCTGCGAAATGCGCGACATCACCGCCCAGGTCCGGGAACTGGTGGCCCGCGGCCGCCAGCAGGGCCGCCGCAACGGTGCCCTGCTGCTTTTCTCGCCGCACACCACCTGCGGCCTGACCATCAACGAAGGGGCGGACCCCGACGTCCGCCGCGACATGGTGCGCTTTTTCAGCGCCATGGTGCCGCAGGACGCTGATTTCGACCATGCCGAAGGCAACAGCGACGCCCACATCAAGACCACCCTGCACGGCCCCAGCCTGATGCTCATCGTGGAGGACGGCCAGCTGCAGCTGGGCCGCTGGCAGTCCATCTATCTGTGCGAAGGCGACGGCCCACGGCAGCGCACGCTCTGGGCCCAGTGGCTCCCCGGTGAGGACAGCACGCGCCCATGAGCATGCCGCACGACATTTCCCTGATCCTGACCCTCACCGGAGGTCTGGGGGCAGCCCTCGTCCTGGGCTTCGTGACCCAGAAGCTCCGTTTGTCGCCCCTGGTAGGCTACCTGCTGGCGGGCATCCTGGTGGGGCCGCATTCGCCGGGCTTCGTGGCCGATGCGGGGCTGGCCTCGCAACTGGCCGAGATCGGCATCATCCTGCTCATGTTCGGCGTGGGCCTGCATTTCCATCTCAAGGACCTGCTGGCCGTACGCGGCATCGCTCTGGGCGGGGCCGCAGTGCAGATCACGCTCACGACACTGTCCTGCATGTTCCTGCTCCAGTTCTGGGGCTTTTCCCTCTGGGCGGGCGCGGTCTTCGGCATGTCGGTCTCCGTGGCCAGCACGGTGGTGCTCACCCGCGTCCTGGCCGACAACCATGTGCTGCATACCCCTACCGGCCATGTGGCCCTGGGCTGGCTGGTGGTGGAGGATCTGTTCACCATCCTGCTGCTGGTGCTCCTGCCCGTTGTCCTGGGCGCCGGAGAAGGCAATATCTGGTGGATACTGGGCAAAACCCTGCTCAAGCTGGGCGCGCTCACGGTCTTCACCCTCGTGGCCGGGCAGCGCCTGATCCCCGCCCTGCTGGGCTATGTGGCGCGTACGGGCACCCGCGACCTGTTCACGCTGGCGGTCATCGTACTGGCATTGGGCATCGCCGTGGGGTCGGCCCTGTTCTTCGACGCTTCCATGGCCTTCGGGGCCTTCCTGGCGGGCATGGTGGTGGGCCAGTCCGATTTCAGCGCCCGCGCCACCGCCGAGGCCCTGCCCCTGCGTGATGCTTTCGCGGTGCTGTTCTTCGTATCCGTGGGCATGCTCTTCGACCCCGCCGCCCTGCTGGAACAATGGCCCCTTTTCCTGCTGGCCCTGGGCGTCATCGTGCTGCTCAAGCCCCTGCTGGCCTTCCTGGTCTGCCTCGCGGCCCGCAAGCCGCTGCGTCTGGCCGTTTCCGTTGGCCTTTCGCTGGGGCAGATAGGCGAGTTCACCTTCATCCTCATAGCCATGGGGGTCAGCTTCGGCCTGTTCGACAGCAGCATCAGCAACGCCGTCATCCCGGCGGCCCTGCTCTCCATCACGCTCAATCCGCTGCTCTTCCGGCGCGTGGGGGCCCTGGCCCGCCTGCTGGCACGCCTGGGCCTGGGCGCCCGTCTGCCCCGCATGGAGCACGGGCAGACCGATGCCGACGGGCTGCCGCGTGTGGTGGTCGTGGGCTTTGGCCCCGTGGGCCGCAGCCTGTGCCGTATCGTCCGGGCGCACGGCATGCTGCCGGTGGTGGTGGAAGCCAATATCGACACGGTCCGTCGCCTGCGCGGGCTGGGGCGTCCGGCCGTCCACGGCGACGCCACCCAGGCCGAAGTGCTGCGCGAAGCCGGTCTGGCACAGGCGCAGGCCCTGCTGCTTTCGGCCCCGGCCATCCCGGCCAGGGAAGTGGTGCCCATCGCCCGTGCCATCAACCCGGATCTGCGCATCTTCGTCAACACGCCCTTTGCCAGCGAGGCCGACAGCCTGCGCAGCATGGGCGTAGAGGGCGCCTTCAGCGGCGAACGCGAGGTGGCCCTGAGCATGTCCCGTTTCCTGCTGGACGATCTGGGTGTGGGGCGTACCGGCCTGGAGGCGGAACTGGAACGTGTACGCGAAGTCTTCGCCGAGAGCCCCTCGACGCAAAAAAGCTGATCGACGCCGGGCCGTCTTGACCGCGGCCCGGCAAAGGATGCCTCATGCGGTCTTTGTCCGATCCTTTTCCCCGCATCATCCTGCATCTGGACATGGATGCCTTCTTTGCCTCCGTGGAGCAGATGGATCACCCGGAGTGGCGCGGCAAGCCTGTCATCATCGGCGGCGAGACGCGCGGGGTGGTCTCCACCGCGTCCTATGAGGCGCGGCGCTTCGGCGTGCATTCGGCCATGCCCATGACCACGGCCCGGCGGCTGTGCCCGCAGGCCATCTTCGTGCGCGGCAACCGCCGGCGTTATGTGGAGATATCCGGCCGCATCATGGCCGCCCTGCAGGACTTTTCCCCGCTGGTGGAACCGGCCAGCATCGACGAGGCCTATCTGGACGCCACCGGGCTGGAGCGTCTGTTCGGCCCGGTGGAGCAGCTCATCCCGGCCATCAAGGCCCGGGTACGCGAGGTCACCGGCGGCCTGACCTGTTCCGTGGGCGCGGCGCCGGTCAAGTTCCTGGCCAAGATCTGTTCGGACATCAACAAGCCCGACGGCATCTACATCCTGCGCCCGGACGACATGGACAGCTTTCTGGGCGGGCTGGATGTGCGCCGTCTGCCCGGCGTGGGCAGGCGCATGGTGGCCGAACTGGAGGCCCTGGGCATCCGCCGCGTGGAGCAGCTGCGCCGCTACGGCCCGGAGCTTCTGGAACAGCGTTTCGGCAAATGGGGACGGGAGCTGCACGCCCGGGCCCGGGGCATCGATCCCCGGCCGGTGGTGCCCGAACACGAGGCCAAGAGCGAGAGCGCCGAGACCACCTTTGCCCGCGATACCCGCGACCGGGAATTCCTCAAGACCATGCTCCTCGGCCATGCCGAGCGCGTGGGGGCCTCGCTGCGCCGTCACGGCCTGCGCGGCCGTACCGTGACCCTCAAGGTCAAATTCGCGGATTTCCGTCAGATCACCCGATCCCGCACCCTGCCCGAAGCCACGGACAGCACCGAGACCATCTACGAGACCGGTACCGCCCTGCTGGAGGCCGAAGCCCTGCCCCAGCCGGTGCGGCTCATCGGCCTGGGCGTGTCCGGTTTCGGCAACGCCCCCACCCAGGAGCTGCTGCCCGGCGTGTTCCGCGGCGTACAGGGCCGCGACCCCGAGCAGGAGGCCCGGCGCCGCCGTCTGGACGCCGCCCTGGACAACCTGCGGGGCAAATTCGGCAAACAGGCCGTCCAGCGCGGCCGCCTGTTCCGCCCACGCGATGATGGCGAGGATGATTAGGATGATGTTTTGAGGCGAGGGGTTCCCCCTCCCCTTCCCCAGCGCGCTTTACCAGACAGGCCGCCCCTGACGAGACGGCCTGTCATGCGTCGTTCTCTGGGGCATTCCTATAAGACGCAGAGTGCCTGCAGGATCTCACAGCGGCCCAGAATCCAGTAACTGTTGCTCCACGCATATGGACTGTCTGGCCCCTGTGCACTGCGATCCTTGCCGCCTACAGGCTGTCGTCCCGTGTATTGAGCGCGCCGCTTGGGCGGCGTGCGCCGAAGGCGCTGTGCTGCCCCGCCTACGGCGCGCCGTCACAGCACTGGGGACCAAGGCGGGGCACGGGGGTGCAGGGGGCCTGGGGGCGCCGAGCCCCCGGCCCCTTGCCGCCCGCCGCGCAGGCGACCCGCCCCTTCCCCCACAAAAACAAAAAAGGCCGGAAGAAGGAGAATTCTTCCGGCCGGGCCGCCCCCAAGGCAGCCCCGCACTGCCTGCCCGCCTGTGCGTCGGGCGCAGGTAGTCGGCTGTGGAGAAATATGGTGTGCGCTGTCAGACCATCTCCGCAAAAAGATGCCCGGCAGGGCGCAATGGCTAAAATTCAAAGCGTTCCAGTTCCGGCACGGAAAGATCGGCATGGAACAGGGCCGAATCCCCGGCATCGGGCCGCAGCAGCAGGCGCAGGCACAGGGAGACCATCAGGCAGGCCACCCCGGCCGGGGCCGTGGCGATGACGCCTTCGTGGCGGGCACTGCCCGCTTCCTCGCCGGTCAGCCCGGAAGCGTAGAGTTCCCGCAGATGCAGGCGCCCGGAACGGGCCGCACGTGCGAAACCCTCGGCCCGCAGCACGGAGCCGTGCACGAACGGCACCCCCGCCGCGGCGGAACGTTCTTCCAATAGCATTTTCAGCGCAAGGTCGTCCAGACAATCCAGGGCCACATCCACATCTTGCAGCATGTCCGGCAAATTTTTTTCATCCGCTTCCACATGCCGCACATCCAGGGCCAGATAGCCTGCCATGTCGCGCAAACCGCGCGCCGTGGCCACGGCCTTGGGCTGGCCCAGCGTGCTTTCCGTGCAGAAATACTGACGATTGAGGTTGCTCTCCTCAAAGATGTCGCTGTCGCACAGGCGCAGGCCCCCCACACCCAGCCGCGCCAGCAGGGAGGCCACATGCCCGCCCAGACCGCCGCAGCCCAGCACGAAGACACGAGTTTGCAACAGACGAACCATTGCATCAGCGGAAAAAACACCGTAGTTTCTACGGAAGCGTTCCGGCCAGATGCCGTCTTGCAGGAGCGCGACCATCACCTCCCGTTCGGGAAGGACGGCCCCTGCGGCCAGCTGCCGGATGGCAGTGCCGCCGACGAAGGGCGTACCGTCCGCAGCCCGGCGCAGCACATGCGGCCCGGCCCATGAGGCCAGCGAGCCGTCGTGCAGGAACGCGCCGAGGCGCTCCCGTATCCCGGACGCAGTCCAGGGCGGGAACGCCGCGGAACATGCCCCTTCCCCAGGGGATGGCGATGTGATGGGTGTCATGATCAACGGGCGTCTAACCTCCTCCGACAGCAGGAAAAAAGGCCACACGAGCACCGTCGCATATCTTGCTCTGGACCTCTTTTTGACGCCCGTTGATCATGACGATTTTTATCTCTTCCAGCGGCAGTCCCACCATCCTTGCCACATCGGCAGCCGTGGCGTCTTCGGGCGCATCAAGCGTTATCCCCGCTTCTGGGTCATATCCCGGTACATAGTCCCGCAGGGTCGTGCTCAGTTTGACGAGTATGCTCATGCTGCCTCCGATGATGGCGTCCGCCGGTCAAGAAAAAGTGTGACGATCCGGGCCCGCCCCAAAGGCGGGCCCGGTCTCAGTCTATGCTACTTCTTGATCCAGTTGAAGACCGTCTTCAGCTCTTCGTGCGAGATGTCGAAGGTCGTGTTGTGCGGGGCCACGGGCTCGTCCACGAAGAAATCGGGCAGGTGGTCGGCGGATTCGGTGATGCCGGCACGACGGTTGAAGTCGATTTCGGTGGAGAGGATGCGCTGGCCCAGGGTGACCACGTCGTCACCGGTCAGCTGCCAGCCGTACTTGGCGTTGAGCATGTCCACGATGGCGGCCAGGGCATCCGGGATGTCCAGGATGGCGAAGGCGGTGAACAGGCACAGGCCCACGGAGTCCACGGAGGCCGTGGCGATCTGCAGGTTGCGGGACAGTTCGATCTGGCCTTCGGGCTTCAACGGATCGACCTTGCCGCCGCAGCTCAGGATGTTGGCGGTCACGGCGTAACCGGCGGTGTGGTCGGCGCCCATGGGGGTGGTGGCGTAGGTCACGCCCACGCCCTTGACGGCGCGAGGATCGTACGCGGGCAGGCTCTGGCCCTTGACGCAGGGCACGCGGCGCACGCCGAACACGCGGCCGGTGGTGGCGGTACCGCAGCCGATGATGCGGCCCAGGGGGGTACCGTCGCTGATGCCCTGCATGGCGGCCTTCACGGCCTCGGCATCACCGTAGGGGATGCCGCCGCCGGCCATGGCAACGCCCACGGCCACGCCCACGTCGATGGTGTCCACACCGATGTCGTCGCACATGTAGTCGAAGCGGCTCACGGCGTCGATGTCGCTGATGCCGCTGTGGGGACCGAAGGACCACAGGGTCTCGTATTCAGGCCACTTGCTCTGGAACTTGCCCTGCTTGTCGGGGAACAGGCCGGAGCAGCGGATGATGCAGCCGCTCATGCAGCCGTGGGCCACGGCACCTTCGCCGCCGCGTTCCTTGGTCAGGCGGTTCATGGTCTCGCCGGACACGCCTTCGTGCTTGTCGAACTGGCCCACGGTGAAGTTGGCGGTGGGCAGACCGCCGGCTTCGTGCAGGATGTTCACCAGCACGCCGGTGCCGTATTCGGCCAGGCCCTTGCCGGTGATGGGATGCTCGGTCAGAGCCTTGGCGAAGCGCTTGGAAGCTTCGCGGAAGGCCTTTTCATCCGCCAGAGGATGGTTCTTGCCGCCCTCGGGGTTGATGATGATGGCCTTGAGGCCCTTGGAACCCATGACGGCGCCCACGCCGCCGCGGCCGGCGTGACGCATGGGACGCAGCTCGCGGTCGGTGAAAGCGATACTGGCGGCGGTCAGCTTGAACTCACCGGCGCGGCCGATGGTCACATAGCTGCACTTGTCGCCGTAGGTCTCCACCAGTTTGGCGACGGCGTCGAAGTTGTTGAGGCCGGCCACGGTGGAGGGCACCAGCTTGGCGGAGTCCTTGCTCAGTTCCAGCTGCCACCATTCGCCTTCGGTGGCCATGTCTTCAACGATGATGGCCATGATGCCCAGCTTGGCCAGATGGCCGCCGGGCTGACCGCCGGAGTTGGATTCCTTGATGCCTTCGGTGAGGGGGCTCTTGCAGCCCACGGAAATACGGTTGCCGTTGGGGCTGTTGGTGGCGCCCAGCAGGCCGGGAGCGAACACCAGCTTGTTGTGGGGGCCCAGCGGCGTACAGATGGGGTTGACTTCGCGCGCCACGATGGTGGAGGTCAGGGCACGACCGCCCAGACCGGCGTATTCTTCGGGGATATCTTCAAACACACAGGTCTTGGCGGCCATGTTGACCCGCAGGAAACGGAACATGAGACTCTCCTTTGATTGATGCAAAACAAGGCAGTTCAGCAGTACATCCATCCAGTTTGACCCACCTTAGTCCCGCAAAAAAAATTTGGTCAAGAAAACGGAAAAACAGACACGCTTCCGGCCCTGCCCCTCCCCAAAACGGACACGCTTCCGGCCACAGGCCACATTTTCCCGGCGACCCAGCCGGGATTTTTCATATGACATGACAAAAAACACGCTTTTTCCATCTGTCGGCAAAAAAGATGGAAAAAGCGTGTTTTTTGCATCCGGTTCCGGCGCCCCTCCCCATCTCCGGCAACACGCCCGCATGGCTGCCTCCCCCGCGGCGGATGGCGTATCCCCTCCGCAGTGTCCCGGAAAAAGGACAGGCCCCGGCCGGGCGGGGCACCACCGGCTGGCTGCCCGGCCGGCCAGCCATACCAAGGAGCATGCCATGAACAGCGTGTACGGTTACGCCCGTGTATCCAGCACCGACCAGAACGCAGAGCGCCAGCATCTGTCCCTGCAACGGCAGGGCATCCCCAGGCACAGGATCTTCACCGACCGGATGTCGGGCAAGGACTTCCGCCGTCCCCGGTACGAAGACCTGCTGGCACGGCTCCGGCCCGGCGACCAGCTCTGCGTCACGAGCATCGATCGTCTGGGCCGCAATTATGAGGAAATACAGCGGCAATGGCGGCTGCTCACGCAGGAACGGCATGTGGACATCCTTGTACTGGACATGCCGCTGCTGGATACCCGGAGGGACAGGGACCTGCTGGGGACCTTCATTGCCGACCTCGTGCTGCAGGTGCTCTCGTTCGTGGCCCAGAACGAGCGGGAAAACATCCGGCGACGCCAGGCCGAAGGCATCGCCGCTGCACGGCTGCGGGGCATTCGCCTGGGACGGGAACCAAGGCCCCTGCCTCCCAATTTTTCCGAAATGTACGAACTGTGGAAGACAGGAAAAATCTCCGCTGTCAAAGCCGCGGAACAGTGCGGCATGGCACGGTCAACATTCCGTTACCGTGCAGAATCCATAAAAAAGTCTGAAGATTGAACATGGCAAAAAGGTGTACTTTTTCGCCAGTCATATGATTCCACAAATATTACTGTAGAAATAACCACCTGTAAATAGCAAGTGCATTCCACACAACAGTACATGCCGCATGGCGAAAAAGTACGCTTTTTCGTCACTGCCAACGCCAGCGCGGGATGTCCGGCCTGGCAGCAAAATGTAGGAGGAGCATGTGAAACTGTCGCGCAATGCCTTGCGGAACCTGGCTAACCGTTATCGCGCCGTACTGAAAAAATGCCGTCTTGTTAATACGTTCGGTTCACTGGCTGTGGCCGCCATGCTGGTGATGGGCGTGGGGGAAAACGTTTTGGCTTATGGCCCCGGCGAAGCAAGCGATAAGAATATCACATATAATAGTACGTCAGGCCCCTTGCCTGATATTGTTTATGGTGGAGAGGCAACAGGGGATTGGGGGAACGGGGCTGTTGATGCAAGCAGAAATAGCCTGATCATAGAGGGACGCAATGATGACGTTAATGGCATATATGGCGGAAAGGCTGACACTAGATATCCAGATAGCGCAAAAAGATCTCAAGCATTAAATAATAATGTAAGTATAAAACAAAGTACTATTACAGTAAAGGGGAATAAAATTGGCTTCGATCAGGGGGAGATTGATATTTCCGTGATAGGCGGATATGCAGGAAAAGAAGCGAATAATAATAGCGTAAACATAGACAGCGGCACGTTTTCTGGTGTCGTCATCGGTGGCATGGCAACCGGAAAGAATGGTAAAGCCGTAGGCAATAGTGTTAATCTTTCTGGAGGTATACTTACAGGGGGAGCCTTTAATGACGAACAAATAGCCGTTGTCGGTGGCTATGCGAATGCCGGTAGCTTACAAAATAACACTGTACAGATATCAGGTACTGCTAAAGTAACCGGAAATGTCTATGCCATTTACTGTCAAAGCTCCCCCGACAAGACAGCTACGACGATATCAGGGGAAGTGATCATCACAGGACAGGAAGAGCATTCCTCACCAGATCTTTCCCAATCTTCTCTTTACGGATATAATAAAACTCATCCACTTTATGGCATGAAAGATAGAATAGATCTTGTCGCGAAGATAGAAAATTTTGACGGAACCATAAAAAATATAGGCCAGTTTACAACAGTGACCGTCACAGGTTCGACATTGAAGGTAGAAAATGTCGATTGTGCTGTCGAGACTAGTTACGGGTCTTTTGAGCGATCCGTATTCACTGGAAATAATTCAAATATCACAATAACTGGTTCTATTAAAAACTTTAACGAATTTAAAATAGATAACACTAAAGATAATACTGTTGAAATACACAGTATAAAAGGTTTTTCAAAATCCATCGCCAACATCCAGAGCGGTACGGTCATCCTCCATAACGGCATCAGCACACCATACCAAGGGAAGTTTACCATCAATGATGCTGAAGGCTCCGCTTCATTCACCACACAAATCACGGGTAACCTTTCGAATGAACAGGAGGGAAGCATTTCCGCCAGCTTCAACACGAAAGAATCCTTCCTGACAGGTACGGCGGACAAAGGCACGGGAACGACCACGCTTGCCTTCGCCAACGGCGCCCGCTGGAACATGACGGGGAACTCCACCTTGTCCGGGCTTAACCTGAATGGCAGTGGCACGGTGGATGGCGAGGGCACGGTCGATCTCACATCCGGCCGGACAGGTTCGGCAACGAATGCCCGTACCCTGACCCTGGATACGCTGGACGGCGACGGCGGCACCTTTGTCGTCGATACGAATATCAACAACGATACCGACCGGATCGTCATCAACGGTGAAGCCAGCGGCGACCACAAGCTGGACGTGAAGGCCAGCGGCGGCGAACCATCACAGGCAGCCATGAATAACTTCATCGTCCGGCAGAATGGCGGTACCGCCTCCTTCTCGCTGGCCAACGAAGGCGGCAAGGTGGATGCGGGCCTCTACCTGTACGAGCTTGCCAGCAGGGATCTGGGCAGCTCGGGGAACCCCGACGGCAGGGAATGGTACCTGCAACGTTCCGCCGGCGGTGAAAAATCCCCCACCGGCGAGACCGTGCTGGGCCTGTCGGGCATGGCCTCGGCCTACGCCATGTACATGGGCCAGCTCTCCGACCTGCGCGAGCGCCTGGGCGAGATCCGTCACGGCACCGGCACGGACGGCCTGTGGGTGCGCGGCTTCACGCAGGAGAACACACTCTCCGGTCTGGCGGGCATCGACTTCAGCCAGAACTTTTACGGCACGTCCTTCGGCTATGACCGCCTTGTGGAGCAAAACGAAAACAACAAGTGGCTGTTCGGCGTGCGCGGCCAGCTCACCAAGGCCGACCAGCGCATCGATGGCCTGCATGACGGTTCCGGCGACAGCCGCTCTTACGGTCTGGCAGCCTATGCCACCTGGCAGCATGGCGACGGCTGGTATTCGGACACCGTCCTGAGCTGGGACTGGTATGACCAGGACCTCAAGACCCGCATGCTGGACGGCACGCGCGTGCACGGCTCCTACAACACCTACGGCGGCGGCATCAGTCAGGAATTTGGCCGCATGTTCCGCTTTGACGACGGCTTTTTCGTGGAGCCGCAGCTGCAGCTTTCCTGGTACTGGATGAAGGGCACGGACTTCACGACCAGCAACGGCATGAAGGTGGAAGAACAGGATGATGCCTACGCCCTTACCGGCCGCGCCGGGCTGGTGCTGGGCAAAAAGTGGGACCTCGACGAAGGCCGCTACTTCCAGCCGTACATCAAGGGCGGCGTGAACCATGAGTTCGCGGGGGACCAGAAAGTCCTGGTCAACGGCATCGAGTTCTCGGACGACCTGCGCGGCACGCGCGGCTACTACGGCGCGGGCTTCGACCTGCAATTCGCAAGCAACGCCCGCCTCTATGCGGAGTTCGAACGCGAGGACGGGCAAAAGGCTTCCACGCCCTGGAGCGTGAGCGCCGGGTTGCGCGTGGAATTCTAGCCCCGGCCGCGAGGCCGCTCGGCGTCTCTTTCAGGCGCGCCGTACAACCGCTCTTTTCATGAGGAGGTTGTACGGTGCGCCGTAACCGGCATTCCTGCCTTTGATCGGGCGTCCGTTGAGCTTCGATAGCCTGCCGCCCGCCTTCCCCGCCCAGAAACCCGCCCTCTAGCCGTCCAGGCTCCAGCCCTGGCCCAGTTTGAGCTGTTCCCCGCCCAGGGCCTGCATGAGCGCGGGATCGTGGGTGGAACAGACGATGGCCGCGCCTTCGGCCCGGCACCGGGCCACGGCGGCGGCGATGGCGCGGGCGCTGCGTACGTCCACGTTGGAGGTGGGCTCGTCCAGCAGCAGGGCGCGCGGACGCAGCACCAGGCGCGAGGCCAGGGCCACGCGCTGGCGTTCCCCGCCGGAAAGGGCATTTGGCCCGCGGCGGCGCATGGCATCGGGATCATCGAAGCCCACCTGCCGCATGGCGGCCTGATAGGCGTCCTCCAGACCGTCCCGGCGGCCGCGCAGCTTCAGGCCCAGCACCACGTTCTCGAACACGGTGGTCTTGAGCAGATAGGGCTCCTGGAGCAGCAGGCTCACCTCGCGGCGCGGGTCCTCGCCGCCATGATAGATGATGCGGCCCTCGTCGGGCTCTTCCAGAAAGGCCAGCAGGCGCAGCAGGGTGGACTTGCCGCTGCCGTTGTAGCCCACCAGGGTCAGCACCTGGCCGCTGTGGATGCGCAGCTCGTCCACGCCCAGGGCGGGCAGGTCCAGCGCGGTCACGCGGCCGTAACGGCGCACCAGGCCGCGGACTTCGTACAAAAGGCTCATATGCGCCCCCGGTGCTTGATGAAGGTCATGAGCACGTTGATGGCAAAGGCCATGAACAGCAGCACCAGGCCCAGCGCGATGCCCTGGGCGAACTCGCCCTTGCTGGTCTCCAGGGCGATGGCCGTGGTCATGGTGCGGGTATGATAGCGCACGTTGCCGCCCAGCATCATGGCGATGCCCACCTCGGTGATGACGCGGCCGAAGGCGGTCAGGCAGACCATGGCGATGGCGAAGCGCACTTCGCACAGGCTCAGCCAGGCCAGCTGCAGGGGCCGGGCGCCCAGGGTCAGGAGGGTCTGGCGGCAGCGGGGGTCAAGGCCCTCCACGGCCTGGGCCACCCACGAGACCACGATGGGCAGGGCCAGCAGGGTCTGGCCGATGGCCATGCCCGGCAGGGTGAAGAGCAGGCCCCATTCGCCCAGCGGGCCGCGATAGGTGATGAAGGCATAGACCAGCAGGCCGATGAGCACGGTGGGGAAGGCCAGCAGGGTGTCGGAGATGAGGCGCAAGACCTTTTTGCCGGGAAAATCACAATAGCCCAGGGCAAAGCCCATGGGCAGGCCCATGAGCAGCGATGCCGCCATGGCGTAGGACGTGGACACCAGCGTGGCCGTGATGGCCGAGAAGGTGGCGTCGTCCATATTGGCCAGCAGGGCGAAGGCCGCCCAGAAGCCGTTGACCAGATAGTCCATAGATCACCAGGAATGCGACGGAGGGAATCCGTGGAGGGAGGTCGAAAAACAAAACGGGGACGGCCCGGAGACCGTCCCCGCCAACGGACGGAAAAACGCTACTTGCCGGCGTTGGGGAAGAAGAGCTGCTTGCCTTCCAGCTTGAACTCGGCGATGCGCTTCTGGGTGGAGGGGGCCACCCACCAGTCTTCAAACTTCTTGCCCAGGTCGGCCTTGGTCTTGGGGCACTGCTTGGGGTTCACGGTGATGACGCTGTACTGGTTGAACAGGGCCTTGTCACCTTCCACCACGATGGCCAGGGGGTTCTTGGCGCCCTGCCGGGCGTTGAACTTGATCCAGGTGCCGCGGTCGGTCAGGGTGTAGGCGCTCTTTTCAGCGGCCATGTTCAGGGTGGCCATCATGCCCTGGCCGGCGGAGATGTAGAAGGCTTCCTTGTCGGGATTGAGGCCGGACTGCTTCCACAGCTTGAGTTCGGCCTTGTGGGTGCCGGACTGGTCGCCGCGGCTCACGAAAGAGGCCTTCTTGTCGGCGATGGTCTTGAGGGCGGCGGCGGTGTCCTTGCCCTTGACGCCCGCGGGGTCGGCCTTGGGGCCCACCACCACGAAGTCGTTGTACATCACCTGACGGCGGTCGATACCGTGACCGGCCTTGACGAATTCCTTTTCAGCGGCGGGGGCGTGCACCAGCAGCACGTCGGCGTCACAGTTCTTGGCGATCTCCAGGGCCTTGCCGGTGCCCACGGCCACCCATTTCAGCTCGATGCCGGTCTCTTTCTGGAAGGTGGGGGCCAGGAATTCCAGCAGGCCGGTATCCTGGGTGCTGGTGGTGGTGGCCATCATCAGCGTGTCGGCAGCCTGGGCCGGAGCGGCCAGGAAGGCGGCGGCCAGCACGGGCAGGAACAGTTTTTTCAGGTTTTTCATGATACGACTCCTTGATTGGTTGATGATGCGCCGCCGGTTCGGAACGGCGGCCCCTTGCGGGAAATATCAGTCCAGACACAGGCGCGCGGCCCGTGACGGGAAATGGGCGTAGACTTTCTGGCCCTCGTGGATGCCCACCCGGAGCAGGCCCGGCGTCTCCACCGTGGCGCACAGACGCGAGCCGTCGCCCAGTTCCAGCGAGACGAAGGACTCCACCTGGTCCTGGTGGATGCTCTGCACCGTGCAGGGCAGGCAGTTGCCCATGCTGAGCGTGGCACGGCTGCGCGAGAGCACGATCTGTTCCGGGTCCACCAGCACGGTGACCACCTGGTTGGCGTGGATCTCCATATGCACGAACTGGCGCGTGCTGCACTGCACGCCAAGGCGCATGTCGCCGAAGGTGCGCACGCTCACCGAGGCCATGCGCATGCCCACGGAGATGTCCTCCACGATGCCCAGAAAGGAATTGCAGAGCGGGTCCGTGCCGGACGAGGGCCCCAGGGTCTTGTTCTGGACCATGCGCCGCGCGGCGCCGTCGGAGAAGTTGAGGAAGGCCGCGATCTGCGAAGGCTTTTGCTGGCCCAGGAATTTCTGCACCAGGTTGACCGGCACATGCAGGTCCAGAAGCTCCAGCCCGCGGGCGTAGCGGATGGCGCGCGGCCCCACCATGGCCCTGTCCAGCCCCAGCGGCCGGGCCACGGCATAAAAGCTCTTGCGGATGAAGCCCTGGTCGAAGTGCAAAAAGTCCCTGCCCATGCTCTCGGCCTCGGGCAGGCTCAGGATGCGGCGCACATGGCGCATGGCGCTCAGGGGCAGCAGTACGTCCCGGCTGTTGGGACCCGGAACATGCACCATACCGGTCACGGTGTCCACATCCTTGCGGGCGTCCAGCTCCAGCGCCTCGCCAAGGCGCAGGCCGCCGTAGCGCAGCAGCAGGAACAACAGATGCAGCCGGGCACGCGCCACCTTGCGCTGGGGCGTGGCGGCCTCGGCTTCCCACTGCTCCCAGCAGCGGGAAAGGGCTTCCAGTTTTTCTCGGGTCAGATGGGACACTGCGGCGGCTCTCTTTAGGGGCTGAACGTCTCGCGAAGACTGCGCAAGGCATACGACATTTCCCGGCTCTTGTCACGTTTTCGGCAGAATCAGGAATGATTTTTCCATGTTTTGGTGACCATCCCCTCAGGCGGCGGGCAGCGGCAACAGACAGCCGGACGCGCACGCGCCGCTCCTGTCCGCATGATGGCGCAAAAGCACGCCATGTCCGCTTTTTTCCGGCCCCTGCCTTGACACGGCAGCTTTTATGGCCCTAAATAGCCGTGACACGGATTTGCAATTTGTAACACCAAAACCGGATACGACCGTCAGGCCGACCGGAGGATGTCATGCCGACCCTCATAGCCTCCCTGCTGCGCAAGGCAGCGCTGCTGGTGCTGATGCTGCTGGCGCTCTCGCTGGCGGTCTTCTACATCTCGCGCCTGACGCCCGGCGATCCCCTGCAATCCTATTACGGCGATGCCGTGCAATCCATGAGCAGCGCCGAGCTGGACGCCGCCCGCCGGCGCCTGGGCCTGGACGGCCCCATCTGGGAACAGTACCAACGCTGGGCCGGCAACGTGCTGGACGGCGACTTCGGCATGTCGCTCAAATACAAGCGCCCGGTGGTGGACGTGGTCCTGCCCCTGCTGGGCAACACCCTGTTGCTGGGCGGGCTGGCCTACGCGCTGGTCTTCGTGCTGGCCATCGCCCTGGCCCTGCTCTGCGCCCGCTTCGAGCACAGCGCCCTGGACCGCCTCATCTGCCGGGTGGGCACCACGGCCTATTATGTCCCGGCCTTCTGGCTGGGCGTGCTGCTGGTGCTGGTCTTCAGCGTCAATCTGGAATGGCTGCCCAGCAGCGGCGCCTACAGCTACGGCAAGGCCGGCGACATCGCCGACCGCGCCCGTCATCTGGTGCTGCCGCTGGCCGTCATGGTGGCCAGCCACCTGTGGTATTACGCCTACATGATCCGCAACAAGCTGCTGGACGAAGTACGGCGCGATTATGTGCTGCTGGCCCGCTCCAAGGGCCTGGGCCGCACCCGCGTACTCTGGAGCCACTGCCTGCGCAACGTCATGCCCACGGTGGTGGGCATCATGGCCATCTCCATCCCGCATGTGCTCAGCGGCACCTATGTGGCCGAAGCCGTGTTCAACTATCCCGGCATCGGCCTGCTGGCCATCTCCAGCGCCAAGTATCACGATTACAACCTGCTCATGCTCATGGTCCTGTTCACCGGGGCCATGGTCATCAGCAGCAGTCTGCTGGCCCAGAGCATCAACGAGGCCATCGACCCGCGCATCAAGAGCGGTGAGGTGGTCTGCTGATGGACGAGACCCGTACGGCCCCCCACAGCGCCGCGACCCGGCCGGAGGAGGCCCTCCCCGACGATGCCTTCGAGCTGGTGGGCGCGGGCTGGCGGGAACACCGCCCGGCCCTGCGCCGTCCCGGCCGGCGGCAGCGCCTGGCCCGTCTGCCCCTGCTGCCCCTGTGCCTGCTGCTCCTGCTGGTGCTGGGCTGCCTGTGCGCGCCCTGGCTGGCCAACCACGACCCCGCCGAATTCTACCTTGCCGACCGCAACACCCCGCCCGGCAGCCGGTTCTTTTTCGGTACAGACTCCCTGGGCCGGGACATCTATTCCATCATCTGGTTCGGCGGCCGGGCCTCCCTGCTCATCGGCCTGCTGAGCGCCGCGGTCATCACCGTGCTGGGCGTGGCCTACGGCTGCCTGTCCGGCATCGCCCCGGCCCGTACCGACGCCCTGCTCATGCGCCTTGTGGAGCTCGTCCAGAGCATCCCCGTGCTGCTGGTGCTGCTGCTGGCCGTCTCCCTTCTGGGCCCCCAGAACGCCCTGAGCATCGCCCTGCTCATCGGCGTCACGGGCTGGTTCGCCCTGGCCCGCATCGTGCGCGGCGAGGTGCGCCAGATACGCCACAGCGAATACATCCTGGCCTCACGCTGCATGGGCGGCAGCTTTGGCTGGATCATGCGCCGCCATCTGGTGCCCAATGTGGTCTCGGCCATCCTCTTCGTGGTCATCTCGGCCGTCAGCACCAGCATCGCCATGGAATCCACCCTCAGCTTCCTGGGCCTTGGCCTGCCTGTGGACGAACTTTCCTGGGGCAGCATGCTGGCCCTGGCCGACAAGGCCCTGCTGCTCAATACCTGGTGGGTGATCCTCATCCCCGGCCTGTTCCTGGTGACGGCCCTGCTCTGCATCACGAGCCTGGGCCACCACTTCCGCCGCAACAGCGTCCGGGGCCCCAGCAATCTCTGAACACCGGCAGGCCCCGCCTGCCCCGGATACATGCCGCCCGCCCGGGGGCATCTTTGTCCCCCCGTCCGCCGAGAACCTTCAACCCGGGCCCCGGGCCCGCCGCCGAGGAACCCCGCCGTGAAACGATCCCTGCTGTCCTGCTGCCTGCTGGCTCTGGCCCTGCTGACCGCCCATCCGGCCCCGGCCGCCGACATGGCCAACACCCTGGTCTATGCCGGCGAGAACGAGGACACCATCAACCCCGTGCTCAGCCCCCATCAGGAACTGCCCACCATCATCTTTTCCGGGCTCATGAAGTTCGACGCCAAGGGCCTGCCCGTGCCCGACCTGGCCCAAAGCGTGGACTATGATCCCAAGACCCTGACCTATACCTTCCACCTGCGCGACGGGGTCAAATGGCACGACGGCGCGCCCTTCAGCGCCCGGGACGTGGTCTACACCTACACGGCCCTGACCAGCGACAAGACCCTGACCTCCACCATCACCAGCAACTATCAGGACATCAGCCGGATCTCGGCCCCGGACGAGCGCACCGTGGTCATCCGGCTGGCGCGGGTCAATGCGGCCATGCTGGACAATTTCTGCATGGGCATCCTGCCCGCCCACCTCTATGAGGGCCACGACATCAACACCGTACCCGCCAACCACGCTCCCGTGGGCACCGGCCGCTTCAAGTTCGTCTCCTGGGACACGGCCGGCGGCATGATCGTGCTGGAGCGCAACACGGACTATTACGGCAAGGTGCCGTCCATCGAGCGTATCGTCTACAAGACCGTGGCCGTGGAGAGCACCAAGGCCCTCATGCTGCGTTCCGGCGAGGCCGACCTGGCCTGGCTCAACGCCAAGTATGCCCGCACCTTCCGCGGCAAGGACGGCTTCACCACCGTGGACTTCACCACCGCCGACCTGCGCACGGTGGCCATGGACTTCCACACGCCCTTCTGGCAGCGCAACAAGGACTCCATCGCGGTGCTCAACTACGCCGTGGACAAGCAGGCCATCGTGGACGGCGTGCTGGCGGGCCAGGGCTTCCCGGCCTTCAGCCCCATCCAGACCAGCCCTCTGGGCGGCAACCCCACTGCCGACGTCTATCCCTATGACCTGAAAAAGTTCGCGGCCGAGATGGAGCGCCTGGGCTGGAAAAAGGGCCCGGACGGCATCTACGCCCGCAACGGCGAGCGCTTCTCCTTCACCATCCAGGTGCGCGACTACGAAGAAGAGCGCGTGGACATCATCAACGTCCTGTCCCGCCAGTTCAAGAAAGCCGGGGTGGAAATGAACATCGCCCTGGTCACGCGCTTCGACTGGAAGGCCGGTTACAACGGCTATCTGGCCGGTTTTGCCGCCGAGTTCGACCCCGACGGCGTGTTCAAGAGCTTCGTCACCGGCGCCAGCGACAACAACATGGCCTATTCCAGCCCCAAGGTGGACGAGCTGCTGCGTGAGGGCCGCGCCACCGAGGACCCCGCCAAGCGCAAGGCCGCCTATCAGGCCTTTGAAGTGGCCTATGCCGCCATGCCCGCGCAGCTGCCCCTGGTCTACCTGCACGGCAACTATGTGAGCGTGGCCGGTCTCAAGGGGCTGGATACCACCCGCGTCCTGGGGCATCATGCCGTGGGCGTCATGTGGAACATCGAAGACTGGACCCTGCAACGCTAGACGCCGCGGGAAGATGTTTCTGACGGGGGTGCCGTCGTCCGCAGGCCGGACGCGGTGCCCCCGTCGTCTGCCGTCCTGCGGCCCCCTGTCCCGAACCTGACGCGCCGCACCGGCCGGATGGCCCGCCGGGAAAAGACGCGGGCGCGGCTGCCGTCCCCGCGCCGTACAATGTCCGGCCGCCCTTCTCCAACCTCAACCCCGCTCCTGCCATGACGCCCCTGCTGCAACTGGAAGACCTGCACATCACCTTCGCTACCCCCGCCGGACAGGTACAGGCCGTGCGCGGCGTCGATCTGGAACTGCACGCCGGGGAGACCCTGGCCATCGTGGGCGAATCGGGCTGCGGCAAGTCCGTGCTTTGCCGCTCCATCCTGCGCCTGCTGCCGGACAATGCCCGCATCTCGGGCCGCATCCTGCTGGAAGGCCGCGACATCGTGCCCTGCAGCGAGCGGCAGATGCGCGCCGTGCGCGGCCCGCAGGCCGCCATGCTCTTCCAGGATCCCATGGCCAGCCTCAACCCCACCCTGCCCGTGGGCGACCAGATCATGGAGGCCCTGCGCCGCCATCGCCGCATGCGCCCGGAGCAGGCCCGGCAGCGGGCCCTCGAACTGCTGGAACTGGTGGGCATCGACGATCCCGAGGCGCGCATGCGCCTGCAACCGCACTATTTTTCCGGCGGCATGCGGCAGCGCTGCGTGCTGGCCATCGCCCTGGCCCTGGGCCCGCGCATCCTGCTGGCCGACGAGCCCACCACCGCGCTGGACGTGACCGTGCAGGCCCGCATGCTGGATCTGCTGCGCGACGTGCAGCGCAAGACCGGCGTGGGCATCATCCTCGTCTCGCACGATCTGGGCGTGGTGGCCCGCGTGGCCGACAGGGTGGCCGTCATGTACGCGGGGCGTCTGGTGGAGACCGGCAGCGCCGCCGATGTCTTCTACGATCCCCGGCATCCCTACACCTGGGGCCTGCTGGGGGCCCTGCCCGCGCTGGCCGTGCGCAGCGGGCAGTTGCGGGGCATCCCCGGCATGCCGCCCAGCCTGCTGGACCCGCCGCCGGGCGATGCCTTTGCGGAGCGCAACGCCTGGGCCATGAAGGTGGACTACCAGCGCATGCCGCCCTTTTTCGAGGTCAGCCCCGGGCACAAGGCCGCCACCTGGCTGCTGCACCCGCAGGCCCCCAAAGTGGAGCCTCCCCTGCACATCACGCCGGGCCGGGGCAGTGCCAGCCTGTGCTGGACCGACAGCGCCCATGCGCTGGAGATGTCCGACAGCCGCTATGCCTTCGGAGAGGGGCACCAGCGCCTGCATGACCGTCTGGCCGCCCAGCAGGGAACAGCCGCGGCAACCACAAAGGACCATGCGCACGGCCACGCCCCCGACGATGACGGCCGCCCCCTGCTGGAATTGCAGGATCTGCGTCTGCACTTCCGTCCCGGCAGGGGCCTGACCGTCCGGGCCGTGGACGGGCTCGACCTTGCCGTCCGCCGGGGCGAGATGTTCGGTCTGGTGGGGGAATCCGGCTGCGGCAAGTCCACGCTGGCCCGCGCCGTCATGGGCCTGTATCCGCCCACCACGGGCCGCATCCTCTTCGACGGGCACGACATCCACGACCAGGCCCCGCACCTGCGGCAGGAACGCCGGCGCCAGATGCAGATCATCTTCCAGGATTCCTCCGCGGCCCTGAACCCGCACATGCGCGTGGAAGACATCATCGCCGAGCCCTTCGTCATCCAGAACGTCTTCCGCGATGCCCGCCAGCGCCGGGAAGAAGTCGTCCGCCTGCTGGGGCATGTGGGTCTCGATGCCGGTTTCCTGGACCGCTATCCGGCCGAGATCTCCGGCGGCCAGCGCCAGCGCGTGGCCATCGCCCGCAGCGTGGCCCTGGAGCCGCGCTTCATCGTGGCCGACGAGCCCGTGGCCTCGCTGGATGTCTCCATCCAGGCCCAGATCATGGCCCTGTTCCGCCATCTGCGGCAGGGGCACGATTTCACTTTTTTGTTCATCGCCCACGATCTGGCCATGGTGCGCTACCTCTGCGACCGCGTGGGCGTCATGCGTCACGGCCGCCTGGTGGAGCTGGCCCCCACGGAAGAGCTGTTCGCCCGGCCCCTGCATGCCTACACCCGGGCCCTGCTCTCGGCCATGCCCGTGCCGGATCCCCTGTTCGAGCAACGCAAGGAGATCCTGCCCTGTCCTGATGACGAAAGCGACGGCACGTGGCGCGAGGTCCATCCCGGCCACTGGCTGCGTGGCTGAGTGTCGGGCGGGGAGGAAGGTGTTTGGGAGAGTTGTGGGGGAAGGGGCGTTTTTTGGTAAAAACTGCCCCTTCCCCCACGCCCCCATCCCCGAAAAAACTTTTGCTCTGGTGATGTTGCCTGTCCCCGTCGCTGTCCGGAGGGCAGGGATGGCGCTGTGTTCCCGGCATGGGCACGAAAGGGAACAAGAGAGGAAAAGCTGGAAGGCCGCTCCATGGTGAGCGGCTTTTTTCGTGGTGGACACCGGGAAAGGGCAAGACCTGATGTTTCAATCCACAGTCGCCCCATCCGCCGGCTGAGCTTTAGCCGTTGCGACGCAGGAAGCTACGGATAAGAGAATGTCCGGCATACATCTTGCTATACCAGTTTTCTCCAAAGGATACAGGCCAAAGCAAGGTAAAGTAGCCCCATAAAATTGACGAGGTAACAACAGTAGCGAGTGCGCAAGCTCCGAAAACCCTTCAACCAGGCGAATGTCCGCTCTACTACCCAACGGCGGGCAGGAGTCCTCCAGCGGTCCCGAACTTCTTCCCCCCGGCTGCGGATATGCTCCTCAAATCCGTTTACGTAGACTTCTTCGCTGACTCGCGGGTAGTCATAGCCCTTGTCCAGACAGAGATGGCGTACGGCAGACCCCAGAAACCAGCCGCCCATTTCCCGGGAGTTCTTCAGCGTCGCTTCTATCAGGCGGCTGTCATGAACATTGGCACCTGTGACTGTCACTCCCAGAGGAATACCCTGACCATCCACATGGAGATGTATCTTGCCGCCGCTTCGGCCCCTGTCCGTCGGGTTGCGTCCAAGGCCCTCAGTCGCTGATTTTTTGAGAGCGCGTCGGGGCTTGCAGCAAGGTGCCGTCCATAGCCTGCCATTGGGCGTCGACGCCGACCTTTTCCCCATATTCAGCAAGAAGGATGCGAAAAATCTCCGCCATGATGCCAGCTTTGTTCCATCGCTGGAAGTGCTCGTGGACAGTGCTTTTTGATCCATAGCAGGCGGGAAGCATGGCCCATTGGCATCCAGTCCGGCATTTGTAGAGGATTCCTGCCAGAACCGTGCGCTGCGCAAGCGGTTTGCTGCCGCCGCTTCTTTTTCGTTTGAACGGGGCAAGGAGAGGCTCGATACGTTCCCACAGCTCATCAGGCACATCACGAAAATCTGTTTGTTTCATGGGACGAGATTACCACACCTTTTAAAATCAAAAAACATGCCGGACATCCTCTAAAGACAGCAATGTGTTACGCGGCAAGACAGCCCATGAAAGCGCTGTCTCTATCTGTAAGCCCGCTGGTGCGGGCAACGGCTACCGCCTCCGCAGCCGACGGACAGGGGGCGTGCGGACTGTCTCCCTGAGGGGAGAGGTCTCAAGTCACAAAGGAATTTTTAATAAAGAAGGCAGGTTGCCTGCCCCGGAACGGGCCGGAAGGAGAGGATGCCGGGCAAAGGCTGGTGACGGTGAAGAGGGGGCCTCAATGTAGCCTCCATCTCCTGTCGGCCACAGGGCATGAAAAAAGGGCGCCCGAGGGCGCCCTTTTTGTCTTTGATGGGGAGGGGGTTATTTTTTCAGCTCTTCTTCGATGGCTTGCCGCATCTCGGGCGAGATCTTCGGATCCTTAAGGCCGGCCTCCCAATGGGCGCGCCCCTTGTCCTTCTGCTGCAGGAAGTAGCTGTAGAGCACGCCCAGGCTGTAACGCACCGTGGCGTCGTCCCGCAGGGCCACCACCTTTTCCAGGGTCGCGGCCGCTTCCTGCGGCTTGCCCTGATTGTGCAGGATGACGCCCAGCATGTAGAGGGGCTGGGGATCGTTGACGTCCAGAGCCACGGCGCGCTGGGCAAAGGTGGCTGCGGCGTCCCATTCCTGGGTGGCCATCAGGTGTTCGGCCAGATGCATCAGGGCATCCTTGTTGGTGGGCTCGGCGGCCACCTTCTGCATCAGGCTGGCCAGCAGGTTCTGTTCCTGTCCCATGCCCTGCGGGGCCGTGGGACGTTCGGTCACCAGATGCGGATTGCTGACACGTTCCTTGATGGTGACGCCCAGCATGACCAGCAGGCTCAGGCCCAGCAGCAGGATGATGGCGCGGGCGGTGAAGGAAAGACGGCTATCAGTCATGCAGGATCTCCATCTGGCGCAGACGGGCATCCAGACGACGCTGGGCACAGCCCATGAAGACCAGGTACGCGGCCAGACCCAGCCAGACGGCGGCACCGGCCGCCACCAGCCACAGGAAATTGCTGTCCATAGGGCACTCCTTGAAAGCGGGGATCCCGCTTGTATCCGTTGAAAACAGGGCTCACCGAGCCCGGACGGAGCACGGCTCCGTCTGTCCGCTCCCCGGGAGCGGCGCATCCGCGGCCGTCATCCCGCCGCATGCGGCGGGCAGGACAGACCGGGGACCGAAAATCAGTCTTCCGCCTGCAGGCGCAGGCTGTCCAGCCGGTCGCGCAGGCCCAGCTGGCGGGTGCGCAGCCACACCAGGCCCGCCCAGAACAGGCCCATGGCCGCCACACAGGCGATGGCGGTCAGCTTCATCTCAGGTTCCAGCCCGCCGCCCTTGGAGGCGAACACCGCCGGGTGGATGGAGCGCCACAGCCGGGCCGAAAGGAAGACCAGCGGCACGTCCAGAAAGGCCACCACGCCCACCACGGCGCAGATCATGCGCTTGCGCTGGGGCGGCAGGTCCAGGCCGCGCAGCACCAGATAGCCCGCATAGATGAACCACATGACCAGCGTGGTGGTCAGGCGGGGATCCCACATCCACCAGACGCCCCAGGAGCGGCGGGCCCAGATCATGCCCGTGACCAGGGCCAGACCGGCCAGCAGCACGCCCACTTCGGCAGCGGCCGCGCAGACGCGGTCAGCGGCCGGGGAACGCCGGATCAGGTAGACGATGGACGCCACGAAGACCACCAGAAAGCTGATGAGCGCCCACCAGGCCAGCGGCAGATGGGTATAGAAGACCTTCTGCATCAGGCCCAGCTGGGCTTCCACAGGGGCATAGAAAAAGATCAGCCACTGGCACACGGCCAGGGCCGCACCGCCCAGCAACACCAGCAGCAGGGGCCACACGGAAAAGGCGCGTTGCATCATTCGTCTCCCGAATACATGAAGCCGAACAGCAGCAGTCCGGCAGCCAGAAAGACACCGTCGAAGGCGGCGGCCAGCCCTATCCACGAGGCCGGGCCGTCAGGCGCGGGCGCACCGAACACCTGGGCCGCCACGCCGATCCCCGCCAGCAGCAGGGGCACCAGCAGGGGGAAGAGCACGATGCTCAGCAGGGACTCGCGCGCCGCGCCGCCCTGCGAGAGCGCGCCCAGCAGCGAACCCAGGGCGCACATGCCCACGTCCACCAGCAGCAGCGTGCCGAGGCCCACGGGCCAGAGCGCGCCTATCTCCTGCGACAGGAAGACCACGGCGGCGGGCAAAAAGAACATCTGGGCCACCAGCAAGAGCAGCAGCCCGGCCAGGGCCTTGCCCAGCCACACGGCCTGTATGGGGGCCGGGGCCAGCAACAGGCCCAGACGCGCGCCGTTGGCCTCTTCCAGCGCATAGAGCGTATTGAAGATGAGCACCTGACAGAAGGCCGAGCCCAGCCAGAACACGGCGCCCGCGCCCTGCGGGCTCATGCGTTCGCCCACGCCCTGCGACAGGCTGAACACGAACAGCAGCAACAGGCCCAGCAGCAGGCCCTGCACCAGCCCGCTGCCGCGGGTGAAGGTCAGCAGCAGGTCCTTGCGGGCCACGGTCAAGGCAAAGGATATCATGCGGGAACCTCCCCGGCAGTGGGCGCCGCCACATTCCCCGTGGCCGCGTTGAGCACGGAATCCACGGCGGCAAGGCCCTGCGGCGGCCCGTCATAGGCCAGGCGGCGGTTCTCCAGCAGCAGCAGGCGGTCGGCCAGGGGGCTGTCGCCCGCCAGATCGTGGCTGACCACGATGACGCAGGCCCCGCGCTCCCGGGCGGCCAGCATCTCGCGCCGCACCAGGGCCATGGAATTGACGTCCAGGCCGGTGCCGGGCTCGTCCAGCAGCACAAGGTCCGCGTCCAGCAGCAGCACCCGCGCCAGGTTCAGGCGCTGGGCCATGCCGCGCGAGAACACCCCGGCCCGCTCTTCGGCATGGGCGGCCAGCCCCACATGCTCCAGCAGGGCCAGGAGCTCCGCCCGCGAGGGGCGCAGGCCGTGGGCCCGGGCCCAGAACTGCAGGTTCTCCAGCGCGCTCAGGCCCGGATAGACGAAGGTGGCGTGCCCCAGATAGGCCAGGCGCGGCCCGTCTTCACGGGCGACGCCGCCCGCCCCCGTGCCGTCGAAGATGACCTCGCCCGCCGAGGGACGGGACAGGCCGGCGATGATGCGCAGCAGCGTGCTCTTGCCCGCGCCGTTGCCCCCGGCCAGCAGGGTGATGCTGCCCGCCGTGAAGCGGCAGCTCACCCCTTTGAAGACCACCTTGAGGCCGTAGAGCTTGGCCAGGTTCTCAAGACGCAGCATGATGGCGGCCTCAGGCCTGCGGCCCGTTGTCGGCGGGAGCGTCGCTCCCCGCTTCGGGCGTCTGCTTTTTGCGGCCGCGGGCCAGCATGAGGAAGGGGAACAGGCACATGAGCGTGCCGCCGATCCACATCCAGTTGACCAGGGGCTCCACGCTGAAGCGGATCAGCACCGAGGCGTTCTCATCCAGGCCCAGGAAGGAGGCATACAGCTCGTTGCCCAGACCGGGGACCACGTCCACTTCGGAGAACTGCATGGTACCGAACTTGTCGTACATGCGGCGCTGCGGCTTGAGCTCGCCCAGCAGCGTGTCGCCTTCATAGATCTTGAGGCGCGCTTCCAGATAGTCATGGTCCACAGCGCGGCCCTGCTGGGCCTCCAGCAGCTCCACGCGGTAGGCACCGGCCTGCTGCACGCCCTTGCCGTTCTGGAAGAGCAGGTCGTATTCCTGCTTGTAGGGGCCGGAGAAGGCCATGCCCAGCACCAGCACCGCCAGGCCCACATGCAGGCCCGCGGCGCCGACGGCACGCCAGCCGCCCTTGCCCGGCAGGGAAGGCAGGCTGGCCAGCAGCCCGGCCAGACAGGCCACGGAGCCCGCCGCGGCCAGCAGGGCCACGGGCTGGCGGTAGCCCAGGAAGAAGAAAGCGGCGCCCGAGGCCACGAAGGCCCCCAGAGCGAGCCAGAAGCGCGGCGCGTCACGCAGGCCGCCGTCCCAGCGCAGCCAGGGACAGACCATGAGCAGCAGCATGATGAGCATGCCCAGGGGCACGCAGACACGGTTGTAGAAATTGGCGTCCAGGCCGTGGGGCTCCGGCGTCCAGAGCAGGCTGATGACCGGCCACATGGTGCCCACGAGGATGATGACCGAAAGAGCCAGCAGCAGCCAGCAGACCATCACCAAAAAACCTTCGCGGCTGACGATGCCCGCCAGCTCGCGCCCGCGCGCGGGCACGGAGAAGGCCGCCCAGAAGGAGATCAGCAGGCCCCCCAGCACGAAGACCGTCAGGGGCGTGCCCACGCTGCCGTCACCGAAGGCGTGCACGGACTGCACCACGCCGCTGCGCACCAGATAGGTGGCGAAAAAGGCGGAGATGGTGGTCAGGCACATCAGGGCCACGTTCACGCGATGCAGCTTGTTGCGGCGCTCCTGCACGATGAGGGTGTGCAGGGCCGCCGTGCTGATGAGCCAGGGGATGAGGGAGGCGTTCTCCACCGGGTCCCAGGCCCAGTAGCCGCCCCAGCCCAGTTCCATATAGGCCCACCACATGCCCAGGATGATGCCCGCGGTCAGGAAGGCCCAGGCCAGCAGGGTCACGGGGCGGGTCACACGGTGCCAGCCGTCCTCGCCCTCACCGCCGGAAAGGCTCTGGGCCAGGGCAAGACAGGCGGGCACGGTGAAGCCGCCGTAGCCCAGGAAGAGCAGCGGCGGGTGGAAGATCATGCCGGGGTTCTGCAGCAGGGGATTGAGGCCGTTGCCGTCCGGCGGCACGGGCGACTGCATCTCGAAGGGATTGCTCCAGCAGGAGAGGATCAGGGCGAAGAAGGCCATGATGGCGTAGAAGAAGCCCCAGTACCAGAGCCGCGTGGCGGGCGTCAGGCGCTTGTAGGCGGGCGTCAGGGCAAAGATGCTGCCGCTGATGGCCACGGAAAAGGCCCAGAACAGCATGGAGCCCGGCTGCCCGGCCCAGAAGGCCGTCAGGCGGTAGAAGGCGGGCAGCACACGGTCCGTGTAGCTGGCCACATAGACCAGGCTGAAGTCGTTCCAGAACAGGGCGTGCAGCAGCAGGGCCGCCGCCAGGGAAAGGGCGCCGGTGATGGCCCAGTGGACCTTTTCGATCAGCGCCAGGGCGTCGCCGCGCTGCTGCCAGAGCTGCAGAAGCGCCAGCGCACTGCCGCCCAGAGCACAGATCAGGGTCAGCAGCTGCATGGCATAGGCAATGAAATACATGGGGCTCCTTTGGGCACGCCACGACCAGCCATGGCGGCACATTTCCGGTGAGGACGCGACCGGCCCCCGAGGCCCGGCCGTGCGTCAGGAAGGGTACGGCCTGCGCCGCCCTAGCTCTTGCGGTTTTCCTTCTGGTACTTGGAAGGACACTTGGTCATGAGGGTCTTGGCCATGAAACGGCCGTCGGGCTGCAGGCCCCCTTCCACGATGACCTCGGCGCCCGCCTTGAAGGTATCCGGCACGGCGCCCTTGTAAACCACGGGCAGGGTCAGGCCCGCATCGTCCTTGTCCTGCAGCAAAAAGCTGGCCCCGGGGCCGTCCACGTTCTTGAGCAGGTTGTCGGGGGCCACGGTGCCGAACAGGCGGGCCGCCTGCAACTTGTCGGCCGTGGCGGCCCTGGCTTCGGAGACGTTGAGGAAATAGACGGTATTCTCCGACAGGCCGGAAAAGACCAGATAGCCCAGACCACCCAGGAACAGCAGGGCGGCCACGAGATACATACAGGTGTTTTTCTTGCGGGGCATGGGGTCTCCTTGCATGAAAGAACGTGCCTTTCCCGGCACGAAGCTGCTGCATACCCTAGCACAACCCTGCCCTTTTGACAAGTAAGAATCACTCCTGATAGGGCAGCAAAGCCGCATGAATCCAGTGTGCGCGCACGCACACTCCGGCCGGTATCACCGGGCTAGCCTGCCGTATTGGCGAGAGCCGTCAGGGAATCGTCGGGCAGGGAATCCAGGCAGTGGCGGCGGGCATACTCCTGCGTGAAGCTGACGAAGAGCTCCGCCGGGGACGAGAGCTCCTGCTGTGCCGGCCGGTACAGGAGCATGGCGCGCCGGAGCACCGGATAGACAGGGGTGGCCACAAGGCCGAAGCCCCGGGCCAGCAGGATGGAAAAACGCCCGGCCAGCGCGATGCCCGCGCCGGTGGCCGCCAGAGCGAACGCCGTTGCCATGTGGTGCACCGTATGCGCCACATGGAAGTCTTCCTCACCGCCCACATCCGCCGAGATGTAGTGGATGGACTCCCGGCCGACGGCGATGACGTCCGCCTTGCGCACCTGCTCCCAGGAGACGGCCTCCCCTGCCAGCGGGTGCTGGGGCAGCGAGAGCATGTGGACCGACGTTTCAAAAAACAGCTCGCCCGTCACGCCCGCTTCCAGATCACGGGCAGGGCCGTAGCCGAGGTCGGCGCTGCCGTCCACCACGGCCTGCTGGACCCTGGACATGGGCAGGTCCACGAGCTCGACCCGCATCTCCGGATACCGGCGCATGAAGCGGTAGGCCAGCAGCGGGATCAGCGTACAGCCCAAAAGCGGCGCCGCCGCGATGCGTACCCGGTGGATGCGGGCATCGTGCAGTTCCGTGGCGCATTGCTCCATGCTGCGGAACACGTCCTGGGCCCTGCTGGCCTTTTCGAAAAATATCTTGCCCGCCGCCGTCAATTTGACGACTCGCCTCCCTCTGTCAAAAAGCTGGACGCCTATCTGGTCTTCCAGATCCTTGACCAGGTTGCTGACCGCGCTTTGCGTGATGTGCAGCGCCGCACCGGCCGCCGTGAAGCTGCGGAGCTCCGCGACCATCAAAAAGGCATCTACCTGACGAATGGTGATATTCATAGTTCATCCCGGGCTGCTGGCGGATTCGTGACGGATGCATAAGCAGAAGTGATGCATCGATCAACAAAAAAAATTGTACATCCCCTGTTTTTTCATGGATACTCCCAAATAAGATCTGATGAATCGTATTTGCTCTAGAGCGTACAGGAAAATCAAAATCATAACAATTGGAGATGCATATGGAAAATGCAAATTCTATACAGCAAAATCCAACAAAGAAGCGTTTTATAATCGTTATATGCCTTTTTATAGGTATTTTTATAGCCTATCTCGACAGAGTGAACGTATCTGTACTTGCGGCTAACGATCCTTTCCTCCTTGAAATGGGCATCAAGGATACGCCCGTGCGCATAGGCATGATGATGTCCGTTTTCCTTGCGGCATACGGGATATCCAATGTCGTCCTTTCGCCTATCGGGGACTATCTTGGACCGCGTAAAAGCATGATGCTCTGCATCGTACTGTGGACGATATCCCTCTTCATTGGTGGTATCGCCACATCCTTCATGCTGATCATCGTCAGCAGAATCATACTGGGCATCGGTGAGGGTACTATCCCCTGCAAAGTGTCTTTATCAAAAACTGGTTCCCCAAACAGGAACGGGGACGGGCCAATGCAGCCTGGGTCGTGGGGCAGTCCGTTGCGCCTGCCATCGCCATGCCCTTCTTTGCCTGGCTCATCGGGACCCACGGCTGGCGCATGAACTTCCATGTCTGCCTCGTGCTGGGCCTCATCCCCCTGTACCTGCTCTGGCGCCATGTGGCGGACACCCCCCGTCAGGCCAAGGGCATCAACGCCGCGGAACTGGCCCACATCGAAGCCGGTCAGGAGCAGGCCCCTGCCTCCGCCGAAGAAAAGATCCCCGTCGCCGTGCGCTTCAAGGCCTTTGCGGGCAACTACCGCTACTGGCTGCTGGTGTTCTGGTACCTGTGCCTGCAGTGCATGTACTGGGGCCTCATCACCTGGCTGCCCAGCTATCTGAAGACCGCCCGCGGCTTCTCCTGGAGCGAGATGGGCTGGCTGGCCTCCCTGCCCTTCGTCCTTTCCATCTTCTGCAAGGCTTCCAGCGGCATCCTGGCCGACAAGGTCGGCCGCAGTGCGCCCATCCTCATGTGCGCCATGCTGTTCGCCGGTCTGTGCGTCTACTTCGGCGCCTCGGTGGACAACAAGTACGCTTCCGCCGTCCTGCTCTCCTGCTCCGTGGCTTTCTGCACCATGGGTACCCCTGTCGCCTGGACCCTCCTGCAGAGCCTCGTGCCCGGCTCGTCCATGTCCACGGCCTCCGGCATCATGAACGGTTTCGCCAATGGTCTGGCCGCGCTGGCCCCGGCCCTGATCGGCCTGTTCATCACCCTGACGGGCCAGTTCAGCGGCGGCCTGCTGTGCCTGGTCTTCACCGGTGCGGCCGCGACGCTGGCGGCAGCCATCCTCGTTATCCAGAAATATTAAATAAAATCAAATCAATCCAGACTTCAAGGAGCCTGTAATGAAAATCACCAGTATCGATATCATCGATGTCGCCAACGATTTTTCTTCCGCCACCAGCAAATGGCGCCCCACCGTCGTCCGGGTCAACACGGATGAAGGCATCAGCGGCTTCGGTGAAGTGGGCCTCGCCTACGGCGTCGGCGCCTCCGGCGGCATCGGCGTGGCCAAGGATCTGTCCGCCCTGCTGATCGGCATGAACCCCATGGATACGGAAGCCATCTGGGAAAAGATGCTGCGCAAGACCTTCTGGGGCCAGGGCGGCGGCGGTATCTTCTCCGCAGCCATGAGCGGCCTCGACATCGCCATGTGGGACATCAAGGGCAAGGCCCTCAACGTGCCCCTGTATGTCCTGCTGGGCGGCAAGAGCCGTGACAGCATCCGGGCCTACGCCAGCCAGCTCCAGTTCGGCTGGGGCGGCGGTACCGACAAGGCCATGCTCGTGTCGCCGGAACAGTACGCCGACGTGGCGCGTGTCGCCGTCAGCGAAGGCTATGACGCCATCAAGGTGGACGTGCTGGCCATGGACGAACACGGCAACTGGAACCAGCGTGACCTCAAGGGCCTGCTGCCGGACAACATCCTGCGCCTGGGCTATGACCGCCTGAAAGCCATGCGCGACGCCATCGGTCCCGATGTGGACATCATCGTGGAGATGCACTCCTTCACCTCGGCGGCACCGGCCATCCAGTTCGGCCGCATGATCGAGGAGCTGGGCGTCCTGTACTACGAAGAGCCCGTCATGCCCCTGAACCCCAAGATGATGAAGCAGGTGGCCGACCATGTGAACATCCCGCTGGCCTCCGGTGAACGCATCTACTGGCGCTGGGGCTACCGCCCCTTCCTGGAAGACGGCAGCCTGAGCGTCATCCAGCCGGACATCTGCACCTGCGGCGGCATCTCCGAAGTCAAGAAGATCTGCGACATGGCCCACGTCTATGACGTCACCGTCCAGATCCATGTCTGCGGCGGCCCCATCTCCACCGCAGCCGCCCTGCACATGGAAGCGGCCATCCCCAACTTCATGATCCACGAACTGCACCGCTATGCCCTGCTGGAACCCAACACCAGGACCTGCATCCACAACTACATGCCCAGCAAGGGCCGCTACACCGTTCCCGAACTGCCCGGCCTTGGCCAGGAACTGACGCCCGAGACCATCGCCGCCTCGGACATCATCACCGTCAAGTAAGGCTGCCGCAGGGCGGGGACACGGCCCGCCTCCAGCCGGATACAAAAAAGCCGGGGCTCATCAGAGCCCCGGCTTTTTTGCTGTCTGTGTTTCTGTGGCCAGAAACGAAAAAAGGGTCTGCGTTTCCGCAAACCCTGATTTCCTTTTTGGTGGAGCTGAGGAGAATTGAACTCCTGACCTCTTGAATGCCATTCAAGCGCTCTCCCAACTGAGCTACAGCCCCTCGGCAAGAAGGTACATTGCCAAAAAGCAGCCCCTCTGTCAACAAAAAAATCAAAAAAGTTTTTCCATCTCCCCACCACGGCAAAGGGCCGCCCCTCCTTCCCCGCCCGCACGGCTCCCGGCCGGGCCTTTCCTTCCCCGGCCAAAAGCGTATGCTGCGGCCATGAACCTCCTCTATCTCACCGACGTATTTTGTCCCTGGTGCTACGGCTTCGCGCCGGTCATGCGCCGCCTGGCTGCGGAACATCCCGAACTGCCCGTGCGCGTGCTGGGCGGCAACCTCATGGACGAGCCCCAGACCCTCACCGGCATGCTGGAAGAATACCCCACCATCCGGGAATTCTTCGCCCGCCTGCAGGAGACCACCGGCCAGTCCACGGAACATTTCCGCCAGGCCCCGGAACAGGCCGTGGCCGGTACGGGCCCGGACCTGCTCATGCATTCCCCGGCCATGAACCTGCCCCTGGCCGCCCTGCGCCATCTGGCCCCCGGTCACGAGCTGGAACAGATGGAGGCCTTCCAGATGGCCTTCTATGCCCAGGGCCGTGATGTCATGGCCGCCGGGGAACAGGCTGCCATCGCGGCCGCCTGGCTGCCTGCGGGGACGCCCGCCGAAGCCCTGACCGCCGCCATGGCGGACCCCGCCATCCGGAGCGCCGCCCGGCATGACGCCGCCGAAGCCGAGAAGGTCATGGGCGAATTCCTCCTTTATCCGACCCTGTATCTGGAGCACGACGGCCAGCGCACCCTGCTGGCCCGCGGTTACAGCGACTACGCCAGCGTCCGGGCCAAGCTGGACGATGCCCTGCGCGGTGTCCGCGAAAGCCCCGTCGCCCAGGGCGCTGCCTGCGGTCTGGACGGCAAATGCTGTTTTTAGGGCAATGATGCTTCGTTGAGAGGGAGAAGGGCGTTTTTTGGGCAAAAACTGCCCACCCCCTCTCAAACTCTCCCCCGCCCCGAAAAAACCTTTCTCCGGTCTGACCGGCCGGTCCCCGTCATTGGCCGGAGGAGCCGCCATCCGGGCATGGACCGGGACGATCCGCATGACGGACAGGTGTGGGAAGCGGGCAGCTCCCCGTCTCCGGGATTTTCTGTTTCAGGATATGTGATGCAGCCAGGCCGCTGCCAAACAAAAAGCCCTCCGCGAACGGAGGGCTTTTTGTTTGCTGGTGTACCGGCCGGCTAGCAGCCGTACTTGGCTTCGATCTCGGCGGCGGCTTCTTCCACACCGGCCTGCATCTTGGCGCGGGCGGCGCGGATCTTTTCATCCAGCGCGGGATCGGCCACGGCCAGGATCTGGGCGGCCAGCCAGGCGGCGTTGCGGGCACCGGCCTTGTCCATGGCCACGGTGGCCACGGGGAATCCGGGAGGCATCTGCACAGTGGCGAGCATGGCGTCCATGCCGCCCATCAGGCCGCCGGAGACCGGGATGCCGATGACGGGACGGGTGGTGCGGGCGGCCACGGCACCGGCCAGGTGCGCGGCCATGCCGGCGGCGCAGATGAAGACCTTGGCGCCGGCGGCTTCCTGTTCGCGCAGGATCTTTTCCGTGCGCTCGGGGGTACGGTGGGCGGAGCTAACCGTGAAGAGATAGGAGATGCCCAGCGAACGCAGCACGTCCACGCAGGGGCTGACCTTTTCTTCATCGGACTTGGAGCCCATCATGATGACGACTTGAGCCATAGATGTTCCTTTATGGCGGCATAAGGCCGCGGTTGCTTACTTTTCTTCCTGCGCCAGCTGTTCCAGACGGCGGATGCCCTTCTGGCCGATATCGCTGCGGTGGAAGCTCTTGTCCATGCGGATGGCCTTCACGCCCTCATAGGCACGGGCCTGGGCGTCGGCCAGGGTATCGCCCAGCGCGGTCACGCAAAGCACGCGGCCGCCGCTGGAAAGGGTCTTGTCGCCGTCCATGCTGGTGCCGCTGTGGAAGACCTTGACGCCGGGCAGGGCGTCGGCTTCGTCCAGACCTTCGATGACCATGCCCTTGGGATAGGCGTGCGGATAGCCTTCGGCGGCCACCACCACGCCCAGAGCGGTCTGGGAGGTGTGGGTGAGGCTCTCGGGACGGAGCTTGCCCTCGATGCAGTCCAGCATGATCTGCACCAGATCGCCTTCCAGACGCATCAGCAGGGGCTGGCATTCGGGGTCACCGAAACGGGTGTTGTATTCCAGCACCTTGGGGCCGTTCTCGGTCATCATCAGACCGGCATAGAGCACGCCCACGAAGGGATGGCCGTCCTTGGCCAGCGCGGCCAGGATGGGACGGATGACCGTATCGGCCATGGCTTCGGCCTCGTTGTAGGGCAGGATGGGGGCGGGGCTGTAGGCGCCCATGCCGCCGGTATTGGGGCCCTGGTCGCCGTCATAGGCGGCCTTGTGGTCCTGGGCGGAAGGCAGGGGCACGGCGGTCTTGCCGTCGCACAGGCACAGGAAGGAGGCTTCCTCGCCCACGAGGAACTCCTCGATGACGAGCTTGGCACCGGCGGCACCGTGCGCACGCTTGCACATGATGTCGTCCACGGCATCCAGGGCTTCCTGGGTGGTCATGGCCACCACCACGCCCTTGCCGGCAGCCAGGCCGTCGGCCTTGACCACCAGGGGGGCGCCCAGTTTGACCACGGCGTTCTTGGCTTTGTCGGGATCGGTGAAGACCTGGCTGTGGGCCGTGGGCACACCGGCGCGGTTCATGACGTCCTTGGCGAAGGCCTTGCTGCCTTCCAGACGGGCACAGTAGGCATCCGGGCCGAAACAGGGGATGCCGGCCTCACGCATGCGGTCGGTGATGCCCTTGGTCAGGGGCAGTTCGGGACCGGGCACCACCAGGTCGATCTTTTCCTTGCGGGCCAGTTCCACCAGACCGTCCAGGTCTCCGGCGTCCACGGCCACGTTGATGGCGCCCTCACGGGCCGTACCACCGTTGCCGGGGGCCACAAAAACTTCACTTACCCGAGGGCTCTGCTTGAGCTTCCACACCAGGGCGTGCTCACGCCCGCCAGAACCGATAACCAGGATGCGCACAACCTCTCCTCCCTGAAAAATAGACATACGGAAAACTTTCCGGCAGCCGGAGCTGCTGAAAAAGCCCCGTCCCGTGCCGCTGCGACACGGAACGGGGCTGCATCCTCTTACGTGTTAGTAGTTGGGGGTCACTTCAAAATCGCTGAGGTCGGCAGGAGCGTTGGGGTTCATCTGCGACACGTCCAGCGGATAGGCGGTGACGATGCACTGACGGCTGCCCACACCCAGATCGGGCGAGGTGTTCAGGCCCACCACCAAGTCCAGGATGCCGTCGTTGTTGAAGTCGGCCAGGTCCACAGCCGCCACGGAACCGCGGATGCGGCGGGTCTTCCACTTCAGGCCCAGGCCCACGCCATCCCAGAACAGGGCGTGCACTTCGCCCTGGGGGAAGTAGCGGTAGCGGTCGAAGATCTGGGCCGCCGTGGAGATGGGCTTGTTGACCAGCAGGGTGTATTCGCCGGTATGACCGATGTCGGCCACGATGAGGCGCATGGGAGCAAAGTACTTGCTGGGCATCTGGTAGTTGCGGTCCACGCCCAGGCCCGGCATGCCCTTGTAGTGTTCCATGCCGGTGGCGGAACCGGAGAAACGTTCCATGGTGGTATGGATCAGGGTCTGGTTGGCGCCCTGGAAGATCTTCAGGCGTTCGTCGTCGGTCAGCATGACCAGCTGGTCACCGTTCTTGCCGGGGAGCCAGGCCACGTTGAAGACGTTGGCCCCGCTGGGCAGGTTGATGCGCTGGCCCAGCCCATAGGAGCCGTTCTGCTTGACCATGATGTGCACGCCGGGGGCGAACAGCTTGATGGAGTCCCAGCCCTGGCCCACCAGCGTGGGCTGGTAGGAAGGCGGCAGGTTGATGACGCTGGCGAAGTAGGAGCAGCGCTTGGCCACTTCCGTGAACTTGTTGCCGCGGAAGCCGTAGAAGTAGGTGTAGGGGCGGTTGTTCTCTTCTTCGAAGGTGGCCACCACCAGATCCTTGGCGCCGTCGCGGTTGAGGTCGATGGCACGCATGGAGAAGTTCAGGTTGCTGCGGGAGATGGTGATCTCGCCCAGCTTGCCCAGACGGCCGTCGTTGCCCCACTTGTAGATGACCAGGCGATGGTCGTGCAGGATAGCGATCTCGTTGCGGCCGTCACCGTTGAAGTCGGCCACGGCCATGTCCACCATCTCGTCCTTGAGGCGCTGGCTGCGGATGCGGGAACCGTCGGCGGAGTTGCCCTGATAGCGGAACTGGGGGTTCAGGTAGGATTCCGTCTGGCCGGTCTCGTTGCGGATGATGTCCGAACGGCCGCCGCGGCTGGCAGCGGCGGCACCGGCGACGCCCAGCACCTCGGAGGAGAAGGCGCCCGCGAGGCGCTGCACCGTGGCGTTCAGGGCGCTCATGGGGCCCTGGGCCGTATTGGTCCAGGTGGAGCCCTTCTTGTCCACGCTGTTGAGGACGATGGTGCAGTCATTGCCCATGACGCTCACCGTGCCCCACAGGGCATAGTCGGCACCGCCGATGAACTTGCGGGCTTCGGCGGCGGAGCCGGCCGCACGGGGGCCCATGGTGCCCGTAGCGCCCGTGGCACTGAGACGACCCATCAGCGTGGAAGGCACGGCCTTGGACAGGTAGCTGTAGTTCTGGGGCGCGTGCACCTCAAAAGGCAGCAGCACGAAAGACTTTGCCTGGGCAGCCTGGGCCTGGAGGCCCATCACCAGCATCAGGCAGGCGGCAAACGCCAGCTTCATGGCAAATTTCATTCAAAATCTCCTTGCAGTTCTCTGCGTACGTCGACCGCCCTCGCACAGGAGGGCTCACCCGGCCGGGGTCTCTGCCGCTGTCGCGGCAGGTGCCGTACGGCCTGCGGCACCGGAACTATAGCGACACTTGGCCTGCCGCGCAACTTGAAAGCCGTATCCGCTGTTCCGGCGCGGCCCTGCGCTCCTTGGGGCCCCTGCCGCGGACGCTCTTGCCCCCTCCAGACGGAACAGATAAGAAAGGCCCATGAGTACCGCCAATCCTTCCCGCCCCACGGGGCGTTCCTTTCGTCTGGTCTGCCCTCCGGAGCAGATGCCGCAGGTGGAGAGCCTGCTGCGCGCCCAGGGCTATGAGTTCGAACCCGAGCCGTTCTCGCCCTTCTGCCGCCGCCTGCTGTGCGAACCGCGGCCGCTGGGCTCCTCGCTGGCCGCCTTTTTCGGCTACATCTATATCCAGGACAGGTCTTCCATGCTGCCGCCCCTGGCCCTGGCGCCGCGGCAGGGCGAAGCCGTGCTGGACATGTGCGCGAGCCCGGGCAGCAAGACGGGCTTCCTGGGCCAGCTCACCGGCCCCGACGGCTTCGTGCTGGGCAACGAGCTTTCCCGCGCCCGCCTGGCCACCCTGCGGGCCAACCTGCACGCCTGCAACCTGCCGCATGTGGGCACCTGCTCCTTCGAGGGCCAGGCCCTGCCCCTGACGCCCGGCACCTGGGACGCCATCCAGCTGGATCCCCCCTGCTCCGGCTGGGGCACGGTGGAAAAGAACCCCCAGGTCCTCAAGCTCTGGCAGGGCGACAAGCTCAAGGGCCTGGTGGGCCTGCAACAGCTGCTGCTGGCCCATGCCGCGCGCCTGCTGCGCCCCGGCGGCCGCGTGGTCTTCTCCACCTGCACCACCAACGATGACGAGAACGAAGCGCAGGTGCGCTTTGCCGAAGAAGAGCTGGGACTGGTGCGCGAACACCTGACGCCCTTCGAGGGCTTCGTCTGGGAACAGCGCCCCGGCGGCGAGGGCACCCTGCGCGTGGACGGCGAACGCTCGGCGGCCCAGGGCTTCTATGTGGCCCTGCTGCGCAAGCCCGCGGACGCCCCCCTGCCCGAACTGCCGCCCCTCTCCGCCGAGCCCGATGCCCGCACGGCCGCCCGTAACGCGGCCCGTGGCCGCAGCCGTCGCGATGCCCGTCCTGCCCTGCCCCAGGGCCAGGTGGTGCCCCGCAGCGCCCTGGCCGGGCCCTGCTGCGATCCCGACCGTCTGCCCGCCGGTGAGGCACGCATCTACGGCGAGCAGGTGCGCTTCATCCCGGCCCATGCCGACCTGCTGCTGCCGCAGGGCTTCACCTGGCAGGGCGCCCTGCTGGGCCGCATGGCAGGCGGCCGCCTGCACATGGCGCCCCGTCTGCGCTGCCTGCTGCCCGCCGTCCCCGACCCGGCGCACAGCCTGGTGCTGGACGACATCAGCGACATCACGGCCCTGCTCAGCGGCCAGAGCCGCCAGACCGGCCTTGCGGGCAACGAGGCCGCCCTGTGGTGGCGCGACCTGCCGCTGGCCCGGATGATGCTCAAACAGGGCCGCGCGACCCTCAGTTTCAACTAGGCCCGGCACAGGATGCCGGACAGGGCCGCAGGCAGGGCAGACTTGCCTCTTTACCTGCCTGCGGCTACTCTTGCCCCCACTTTTACAGCGCAAGGAACAGCGCACAGGACGAAGCCGCCGTGACGGCGGCACTTTCATGCACGCAGAGGAGCGATCATGGCCAAAAAGAAGACTTCCCAGCAGCCCGCGCCGGTCAAGGACAAGCCCCAGGCCCCCGTACAGGATCAGGCCCGGACGGCGGCCCCGGCCCGAGTCACCACCGTTTCCCTCACCACCTGTCTGGTCAGCGTGGTGGTGGCCCTTGCCCTGGGCCTGTGCATCGGCAGCATGCTGCCCGGCTTTATGGACAGCCGTCAGGCCCCCGCTCCCCGGCCCCAGGCGGCCGCTCCGGCCCAGCAGCCCGCGCAGCAGCAGGCGGCCCCCCAACAGCAGGCCAAGGCCGGCCTTTCCCCCGAACTGAACAGCGCCCTGCTCAAACTGCAGGAAGCCGTTGTCAAGGAACCCAACAAGGCGGAGAACTGGATCAAGCTGGGCAACTTCCAGTTCGACAACCAGAACCCCTCCGCGGCCGTCACGGCCTATGAGAACGCCCTGCGCCTGAAGCCCGGCAATGCCAACGTCCTGACCGATCTGGGCATCATGTACCGCGAGCTCCATCGCTTCGAGGATGCCCTCAAGGCCTTCCGCGAGGCGGAGCGCGTCCAGCCCGGGCACAGGAACGCCCTGTTCAATCAGGGCATCGTCCTTTACTACGACCTCAAGCGCAAAGACGAGGCCGAAGCCGCCTGGCGCAAGCTGCTGGCCGCCGATCCCAACGCCCACGCCCCTGACGGGACGCCCGTCTCGGAGCTGATCAAGCATCTGCACTGATCCGGTTCCGGCTGCCCCGCCCCCGGGCCGGGGCAGCTCACCGGCCCCTGTGCCTTCCGTGGTCCGCAGACCACCGGTCCGCTCTTCCCGTCCCCGCTGCCGTCCCGGTATTTCCCGGGCCGTCTCCCCCGTGACGGAGATGTCCCTCAAGGTAAAAAAGCATGACGTACCCCCTTCTTCCCCTACAGGCCGGCTTCCGCAGGCTGGCCCTGATCGTCATTCCGCTCCTGCTCGTCCTGAGCCTGGCCGCCACCTGTCCGGCGGTCCCGACACCGCCCCCGGCCCCCGCGCCCACGCCCGCCCTGCCCGTGAGCCTGTCCGCGACGCCCCAGGGTACCGCCGCGGGACAGCTGGGCATCCTGCCCTACCTTTCGGCTTTTCTGGATACGGACGGCGACATGAGCGTGGAAGAAGTGGCCACGCCGGGCATGATGCCCTCTTTCCAGCCGCTGCATCCCAGGACCCTGCCCCGCAGCAGCGGCGTGACCTGGCTGCGTCTGGAGATCCCCGCCGCCGGGACGGAGAGCACCGAGTCCCTGATGCTCGACCTCGGCCAGGGCGTCCCGGCCGGAGCCGTCCTCTATACGCCCGACATCGACCCGCTTTCCCGCCAGACCACCTGGCAGGAGAGCCAGGCCAACTGGCGCAACCTGCTGCCGCTGCCCCTGCCCGCGGAAACGCCGCAGGTCTGCTTCATCCGTCTGGACGGGCAGCCGCCCCTCTGGTTCGTGCCCACCCTGCGCAGCCTGGACAATCTGGCGGGCGCGCCGGAAAGCCTGCTCGGCCCCGGCGTCATGCTGGCCCTGGCCGTGGTCATGCTGCTGGCCCTGCTGCGCGGCATCACCGAGCGCGGCCAGTGGCGCTTCTGGACGGCCCTGTATGTGGGCGCCGCCCTGACCCATGCCGTGCTGGGCGGGCCTGACCTGGGTGCCGGCAACATCACGCCCGCCGACGCCGTCAGCGCCATGGCCCCCGGCCTGGCCCTCATGTTCCTGGCCCATCTGGCCCGGCACCTGATGCAGACCGCCAGCCATTCCCGCCTGCTGGACATCCAGTACCTGCTGCTTTCCCTGCCCGGTGCCGTGCTGGCCCTGCTGCCCCTCTGGCCCGACTTCAGCTGGCTGGGGCGCTTCCTGCCGCTCTGGCCCATGCTGGCCCTGATCTTCGTGCCCACCACGCTCGGCGCCTGGCTCATGGGCGTGCCGGGAGCCCGCCGTTTCCTGCTGGGCTGCCTCGTGGCCGCACTGGGGGCCGGGCTGGCCGTCCTTGACCTCGGGACGCTGCTCCCGCCCTTCGTCCAGGGCACCCTGCCTCTGTGGGGGACGGCCCTCAGCGCCCTGATCATCGCGGGCATGAGCGCCCCCGGCCGTGAAGCGGGCACCTCCGCCGAACCTGCCGATCCTCTGGCACCGGGCCGCCCCGCCCGGAACCAGACCATCACGGACCCCAATCTGCGCCTGCTGGATACCGACGGCAACACCCTGCCGCTCATGACCGGCCTCAGCCAGCCTGCCCCCGCTCCGGCAACCGTGGAAGCCGAAAGCGCCTCCGCCACGGCCATCCGGCGTCTGGAGCAGGCCCTTGCCGCGCCCCTGCGCGAGATCGTGGAACAGGACCGCCAGCTCGAACAATGCGCCCTGCCCCATGATGTCCGCTCCCGTGTGGAGAACATGGGCCGCCGTGCCCGGCAGGCCCTGAGCCTGCTGCACGACCCGGCCGGGGATGCTGCCGCACCCGCGGCACCGGCTCCCGCGGATACGGCCCGCGCTGAAAAGCGTGTCTTCGATCTGCGCAAGACGCTGCGGCAGGCCCATGACACCTGCCGCCCGCTGGCGGAAAAATCCGGCATCGCCCTGGGCTGGCATGTCCCGGCCGACCTCGAACAGCTTTACGAAGGCCCCGCCGGGGAACTGGAAGACGTCCTCCGCCTGTTGCTGGAAGATGCCCTGCGGGCCACCAAGGGGGGCAAGATCCATTTTGCCGTGCGTCGTGTGCCGGACAGCAAGCACCCCGGACATCTGCTCTTCCAGGTGCGCGACACGGGCACGGGCCTGCCCCCGGAGCAGCGTTCCGCATCGCTCCTGGCCCGTATCTGGGAACTCTCTTCGTCCCACGGCGGTTTTCTGGGCGTGGAGAGCGGCCCCCGCGGCACGTCCGTCATCTTCACCCTGCAGCTGCATCTCCCGGAAGCTTCTGACGGCGAGGACCTGCCCACGGTCCTGGTCTGCGCTCCCGATGCCGCCACCCGTCGCGAGCTGGGCGCCATGCTGCGCGACCTGCCCTGCACCTGCCACGAGACAGGCACCCTGGCCCACGGTCTGGCAGCCGGGGCCCGCAAGGGCCGGACACCGGCTGCCGTACTGCTGGTCTGCGGCCCCGAGGCTTCCGTGGACGCCGCGCCGCTGCTGCGCCGCTACCACAGCCTTGCCGAAAGGACCGGCCCCTTCGGCGCCGTGGCCCTGACGCCCGACCAGAGTCAGTGGGATGCGCTGGCCCATGCCGGTTTCAGCCATGCCCTGACCCTGCCCGTCTCGGAAGACGCCCTGCGCGAGACCGTGCTCGAGATCCTGGGCAGCCATGACGATGTGGCCGACCTGGGTGCGCCCCTGCCCGAGACCAGACAGGCCGATGCCCCCCTGCCCGACCTGTTCGGCCCCGCCGCGGCCCCCCAGGCAGACCAGGGCATGCCCGATCTGCTCCTGTCCACCGATGATATCCCGCAGCAGACGGCCCCGGCCGCTCCTGCCGCGGCAAGCGCGGATCTGCCGGACCTGTTCGCCGCTCCGGCGGCCGCTGCAGAGGATACGGCCCAGACGGAGCCCCTTCCCCTGACGGACGACATGCGCCTCGATACGCCCGCAGCACAGACCGCCCGGCCTGTGGTCGATGCCGTGCAGCCGGAGGAAGCCGCGTCCACGGACAGCCCGGTGCAGGAAAATGAAAACGCTCCCGAGGCGGTCGAAGACGTCGCCCCGGCCCCCGCGCCTGCGGCGCCGGACTTCCCGTCCGTACCGATGCCGGAAACGGCGGAAACGAATGAGGCTGCCATGCCGGAAGCCCCGGTGAAGGAAGAAGGACCCGCCGCACCGGCGGCCGATATGACGCAGGAAGAGCCCCTGCCCCAGCAGGAGACGGCGGATGCTGCCGCTGCGGCCCCGGCCGATGACGCTGCTGAAACCCTGTCCGATGAAATGGACAGCACGGATGAAGCGGGTGCGAAAGCGGTGGCCGACACTGACGTGACGCCCCCCGCACGGGACGAAGCCGCCGCGGTGCCCCCGAGCGCTCCGGCGTTCCCGGCTCCGGCCCGGGAGGCTGCGGCCGAGCAGACCCTGCCCGCTGATGACGTACAGACCGGCGACGCGTCTACGGATGCTGCCGAAGCGCCGGTGTCCGATGCCGTACAGCCGGAGGAAGCCGCGTCTGCGGACAGCCCTGTGCAGGAGAGCGAAAACGCTCCCGAGGCGGCGGAAGACGTCGCCCCGGCCCCCGCACCTGCGGCGCCGGACTTCCCGTCCGTGCCTGTGGGGGAAACGGCGGAAACGAACGAGGCTGCCATGCCGGAAGCCCCGACGAGAGAAGAAGATACCTCCGTACCGGCGACCGATATGACGCAGGAAGAGCCCCTGCCCCAGCAGGAGACGGCGGATGCTGCCCCGGCCGATGTCGCTGCTGAAGCCCTGTCCGATGAAACGGACAGCACGGATGAAGCTGGTGCGGAAACGGTGGCCGACACTGACGTGACGCCCTCCGCACAGGACGAAGCCGCCGCGGTGCCCCCGAGCGCTCCGGCGTTCCCGGCTCCGGCCCGGGAGGCTGCGGCCGAACAGGCCCTGCCCGCTGATGACGTACAGACCGGCGACGCGCCTACGGATGCTGCCGAAGCGCCGATGTCCGATGCCGTACAGCCGGAGGAAGCCGCGCCCGCGGACAGCCCTGTGCAGGAAGACGTCGCCCCGGCCCCCGCACCTGCGGTGCCGGACTTCCCGTCCGTGCCGGTGGCGGAAATGGCGGAAACGAACGAGGCTGCCATGCCGGAAGCCCCGGTGAAGGAAGCAGGACCCGTCGCACCGGCGGCCGATATGACGCGGGAAGAGCCCCTGCCCCAGCAGGAGACGGCGGATGCTGCCGCTGCGGCCCCGGCCGATGTCGCGACGGGAGCCACGGTCGACGAAAAGGAGCGCACGGAAGCTCCGGTCGCCGATGCACAGGCCGCCTCTGCCACGAGGGCTCCTGCCTTCCCGTCTGTCGAGGCGGCCGCCAGTCCCCTTGCCGGTGGCTATGTGAGCCCCAGCCTGCGCCATGCCGGTGAATGGGTCGGCGAGCCCATGCCCATCGGCACTCCGGTCGACCGTCCTGCCCCCCGGCAGGAGGAAACGGTATCCGCTCCGGTGGAGACCGTCGTCACGGTCCGCCCCCTGCGCCGGGACGTCAGCCCGGACGAGATCGCCCGCAAGCTGGGCAAGCCCAGTCTGGTGCCCACGGACAAATCGGCCCTCATCACGCCGCAGCCCCGCAAGAGCAGCAGTACCGGCCCGGGCGCCGGGACGCAGCCTGCCTTCCCCGGCGCGCCTGTGGAAGAGGCGCCCCAGGCCGTGCCCGGCAGCAAGGACGTTTCCAGCCTGCCGGACATGACGCCGGACAGCACCACCCTTCTTGCCAGCGGCCGGGAAGAGACCAGCCGGACCAGGGCTGCGGCCAACACCCTGATGCGCTTCCTTTCCCGTTTCCACACGGGCAACGGCCAGCCCCAGGACAAGGAAGAAGCCAGGAGCCCGCAGGCTCCGGCCGCGACCGCGCAGGAACGGCAGGGCACACCGCGTCCCATGCCCAGGAAGGATGCACCGCGGGAAGAGACGCCGGGAACCACGGCGGACATCCCCGCCACGACCCATCCCTGGATCGAACGCCGCACGGCGTCCCGGCCCGTGGCCCCCACGCCGCGCATGCCCGTACCGCCCATGCCCCAGCGGCCCCAGCCGCCGGACGACCCCGAGGATCCGTTGCCCGCTCTCATGTGGCGAATGGACAAATATCTGGCGGAGGCCGGTTATGCCCTGGAACAGCGGCGTCTGCATCTGGTGGCCGACGCCGCCGGACGCCTGGCCGCCGAGGCCGAAAGCTACGGTTTCCGGGTACTGGGCCGCATGGCCCGCTGTGTGGAGAGCGCCGGACGCGCCAAGGATCTGCAGGCCGTGACCGACCTGCTGCCCGAACTGGCCACGGCGGTGGAACGCCACCGCATCTCCATGGGTTCCTGATACGCATACCGGGGCCGGTCCTGCTGACCGGCCCTTTTTCGTTCCCGGCCCCGGCGCGTAGGCCGCGACAGGCCCTCTTGCACAAAGGGGCAAGTCGTGCCAGACTAAATCTTCAATGCCCACAAGAGCCCTCTTATTTTATGCAAGGAGTCCACATGAGTTACGAACGTGTCCTTCTGCCCGTGAGCGGCAAGCAGTCCGGAGAACGCGCCCTCAAGGCCCTGAGCCAGGCCAGGAAGCTTGATCCCAAGGAGATCATCCTGCTGCACGCCGTGGCGCCCAGCGTGGGATCCCCCATGCCCAACATCATGCGCGACCAGCAGGACATCGCCGTCAAGGCCGAAGCCCTTCTGGCTCCTCTCGCCGCCGAACTGGACAATGCCGGCATCCCCTATCAGACCGTCATCCGCCACGGTCTGCCCGTGGAGACCATCGTCAAGGCCGCCAAGGAAATGGACGCCGAAGCCATCGTCATGTTCTCGGACGGTCGTGACGACCTGACCGACAGACTGTTCGGTTCCATCACCGAGCATGTGCTGCGCAACACTCCGCTGCCCGTGCTGGTCGTCCGTCAGTAGGCCTTGCCGCGCTATCGTCATCAAAAAGCCTGTTCCCCGGAACGGGCTTTTTTTGATGACGGCGTCCCGGCCCCGGCAGGCTTGCACAAATCGGCCTGTCGTGCGACAATACCTAGTTGAAATGCCCTCTGGGGCAATGCCATCCCAATCCAAGGAGCCCACATGATCTACCAACGTGTCCTCGTGCCCGTGAGCGGCAAAAATTCCGGCGAACGCGCTGCCAAGGCTCTGCGCCATGCCAAGACCCTGTGCTCCGGCGAGATCATCCTGCTGCATGTGACCGAAGCCCTGCCCAACCTGGTGGGCGGCGCTGCCCATACCGAACTGGAACGTTCCAATACCGCCAAGGCCGAGACCCTGCTGGCGCCGCTGGCCGATGCCCTGAAAAAGGAAGGCGTGGCCTGCCGCTATATCGTGCGTGAAGGCCTGGCCGCCAACACCATCGTCACCGTGGGCCATGAGGAAGGCGTGGACATGATCGTCATGTACACCGACGGCCGTGACGGCCTGGCCGACATGCTCATCGGTTCCATCACCGAGCGCGTGCTGCGCAATACCGACATTCCGCTGCTGGCTGTCCGCCGCTAGCGATCCGCCGTGCTGACACTGGGAACTTTAGGCCTTGTGGCAGCGCACCTTCTGTCCTGGGGGGCCGTCTGCCATGCCCTGCTCCACAAGCGCGATCCGCGCTCGGCGCTGGGCTGGATCGTGACGGTCCTTTTTTTGCCCGGCGTCGGCATCGTGCTGTACTGCCTGTTCGGCATCAGCCGTGCCGAAAGCCTGGCGGCCCGCCTTATGCGCAAGATGGCCGCCATCGAACCTGACTACGCCCACCATCCCGAAGTCGTCTGCCACCGGACGGCCATCGCGCCGCCGCAGGAATGGCCCCTGGAGATCCTGGGCCGCCGCCTGACAGGCCAGACCCTGTGCAGCGGCAACGGCATCCTGCCCCTGCGCAACGGCAACGAGGCCTATCCGGCCATGCTGCACGCCATCAACCGGGCCAGCAAGCAGGTCTTCCTCTCCACCTACATCTTCCGCGGCGGCAGCGTGGGCGAGAGCTTTACCGAGGCCCTGTGCCATGCCGCCCGGCGCGGCGTGGACGTGCGCCTGCTGGTGGACGGCTTCGGCGGCGCCGTCTATTCGCTGCGCAAACCCTGGAAGCGCATCCCCCAGGCCGGCGGCCAGCTGGCCCGCTTTTTGCCGCCCCGCCTTTTCCCGCCCAGCCTCAGCCTGAACCTGCGCAACCACCGCAAGCTGCTCATCTGTGATGATACGGCCTTTACCGGCGGCATGAACATCGCGGACAACCACATCCTCAGTAAGCATCCCGGCTGTGTGCAGGACCTGCACTTTCGCTGCGAAGGTCCCATCGTGGACCAGCTGCGCCGGGCCTTTTTGCTGGACTGGGGTTTTGCCACCGGCAAATTCGACCAGCGCAGCCTGCTGCCCAGCAGCAACATCATGTCCGGGGACAGCCTGTGCCGCATGGTCCTGGACGGCCCCGGCACCGAGGCCGATCCGCTCAATGACCTGTATTGCGGGGTCATCGGCAGCGCCCAGCATACGGTGCGCATCATGACGCCCTATTTCCTGCCGTCGCACGAGCTCATCGCCGCGCTGCGCAGCGCCGCCCAGCGCGGGGTCAGCGTACGTGTGGTGCTGCCCGGCAAGAACAACCTGCCCTTCGTCCACTGGGCCAGCTTCCGCCTGCTGCCCGTCCTGCTGGAAGCGGGCGTGCGCGTGTGGTTCCAGCCGCCGCCCTTTGCCCACACCAAGCTGCTGGCCGTGGACGGCTATTACTGCCAGATCGGTTCCGCCAACCTGGACGCCCGCAGCATGCGCCTGAACTTTGAGCTGAACATGGAGATCTTCGATCCCGAGTTCCATACCGCCATGGCCCTGCACATGGACATGACCATCGCCCGCAGCCGCGAAGTGACCCTGAAAGACCTGCAGGAACGCCTTTTGATCCTCAAACTGCGTGACGCCGCCTGCTGGCTGTTCTCGCCCTATCTGTAAAAAACGGGGCACGGCCTTCGGCCGCCATCCGGTCGCGCGTTGCTGTCGATGCCCGTAAGGCTCCATCCGTCGCCAACGGGCACGGCCTTCGGCCGCCATCCGGTCGCGCGTTGCTGTCGATGCCCGTAAGGCTCCATCCGTCGCCAACGGGCACGGCCTTCGGCCGCCATCCGGTCGCGCGTTGCTGTCGATGCCCGTAACGACATGCGTTTCCTGTTTCCATCCCGCACGGTCACGCGGGACATCCCCCTTTCCTCATGCAACGAGCGTCTTCATCCCCTGACAAAGCGCGCTGGGGAGAGGGAGGGGAGTTTGAGGGGAGGGAGGACCGCTCTCGCGCCAGCAGAGGGGTCCTTCCCTCAAGCCTTTTTGCCTCCAAAACGCAGAAGCCCCGGCAGTTCCGCCGGGGCTTCGTCATTATATCAGTCCATATCAGGGCATCTGCCGCCCGGTCATGACCGGGACTGTTCCGCCTGTTCTTCCTTTTTCTGCTGTTCCAGCAGACCGGCCGCCCGCAGGGCCTGGCGCCGCTGCCGGGCCATCTGGCGCAGGTCGGCCACGCTGTCGCTCTCGTCCATGATCTCGCTGCCGAGCATCTCCTCGAACACGTCCTCCAGCGTCACCACACCGGCAAGGCCGCCGTATTCGTCGAGCACGGCGAACAAATGCGAACGCGAGTGCAGCAGCTCCTTGAGCAGCTTGTCCAGGGTCTGGCTCTCCAGCACGAAGTGCAGGGGCTTCATGATCTCGGAGAGCGGCGTCTCGCCCTTTTCTTCCAGCAGGCAGTGGAGGATGGTGCGGCGGTCCACCAGGCCCACCAGATCCTCGTTGTCCTCGCCATAGACGGGGATGCGGCTCACATGCCACAGGCGCGGGTTCTTGTAGGCCTCGGCGGCGGTCATGTCTTCGGGCAGGGAGAAGACCACGGTGCGCGGGGTCATGATGTCATAGACCCGCTTCTGGTCCAGGGCCAGGATGTTGCGGATGTAGGCCTCCTCATAGGCCTTGATCTGCCCGGCCTGACGCGACAGGCTGGTCACGGCGCGGATGTCGTCCTCGGAGATGTCCGGGCCGTTGGACGGCGGCGTCAGCAAACGGGTCAGCAGGCCCGTCAGCCAGATGACCGGGGTCAGCAGCTTGACCGCCACTTCCAGCGGCCGGGCCAGCACCACGGCGATGGAAGTGGCATAGGCCACGCCCAGGGTCTTGGGTACGATCTCGCCGAAGGCCAGGATGAGCACCGTGAAACCGGCGGCGAACAGGGCCATGTATTCGGCGCCGAAAGCCGCCATGAAGGCCGCGCCCGCCACGGCGGAGCCCGCGGTATTGGCCACGGTGTTCAGGGTAAGGATGGCGGCGATGGGTTTTTCCACATTGCTGCGCAGGCGGAAGAGCACTTCCCCCACGGGCCTGCCGTCGTTGCGGATCTTCTCGATGGCTGACCAGGGCACGGCGTACAGGGCCGCCTCCGTCAGGGAACAGGTAAAGGAGATGACGACCGCGACACTGACAGCGAGAATCAGGGTGAGCATAGGTCCCTCGTGAAAAATGGAAAGCCGCCGCAAGGTATCCGGCGACTTGCATGAACGTGTCTCCGGCATATATCCTGTGCAGGCGGCCTTGGCAATGTGCCGCGTCAAAGGAGATGCCCATATGGAACGTCTTGCGGAGGAGATCCGACGAAGGGCCGGGGAGGCCGGCCCGCGACTGACGGCCCTGCGCCGTCACCTGCACCGCCACCCGGAACCGGCCTGGGGCGAATACCTGACCGCTTCGCTGGTGGCCCGTGCCCTGCAGGATGCCGGTTTCCGGCTCACCCTGGGGGCCAATGCCCTGCGGCCTTCGGCCCGCCCCCGCCAGCCCGAGGCGGCTTTCTGTACGGCCCAGAGCAGCCGGGCCCTCAACGAGGGTGCCGACCCCACCCTGGTAGCCTGCATGGCCGGCGGCCTCACGGGCTTGTGGGGCGACCTTGATCTGGACTCCCCCGGCACCCCTGAAGACGAGCGCGGCCCGCTGGTGGCCTTCCGGTTCGACATGGACGCCAACGCCGGCATCACCGAAGCCACGGACAAGGATCACTTCCCTGCGGCGCAAGGCTTCGCCTCCTGCCATGCGGGCTGCATGCATGCCTGCGGGCATGACGGTCATGTGGCCCTGGGCGTGGAACTGGCCCGGTTGCTGGGCGGCCTGCGGGACGAACTGTCACGCCACCTGAGCGGCCGCATCCGCCTGATCTTCCAGCCTGCCGAGGAAGAGGGCGAAGGCGCGCCCGGCATGGTGGCCGCCGGGGCCGTGGACGGCGTCCGGGCCCTGTTCGGCCTGCACCTGAGCATGCAGGCCAGCCGCAGCGGCGATCTGGTCTGCGGTACGGACAAATTCCTGGCCACCACCAATTTCGAAGTCTTCTTCACCGGCCAGAGCGCCCATGCCGGACTGGCCCCGCACGAAGGCCGCAACGCCCTGCTGGCCGCCTGTACGGCCGTGACCAACCTGCTGGCCATCGCCCGCCACGGTCAGGGCGCCTCACGTATCAACGTGGGCGAGATGCACGTCAACGAGACCCCCAACATCATCCCGGCCAAGGCCTGGCTGCGCGGCGAGACCCGCGGCGAGAACGGGGACATCAACGGCTACATGCTGGCCGAGGCCCGGCGCGTGGTGGACGGCGCGGCGCGCATGCACGGCTGCCGCAGCCGCTTCCTTTGCCAGAGCCACTGCCCGGGCGCCATGTCCAGCCCCGAGCTGGTGGATCTGGTGGAACGCACGGCCCGGGACATGGGCAGCTTCCGCGAAGTGCGCCGCAAGGCCGACTTCTGGGCATCGGAGGACTTTGGCTGGTTCATGAACAAGGTGCAGGAAGACGGCGGTCTGGCGGCCTATCTGCAGCTGGGTGCCGACAGGCCCGACGGGCATCACACCAGCCATTTCACCTTTGACGAGAGCGTCCTGCCCCTGGGCCTGGAACTGCTGGCCCGGCTGGCCGTGGCCGCACTGGCCCGGCGTCCGGACTGAGCCCGTGCCACAGGACAGGCCCATGAGCGCTCCTTCCCCATCCTGCCCCGATGACGCCGCAGCCCGGCGTCTGGCCCGCAGCATGGCCGTGGTCTCGGCCTTTTGCCTGACCGGCGATACCATGCTCTACATCGCCCTGCCCCTGTTCTGGCAGGAATGCGGCCTGACCGCGCTCTGGCAGGTGGGCGTGCTGCTGGCCGTCAACCGGCTGGTGCGTCTGCCGCTCAACCCGCTGGTGCGCCTGCTCTATACCCGCATCGACCAGCGCACCGGCATGGCCCTGGCCGTGGTGCTGGCCGCCTCGACCACCCTGCTGTACGGCGTGGCCCAGTCCTTTGCGCTCTGGCTGCTGCTGCGCTGCCTCTGGGGCCTAGCCTGGACGCTCCTGCGCCTCGGCTCCCTGTTCGCCCTGATGGCGGCCTCCCGCAAGGACAATCGCGGCTATCTCATGGGCAGCTACAACGGCCTCGTGCGCCTGGGCAGCCTGCTGGGCATGATCGGCGGCGTCCTCCTGGCCGATCTGCTGGGCTTCTCCACCGTGGCCCTGCTCTTCGGCGCCCTGACGCTGACGGGCCTGCCGCTGGCCCTGACCCGCATCCCCCGCAGCGGCCGCGCCACCGGAGCGGCGAGCCAGGCCGCCACGTCCCTGCTTTCGGGCCTGCACCTGCGCCACCCCGACATGCGGCGTGCCTTCATCACCGGGCTGCTGGTGGCCCTGGTCTTCCAGGGCATCTACGCCGCCACCCTCAGCCGCATGGTGGCCCTGCACGTGGGCGAGCTGGCCCTTGCCGGCGGTCTCGTCATCGGTTGCGCCACCCTGGCCGGCACGTTGCAGGCCCTGCGCTGGCTCTGGGAACCGTGGCTGGCGCCGTGGTTCGGCCGCCTTTCCGACGGCCCGCGCGGCCGGGGCCCGGTGCTGTGCGCCTGCCTTGGCAGCGGCGCCTGTGCGCTGGCCCTGGTGGCCCTGTATCTGCCCGCGCCCTTGTGGCTGCCGCTGCTGCTCTGCTCGCAGCTCTGCGCCACGGGCCTGGCCACCCTCTCCGATGCCGCCGCCTCGGACACGGCCGAACGGCACGGCCATCCCACGCATACGCTGGCCTCCTATGCCTTCATCGTGGATTGCGGCGCAGCCGCGGGCCCGGTACTGGCCTACAGCGTGCAGGACCTCTGGGGCATGGATGCTGCCTACCTCGCGGCAGCGGCCCTGTTGCTCTGCCTGCTGCCGCTCTGGATACGCAGGGAAGCGGCATAGGCCCGATCCTGAAAGGAACACAAGCGATTTCAGACAGATGGAGCTTCTTGCAAACAAGGTCCCGGTGAACGGCAATAAAAAAATTTGCCAAAAAATGATTTTTTTATTGACAGGCAGGGGGCTTTTAGCTAGAAAGGACTTCTCGTACGGATGACGTGCGAATGCTACCGCGTCGCGGGGTGGAGCAGCTCGGTAGCTCGTCGGGCTCATAACCCGAAGGTCGTAGGTTCAAATCCTGCCCCCGCAACCAGAAAGATCAAAGGCTTCCGATTTTCGTCGGAAGCCTTTTTTCGTTAGCGGGATCTTTTTCCCACCACTGTTCCTGTCCCCAATCCTCATTGCCTGTCAGGACTCCGCGCCTCTACAAGGCTGCGCAGAGGTCCCCGTACGCTCTCTGCGGGGCACCCGCCCTGCGCCGCTGTCCCACCCTTTTTGCCGGTGGCGCGCTCCGGCAAGCCTTGTTACCGCAGGAAGATACCGGCCCGGACGACCGGACGGTCTCGTCACGAATGGCAGCGTTGTCGAGATTGCCCTAGCGGCAAAAGACGAAACCGCCGGACGATCGTCCCGCATGGCGTGCCGCTCCTTCTCTTTTGCCGCCTTCTACTCCTGGTCGAACAGGTCCTCGACACGTTGCAGGGTAATGCCCAGCTCGGAGGCCGCCGCGAACGCTTCCGATACCTTGTCGCTCGGTACGACCATGAAGACATATTCATCGCCGCCCGTATCCCACAGCAGGATCGTCAGGCCATAGCGGTCATGCAAGACGGGGCTGCAAGCGCGGAGCACCTCCTCGGGGTACGCGTCTTCATCATCGCAGGGGGGCAGGTGTTCCTTTGCCCCCGGCGGCAAGAGGCAGCACAGGGAGGCGAAAACTTCTTCCGGCGCTTCCTTCCAGTCTACCCAATCCAGGCGTTTCCGGTCCCGCAGGGCCAATCGCATCAACGTAACATGCCAGCCGGTGTAGGCTTCTTCCATATCGAATTCTTCACAGAGCGCGGCGCACTGTTCCGGCGTCGTGGCGGCGGCGTGGATCTTGCCCGCCAGCGCTTCGGCATCGGCAACGCCGAGCAGGGTAAGGAACGTGAGCAAGGCCGGGTGCAATATGGGCACAGGCGTCGGTATCCTGGGCTTATTCGCATCCAGGAGCATTGCCAGCGTGCGCTCCATTTTGGCTATGACGGCGGGATCAGTGACTTCGGTATCCCGTCCCACCGTCTCATACCAGGGACAGTCCCAGCGCACATAGCGCAACTCCACGGCATCACCGCAAAGCACCACGAAGTAATAATCAACGGCCCAGCCGGCGTTGACGACTTCCCCCATGCAGATGCTTTTGGGGATGTAGAACGTCCCTTTCTCACACACATATTCAGAATCCGTGTCTTCCCCCATCAATATCGCATTTGGGAAAGGCGTTGACAGCGCGCAACGTTTCTGCGGAGGGGATGGTGCGCATTCTTTTTCCCTGAAAAAATGCGAACAGATCTGTGTTTATCATGCCACTGTGATAGGGCCTGCCGCGCAGCCCCCTGGTGGCATAATAGATATGCATGGCTCCCTCCTTGATGAACGTTGTATCCGTGAAAAAGGGACGAGCCTGAAAGACAGACAGCAAAAGACTGTTACCGCATCCGGGAAACCGGCCTTTCATCCTCCGGGATGCTCCCCGCCAGGACGATGCGCTCATGGAAGTGTCACGCGCCCATGCCCGTGCTGCCGACTTCTTCCCTGTCGTCCCCCTTCAGGGAAAGCCTAGCCGGGAATGCCGGTTCTATCAAAAATGTCGGGCATCCGTGGGCTGGCGGCATGTAGGGCCAGCCTGTTTTGCGGTGCCTGCCGGATATCAAAAAAGGGTTTCGCCCCACTCCCTCCAGGCTCACGGCCGAAGGCCGCAGGTTCAAATCCTGCCCCGCAGCCAGAAAGGAAAAGCCCTTACGATGGATGTCGTAAGGGCTTTTTTTGTACTCTCCTCTTTTCCGTCCTGCGGCAAAGCCCTGTACTCTGCCACGGCCTTCAGGCTCCCGCCCCAAGCACTACCGCAGCTTCAGCACGAAGCGCGTCCGGGTATCGCTCACTGCGTCCTTTTTATAGTCAAGGACGGCCCCGATGGGCAGATCCTTCTCGAAACCGAAACGTTCCTTTAATTCCCTGACGCTGCGGGAAGCGATGGCGGAGAACGCCGCCCGCGTCATCTTCCGGTCAGCCGCGACGAAGACGATGTCGATGCCCTTGGCATAGGCGGAGACATCCACGGACGTGATCCCCTTGTCGGCATACCGGGCCAGCAGCTCTTCCTCAAAAGCGGTGAAACGATCACTGTCGTCCACAAACACTTCGGAATCACTGTTCTCCGTAGCGGTATCCGCCTGCGACTCCGCGGACAGGGCGATGACGGGCAAGGCAGTGGAAAGGGCGCACGCGACCAAGAGCAGGAAAAAGAATTTCTTCATGGCACCTCCGGCCAGACTGGGGGAATGGGGCTACAGGATATCGCCGCGAATCGCGGCACCAAGGGCCTTGATGCGTACTGCGGGACCTCTTTGGCCTGCCCCGACCGGGCCACCGGCGCAACATGTCCGCCGTCCGCAACAAGGATCGTCACGATGATACAAAGACAAGAAGAGGCGCTTCATATCGCACCGGGCGGCAAGGCCGTATCCTGCGACGGTGCCGGCATCCGGGGCATCTTGCGTGCGCCCGGAACCGAAGCAATGGCCTAAAACGCCTCGTACTCCCCGATGGCGCAACGGTCCTGCAACGCGGGCAGGGTGCGCTCCAGCAGCACGCCGTCGCTGTGGCGGGTGTCGTAGCCGTAGGTGACGCGGATGCCCAGGGTCACGAAGCGCACCGCGCGCTCCAGGGCCACGGGCAGGCTGTCCCCCTGAAGGAACGCCCCCACCAGCACGCTGGAGAAGGTATCGCCCGTGCCGGGATAGAAGGCCGGGATGTAGGGCGACTCCATCTTCCAGAAGCGCCCCTGCTCGCGGCCATAGGCCACGGCCGCACAATGGCCGGGACGGGTCGCCGGGGCGCTGGTGATGACCACCCTGTCCGGCCCCATGGCCGCCAGGCGTCGCAGCTGCTCCTTGAGGCCGTCGGGCGAGATGTCCGGCCGGTAGGGTTCGTCCAGCAAAAAGGCCGCTTCGGTGAGGTTGGGCGTGATGACGTGGGCGTGGCCGATGAGCTGGCGCATGGCCTCCACCATCTCCGGCGTCTGGGTGGGGTCCAGGGTGCCGTTGTCGCCCAGCACGGGGTCCACCAGCGCGAAGCCGCCGGGCTTGAGGAAATGGCCGATGCACCGGGCCGCTATCTCCAGCTGGAGCGGATTGCCCAGAAAGCCGGAATAGACGGCGTCGAAGCTCAGGCCCATCCGCTGCCAGTGATCCAGCATGGGCCCCATCTCGGCGGTCAGGTCATGAAAGGTGAAGCCCTCCACGCCGGAGGTCTGGGAAGACAGGACCGCCGTGGGCAGGGGGCAGGTCTGGACGCCCATGCTGGCAAGGATGGGGATGACCACGGTCAGCGAGGCACGCCCGAAACCGGAAAGGTCATGGATGGCGGCCACACGTTGCAGGGGGATCTCGTGCATGGGTACCTCAGCGGGAAGGGGAGGACAGGAAGTCAAACTCTGCCACCGGAGGGGCCGTCTTGCAAGCCGGACAGCAGGCAACACCTGTAAACACCCCGTTTTAATAAAAAATAAATAGCCTTATTCTACAAGGTGTTACCACTTTCCCCAGCATCCGGCACAGATTTTTCGTCTGTGTTCCAGCCGCCCGGCCCGGCACTGGAAAGAGGACGGAACACACCACCGGCAGTGACCGCGAGGGCAATGGTCACAAAAGGCATCAAGACAGGGATGGTTTGGGAGCGGGGAAGGCCCTGCTGGATGGCGGCACTGGAGCCATGCCCGCCATACCGGAGTGCGTTACGGGCATCGGCAAGAGACGGCTGCCCCTCCTTTCTTCCGGTATGACGGCGGGCGTGCGGCCGGCGCCTAGATCTTCTCCAGCGCCAGCCGGAAGGCGAAACAGATGAAGATGAGGCCCGTGAGCCGGTGCAGCCAGGCCTGGAAGGACGGCCGGGCGAACAGGCGGCGGATGCGGTGCAGCAGGCTGGCCAGCAGCACGAACCAGCCCAGGCAGAAAAAGGCCATGATGCCGCCCAGCTCCAGGAATTGCGGCCAGAGGGCGGCATGCGGGTCCAAAAACTGCGGCAGCATGGTCAGGAAAAAGACCACGGCCTTGGGGTTGAGGGCATTGGTCAAAAATCCCTGCCGGAAGGCCCGGCGACGCAGGCCGCGGACAGGCTGCACTTCCTCTTCCTGCCCTCCGTGACGCACCACGGCGGCCGTGACCTCACGCCCGGCCCGCAGGGCATGGATGCCCATCCAGAACAGATAGGCGGCCCCCGCATAGCGCAAAAGCGTGAACAGGGTGACGGACTGGGCGATGACCGCACTGATGCCCAGCATGGCGGCCGAGGTGTGGACCATGATGCCCAGCGCCACGCCGCAGGCCGCGGCCTGACCGGAGCTGCGCCCCTCCGTCAGGGACGTGCGGACGATGAGGGCAAAATCCGGGCCGGGCAGCATGACCAGCAGGGCCGCCAGCGGGATGTAGAGGAGCAGGTTTTCCAATGAGACCATGCGTCGTTCCTGTAGGTCGCCCACGATCACGGGACGGGAAACAAAGGGAGGAAGGGCCCTTCCCGCAGGGATGCGCCCTTCCTCCCGGACATACGAAGATAGTGCAGTGACGCGGCTGCCTACAGGCAGGCGCCGATGATCTCGCCGAATTCCTGGCAGCCCACCACGCGGGCGCCTTCCACCTGGGCGGCCAGATCCACGGTGACGGCGCGGCCGGCAATGGCCTTGCTCATGGCGTTGCGGATGCGCTCGGCAGCCGCGGGCACGCCCATCTGTTCCAGCATCAGGGCGCCGCACAGGATCACGCTGCCGGGGTTGGCCTTGTCCTGACCGGCGATGGTGGGAGCGGTGCCGTGGGTGGCCTCATAGAAGGCCAGGGAGTCGGACATGTTGACGCCCGGGGCCAGACCCAGACCGCCCACCTGCGCGGCCAGGGCATCGGAGATGTAGTCGCCGTTGAGGTTGGGGGTGGCCAGGATCTGGTACTGTTCGGGACGCAGCAGGGCTTCCTGGAACATGGCGTCGGCGATGCGGTCCTTGACCACCAGACGGCCTTCCACGGGTTCCTTCTCGGTGCAGGTCAGGTCGCCGAATTCCTGGGCGGCCACATCATAGCCCCACTGGCGGAAGCCGCCTTCGGTGAACTTCATGATGTTGCCCTTGTGCACCAGGGTCAGGCTCTTGCTGCCGGTATCCAGGGCAAAGCGCAGGGCGCGGCGCACCAGGCGTTTGGAGCCGAACTCGCTCATGGGCTTGATGCCCACGGCGGCTTCCTCGCGGATCTTGGTCACGCCGAACTCTTCACGCAGGAAAGCGATGAGCTTCTTGGCTTCCGGGGTCTGGGCGGCGTATTCGATGCCCGCGTACACGTCTTCGGTGTTCTCGCGGAAGATGACCATGTTCACGCGCTCGGGATGCTTGACCGGCGTTTCCAGGCCTTCGAAGTGACGCACGGGACGGATGCAGGCGTACAGGTCCAGCGTCTGGCGCAGGGCCACGTTGAGGCTGCGGATGCCGGTGCCCACGGGGGTGCCCAGGGGGCCCTTCATGGCGAAATCGGCGGTGCGCAGGGCATTCATGGTCTCCTCGGGCAGGGGGGAGCCGGTCTCGGCCGTGGCCTTTTCACCGGCCAGCAGTTCCACCCACTCGATGCGCATGTCCGATTCCTTGGCCAGCGCGGCGTCGATGACAGGGCGGGCGGCGCGCCAGATTTCGGGGCCGATGCCGTCGCCTTCGATCCAGTAAACTCGTTTGCTGCTCATTGTCTGCATCCTTTTCTGTATTCCTGATTGCGGCCGCCGGGGGCGGGCCTGTAGGCAAAAAACGGCGCACCGGGGAACCGGCGCGCCGCCATGCGTCTAGTCTTCGGCTGCGCGGGCTTCCTGCTGCAGGGCCTGCGAGCGCTTGAGCAGCTGCTCAAGCTGGATGTCCACACCGATGACGCCCACGATGTTGTCGTCATCGTCCGTCACCGGGCAGGACACGGTGATGACCAGCTTGCCCGTGAACTGGGACTGGTACACGTCCATGATGTGCATGTCGCCGGTCTGCATGGGCATCCTGAACCATTCGCGCTGCGAGAAGTCGAAGCCGATGGGCAGGGCCTCGTACTTTTCACGGTAGGCGGGGTCGGTGATGGCCGCGCACTTGAGGCTGCCCTTGGTATCCGTGAGGTAGAGGTACTGGATGAAGGGGTACTCGCGCGAGAAGCTGTCCAGGCGGGCGCAGGCATGCTTGCCGAAGTCCCGCAGGTCCTCGTTCCGCGCCAGACGGGCGATGAGGTGGGCGGCCAGCTCGTCGGCCAGTTCCTCCATGTGGTCGAACTCGGTCTCGAACAGCTCCGGCATGTAGCGCTGCACCAGGGCCGCCATCTCGTCGTGCGAAAGGTGCGTGGTGCGGCCGGTGTCGTAGATGGCCACGATGGCCTCGTAGATCTTGCCCACGGCGGGGTGCTTCTTGCAGATCTGCTTGCCTTCGGGCAGCTTGAGATTGACGTTGATCCAGTAGGCCACCCCGGCACGGCCGGTCTTGTCGGTGATGATGATGGGCACGGGACGGCCCAGCAGATGCTTGGTGTCGAAGATGTTGTAGATCTCTTCGTTCTTGGCCAGACCGTCGGCATGCACACCGGCGCTGGTGGCGTTGAAGTCGCGGCCCACGAAGGGATAGTTGTAGGGGATGTTGTAGTGCAGTTCTTTTTCGAAGAACTCGGCCACCTCGCTCAGGATGGTGGTGTCGGCGGCGGCATCGTCACCGGTGAGCGAGATGTACTCGATGATCAGGGCTTCCAGCGGCGTGTTGCCCGTGCGCTCGCCAAAGCCGAACAGCGTGCTGTTGACCGCGCCGCAGCCGTTGAGCCAGGCCGTGACGCCGTTGACCAGCACCTTGTGGAAGTCGTTGTGGCCGTGCCATTCCAGCCATTCGCCGGGCACACCGGCCTCGTCGGTGAAGGCACGCACGATGCGCTGCACCGAGCGGGGCAGGGCCGCGCCGGGATAGGGCACGCCGTAGCCCATGGTGTCGCACAGGCGGATCTTGACCGGCATGCCGCTCTGCTGGCTCAGCTCCATGAGTTTCTGGGCAAAGGGCAGGCAGAAGCCGTAGGTGTCGGCGCGGGTCACGTCCTCGAAATGGCAGCGCGGGATGATGCCCCATTCCAGGGCCTGCCGGGCCAGGTCAAGATACATGTCCATGGCCTGCTGGCGGGTCTTCCCCAGCTTGAGATAGATATGGTAGTCCGACACGCTGGTCAGCATGCCGGTCTCGTCGAACTCCATGTCCCGGGCCAGCTTGAGGTCTTCCTTGTTGGCGCGGATCCAGGAAGTCACGCGCGGGAAGCGGTAGCCGCGCGCCCGGCAGACGTCGATGCACTTGCGGTCCTTGGCCGAGTACAGGAAGAACTCCGACGCCGTGATGAGGCCCGTCTTGCCGCCCATGCGGTGCAGGAAGTCGAATATCTTGGCCACCTGCTTGACCGTATACGGCGGCCGGGCCTGCTGGCCGTCACGGAAGGTGGTGTCCGTGATGCGCATCTGTTCGGCAGGACGCGGGGCAAGGAGCACCTCGTCGAAAGTCGTGCGACAGATGCTGGTGTAAGGAAAAAGCTCGCGGTACAGCTGGGGCTGTTCCCGTTCCTGAAGCGAAAGCGGGCGAACGCTGCCCGTCTGATGGATGATGCTGCTCATGGAACTCCGTCCGGCCTGAAAAGTGACGTACAAGGTAAGAAACACATATCCTGTTAGCGACGGCGCGTCAAAGGGCTGGCGGGACGGCGCTCCGGCCTTCGGACGTGTCGAAGGATGCGCCGCCGGGACTTGCCAGAACAGGCAAAATGACGGATTGTACCGCCTATCGGAGCCCATCCTCCGGTTGAAGGAGCTTTTATGTCGGTTTGTGTGCAGTACCCCTCGGCGGGCTGCATTGTGGAATATCTTGAAGGCAATGCCATCCAGATCGCGCTGGTCACCGAAGAATCTGGCGGCAAACTGCGTCTTTTGCTGCCCAACCGGCGCGAGACGCGTCTCACCACGTCGCGCCTGCTGCCCTGGGCCGGGCCCGCGCTGGGCTCCGTGCCCGGCAAGGACGAGTCCGCCCGCGTGCTGGAGCAGCACCGCGCCCGCCGCGAAGAACTGGCCGCGGCCCTGCCCGTGCTGGAACTGTGGGAAATGAGCCAGGGCGAGGTGCCGGAAGCCTCGGCCCAGTGGTTCGCCGAACTGGCCGGTCAGGCCGGGGACGCCGACAGCGTCGCCGCCTGCGGGCGGGCCCTGCTGGCCTGCAAGAGCCACTTCCGCTTCCAGCCTCCCGTCTTCCAGATCTTTTCCGCCGAGATGGTGGAAAAGCGCCTCAAGGAACAGCAGGAACGCGCCGCCCGCGAGGCCCTGGTGCTGGGCGGCAACAGCTTTTTCCGCCTGCTCTGGGACGTGGCCTGCAAAAAACGCGCGCTGCCGCCCCAGCCCGGCGAGGACACCCGGGGCATCTCCGAATGGCCGGCCCCCGAAGTGGCCGAACGTCTGAAGCAGATCCTGTTCGCCCGCATGGCCGACCCCGAGAGCCAGGAATACGACGAACTGTGGCGCATGCTCTCCAAGGGCCTGCCCGACGTGCCGCACCTGCCCGTACAGCTGCTCATGGCCTGGGAACAGGTGCCCGCCCATTACAATTTCTGGTATGACCGCGCGGGCTACGCCCCCGGCGACGACTGGTGGCAGCCTCTGGCCCCGGCCGTGGAGGCCCTGCAGCGGGCTGCCCGTGAGGTGGAGCTGCCCGTCTGCGACCTGCCCTTCATCAGTATCGACAGCGCCACCACCCGCGACGTGGACGACGCGTTCCACATCCTGCCCACGGACGACGGCGGCTTCGACCTGACCCTGGCCCTGGCCTGCCCGGCCGCCTGCTGGCCTTTCGGCGAGGCCCTGGACAAGGCCGTGTTCCGTCGCGGCACCAGCATCTACCTGCCCGAGGGCGACAGCCACATGATGCCCGAAGCCCTGGGCACGGACGCCTTTTCCCTGCTGGCCGGTCAGGATCGCCCGGCCTTCTGTGTGCGGACGCGCATCTCGGCCGCGGGCGAGATCCTTTCCTGCGAGCCCTGGGCCGCACGGGTGCGCCTGGCCGCCAACCTGACCTATGACGACACCCAGGCCGTCCTCGACGCCCTGGCCGCCGGTGAGGCCCCGCAGGCGGACAACCCCGCCGCGCCCTGGGCCACCATGCTGGCCTGCGGCAACGACTTCGCCCGCGTCTGGCAAAAGGCCCGCATCGCGCGCGGGGCCGTCATCATGGACCGGCCCGAACCGTCCATCGTGCTGGAAGGCGAAGGCGCGCAGACGCGCGTGTCCATCGAGCCCGGCCACGAGACCCCGGACTCCCAGCCGCTGGTGGCCGAGATGATGATCCTGGCCAGCGCCGCCGTGGCCCAGTGGGCCGCGGAACGCGAGATCCCCATGCTGCACCGCACCCAGGACGTGGCCCTGCCCAGGGAATACGCCGGCGTCTGGAAGGAGCCCCAGGACATGACGCGCATCATGCGCGCCCTGATCCCCTCCAGCCTCGAAGTGCAGGCCCGGCCGCACGCCGCCCTGGGCCTGGCGCGCTACACGCCCATGACCTCGCCCCTGCGCCGCTATCCCGACCTCATCAACGAGGCCCAGCTGCTGCACTGGCTCACCCACGGCACGCCCCGCTGGGATGGCGAGGCCCTGTCCACCCTGCTGGTCAGCCTCAATGCCGTGCTGGATGCCGCCGGGCAGGTGCAGCGCTTCCGCCCGCGCTACTGGAAGCTGCTCTACTTCCGCCAGCAGGGCGACAAGGTCTGGTGGGACGGCGTGGTCACCGAAGAAAACGACATGTTCGTCAACGTGAGCCTGCCCGCACAGGGCATGTACGTGCGCGGCAAACGCCGCATGTTCGACGAACGTACCTGCCCCGGCATGGCCGTGCAGGTGCGCATCGGCCGCGTGCACCCGCTGTACAACGAGATCCAGATCCTCGAAGCCGTCAGCATGGACGGCTGATGCGGGATCCTGAGGATATGTTTCCGGGGGGAAGGGACCCCCTTTAACCAGCGCCCAAAGGGGGTCCCTTCCCCCCAGGCCCCCCATCCTCCCCCAAATGCGCTTCATCAGGGGAAACGGGCCGTACGGGAACGGGACACTACAGGGATAAACAACGCCATGGCAGCCGCTGTGGCGGGGCAAGGACAGCCCCGGTTCAAGGAGGAGGAATATGACGGCCTTTTTGTGTATCGTTCTGGGTTATGTGCTGGGTTCCGCCCCGTGGGGGCTGGTCATCGCCCGCACCTTCTGCGGCATCGATCCCCGTAACGACGGCAGCCGCAACACCGGCGCCACCAACGTGGCCCGCCTGTGCGGTTTCCGCTGGGGCGTGCTGACCCTGGCCTGTGACCTGGGCAAGGGCGCCCTGCCCGTGGCCCTGGCCCTGTGGCTGGACCTTTCGCCCCTGCTGGTGACCTGCGTGGCCCTGGCCTGCGTGCTGGGCCATGTGTTCTCCTGCTTCATGGGCTTCCGCGGCGGCAAGGCCGTGGCCACCAGCATCGGCGTGTTCCTGCCGCTGGCCTTCTTCCCCCTGCTCTTCTCCTGCGCGGCCTGCGTGCTGGTCATCTGGCGCAGCGGCTTCGTCTCGCTGGGCTCCCTGACCCTGGTCACGGTGCTGCCCTTTGCCCTGCTGGCCGCCACCAAGTACGCCTGGGTGCCCCTGTCGCTGTGCATCTGGGCCCTGGTGGTCTGGAAGCACAAGGAGAACATCGCCCGCCTGCGCGCCGGTACCGAAAAGAGCTGGCTCAAGAGCCGCCAGAAGTAAGACGGCGCAACACGACAGTAAAAGGCCTCTTTCCCCTGCGGGAAAGAGGCCTTTTACATTATGTTATTTCATTACAATATTTTGATATAGTTCAAAAAGTTTCGCTACAATAGCAGAGTCAGTCATACGGGCAGAGAATCCATACAGTCGCATGACCCCTCTATCCAAATTCTGATGGGCTTCGAGTAGCACGGGAGGCATAGTTCGTGGATCATAAAGATCTGCGAGGGAACTACCGGGGAATTGCTTACGGGCATCAAGTACAGCCTGGGCCAGTTTGGCTATTTTTTCCTGCTGTTTCTTATTCGCTTCCGGCCAGGGGAAATTATTGTATACAATCTCTTTAGAATAACGATAGTCGCTTTTCAAACGACCAGCGATGCTTCGCATCCAACAATTATGCACGGCAGACGTTAAAATACCGAAGTCATATAGTGATTTACTTTGAATAATAAATAACAAATCACTTGATATTGTATTCGCCGAAAGAAGTCCAATTGGGATATAGTATCTACTCTCAAATGAGACCTTAGGAATAACAATATAGTCTTCTTTTGGCATATTTTCTACATGAAAACGTCGCGGCTTGTCCGCAAGTTTTCGTGTTGGCCTACTCTTACTTGCAAGGCGATACTTCCGTACAGCTTCAACCCGCTTGAGACATTCAGGCATATTTTTCAAATCAGCTGGTTCACAATCTCCAAGCCACAAACAGTAACGTTTTTTCCCATTAATAAATTCATCAGAGCCTATCCATTTTTTAAAATATTCTTTAGACGCAGGCTCTTTAGCAATAAAAACTTGCGGGATCAACAGCAACGCAAGGAGCCCTTCCCGCAAAACGCTTTCCTTCCTAACGGCCCAACAGCCCCCGGATGGCGCCGCCGGCGTCACGCACGGCACCGCCGATGCTGTTGCCCGCGCCGCGGGCCGTATCACCGGCCGCGCTGCCTGCCTTCTTGCCGCCTTCCAGCAGATTGCTGCCGAGGCCCTTGACCGCGTCCAGCGCGAACTTGGAATCCAGCGAGAACGAAAGGTTGTCGAAAGGCCCTTCGTAGTTCACGGGGATGTTCAGGCCCAGCGTGGTGATGGTGGCCGTGCCCTTGAGGTGCTGGCGCGGCAGGCTGGCGTGGGCCTGGCCCCTGGCCTGGAGCTTGGGCGAGGTGGCCGTCATGGGCGCCAGGTCGGCTTCGCCCTTGCGCAGCACGAAGGGCACATGCACCTGCTCGAAGGTATCGGAAACAGCGCCCTTGAGGCCGGGCACCGAATGCAGCAGGGAGGTCAGGGCCGGGATATGCATGTTGCGCAGCCGCAGGTCGCCCGAACCGGAAAGGGCGGCCATCATGGCGTCGGCGCCTGTGCCGCTCGTGGTGCAGGAGGCCTTGAGGGCCGCCAGACCTTCCACGGAGCGGGGCTTTTCCAGGGATTCCTGCAGGGGGCCCAGGGCCACTTCGGCCGCATCCAGATCCAGCGCATACTTGCGGTTCCGGAGGTCGGCACGGCCGCCGGCGGACAGGCGGCCGCTGCTTTCCAGCACGCCCTGGAAGGAGGTCAGGCGGTAATCGCCCTTGCTGCCGCTCAGAGCCAGGGAGATGTCACGCAGATGCATCTTCTTCCAGCCCAGGGACGACATGGCCAGGCGCATGTTGATGGTGGGCCAGCTGGTGGCGCTTTCCTTGTCCGCGGCCGCCACGGCCTTGCCTTCCTTGCCCTTGGCCGTTCCCGCGTCCTTGCCGCTTTCGGGCAGGGGCAGATATTCGTCCAGTTGCAGCTTGCCCAGGCTCAGGGAGCCTTCCATGGCGAGCACGTCCCGGAAGTGCAGGCGCAGTTCCGCCCGCAGGGGCGTGGCGTCCAGCTTGCCCTTGCACTGGGAAAGCGCCAGCGTGTCGCCTTCCCAGGTCACGGAGCCCTTGAACAGCAGGGCGTCCTGCGCATGGGGCTTGAGCTGCACGCCCAGGGCCGAGGCCAGCTTGCGCGGTGCGCCTTCCAGCAGGACGGAGCCCGTGAAGGCCGGGCCGTCCAGACCCAGCGTACCGGTGAGGCCCACGCGGCCGTGCGGCACGGAAAGGCTCAGGCGGGACAGATGCAGCTGCCGGGCCGCCGTATCCAGCGAGGCATCGCCCTGCAATTGCACGGGCCCGAGGCCCGCGGGCAGGAGGCCCCGGCGGGAAGGTGTGATGGTCAGGGAAAGGTTCTGCACACGCGGGGCCATGCCGAAGAGCCCGGCCTGGGCATCCAGGGCCAGGGTCCCGGCCAGCGTGCGCCCGGCGGTGAGCAGATCATAGGTGAAATCGCAGCGCAGGACGGCGTCCTGACCGTTGCGCAGGTTCTCTACAGAAAGGTTGATGTCGCGCAGGTCGTAGCGCTCGCTGCCCTTCTCCACATGCAGGCTGCCCTTGCTCAGGGTCAGGCGGCCCAGCTCCAGCGGCAGGAGCACTTCGCTGCCGGGCTTGTTGCCGGCGGCATTGCCGGAGGCCGCATCCGCAGGCGCGGCGGCCTTGCCTTCCGGCAGCAGCAGACTCAGCGAGGGGCTGTCCAGACGGACTTCGCCGATGACCAGCTCCCCGTGCAGCAGCGGTTCCAGCTCCAGATGGGCCTCGCCGCCCTTGGCCGTGAAGCGCATGCCCTGCCCGTCCTGCACGCCGTCCCAGCTGACGGCGGTGAATTTGGCCCCGGGGGGCAGCAGGGAAAGCTCGGGCGGGCTGGCGAAGCGCACGGGCGTGCCCGTGGCTTTTTCCACCGCGGCCGAGATCTGGCCGCTGATGAACTCGGTATCCAGCTGACTGATCACTATGGCCAGTACCGCCGCCAGTACCAGAACGATACCTCCGATCCAGCAAAGTACGCGCTTCATATCCGCCTCCGATGGCCTGTCTGTCCTGTGGTCGGGCTACAGGACAAGTGTAGGGCATCGCCAGTCCCGAGGCAAGCCGGGCCGCCGCTGCCGCGGGCTCCCTGCCCGGGAAAAAGGATGGGCCCCAAGGATGGCCTGCCCTTTCTCCGACCTGCCTTGCGGACGCAAAAAGGGGGAGCCTTGCGGCTCCCCCTTCATATTCGCAAACCGGTCCGTGAGGACTAGTTGTTTTCCTGAGCGGCCTTCAGCAGGTCGCCGAGGCTCTGACCGGCTTCCTGGGGACCAGCGTGGAATTCTTTGGGCTTGCGGCGGTCTTCGTCGTCCTTGATCTGCTTGATGGACAGACCCAGGCGGCGTTCTTCGGCGCTCACGTGGATGACCTTGGCCTGGATTTCCTGACCTTCCTTGTAGAGCTCGGCAGGGCTCTTGATCTTCTTGCTGGAAAGTTCGGAAACGTGCACCAGACCTTCGATGCCTTCTTCCACTTCCACGAACAGACCGAAGTCGGTGATGTTGGTCACCACGCCCTTCACGGTGCAGCCCACGGGGTAGGTGCTGGGCACGTGGCCCCACGGATCATCGACCAGCTGCTTGATGCCCAGGGTGAACTTTTCGTTTTCCTGGTCAACGGTCAGCACCTTGGCCTGCACGGTGTCGCCCACCTTGTAGATCTCGTTGGGATGACGCACCTTCTTGGTCCAGCTGATGTCGGACACGTGGATGAGGCCGTCGATGCCGTCTTCGATACCGATGAACATACCGAATTCGGTGATGTTCTTGATGACGCCTTCGAGGATGGTGCCTTCAGGATACTTTTCGGCCACCAGTTCCCAGGGATTGGGACGAACCTGCTTCATGCCCAGGCTGATGCGCTTCTTCTCGCCGTCCACACCCAGGATGACGACTTCGACTTCGTCACCGGTGTGCACCATCTGGGAAGGATGACGCAGCTTGCGGGTCCAGGACATTTCGGAGATGTGCACCAGGCCTTCCACGCCGGGTTCCAGTTCCACGAACGCACCGTAGTCCACCAGGTTGGTGACCTTGCCGGTGCACTTGGCACCTTCGGGGAAGCGGGCGGAGATGTCCTGCCACGGATCGGGCACCAGCTGCTTGAGGCCCAGGGAGACCTTGTTGTTCTCGCGGTCGAAGGAGAGCACCTTCAGGGTCAGGTCCTGACCCATGGTGATCATTTCCTTGGGATGGCGGATGCGCTTCCAGCTCATGTCGGTGATGTGCAGCAGGCCGTCCAGACCGCCCAGGTCCACGAACACGCCGTATTCGGTGATGTTCTTGGCCTTGCCGTGCACGATCTGGCCTTCTTCCAGGGTGCGCAGCAGATCCTGACGCTTGGAATCACGCTCTTCTTCCAGCAGCACGCGGCGGGAAACGATCACGTTGCTGCGGCGGCGGTTGATCTTCAGCACGCGGAATTCGAATTCCTGGTTGACCAGAGCGTCCATGTCGGGCACGGGACGCAGGTCCACATGCGAGCCAGGCAGAAAAGCTTCAACCCCGCCGATGTCCACGGTGTAGCCGCCCTTGATGCGACGCACGATGTGGCCCTTGATGACCCGGTTGTTTTCCTGCACGTCTTCGAGCTGGTCAAAGACCTGCATGCGCTTGGCCTTCTCAAAGGACAGCGTGATGGTGCCTTCCATTTCGTTCTTGCGAACGACGTAGACATCCACACGGTCGCCCACGCTGACGGTCATGTTGCCGGCGGCGTCACGGAACTCGCTGGCCGGGATCTGGCCTTCGGACTTGAAGTTCACGTCCACCAGAACATTGTCGTCATCCACGCGAACGATCTCGCCCTTGGTGATAGAGCCTTCTTCGAGGTCGCCGAAGTCGGGATTGAGATAGTTTTCAAGGGCGCTTTCGAAACTCATTTCGTTTTCGTGCCCGGTTTCCTTGTCTGCCATGCTTGACATGCCTCCAAACATAATTTGTCCCCTGTACGGGGGTGAAAGAAAGTAGCAAAAGGAAAGGCAAAGCACAAGGCGAAAATGGCCCGGACACGTGTCAGGGCACGCGGAACGGCCCTTTCCACGCCATGGGCGGCGAACGGAACGTCGTGAAAGGACAGGGAAAAGAGCTCCCCATTCCTGACAATGGTTCCTGAAAAGAAAAAGGAAGCTGCGGCACCGCAAGGCTGCCGCCCTGCAGAGCCTGGACGGCAAGGGCTCCGCCTCCCGCCTGCCATGGCTGCATAGGCCCATCGCCGCCCGCCCCTGCGATGACCGGAAAAACGCAAAGCGGGCACACCGTCCGGCGACGGCATGCCCGCATCATGGCGATGGAAAGGATGGCCTAGTCGGCCAGCTTCACGAAGGTCAGCTCGTGCTTGTTGCAGGAAAGATGCAGCAGACGGCCGCCCGGGATGGCCGCGAAGGCCCGCGCCGTCTCGTGGTCGGTCTGGGCCTGGAACTTGAGCGTGCATACCACGTTGCGGCAGGCATCGGCCGCCAGCCATTCCTGCACGGTCTCCAGCAGGCGGTCGGGGTAGCAGATCATGTCCGAGAACAGCCAGTCCACCTGGCCCACATGGCGCGGCTCAAGGCCGAAGCCGCTGCCCAGGCAGTGGTTGACGCCGGGCATGGCCGCCACCTGGGGCGCCAGCTCGGCCTTGTCCACGCTGAACACGCGGCAGCCCAGCCGCCCCAGCACCCAGGTCCAGCCGCCCGGTGCGGCGCCCAGGTCGATGCACAGTTCCCCCGGCGCGGGCGTGCGCCCGGTCAGGGTGAAGACTTCCCACAGCTTGAGGTAGGCGCGGCCCGGCGGGTCCTCGCGGTTCTCCACGAACTGCACTTCCCCGTCGGCAAAGGGCGAGGTGGTGCGCGGCGAGGCCAGCATCAGGTCTTTTTCCCACAGGGTGAAGGCTCCCAGCGGCGCGGACGGGGCGGGCGTGCCGAAGTGCAGGGGCCGTGCCGCCACGTAGGGCAGCTGCTCCTGCATGAGGCGCAGACGCCGCACATGTCCGCCAAGGGTGGGGATGTGCGCCCGCCAGTTGCGCTGCAGGGCCGAGAGCTGCCGTGCCCCGCTGCCGATGGAGGTGATGGGGATCCAGCGCGGTTCCGTCCAGACGTTCTGGGCCCAGGCCGCGGGCTCCGTGCCCCTGGCCAGCACCAGACGGCCACGCACGGTGATGACGCGGTCCCCCAACTCTTCCAGCAGGGGCTGCATGTAGTCACGCGCCGCCACCTGCACGCTGAAATCTTCTTTGGGCAGGGCCGAACGGGGCAGGTCGGGCCAGCGACGGGCCAGGAGCACCTGCTCCTGCTGCCGGGCCTCGCGCCGCTGTTCCCGGCGCTCCTGCCGCCAGCGGGGCAGGGCATGGGCCTCCCCGGCGGCATGTTCCGGCTGTTCCGCCTTCTTGCCCCGGCCCGTTTTGGCCCGGGCGGGAGCCTGCGCTGCCGGCTCCCCGGAAACACGACGCCCGGAACGGCGGGACGGGCCTTGCCTGTCCGCGCCCTGCTCCGGGCTGGCCTTGCCCCCGCTGCGACGGCGGGGCGCTGAACGTTTTTTCTCTTCCCTGTCGGCTTCCTGCGGGGCCTGCTCCTCATGGAGGGCGCCACGACGGGGCGCGGGAAATGATCGACTGTGCGTACTCATGTGATCAGCATAGCCCAAAGCCCGGACAAGGCCAAGCGTCCGCCAGCCTCCTCCGGCGACGGGGATGGCCCGAGCGGCGAAAAAAAACAGGGCCGTCCTCCCCTCGCGGACCAGCGCCGCCCGTGCCGCAACGGCCGGACAAAAGGAGCCTTCCCCCCGCATCTCCCGGACAGCGCAGGCATTTACTTTTCCACCCGGCTTGACTTTTGTGCCCCAAACCGTTTCTGATGGCGCATCCATGCGGGGAATTCCGTGCAAATCGGAAACAGTCGCGCTGCGGTAAGAGGGTACGGAGCTTCTTTGGCGACACGCCACGACAGCCAGCCGTCACGGTGAAGGCGAAGCAAAGGCCCGGAGGCATGCCTCCCCATTCCCTCAAGTCCGAATACCCGCTCCATCCCTAACCTTTCAACGCGTCATTGAGGAGGTTCCATGCGTCGTATCCCCACAACATCCCTGCGCTCCACGCTGCTGGCCCTGCTGCTCACCCTCTGCCTGGCCCTGCCTGCCCTGGCGGCCCAGAAGGAAGGCCTGCTGCTGGTGGCCTTCGGCACCAGCGTGCCCGAGGCCCAGCCCGCCCTGACCGCCATCGACAAGGAATTCAAGGCCGCCTTCCCCCACAGCCCCGTGATCTGGGCCTATACCTCCAGCATCATCCGGGCCAAGCTGGAAAAGAAGGGCGTGCACATCGGTGACGTGGCCGCCGGCCTGGAAGAGCTGGCCCGGCAAAAGGTGGACGTGGTGCGCGTCCAGTCCCTGCATGTGGTGGCCGGTGAGGAATTCAGCGAGATGGAGCGCCTGCTCGTCAGCTGGCTGGTCCGCCATCCCGACAGTTTCAAGGCCGTCTATCTGGGCCGCCCGCTGCTGGAATCCCGGCAGGATGCCGAAGATGTCTGCCGCGCCGTCCTCGGCGCCACCGAAGGCAAGCGCAAGTCCGGCGAGCTGCTGGCCCTCATGGGCCACGGCCAGAGCCACGGCCGGGGCGACATGATCATCGAAGGCATGCGCGCCACCCTGGCCGATGCCGACAACCTGGCCGTGCTGGCCACGGTGGAAGGCTCGCGCGGTTTCGACCAGGTGCTTGCCGCCATCAAGACCAGCCGCGCGTCCGTCATCTGGCTCCAGCCCTTCATGGTGGTGGCCGGGGACCACGCCCGCAACGACCTGGCCGGTGACGAGCCCGATTCCTGGGCCTCGCAAATCCGCGCCCTGGGCCTTACCCCCCGCCCCGTACTCACCGGTCTGGGCGAGCTGCCCGGCGTGCGCGCCGTCTTCGTGCGCCATGCCCGCGACAGCCAAGACGATCTGCTGAAGCAGTAAGACAAGATGCTGCCAAGGGGAGACGGGGCCCCTTTTGGAAAAGGGTCCCCCTTCTCCCCTTGGAACCCCTCTTCCCCCCTAAAACTTTTTCTCCGGTCCGGTCGGATGGTCCCCGTCGCTGTCTGAGAGGGCAGAGCATCCGGCACAGGACAGGCAGCCCGCAGCCCCGCCAGCCAGACGGTCGCAGACGCGAGGATCATAGATTCAGCCAGCAAAAAAGGACGCCACACGTGGCGTCCTTTTTTATTGTTTTTTGGGGTGGCCCAAACTGTGCGACCGTTTGTCGAAGTTTCTGGCCGTTCCCTTCCCATGAAAAAACAATCATATCTCCCCGGCCCACCTGTCGCCCCTTTTTCCATCCGCCCCGGGGACGGACGCACGAAGAAAGCCCGCCGTGGTCAGGCGGGCCGTCACTGATCAGAACAAAAGTTTTTGGGAGGGATGGGGGGAGCTTGAGGGGGGAAGGGGCGACCTTTTTTCAAAAAGGGCCCCCTTCCCCCCTCAAAAAACAACCACCGCCTAGCGCAGGTCGGTGACGCGCTTGGACTTGCTGAAGGTACGGGGCAGGCTGGCGTGGTCGGCGAGTTTCACGGCCACGCGGGCCAGCAGGGACTTGTGCAGACGCTGTTCCAGCGCGGCCACCAGCTGGGCATCGCCGCCGGAGGTGGCGCCCTGGGCGCGTTCCACGGTCAGGGTCATGTGGTCCAGCGAGCGGTCGTCGCGGGTCAGTTCCACATGATATTCGCCGCCCAGTTCGGGGAAGGCGCCGATGACGTCCATGATCTGGCCGGGGTAGATGTTGACGCCGCGGTAGATGATCATGTCGTCGGAGCGGCCGAGGATGCGGTCATGGCGGGGCATGCTGAGGCCGCAGGGGCAGTCGCCGGGCAGCAGGCGGGAAAGGTCGTGGGTGCGGTAGCGCAGCAGGGGCACGGCCTCCTTGCGCAGGCTGGTGACCACCATCTCGCCCACTTCGCCTTCGGGCACGGGCTGCAGGGTCTCGGGATCGAGGATCTCGATGATGAACATGTCGGCCCAGTAGTGCAGGCCGTTGTGCTCGTCGCAGTCGATGGCCGTACCGGGGCCGTACATTTCGGTCATGCCCGCGATGTCATAGCTGCTTTCCAGACCAAGCTTGCTCTCGATGGCCAGACGCATCTTTTCGCTGCGGATCTCCGAGCCGCAGATGACCTTGCGCAGCTTGAGCTTGTCGCGGATACCGGCGCGCTCCACTTCTTCGGCCAGCAGCAGGGCCATGGAGGCCGTAGCGCCGAAACAGGTTGAGCCCATGTCGCGCAGGAGCTGCAGATGCATCTCCAGGTTGCCGGGGCCCACGGGGATAGTGAGCATGCCGAAGCGCTCGCTGCCCAGCTGGAAGCCCGCACCGGCCGTCCACAGGCCATAGCCCACGGCCACCTGCATGCGGTCCATGGGGGTCAGGCCAGCCATCTCGTAGCAACGGGCCATCTGCAAGGTAAAATTATTCACGTCATTGGCCGTGTAGGCCAGGATCTTGCGCTTGCCCGTGGTGCCGCTGGAGGCATGGATGCGCACCACTTCCTCTTCGGGCACGCAGAGCAGGGGCAGGGGATAGCCTTCGCGCAGGTCTTCCACGTCCACGGTGGGCAGACGGCGCAGATCGTCCAGCGAGGTGATGTCGTCAGGCGTGACGCCACAGGCTTCCAGACGTTTGCGGTACTGGGGGGACTTGAAAGCCTGGCGCACGGTGAAGCGCAGGCCTTCCAGCTGCTGGCGGGCGATCTCTTCGGGAGAAAGCCGGGGGATGAAACGGTGAGTCATGGAACTGTCTCCTTGAGATCATGGACCGTGGCAACAGGGGCCACAGGGGGCCGCCGGGACACATCGCCGCAAGGCGGTATCCGCCTGTGCCGGAGCGGCAAACGGCGAATCCCTTTCCGGCCGGGAACGGCCGATGCGCCCGCCACAGTTTGCCGCCCGTCATTGTGCGCGTTTTTGTCCCAATGGGCAACAGGGAGAGAACAGGCGTGGGGAAGGGGCGCTCACGCGCTGTGGGGTGCCCCTATGAAAATGGCCCCGCGCCCCTCCGCATCACATTCCCCAACAGGAGGACATCACAGTCCGGCGGGACGGGGCGCCACGGGCAGCAGGCCTTCCAGCTCGATACCGGCAGGGCTCACCGAGGCGCGGTAGGGATAGATCTCCACCCCGGCATCCATCGCCTCATAGAACAGGGCCGCATAGGCGGGGTCCACCACGTCCGCCGGGCCGAAGCAATGGCCGTCCGGGCGCTGCACCAGATAGAACATGGCCGCGCGTTCGCCGCAGCGCACGATGTCCATGAGCTCGCGCAGATGCTTCTGACCGCGCTCCGTGGCCGCATCGGGAAAGCAGGCCACGCCGTCTTCCACCATGGTCACGTTCTTGCATTCCACCCACAGCGGCGGCAGATCCGGCCCGGTGAGGCAAGCATCCAGGCGGCTCTCGCCGCGTTTGGCCTCCCGGCGGCATTGCGTGTATCCGGCGGCAAAGGCCAGCCGCCCGGCATGGAAGGCAACCTCTATCATGCGGTTGGGCACGCTGGTGTTGACGCCCACCCAAAAGCCACGGCCCAGGGCGGAGCCATCCGCGCCTGCCTCCCCGCCGGGCAGGGACGGCACGGCCCGCTCGGCCAGCCAGACGGCCTCCTGCGTGTAGGGCAGCTTGCGCGCCGGATTGGCCGCGGGCGAGGCCAGCAGCGGGGCCCCGGCCAGGGTCAGGCCCAGCATGCTGCCGGAATTGTTGCTGTGGACCCAGACGTTCTGCCCGTCCAGCAGCATCTCCACACTGAAGCGCTTGTAACGCCTGATGAAACGCCCCACCACACAGCCTTGGGGAAGGGGCAGCAACGGTGTTTTTTCCATGGATCATCCTTAAAAGGGACACAGGGCCGCGGGGAGGGGCCCTCGTTTACAGTCAGATATGAACCTGATACGCTATTGCGCCGTGACCGGAGCGGGCGCGCCGCAGTCCGGCCACTCCTATTCCAGGCAAGGAGCACCCTATGCAGATTTCCGAACGTGTGCGCACCATGAAGCCCTCGCTGACCCTCAGCGTCAACACCCGCGCCATGGAGTTGCGGGCCCAGGGCATACAAGTCACCAGCCTGGCCGTGGGCGAGCCGGACTTCCCCACCCCCAAGCATATCTGTGAGGCCGCCAAGGCCGCCATCGACACCAATTTCTGCCGCTACACGGCCGTGCCCGGCATCCCCGAGCTGCGGGCCGCGGTGGGCGGTTACTTCAAAAAATTCTACGGCGAGGACATCGCCCCCGAATGCACCATCGTTTCCGCCGGCGGCAAGCATGCCCTGTACAACTTCATGCAGGCCTCCATCAACCCCGGTGACGAAGTGCTGCTGCCCGCCCCCTACTGGGTCAGCTATCCCTACACCATCCAGCTTGCCGGCGGCGTGCCCGTCATCGTGCAGGCCTCGCTGGAACAGGGCTTCAAGGTCACGCCCGAGATGCTGGACGCCAAGTGCACCGACAAGACCAAGCTGCTGGTGCTCAACACGCCCAGCAACCCCACGGGTGCCGTCTACAATGCCGAAGAACTGGCCGCCATCCTGGACTGGGCCGACAGCCGCGACGTCTACGTGCTGACCGACGAGATCTATGACCAGCTGGTCTTCGCTCCGGCCAAGATGGCCAGCGCCGTGCACCACTTTGCCAAGAATCCCGAAAAGGTGGCCATCCTCAACGGCGTTTCCAAGAGCTTTGCCATGACCGGCTGGCGCGTGGGCTATGTGGTGGCCCACCCCGAGATCATCAAAAAGATGTCCAGCATGCAGGGCCACTGCACGTCCAACATCTGCTCCATCTCGCAAAAGGCCGCCCTGGCCGGCCTTACCGGTCCCCTGGATTTCCTGGGCGAGATGCGCAACGCCTTCCAGCGTCGCCGCGACCTGGCCATGGACATCATCAACGGCTGGGACTTCGCCTCCTGCCCCTGTCCGGACGGCGCCTTCTACCTGTTCGTGGATGTGCGCAAGTGCTTCGGCGGCACGGTCAAGAACTCCACCGAGCTCTGCACCTGGCTGCTGGACAAGGCCCGCGTGGCCGTGGTGCCCGGCGCCGCCTTCGGTGACGACAACTGCATCCGCTTCTCCTACGCCGTCAGCGACGACACCCTGCGCGACGCCCTGCAGCGCATCGGCGACGCCCTGTCCCAGCTGCGGTAGAGGATGTTTCTTGAGGGGAGGGGGACCCCCTTCCCTCAAACTCCCCTTCCCCAGCGCGCTTTATTGGAAAGGAAATTTCCTTCCCATAAAAAGCGCTCCGATGAATGCCCGGCTGACCCGCCAAGCGGGAGGAGCCCCTCCGTTTTCATTTTTCATACCACTCAGACTCTTTTGCCCTTCCTGCCGGGGGACCGGCAACGGGGCACGGCCATCATGCCACGCCGGCCGCCATCCACCCGGATAAAATGCATTTGGGGAGGGGTGGGGGCCCGGGGGAGGGGAGGCCCTTTTCGCATGGGCAAAAGGGCCTCCCCTCCCCCGGAAAAACGCCGCCTGCTCCTCCCCCGTCCCTGCCTGCCCTCTCGACAAGTCACGGGAGAGGATGGTAAAAAACTCCTTTCCTCATCCTGTCCCTGCAAGGAGATTATCCCGTGTGCCAGAGTGATTTTCCCGCCTATCGCGGTCAGATGGAATATGTGTGCCTGCACTGCGGCCAGCGTTACCCCGGTGACAGCCTGCTCTACACCTGCCCGTCCTGCGGCGGCGTGTTCCTGCTGGAAAACACCAAATTCGACGAACTGAAACAGCGCAGCGGCGCGGAATGGCGCGAGATCTTCGACCGCCGTGCCTCCACCCGCAGCACGGCCCTGCGCGGCATCTTCCGTTATTATGAACTGCTGGCGCCCCTGCTGGACGAGGAAGACATCGTCTACCTGGGCGAAGGGCTGACCCCCATCGTGGAAGCCGCTCCGGCCCTGCGCGACCGTGTGGGCGTGCCCTTTGCCTACAAGAACGACGGCCAGAACCCCAGCGCCTCCTTCAAGGACCGCGGCATGGCCTGTGCGTTCAGCTATCTGAAATGGCTCTGTCGCCGCCACCAGTGGGACGAGGTGCTGACCGTCTGCGCCTCCACCGGTGATACCTCCGCCGCCGCGGCCCTGTACGCCTCCTATGTGGGCGCGCCCCTCAAGAGCGTGGTGCTGCTGCCCCACGGCAAGGTGACCCCGCAGCAGCTCTCCCAGCCCCTGGGCAGCGGCGCCACGGTGCTGGAACTGCCCGGCGTGTTCGACGACTGCATGAAGGTGGTGGAGCATCTGGCCGAGAATTACCGCGTGGCCCTGCTCAACTCCAAGAACAGCTGGCGCATCCTGGGCCAGGAATCCTACGCCTATGAAGTGGCCCAGTGGTACGGCTGGGACGTGTCCGGCCTGTGCATCTTCGTGCCCATCGGCAACGCGGGCAACATCACGGCCGTCATGTCCGGCTTCCTCAAGATGCTGGAACTGGGCATCATCACCAGCCTGCCGCGCGTCTTCGGCGTGCAGAGCGAACACGCCGACCCCGTGTACCGCTACTATGCCGCGCCCAAGGACGCCCGCGTGTGGCAGCCCGTGACCGTCACCCCCAGCGTGGCCCAGGCCGCCATGATCGGCAACCCGGTCTCCTTCCCGCGCGTGCAGCGCCTGGCCGAGAAGTTCATCGAAAAGGGCGGCGAAAAGGCCTTCCAGGTGGTGCAGGTGACCGAACAGCAGATCATGGACGCCATGATCGTGGCCAACCGTCACGGCCACATCGCCTGCACCCAGGGCGGCGAATGCCTGGCCGGTCTGGTCAACGCCCGTGCGCTGGGCCTGGTGGACGATGACGAACACGCCGTGCTGGATGCCACGGCCCACGCCCTCAAGTTCTCCGGCTTCCAGGACATGTACTTCAACGACAGCTTCCCCGAAGCCTACGGCGTCAAGCCCCAGGCCGAGCTTTCCAACAAGCCCGAACTGCTGCTGCCCGAAAGCGCCCGCGAAGGAAAGGACGTGGCCACCTTCGCCCGCATGGGCGCCGATGCCGTGGTGGCCCGCCTGGGCCTGAGCCGCAAGTAGCCTCCGGCTCCTCCGCAAAACGTCAAAAGCCCCTTTCCCGACGGGAAAGGGGCTTTTTTCATGGCAGACAGATGTGCGCTATTTGGCGGTCTTGGAGTCCGGCTCGGCCATGGCTTCGGGCCAGCGCTCGGCGGCCATCTCGCGCAGCTTGAATTTCTGGATCTTGCCGCTGGCGGTCAGGGGGAAGCCGTCCACCACGGCGATGTAGCGCGGGATCTTGTACCAGGCGATCTTGCCGCGGCAGAAGGCGCGCACGTCTTCGGGCGCCACGGGCACGTCGGGCCGGGCGATGATGAAGGCGCCCACTTCCTCGCCATATTTGCGGCTGGGCACGGCCACCACCTGGATGTCCAGCACGCCGGGCATGCCCATGAGGAATTCCTCGATCTCGCGCGGGTAGACGTTCTCGCCGCCGCGGATGATCATGTCCTTGATGCGGCCGGTGACGCGCACGTAGCCGTCCTCGTCCATGGTGCCCAGGTCGCCGGAATGCAGCCAGCCGTCAGGGCTGATGGTGCGGGCCGTCTCTTCGGGCATGTTGTAGTAGCCCTTCATGACGTTGTAGCCGCGGCACAGGATCTCGCCCACTTCGCCGCGCGGCAGTTCCTCGCAGGTCTCGGGGTCGCCGATGCGCACCTCGATGCCGGGCATGGCGCAGCCCACGGTCTCGCAGCGCAGGTGCAGGGGGTCGTCGGGGTCGGACTGGGTCATCACCGGCGAGCCCTCGGTCAGGCCGTAACAGATGGTGATGTCCTTCATGTACATGTCTTCCACCACGCGCCGCATGAGCGGCTCGGGGCAGACGGAACCGGCCATGATGCCCGTGCGCAGGCTGGAGACGTCGAAGCGCTTGAACATCTTGTGCTCCAGTTCGGCCAGGAACATGGTGGGCACGCCGTACAGGGCCGTGCAGCGCTCGCTGTCCACGGCGGCCAGCACATGCAGGGGGTTGTAGGCTTCGAGGATGACCATGCAGGCCCCGTGGTTGACGCAGGCCGAGACCCCCAGCACGCAGCCGAAGCAGTGGAAGAGCGGCACGGGCAGGCAGACGCGGTCCTCGTCGGTGAAGCGCTGGTTGCGGCCGATCCAGTAGCCGTTGAGGCCCACGCCCACATGGGTCAGCATGACGCCCTTGGGGAAGCCCGTGGTGCCGGAGGTATACTGCATGTTGATGGCGTCCCAGGGGTCCAGGCTGTCCTGCCGGGCCTGGTACTCGGCATCATCGGTCATGACGGACATGGACAGGATCTCGGGCACGGAATACATGCCGCGATGCTTCTCCGCGCCCAGGAAACAGACGCGCCGCAGATGCGGCAGGCGCGCGAAGCTGAGCCGGTCGCGGCTCTGGTAGCGCAGCTCGGGGGCCAGAGTGTAGAGCGTGTCGATGTAATCATGGTCGCGCAGGCTGTCCATGATGAAGATGTTCTCGCACTCCGACTGGTTGAGCAGGTATTCGAGCTCGTGTTCGCGATAGTTGGTGTTGACCGTGATCAGGATGGCCCCGATCTTGGCCGTGGCGAACTGCAAGGTCACCCAGTAGGGCACGTTGCTGGCCCAGACGGCCACCTTTTCCCCTTTCTGCACGCCTAGCGCCATGAGTCCTTTGGCGAACAGATCGACGGTATCGGCAAACTCGCGCCAGGTCTGGCGGTAGTTGCGGTCGGCATAGACGATGGCTTCCTTGTCGGGGATGCGGGCCACCGTCTCGTCCAGGATCTGGCCAAGGGTCTTTTCACGCAGTTCGAACAGCGCCTGGCGCTGGCGCACTTTCTCGTCCATGGATCATCCTCATATACCGCGCGGGAGCGCGGGCTGTGTACGCAAAAGGGCCGGGGAACGACGGAAGGCTACGGCGTGTAGGTCACAGCCAGCAGCTGGGCCGGGTCGTCGCCGTGCGCGCCCACGTAATGGGGCACGATGGAGTTGTAATAGATGGTCTCGCCGGCCTTCAGGTAATAGGTCTCGCGGCCGTAGACCACCATCAGCTCGCCCTTGAGTACCAGGATGAATTCCTCGCCCTGGTGCGAGATGGTCTTCCGCTCTTCGTCCTTGTCGGGATAGATCTCGATGAAAAAAGGCTCCATGTTGCGGTCGCTCTTGCCCTTGCCCAGCGCCTGATAGATGTAGCTGGAACGGGGGGTGCGGCCGGTGTGCATGGCGGGGTCCACGCTGCCCAGCTGGTCTATGCGGGAAATGATGGGATCGCGGGTGAACTGGTCATCCAGGAAGGTGCCCAGACGGACGCCCAGCGAGCGGGCCACCTTCTGCAGGGGGCCGATGGTGGGATATATCTCGTCATTTTCCATGCGTTCCAGAAAATTGACGGTCAGTCCCGTATTCTGTGAGAGGGTCTCAAGATCCACGTTCCTTTCCTCGCGGAACGTGCGGATGCGCTTTCCGACACTGCTTTTTCCGGCCATGTCTGTCTCCTGTTGCAGCCTGTGCAGAAAAACCAAGGGTAAAAAGTGTTCTGAAAAATATCATAAAGTCTTATGGCCCCGCAAGGCGGCAGTCCGTGCGTAGCGCAAACGTCGAAAAAACGCTAGGCTCGTCCCATGATACAGCACAAACGTACGGCCTTGCTGGCCGCAGGACAGGTCCAGGGCGTGGGCTTCCGCCCCTTCATCTACAGGCTGGCCGTGGAAGGCGGCCTTTCCGGCAGCGTGGGCAACACTTCGGACGGGGTGCGCATCGAGGTGCAGGGCCCCCCGGAACAGGTGGATGCCTTTGCCGTGCGTCTGCGCCGGGAGCTGCCGCCCTTGGCCCGGCTCACCCGGCTGGAGATCACGGAGCTGCCCCCCGTGGACGGCGAGACGGAATTCGTCATCGTGGCCAGCCACGGCCATGCCGGCCACAGCGTGCTGGTCAGCCCCGATGTGGGCATCTGCGAGGACTGCCTGCGCGACATGCACACGCCCGGCGATCCGCGCTTCGGCTATGCCTTCACCAATTGCACCAACTGCGGGCCGCGCTACACCATCACCCGGTCCATCCCCTACGACCGCGCCACCACCAGCATGGCCTGCTTCCCCTTCTGCCCCCGCTGCGAGGCCGAATACCGCGACCCTCTGGACCGCCGTTTCCATGCCCAGCCCGTGGCCTGCCCGCAATGCGGGCCGCGCCTGTGGCTGGTGGACAACCCGCTGCTCCCGCCCGGCGGCACCCTGCCCCCGGACAGCGCCCCGGCAAACTGGCCCGGCCCGGAGACCCTGCCGTCGGAAGCGTCCATGCGGGATGCCGTGGCACGGGCGGCCGCCCTGCTGCGGGACGGCCATCTGTTGGCCCTCAAGGGCCTGGGGGGCTTCCAGCTGGCCTGTGACGCCCGCTCCGCCCGCAGCGTGGCCCTGCTGCGCCTGCGCAAGCGGCGCCCGCACAAGCCGCTGGCCCTGATGGTGCCGGATCTGGCCACGGCACGGGAGCTGTGCGACCTTGCCCCGGAACACGAGGCCTTGCTGCTCTGCCCGGAAAAGCCCATCGTGCTCTGCCCGGCCCGCAAGGGCTGCCTGCCCCCCGCCATCGCGCCGGATACCGCCGGCATCGGCCTCATGCTGCCTTACACGCCCCTGCATGCCGTCCTTTTCGACGAGCTTGTCCGCCTGACCGCTACGGCCGGAGAGCCCGCGCCCGTGCTGGTCATGACCTCGGCCAATGCCAGCGGCGAGCCCATCTGCCTGGGCAACCGCGAGGCCCTGCGCCGTCTGGCGCATCTGGCCGATGCCTGGCTGCTGCACGACCGTGACATCCTGGTGCGCGTGGACGACAGCGTGGCCGGTGTGCGTCCCCTGCCCGCCGACGGGGAAAAACCCGCCGCGGCGCCCTTTTTCTACCGCCGGGCACGCGGCTATGTGCCCCGCCCGGTGATGCTGCCCGAAGCCTGGGGCACGGATCTGCCCTGCGTGCTGGGCGCGGGCGGCGAGCTCAAGGCCACGCTCTGCCTGACGCGCGGCAACGAGGCCTTCGTCAGCCAGCATGTGGGCGACCTGGAGAACGCCCCCACCTTCGGTTTTTATGAGGAAGTGGCCCGCCACCTGCAGGATCTGCTGGAGGTGCGGCCCGCCGCCGTGGTCTGCGACCTGCACCCGGATTTCCTCTCCACCCGCCATGCCACGGAACTGGCCCGGCGCGAGGGCCTGCCCCTCTGGCATCTGCAGCACCATGCCGCGCACGCGGCCTCCGTGCTCACTGAGCACGGCCACACCGGCCCGGCCCTGGCCCTGACGCTGGACGGCACCGGCCTGGGCACGGACAAGAGCATCTGGGGCGGAGAGCTGCTGTTCATGGAACTGGATGCGCCCCGCTGGCAGCGTCTGGGCCGTCTGGCGCCCTTCCGTCTGCCCGGCGGAGAGGCCGCCATCCGCGAGCCCTGGCGCATCGCCCTGGGCCTGGCCCTGCAGAGCGGTCTGGCCCCCGAAGCCCTGACCGGGATCTGGGCGGACTGCGCTGACGACGGGGACGATGTCCGCCGTGCGCCGCAGGCCATGGCCGTCACGGCGGTCAGCGAGATGTGGCGCCGGGGCCTCAACTGCCCGCCCACATCCAGCGCCGGGCGCCTGTTCGATGCCGTATCCGCCGCGCTGGGCCTGTGTACGCATATCACCTATGAAGGACAGGCCGCCATCCGTCTGGAAGACGCCGCCGCCCGCAGCGCCCTGCCGGGACAATGGTGGCGCATGGGGGCGGAAGAGCTGCGGGCCCCGCAGCCGGAACACGAGCTGCTGCCCGCCCTGCCCCTGACGGAAGAGGACGGCCTTTGGCAACTGGACGGCACGGCCCTGTTCGCCGCCGTGCTGGCCCGGCGCGACCGCCTGCCCGTGGAAGATCTGGCCGCCCGTTTCCACTGGCAGCTGGCGCAGGGATTCACGGCCCTGGCCGTCAGGGCCGCCGGGGCCACGGGCGTGCGCGTGGTGGGCCTTTCCGGCGGCGTCATGCAGAACGCCCTGCTGGCCCGCCTACTGCCGCTGCTGCTCGCGGCGCACGGCCTCACCCCCCTGTGCCAGCAGGAAGTGCCGCCCGGTGACGGCGGCATCTCTCTGGGCCAGGCCGCCTGGGCACAGGCCTGTTTGCGGGCCGGTCTGCCCACGGAACTAGTATAGTCCGCTGACGGCCCATGGCGGCCCGTTTACCCCTGTTGTCGGGGCAAACGCTGTGCGCTTCTTATGTAATTTATTGATATAAAAAGATAAAAAAGAAAAATCACTTTTTTTGATTTTTTCGTTGACAGCCAGGGTCTTTTTGGGCAGTATGTATTTCTGCCGAGGGGCTGTAGCTCAGTTGGGAGAGCGCTTGAATGGCATTCAAGAGGTCAGGAGTTCAATTCTCCTCAGCTCCACCAAAAAGGAAATCAGGGTTTGCGGAAACGCAGACCCTTTTTTCGTTTTCGGCTCCCGCCGTTTTTCTCCCCCCCGCCACATGACGCCATTGTGTCATTCTGTGACATTTTCACGGAGCCCGTCTTCCCCCGTTGCCCTTTTTCTCTTAGCGCGCTACTAGGGGAAAAAGGACCGTCAATGACCCGGTCCAAAGAAGGAGGAAGATGAGATGAAAGGATTGTTCGCTTCCCTGGCAATGCTCTGCGCCCTGTGCGTGGCCCTGCCCGCCGCCCAGGCCAAGCCCCTTCCCGGTGCCAAGTACACCTACACCCTGAAAAGCGTCATGCCCGTGGCCGGTCGCCAGGGCGTGGCCTGCGACGGCAAGTTCATCTATGTGAGCTGCAGCAAGGCCCTGTACAAGTACGACATGAACGGCAAACTGGTGGCCGAGAACAAAAATCCCTTCGAAGGCTACTCCATCCCCTCCAACCACATCGGTGACATCGACGTCTACAACGGCGAGATCTATGTGGGCGCCGAAAACTTCATGGACGGCGTGGGCAAGGACATCCAGATCGCCATCCATGACGCCAACACCCTGAAATTCAAGCGCACGTTCAAGTTCGAGCCCAAGTCCGGCCAGGAAGAAGTCTCCGGCATCACCGTGGACCCGGTCAAGAAGACCGTGTGGATGTGCTCCTGGGTGGGCGAAGAAAGCGGCCGTCATCTGTATGAATACGACCTCAAGGGCAACTACCTGCGCAAGGTGCATCTGCAGCCCGTGCCGCAGTGGGTGCAGGGCGTGTTCTACTACAACGGCTCCCTGTTCATGACCGCTGACGACGGCACCGCCGACGACAACGAGTCCGACCACCTGTACCGCATCGACATCACCTCGGACAGCAACGCCCATGTGTACATGGAAAAGGTCTTCGACGAAGCCATCAAGCAGGGCGAGATCGAAGGTCTGTGCGTGGATCCCTCCACCGGCGACCTGCTGGTGCACATGAACCGCGGCGCCCGCATCGTGCTGGGCATGGGCAAGGGCTTCTACCCCGGCTACACCGAGGAAGTCCACGAGATCTACCGCTACAGCATGGAAGCCAAGCAGCCCCCGCGCCGCTAGGCATCGTGTCCTACCTGTCTTTCCGGGCCGCCTTCGGGCGGCCCTTTTTCGTGCCCGCCTCCCTTGACGCCGCCTGCCCTGCCCGCTATGCCCATGCCTCAAGCTTTCCGCAGGAGACAGGCATGGACCTTCGCAAAATACTGCTCATTTCCCTGGGGCACCTCAGCTGCGACCTCAACGGCGGCGCGCTGCCCTCGCTGATGCCCTATCTGGCCGCGGCCCACGGCTTCAACTATCAGGCCGCGGGCGCCCTGATGTTCGCCTATTCGGCCACCTCTTCCCTGGTGCAGCCCGTATTCGGCTATCTGGCCGACAAACACGCCCGTTCCTGGTTCGTGCCGCTGGCCGTGCTGCTGGCGGGCGGCAGCCTGGGCCTGGTGGGTTTTCTGGACAGTTACTGGGCCATCTTCCTCACCCTCATGCTCTGCGGCGTGGGCGGCGCCCTGTTCCATCCCGAAGGGGCCCGCTATGCCAACCTCGTCTCCGGCAACCGCAAGGGCGCGGGCATGAGCATCTTTTCCGTGGGCGGCAACAGCGGCTTCGTGGTGGGGCCGCTGCTGGTGGCCGGGGCCACCTTCGTGGCGGGCCTGCACGGCACGGCCGTGTTCCTGCTGCTGGCCCTGTGCACGGCCTCGTTCCTCTTTTTCCAGATGCGCGGCTGGCAGCGCCAGATCCCCCAGAGCAATGCCGCCGCAGGACAGGCCGAACCGCGCAACGACTGGCATGCCTTCGGCGTGCTGACCCTGGTCATCGCCTCGCGCTCCATCCTTTTCCTGGGCTTCAATACCTACATCCCCATGTACTGGCATGACGTCTTCGGCCAGAGCAAGGAATTCGGCGCCATGATGCTGGCCTTCTTCTGCGTCTGCGGCGTCAGCAGCAATGTGCTGGGCGGCTTCCTGGCCGACAGGATCGGCTATGCCCGCATCATCCGCCTTTCGTGGTGGCTGGCCCTGCCCGCAGCCCTGGCCTTCGCCTGGGTGGACAGCATGTGGCTGGCGGCCCTGCTGCTGGCCCCGCTGGCCGTGGGCCTGTTCGCGCCCTTCAGCTCCATGGTGGTGCTGGGCCAGAAGCTGCTGGCCCGCAACATGGGCTTCGCCTCGGGCGTGACCCTGGGCCTGCCCATGACCCTGGGCGGCATGGCCATGCCCCTGCTGGGCTGGATCGCGGACAATTTCGGCGGGCTGGGCACGGCCATGGCCTGCCTGGTGCCCGTGGCGGCCCTGGGGGCGCTGGCCTCCCTGCGCCTGCGGGACGACGCCGCCGGGGAGCGTGCGTGATGCCGGTCGCCGGTCTTGCAAGCCCCGTGGGGCCGCTCTGGCTCACGGAAAAGGACGGGCATCTGGTGGCCCTGGACAGGACATGCCCCTCCCCGGCCCACTGCCCGACCGAGACCATTTCCCTGCCGGGACAGCCCGTGGCGAGCCCCCTGCTGCACGAGGCCCGGGAACAGCTGGCGGCCTATTTCGCAGGCCGCCTGCGCCGCTTCGACCTGCCGCTGGCCCCGCAGGGGACGCCCTTCCAGCTGCGCGTCTGGCGGGCCCTGCAGGACATCCCCTACGGACGGACCTGCTCCTACGCCGAACTGGCCGCGGCCGTGGGCAGCCCGCGTGCCTGCCGTGCCGTGGGCCAGGCCAACGGCCGCAACCCGCTGATGATCGTCATTCCCTGCCACAGGGTCATCGCCGCCGGTGGCGGCCTGGGCGGCTACAGCGGCGGTCTGGACATCAAGCGTTTCCTGCTGCGTCTGGAGGCGGGGCTGCCCCTGCCGGCAGACCGCTGACGCCCCCTGCTCCCTCCCCGGCGGTTGCCTCCTGGCGCGAGTACAGGTATTATGGATAAGTTCGTATCTTTACTGTCGTTTTTGATACAGAACTGCAAAATGACAGTAAAAGTATGACATACTTTGTCATAATACCCTGCCCTTCAGCCCCAGAGTGCGGACCATGAACACGATCCATACCATCTGTATCGTCGATGACGACGAGGAAATCCGCTCCTTGCTTTCCGACTATCTGCGTCGCAACGGCTTTTCCACCTGCACGGCGGGGAACGCGGCGGAGTTCCTCGAGATTCAGCGCCGCGTGCCCTGCAGCCTGATCGTCATGGACATCATGCTTCCCGGCATGAACGGGCTGGAGCTTTTCCGTACCCTGCGCGCCGAATCCACGGTGCCCGTCATCTTCCTCACCGCGCTGGGCGACATCACCGACCGCATCGTGGGCCTGGAGCTGGGCGCCGATGACTACCTGAGCAAGCCTTTCGAGCCCCGCGAGCTGCTGGCCCGCATCCGTACCGTGCTGCGCCGCACCGAAGGCAGCGCCCGCCGCGACCAGCCCGAGACCACGCCCCTGCAGTTCGCAGGCTGGCTGCTGGACCGCAGCGCCCGCCATCTGGTGGCGCCCGACGGGGTGGTGGTCTCCCTGAGCGGCACGGAATACCGCCTGCTGGAGATCTTTTTGCAAAACCCCCAGCGGGTGCTCAGCCGTGACGAGCTGCTGGAACGCACCCAGGGCCGCAACGCCGTGCCCTATGACCGCAGCATCGACGTGCAGATCAGCCGCTTGCGCACCCGCCTGCGCGACAACGGCCGCGAGCCCCAGCTCATCAAGACCGTCCGCGGCGACGGCTACGTGCTGGCCACGGACGTGCGCCCGCAGTTCGTGCGCCCGGCCCTGCCCGTGGATGCCCCCATCATGCCCGGAAAGTAGCATGCGCGCCTTCCTTGCCCGTCTGCTGCGCAGCCTGACCTCAACCACGCTTTCCGCACAGCTGGCGGGCATGCTCATCGGCGGCATCCTTTTCCTGCACGGCGTGGCCACCTTCACGGTCCAGCTGGTGGAAGAACGGCAGGCGGCCCGCTCCGCCCTGCTGGAACAGGCCAACAGCCTGGCCCTCTCCCTCCAGCTCCTGCACTCCGAACCCTTCGAGTACAAGCGCTCCCTGCTGGAGCGGCTGGAACGCCTGGACGTGGTCCACCTGAGCCTGAGCGATGCCCCCAATCCGGCCCGGCAGGCCAGGGACGAACGCGCCCTGTATCTGCGTGACCGCCTGCGCAAGAACCTGAACAGCATCGAGACCGATCTGGACACCCGCGAGATGCTGACCGAGGTCCAGCGCGTGCATGTGGCCGACAGCATGAACCCCACCCTGCGCCGCCATGTGCCCTGGACGCATGTGTACGAAAGCCGGGTGAGCGTGCGCCTGGACGACGGCAAGTGGCTGTGCGTGGTCATCAGCAGCGATGCCTATGATTTCTCCCCCAGCCAGGCCTCCCTGGCCATGCTCCTGCTGGAAGCGGGCCTGCTGATCCTGCTCATCCTGGTGGTGGTGCATCGCGTGGTGCGGCCCTTGCGGGTGCTCTCCGGCAAGGCCGAGAGTTTCGGCCGCAACCTCTACACAGCCCCCCTGCCCGAAGACGGGCCCACCGAAGTGCGCGAGGCCGCCCGGGCCTTCAACAAGATGCAGGAGCGCATCCGCGCCGGTGTGGGCCAGCACGAACGCATCCTGGCCGCCGTGGCCCACGACCTGCGCACCCCCCTGACCCGCATCCGCCTGCGCGTGGAGAGCATGGACCCCGCCTCCCCCCTGCGGGCCAAGCTGCTGGGAGACATCGACATCCTGGGCGGCATCATGGCCAACAGCGCCGAGCTCACCCGCGGCAGCGCCCGCGACGAGGCCGCCGTGCGCATGGACATGAACGCCCTGCTGGACAGCCTGGTCTCCGACCGGCAGGACATGGGACAGGACGTCAGCCTCGAAGGCAGTTGTGCCCGCCCTTGGACGGTGCGCCCCAACAGCTTCCGCCGCTGCCTCTCCAATCTGCTGGACAACGCCCTGCGCTATTCCGGCAGTGTCCGCATCCAGCTCCGGGAAAAAGACGATATCCTGCAGATCGACATGCTGGACGACGGCCCGGGCATCCCCCCCGACATGCTGGAACAGGTCTTCGAGCCCTTCTTCCGCCTGGACGAGGCACGCAGCCCCCACACCGGCGGCAGCGGCCTGGGTCTGAGCATCGCCCGCAGCATGGCCTGCCGCAACGGCGGGGAACTGAGCCTGCACAACCGGCCGGAAGGCGGCCTGTGCGCCCGCTTGTGCCTGTACCGGTCGGCCATGGAGACGGAAACACTGTAGCCAGCGCCCCGCAGGGATGACGGGGAGAGCGCCATACGGCCACAGCCGGGTCTCCCTTCAGGGAGTCTTCGCCTCCGCGTTCCCGGTGTCTTGCGTCAGGCCGCTTTCCCCCGCCGCTCCCGGGATGCCGCCTCCTGCCGCCCGTGGCGATGCCCCTGCATCGTTCCTTCTCCCCACAGGGATGGCCGCACGGCCCGCAGCCGCCCTTTTCTCTCCACTGTGCCGCAGGAAGCAAAGGCTTTGCACCCGGCAGGCATTGCGGTATGCTTTTCTGCCGTCCGGCCCGTCACGCCGGTGCACAAGGAGAAGCCATGAAGAACTTTTTGACCCTGCAATCCGTGGAGACCGTGCTGGGGCATCTGCGCGCCCTGCCCGTCCTGCCCGCGGAGACCGTCCCCCTGACGGATGCCCTGGGCCGCCGCCTGGCGGAAGCCCTGCACGCCCCTGCCGACCTGCCCGGTTTCGACCGTTCCACCGTGGACGGATTCGCCGTGCGCGCCCGTGATGTCTTCGGCGCGCAGGAAGGTTCCCCCGCCCTGCTGGAATGCGTGGGCGACTGCCCCATGGGCGCCGTGCCGGACATCAGCCTCCAGCCCGGCCAGTGCGCGCGCATCCTTACGGGCGGCATGCTGCCCGAGGGCGCGGATTGCGTGGTCATGGTGGAATATTCCCGCCCGGCCAGCGGCAACATGGTGGAGCTCACCCGCACCCAGGCCCCCGGTGACCACGTGGTCATGCGTGACGAGGACGCCGCCGCCGGTGACTGCATCATCCCCGCGGGCCGCAAGCTGCGCCCGCAGGAGATCGGTCTGCTGGCCTCCTTCGGACAGAAGGATGTGGCCGTACGCCGTGCGCCCCGGGTGGCCATCATCTCCACCGGTGACGAGGTGGTGCCCATCGGGAGCGAGCCCCGCCCCGGCCAGGTGCGGGACGTCAATTCCTACAGCCTTGCCGCCCTTTGCCGCAGTGCCGGTGCCGAGCCGACGCTGGCCGGTCTGGTGCGCGACGACGCCGAGGCCCTGCGCCGCACGGTGCTGGCCGCGCTGGAAGAGGCCGATGTGGTGGTGGTCTCCGGCGGTTCCTCCGCCGGTATGCGCGACCATACCGTGGACGTCTTCACCTCCGTGCCCGGCAGCGAGCTACTGACCCACGGCGTGGCCATCAGCCCCGGCAAGCCTTTCATCCTGGCCCGCAGCGGCGGCAAATGCCTCATGGGCCTGCCCGGCCATGTGAGCAGCGCCCTGGTCTGCGCCCGCGCCTTCCTCGTGCCCTTGCTGGAACACCTGCAGGGCAGCGCCGGGGACGAGCTCGTCCCCTCCCTCACCGCCCGCCTGACCCGCGCCGTGGCTTCGGCCCAGGGCCGCCGCGACTACATCCGCGTCAAACTGGTGCCCGCCGGCGCCGCGGCCCTCGAGGCCGCCTGGCTGCCCCAGGGCCTGGACTGCTCCGATGTGGACTGGCTGGCCCAGCCGCTCATGAAGCCTTCCGGCGTGGTCTCCGGCCTGGTGGAGGCCGACGGCCTCGTCATCTGCGCCGAGAACCGCGAAGGCCTCACCGCCGGGGAACGCGTGCGCGTGGAGCTGCTGGCGTAGATCCAGATCTTTTCGGGGGAAGGAACCCCCTTTTACTAGCGCAAAAAGGGGGTTCCTTCCCCCGTGCCCCCATCTTCCCCCCAATGCGCTTTATAAAAGGGACTGACCGCCTGTCGTTTTTGAAATGACGGCCCCGTTCCAAGGCAGGAACGGGAAAAGATGTCATGCCGACACCGGAGAGGATGTAATACCTTCCGGTCATGCGGCGGGAAGCCCTTCCGGCCTCCATTCGAGATATTGGGAGATATTTATGAAACGCGAACGTCATACCTATCTGACTTTGCAGACCGTGGAGGCCGCCCGCCAGGGCTGGCTGGACCGCATCAGCGCCGAGGGCCGCGAGCTGGCCACGGAGCGCGTGCCCCTGTCGGCGGCCCTGCACCGCGTGCTGGCCGAGCCCGTGGCCGCGCGCCGCTCTTCCCCGGCCTTCCACGGCGCGGCCATGGACGGCATCGCCGTCAACGCCGAATCCACCTTCACCGCTTCCACCCGGCGGCCCCTGCGCCTGACCATCGGCACCGACGCGTTCTGGATCAATACCGGCCATCCCCTGCCCGCAGGCACCAATGCCGTGGTCATGGTGGAGAACGTCAACACCGAGCCCGACGGACAGCATGTGGTCATCGAAAAGGCCGCCTTCCCCTGGCAGCATGTGCGCAAGCTGGGCGAGGACATGGTGGCGTCCGAGATCATCCTGCCGCCCGGCGTCTGCATCGGCCCCTACGAGCTGGGGGCGCTGGCCGCGGGCGGCGTGCTGGAACCGCTGGTGTTCAAAAAGCCCCGCGTGGGCATCATCCCCAGCGGCACCGAGATCGTGCCCCTCACCGAGGCCCGCGAAGAAGACCTGTGCGCGGGCCGCTGCCTGCCGGAGTTCAACTCCTACATCTTTTCGGCCATCGTGCAGGAGGCCGGAGGCGAGGCCTTCACCCTGCCCATCGTGCCTGACGATCCCGAGGCCATCAGCGCGGCCATCGACGCGGCCATCGACCAGGGCGCGGATCTGGTGCTGCTCAACGCCGGCTCCTCGGCGGGCAGCCACGACTATTCCGCCGACGTCATCGCCCACAAGGGCGAGCTGCTGACCCACGGTGTGGCCGTCATGCCCGGCAAGCCCACGGCCCTCGGCATGGTGCGCGGCGTGCCCATCATCGGCTCGCCGGGCTATCCCGTCTCGGCCATCGTGGCCCTGGAAGAGTTCGTCCAGCCCCTGCTGGCCCTGCTCCAGAAGCGCTGCCTGGCCCACCGCGAAACGGTCACGGCCCTGCCCGTCAATCCGCTGCCCTCCCGCCCCGGCATGGAAGAACGCATCCGCGTCAAACTGGGCCGGGTGGACGACACCTTCTTTGCCGTGCCCCTGCCGCGCGGCGCGGGCACCGTCACCAGCCTGAGCCGGGCCGACGGCATCATCAGCGTGGCCCGCGACTGCGAAGGCATCAGCCGTGACGAGCCCGTGCAGGTGCAGCTGCTGCGCCCCCGCCAGCAGGTGGAAGGCACCCTGCTGGCCATCGGCAGCCACGACAACACCCTGGACCTCATCGACAGCTTCCTGCGTCGCGAACATCCGCGCTTCCGTCTGGCCTCGGCCCATGTGGGCTCGCTGGGCGGCCTCATGGCCCTCAAGCGCCACCAGTGCCATCTGGCGGGCAGCCATCTGCTCAATGACGCCGACGGCGTCTACAACCGTCAGGCCCTGCGCGACAACCTCCAGGGCGAACCCATGCTGCTGGTGCGCCTGGTGGACCGCGAACAGGGCCTCATCGTGGCTCCCGGCAACCCGCTGGGCATCCATGACATCACCGACCTTGCGCGCGAGGACGTGCGCTTCATCAACCGCCAGCGCGGCAGCGGCACCCGCGTGCTGCTGGACTACCGCCTGAAGCAGCTGGGCATCCGCCCGCAGCAGCTGGCCGGGTATGAGGACGAGGAATACACGCATATGAACGTGGCCGCCGCCGTGCTTTCCGGCCGCGCCCATACCGGTCTGGCCGTGCGCGCCGCCGCCTGCGCCCTGGGCCTGGACTTCGTGCCCGTGGGCGTGGAGGAGTACGACCTGGTCATCCCGCAGCGCTATGCCGAGGACGAACGCATCCTCGCCCTGCTGGATGTCATCCGCTCCGAGGCCTTCCGCAAGGAAGTGGCCGCCCTGGGCGGCTACGGTGTGGAAAAGACCGGTCAGGTCATCTGGGAATACGACGGCCGCTAGGCCGGTATAGTGTTGGGAGCTCTTCGGGGGAGGGGGACAACGGGCCTTTTCGGGCTTCCCCCCTTTCCCCGTCGCGTCTCATCAAGAAAAAAAGATAGCCAGAGTGCCGCTGATGCGCGCGTTCCGGGATAAAGAGGATACTGATGGATGAGCTGACCTTGCTGGCAGATCTGCACAAAGCAGGACTGCGTCAGGGCCCGGGCAGCCCGGACGTCACTCGCCGGGCCATGGTGCTGGCAGGACTTGACGGTTCACGCCCGCTGGAAATTGCGGATATCGGCTGCGGCACAGGCGCCGCCAGCCTGGAGCTGGCCCGGATACTGGATGCCCGGATCACGGCCGTGGACTTTCTGCCTTCCTTCCTGGACGTCCTGCGGCAGCGTGCGCAGGCCCAAGGGCTGAGGCGGATCATAACGCTGGAAGCATCCATGGACGCCCTTCCCTTCACGGATGCATCCTTTGATGTCATCTGGTCGGAAGGGGCTGTCTACAATATGGGCTTTGAGGCCGGAATAGCCGCCTGGAAACGCTTCCTCAAGCCCGGCGGCAAGATGGTGCTTTCCGAGATCACATGGACGACCGCCGCACGACCGCAAACCATCACGGATTACTGGACAGCACAGTACCCGGAGATAGATACCGCCTCCGCCAAGCTGGCCGTACTGGAGCGTCACGGCTACAGGCCGGAAGGCTACTTTCTCCTGCCCCCCTGCTGCTGGCAGGAGCATTATTACGGCCCTTTGCGGGAACGCTTCCCCGCCTTCCTTGACCGTCACGGGCATAGCCCCCAAGCTGCGGCCATCGTGGCAGCCGAGGAAAAAGAGATGGCCCTGTACCAAAAATATGGCCAGTTCTACAGCTACGGCATGTATGTGGCCGCCAAAGTCTAAGATGCGGTCTTGATGTTTTTGTCCCCGTGTTCCTGCCTTCCAGACAGGTGGCGCAGGCCCTCTTCTTCTGGTGGCCCGCAGGAGGCCCGTGGATGCTGACCTTGCTGGCCCTGTACGGCGGCCTGTTCCTCACCGCGCTGGTGGCGGCCACCCTGCTGCCCGCGCAGTCGGAGCTGCTGCTGGGCACCCTGATGGTGCAGAGCGGGGAACCGGCCTGGGCCCTCATCACCGTGGCCACCCTGGGCAACAGCGCGGGCTCGGCCGTCAACTGGTGGCTGGGCCGTTATCTCACCCGCTTTCAGGATCGCCGCTGGTTCCCCTTCTCGCCGGAGTCCCTGCGCAAGGCCGAGGGCTGGTACCACCGTTACGGCCGCTGGACCCTGCTGTGCAGCTGGATGCCCGTCATCGGCGATCCCCTGACCCTGGTGGCCGGTACCTTGCGCGAACCCCTGCCCTCCTTCCTGCTTCTGGTGGTGCTGGCCAAACTGGGCCGCTATCTGGCGGTGGCCGGTGTGGCCTTGGCGCTCTGGTGATAGATGAAAAAAGGACGCCCGAAGGCGTCCTTTTTTACATCCATCTCAGAATCTCATCCCAAGATGTCCCTTATAAGCGGTTTTTGAAGGGGGTGGGGGAGTTTGAGGGGGCGGGGGGAACTTTTTTCCGCCAGGAAAAGTTCCCCCCGCCCCCTCGATATCTTCACCGGCCAGTATCCGGTGACGAGCTTTGTTCCAACGGCCTATTTCAGCGCGGCGTCGCCGTCCAGCACCAGCACATGGGCGTGGAGGCCGGCCTTGCGGGCCGCCGCGGCGCGGGCCTCGGCCTCGGCGCGGCAGCGGGGGCAGGCGTGGCGGGGGATGAGCAGGCACAGGGAGCGGGCCACGCGCTCGGAGCTGGTCTCGAAGCAGCCCAGGCCGGAGCAGTCCGGGCACAGGCGCCAGCTTTCGCGCTGGCTCTCGCGCAGCATGTCCGTATCATAAAAGATATGCTTGCGCCGCGTCCACCAGCCGTTCTCTTCCTCGCCTTCCTGCGGCACGGACGGCGGGTTGTGGTACAGCTCCAGCAGGCCGTCGCAAAGGCGGGCGATGTAGTCGCTGATCTTCTGTTTCTGGCGGGTGCTCTCGGGCCGCCACTGGGGCTCGCGGATGTCGCCCGCGTCCAGGCCGGCCAGCGCCAGACAGATGCCCAGGTTCACATAGGGCAGGGCGCCGCGGATGGCGTAGCCGCCTTCCAGCACGGCGATGTCCGGGTTAAGGGCGCGGTTGAGGGCCGCATAGCCCTGGGCCGAGAGCTTCATGTTGGCCAGCGGGTCCGTGAAGTGGTTGTCCTGCCCGGCGGAGTTGATGACCAGATCAGGCTTGAAGTCCGCCAGCATGGGCAGCACGGCGTGCTCGATGGCGTAAAGGTAGCCCTCGTCCGAGGTCTCGGGCGGCAGGGGGATGTTGATGGTGCGGCCCAGCGCGCCCGGCCCGCCGCATTCCTGCGGAAAGCCCGTGCCCGGATAGAGGGTGCGGCCGTCCTGATGCAGGGAGATGAACAGGGTGTTCGGGTCGTTCCAGAAGATGTCCTGGCTGCCGTCGCCGTGGTGCACGTCCGTATCCACGATGGCGATACGCAGGGGCCGCCCCGTGGGATGCGGATAGTGGTCGCGGATGTACTCCACCATCACGGCTTCGTTGTTGATGTTGCAGAAACCGCGGTTGCCGTGGGTCACGCGCATGGCGTGGTGTCCCGGAGGACGCACCAGGGCAAAGGCCTTGTCTTCCTTCTTCTCCATGACCAGACGGGCGGCCGTGATGGCCCCGCCCGCCGAGGCCCGGTGCGAATCGGTGACCACGGCGCCGGTGGAGGGCAGACAGAAGTGCACGCGCTCCACCTGGGCGTTGGTGGCGAGCTCCGGGCGGTACTCGGTGATGCCGGGGATGTCGAACAGGCCTTCTTCCGCCAGCTGGTCGCGGGTGTAGAGCAGACGCTCCTCACGCTCGGGATGGGTGGCGGAGATGGCCCAGTCGAAGGCGGGGAAGAAGACCACGCCCAGCCGGTTACGGGCTCTCAGGGGATCAGTCATCGTCGTCCAGCATGTTTTCGGCAAAGATGTCGACGCTGTAGCGCGCATAGGAGATCATCTTGCCCAGGCGGCCCAGAGCCATGGCATAGGCAAGGTTGGTCTCGGCCACGGCCGCGAAGAGCAGGCCGTTGTCGTCTTCCACCACGAAGACGCCGCCGGGCTTCTGCTCATGACGGAAGACCACGCAATGCAGCAGCCCGGGATCGCCCAGGCGGGAAACGAATTCGCAGCCGGGCAGGGGGCTCTCGTCCAGCACGACCTGTTCCAGGGCGGCATCGGTACGGGGCAGGAAGCGCAGGCGGCCTTCCTCGGCGGTGACGGTATACAGTTCGCTCATGGCAATATCCTTACGTCTTATTCCAGCCCGCTGCCGCGCTGCTTCAGATGCCGCTCCACGGCGGAGAGGCATTGCAGCACCACGTCCTCGGGCTGTTGCGATGCGTCGATGATGGCGATGCGGTCGGGCTCTTCCGCCGCGATGGTCAGATAGCCCTGGCGCACGCGCTCGTGGAAATTGAGGCTCTCGCTGTCGAAACGGCCTTCGGAGAGCACCGTGCCCTCGCGCCGGTTGCGCAGGCCCGCGCGCTCCAGCCCCACGGACACGGGCAGGTCGCAGAGCAGGGTCAGATCCGGTTGCAGGCCGCCGGTGGCCAGATCGTTGGCCCGGCGCAGACGGTCGGGATCACGGCCGCGGCCGTAGCCCTGATAGGCCAGGGTGGAGTCGGTATAGCGGTCGCAGATGACGATCTGTCCGGCTTCCACCGCCGGACGGATGATCTCGGCCACATGCTGGGCCCGGTCGGCTAGGAAGAGATAGAGCTCGGCCCGGTTGCACAGGCCGGAATTGCGGGCGTCCAGCAGGATGGGACGCAGGGCGCGCCCCAGACCGCAGCCGCCCGGTTCGCGCGTCAGCAGCACGTCGTGGCCGCGCTTTTCCAGTTCCAGGGCCAGCAGCTGCCGGGCCGTGGTTTTGCCCGAACCTTCTATGCCTTCGAATGTGATGAACATGGCAGCCTCACAGCAGGGAGAGCATCCCGTCCTCCCCGGAAGACTTCCGGGAGGCGCGGGGCTTCTTTTCGACTTTTTCTTCCACCGGCGTCTGCGCGCAGCGGTGCATGGCCCGGCCCAGGGTGGCCTGATAGGGCGTCCAGCTCTCGCCTTCGCCCAGCTGGGCGAACAGGCCCCGGCACTGGGCCATCTTGGCGTCGATGTTGTCCGCATAATGCAGCACGAGGGCCTCGGCGGTCTGCGGCACGCGCACGGCCCCGAATTCCAGCGTACCGTGGTGGCTCAGGACCAGATGCTTGAGATGGCGCTGCAACTCGGGCTCCAGGCCCGATTTTTCCAGATAGGGAGCCAGCATCTCCACGCAGATCTCCAGATGCCCCAGCAGGCGGCCCTCGTCGGTATAATCGTTGGCGATGCCGCCGGAAAATTCGCGGATCTTGCCGAAGTCGTGGAACAGGGCCCCGGCCAGCAGGGTCTGGCGGTCCAGCTCGGGATACTGGTCGGCCAGACGGCGACAGAGCTTGAAAACGCTCAGGGTATGCTCCAGCAGGCCGCCCGCATAGGCATGGTGCACGCCCTTGGCCGCCGGGCAGGTGCGGAAGGCCTCGCGCAGCTCTTCATTTTTGAACACTCCGTCCACCAGCTTGCGCCAGGGCTTGTAGCGGAACTCCTCGCGGATCAGCCCCATGAGCTCGTCCATCATGGCATCCAGCGGGTAGGGGCTGGCGGGCATGAAGTCGGCCAGGTCAAGGGCCGCGCCTTCTTCCGGCGAAAGCAGGCGGCCTTCCTCCACCGTGAACTGGAGCTGGTCGCGGAAGGTGCTCACCCGGCCGTGGGCATAGAAGAAGCTGCCCGTATGCAGGGCGGGGAAAGAGGCGCTCAGGGGCGACCAGATCTTGGCCTCCACGCTGCCGCTGGCGTCGGCCAGCACGAGCCGCCAGTACGGCCCGTTGCGCGAGCTGCCCTGTGCGGCCAGGGTGATGACGAAGACGCCTTCCGCTTCGTTGGGGGCCGCCATGTCTTTGACGAAAATGCCTTTTTGCATATATCCTGACTCTGCGGCCAAAGGCCGCCTGTCTTGTATGTTCTGAGGTCCCGGGGTATCCCCGCAGGCCCGCGGGGGCCTGTTTATCCATAAAGATTCCCTTGTTTCAGAGGTATTGTCAAATGCGTGTCCTCCTGACCAACGACGACGGCATCCGGGCCGAGGGCCTGCGTGCCATGTACCGGGCCCTGCGCGAAGCCGGGCATACCGTGCATGTGGTGGCCCCCATGCATGAGCAGTCCGGCGTGGGCCATTCCCTGACCTTTTTCGATCCCCTGCGTGCCCACAAGATCGAGGAACCCGACTTCGAAGGTCTGGGCCTGTACGGCACCCCCACGGACTGCGTGAAGCTGGCCCTGGGCAACCTGCTGAAAAAGCGGCCCGACATGGTCATCTCGGGCATCAATGCGGGCAGCAACGTGGGCCCGGACATCCTCTATTCCGGTACCGTGGGCGCCGCCACCGAAGCCGCCCATGAAGACCTGCCCAGCATGGCGCTCTCCTGCGATGCCGGCGGCGGCCACCCGGACATGGATGCCATCGCCCGCCACGCCGTGGAGCTGGCCACGCGCATCGACTGGAAAAAGGTGGCCCACCGCCGCGTCATCAACGTCAACTATCCCCGCGGCCCGCTGTCCGAGGCCAAGGGCCTGCGCATCTGCCCGCAGACCAGCGCCGTGTGGAAGAACGCCTACGCCGAACGCAAGGACCCGCGCGGCGAGCCCTACTGGTGGCTGGAAGGCGAGATCCCGCCGCACACCATCAACGCCGGTTCGGACAAGGACCTGCTCAATCGCGGCTATATCACCGTGACGCCCCTGCGTTTCGAGTTCACGGACCACGAAAGCCTGCGCAGTCTGGAGGACATGCTGCTTTCCTAGATAGTGTCGTCAAATTCAAAAGTATGTTATAATCTCTTCACTTACAATGAGGAGAGACCATATGGCGGCACATCGGAGGCATGATATTTCCGACAAGGTATGGGCAAATATTGAAAAACTTCTTCCCGGTTCCAAAGGCTCTGTCGGTCGTCCTTCCGCCGATAACCGATTGTTTATCAACGCCGTCTTCTGGATACTGAGAACCGGGGCTCCGTGGCGGGATTTACCCCCCGATCTTGGCGACTGGAAAAATACACATCGCCGCTTCTGCCGATGGCGAGATCGGGGAGTTTGGGAGAAAATACTCGAAGCTCTCATTGTCGAACCTGATTTTGAATGGCTCATCATTGATGCCAGTCATTGCAAAGTACATCCCCATGCGGCGGGCGCTGCGGGAGGTAATGAGGCCATGAGCCGCACAAAAGGGGGCTCAACTCAAAAATACATCTGGCCGTGGATGCGCATGGTATGCCGGTCAGAGTTATTGTTACAGAAGGTACCCGAGCTGATTGCAAAGAGGCCTGTGCGTTGATTGACGGGTTGAGTGCCGTGGCACTTTTGGCTGATAGAGGCTACGATACGGAGAGTATTCTCCGCAAAGCAGGTGAATCCGGTTTCCAGGTTGTCATCCCGCCAAAGAGAAGTCGTAAAATATCACGCAACTATGACAGAGAGCTCTACAAAGTCAGGCATCTTGTCGAGAATGCTTTTCTCCATCTCAAGCGCTGGCGGGGAATTGCCACACGATATGCCAAAAGATGTGCATCTTTTCTTGCTGCCGTTCAAATCAGATGTATATCTTTGTGGGCAAACATAATTTGACGACACTATCTAGACAGCATACGGCCCCTGCGGGTGCCGATTTTATGAATTTTTCCACGACCGCCCCAAAGTCATTCCCCTTTGGGGCTTTTTTTTATATAATGAATCGCTTCGTTGCGGCTGCCCCACAACAGACCTTCCGGCATGCATCCCTGCCGGATCAGACGGCGGCCGCCGCTACATCAGACAGGCCGGCCGGACAGGCTTTTTCTGTCCGCCTTCCCATTTTATCCCACACTCGCGCATGGTGCGCGCAGTGTGTCGTATCGCACTTGGTGCAGGAGGAATCCATGCCGCTTATCGGGCCTAAGGAAATGTTCGCCGCCGCCTATGCGGGCCGGTATGCTGTGGGCGCGTTCAACGTCAACAACATGGAAATCGTGCAGGGCATCATGCAGGCCGCCTCGGAGGAAAAATCCCCCGTGATCCTTCAGGTCTCTTCGGGCGCGCGCAGCTATGCCGGGCAGAAATACCTCATGAAGCTGGTGGAAGCCGCCCTGGCCGAGGATCCTTCCGTGCCCGTGGTGGTGCATCTGGACCACGGCTCCAGCTTCGAACTGTGCCGCGACTGTATCGACGGCGGTTTCACCTCCGTGATGATCGACGGCTCGCACCTGCCCTATGAAGAAAACATCGCCCTGACCAAGCAGGTGGTGGAATACGCCCACCCGCGCGGCATCTGGGTGGAAGCCGAACTGGGCAAGCTGGCCGGTGTGGAAGAGCATGTGAGCAATGCCGACCATGTGTACACCGACCCCGACCAGGCCGTGGACTTCGTGGAACGCACGGGCTGCGACTCCCTGGCCGTGGCCATCGGCACCAGCCACGGTGCCTACAAGTTCAAGGGCGAAGCCAAGCTGGACTTCGAACGCCTGGAAGAGATCGGCAAGCGCCTGCCCGGCTATCCGCTGGTGCTGCACGGCGCCTCCAGCGTGCCCCAGGAATTCGTGGAAGCCTGCAACAAGTTCGGCGGCCAGGTGGGCGGCGCCCGCGGCGTGCCGGAAGACATGCTGCGCAAGGCTGCCGGCATGGGCGTGTGCAAGATCAATGTGGATACCGACATCCGTCTGGCCGTGACCGCCTCCATCCGCCAGTATCTGGTGGAACATCCCGAAGCCTTCGACCCCCGCGCGTACCTGAAACCCGCGCGACAGGCCGTCAAGGATATGGTCGCCCACAAGATCCGCAACGTCATGGGATCTTCCGGCAAGGCCTAAACCAGTATCTCACGCCGCCTCCACCGGGGAGGCGGCGTTTTCCATCTCTCTCGCGTGAAGGAGCGCAACATGTCCGTATCTTTGGGGATGAACGGCTTTGGCCGCATCGGTCGTTATCTGCTGCGTCTGCTGGCTGACTCGGAAGACATCCGCATCACCACCATCAACGCCCGCGCCGACAATGCTTCGCTGGCCCACCTTTTCAAATACGACTCGGTGTACGGTATTTTCCCCGGCACCGTCGATCATGACGACAACGGCATCATCATCAACGGCCGTCATATCGAAGTCACCCGTTGCAAGACCGGCGAATGGGAATGGGCCCGCCTTGGCATCGACATCGCCGTGGAGACCACCGGTACCCTGAAAAAGCGCGAGGACGCCGCCCAGCACCTGCAGTGCGGCGCCAAGAAGGTCGTGGTCTCGGCCCCCTGCAAGGAAGCCGACGCCACCATCGTCATGGGCGTCAATGACGACATCTACGATGCCGCCGCCCATACCGTGCTTTCCGCTGCCTCCTGTACCACCAACTGTCTGGCTCCCGTGGCCAAGGTCCTCAACGATGCCTTCGGCATCCGCCACGGCCTGATGACCACCATCCACTCCTACACCATGAGCCAGCGCATCCTGGACGGTTCCCACAAGGACCTGCGCCGTGCCCGTGCCGCCTGCGTGTCCATGATCCCCACCTCCACCGGCGCGGCCAAGGCCCTGGCCCTGGTGGTGCCCGCCCTCAAGGGCAAGCTGGACGGCATGGCCGTGCGCGTGCCCACCCCCGACATCTCCCTGGTGGACCTGACCTGCGAGCTGGAAAAGCCCGCCACCGCAGAAGAGATCAATGCCGCCCTCAAGGCCGCCCATGACGGCGCCCTGCACGACAATATGGGCTACTGCGACGAGCCCCTGGTCTCCATCGACTTCAAGGGCAGCACCCACGGCGGCGTCGTGGACGCCCTGTCCACCCAGGTCATGGACGGCACCATGGCCAAGCTCATCATCTGGTACGACAACGAATCCGGCTTCACCAACCAGCTGGCCCGCCTGCTGCGCAAGGTGGCTGCCAGCCTGTAAGGCTGCCGTACGGTAACGAAGACGACAAGGACGGCCCGCGAGGGCCGTCCTTTTTTCATGCCTGATGGTCTGGAAGGATGTTTGGAGGAAGAGGCTACGCTCCCTCCCACTCTAAAAAACATAGGCGGGAGTTCCCCGTCTCGCAAGGGAGCTCCCGCCGTCGCGGCTGTCAGGCCGGGCAGCCGCAGGGCCGCCGGAGCTGTCCCTTGCCCGTGTTGGCATATGTGTTGGAAGGGCAGGCAAGAAACGCGCCCCGGCGGCAGGATCGAGAGTGCCCTGCGGACGTTCCACCTGATGGAATACAGAAAAATACTTTGGCAAAGAGGGGAGGGCCCCACAAAGAAAAAGGGGCCTCCCGGTGAGGCCCCTTTCCAGATGGCGACGCGGCGGTCTCGTCCCGCAGCGTTAGTTGTGGTTGTAGAAGTTGATGAGGCAGCCGTCCAGAATAATTTGGCGTTCGTCGGCGGTCAGGTCGCCCAGGCGCAGTTCCACGGCCTCCACGGCCCCGGCAGCGCTCACCAGCCAGCCGGTGATGCCGGCGGCATCCTGTTCCACGGCGGTACGGATGCCGGGCAGGACGAAGCAGTCGCCCACGCTGAGCTTCTGCGCCAGAGCGGCATCGGCCAGCAGGGGCAGCATGCCCCAGTTGATGAGGTTGGAACGGTAGCGCTTGGTGGCGTATTCGGCGGCCACGTTGGCCCAGCCGCCCAGCACCTTCTGGCAGGAAGCGGCCTGTTCGCGGGCGGAGCCGTCACCGGGCTTGAGGGCGAAGATGGTGGAACCGATGCCGGTGTCCTTCAGACCGGCGCCCAGCACCGCGGCATAGACCTCAGGCTGCGCGGCCTTGAGGGGGGCCAGCATGCCTTCCAGCTTCGCCAGCAGGGCGGCATCGGCAGGATCGGCCAGACGGGCCTTTTCCATGGCCTGCACGTCCTTGGCGCGGCCCACATAGGCGGGATCCTTGCGCGACAGGGTGAACTCGGAAAGCTTGAGCGGGTTGGAACGCAGGGACGAGGTCTCGCCCGAGGGGATGAGCTCGTCGGTGGTGGTCACGGGGTCGGTGATGACCGAAGCCAGCGGCAGCACCAGGTTCTCCGGCAGGGGGCTCATGGACGGCCAGTCGGCGATGTTGGGGCCGCGCTTGAGTTCCGCGGCGGCATCGGCCTTGCCGAAACCGTTGTAGACGCGGCGCTGGTAGATGCCCGCATCGAAAGTGTAGGTGGTGTCCACGGCCAGCTTGTCCCAATCCAGTTCCGTGGCCGGGGTCAGGCGGCCGCCGTTGGCGGCGGTGGCGGCGATGGAGCGGGCGTCCATGAGGGCCACGGCAGAGATCTGGCCGTTGCCGGGCTTGGAGCCTTCGCGGTTGGGGAAGTTGCGGGTGGAGTGGCGGATGGACAGGGCGCCGTGGGCCGGCGTGTCGCCCGCGCCGAAGCAGGGACCGCAGAAGGCGTTCTTGATGACCGCACCGGCGGCCATGAGCTTGGCAGCGGCGCCGTTGCGCACCAGGGCGATGGCCTGGGGTTCGCTGGCGGGATAGACGGAGAGCGAGAACTCGCCGCAGCCGGTGCTCCGGCCGTCCAGGATGGAGGCGGCCATACAGCAGTTCTCGAACGAACCGCCCGCGCAACCGGCGATGATGCCCTGGTCCACCCAGACGCCGCCGTCATGGATCTTGTCGCGCAGCTTCAGGCCTTCACCGGCCTTGCCGAACTGCTTGCGGGCCTCTTCTTCCACGGCGGCGAACAGCTCGTCGGCATGGCGCACCACTTCGGCCACGGGATAGGCGTTGCTGGGATGGAAGGGCAGGGCCATCATGGGCTCGATGGCGGACAGGTCCACGCGGATGCAGCGGTCGAAGCAGGCGGGCTTGTCGTGACGCAGCTCGGTGTAATCGTCGGCGCGGCCGTGCATGGCCAGGTAATCGCGCACCTTGTCGTCCGTGGTCCAGATGGAGGACAGGCAGGTGGTCTCGGTGGTCATGACGTCGATACCGCAGCGGTATTCCACGGAAAGGCCCGCCACGCCGGGGCCGGCGAATTCCATGACCCGGTTCTTGACGAAGCCGTTCTTGAACACGGCGCCGATGAGGGCGATGGCGATGTCCTGCGGGCCCACGCCGGGACGGGGAGCGTTCTCCAGCCAGACCAGCACCACTTCGGGACGGGCCACGTCATAGGTCTTGCCCAGCAGCTGCTTGACCAGCTCGGGGCCGCCTTCGCCCACGGCCATGGTGCCCAGGGCGCCGTAGCGGGTGTGGCTGTCGGAGCCCAGGATCATCTTGCCGCAACCGGCCATCATTTCACGGGCGTACTGGTGGATGACCGCCAGATGGGGCGGCACGAAGATGCCGCCGTACTTGCGGGCGGCGGTCAGGCCGAAGAGGTGGTCGTCCTCATTGATGGTGCCGCCCACGGCGCACAGGCTGTTGTGGCAGTTGGTGAGCGCGTAGGGCATGGGGAAGCGTTCCAGGCCGCTGGCGCGGGCCGTCTGGATGATGCCCACATAGGTGATGTCGTGCGAGGCCAGGGCGTCAAAACGCAGGCGCAGGGTGGGGTCGTCCCCGGCAGCCGTGTTGTGGGCGGCCAGGATGTTCCAGGCCAGGGTATTTTGACGGGCAGCGGCGCAGTCGATGCCGCGCGCCGCGGCTTCTTCCTGTTCCATCAGGGTGTTGCCCTGCACAATGACCGGTTTGTCGCTCAGTTGGATCATCTTGCTTCCTGCGTAGTCTGTGCTGTGCCGTGATGGCGATAAAAGGCAGGCCCGGCCTTTCCCCGTCCACGGCGACGGGGCGATGCGCAAGCATCCGGCGGGCGTGAAATTTTGCACCAGATACTATGCCACAGGCCAAAATGCTTTGGCAATGCCCGGAAGGGGCGCGCGTTTTTTGGGGTGGGAAGCCCCCCCTTTACTGGCGCGAAAAGGGGCCCTTCCCAAAAAGCCCTCCATCCTCCCCCGAACGCACTCTATCTTGAAGGGTGCCAAGCGGCACCACTCCTATGATTTTTTTGTGCTGAAGGTCCCCAACGGGCCCCACCAGCAAAAAAAGTTCTCTTGAGCTCCAGTGGACGCATGGGGCCAGACGCAAAAAGGACGCCTCACGGCGTCCTTTTTCATATGTCAGGGAAGGAAGAGCGGCCCTATTCCACGGTCACGCTCTTGGCCAGGTTGCGGGGCTGGTCCACGTCCTTGCCCAGATAATCGGCCATCTCGTAGCTGAACAGCTGCATGGCGGGCAGGGCCATGAAACCGGCCAGGGGAGCGGGCAGGGCGGGGATCTCCCAGACATCGTCCACGGCCAGATCCATGCCCGGATTGGTCAGGGCGATGACCTTGCCCTGACGGGCCTGCACTTCCACGATGTTGGATTTCACCTTGGGGAAGAGGGCGTCGTCCAGAGCCAGGGCAAAGGTGGGGAAGGCCGGATCGATGAGGGCGATGGGGCCGTGCTTCATCTCGCCGGCGGCATAACCTTCGGCATGGATGTAGGAAAGCTCCTTGAGCTTGAGCGCCCCTTCCAGGGCCAGCGGGTAGCAGTGGCCGCGGCCCAGATAGAAGAAGTTGCGGGCCTGGGCATAGGCACGGGCCAGCTGGCGGGCCTTCTCGTGCATGGCGGGCAGGGCGGCATCCAGCTGGGAGGGCAGGGATTCCAGCAGGGCGATCTGGCGGGCGCGGGCCGCCGCGTCCATGATGCCCTGACGGCCGCCCCAGTACAGGGCCACCAGCGCCAGCATCAGCATCTGGCTGCACATGGCCTTGGTGGAGGCCACGCTGATCTCGGGCCCGGCCTGGGTGTAGATGACGGCCGAGGACTCGCGGGCGATGGACGACCCCACCACGTTGCACAGGCCCAGCACCGGCACGCCGTGTTCGCGGGCGATGCGCAGAGCGGCCAGGGTATCGGCGGTCTCGCCGCTCTGGCTGATGACCAGCACCATGTCGTCCTTGTCCAGGGGCAGGCTCTCGCGGTAGCGGAACTCGGAAGCGATCTCCAGCTGCACCGGCACCTTGGCCCAGGGCTCGATAAGATGCCGCGCCCAAAGGCCGGAATGGTAGGACGTGCCGCAGGCCACGATATGCAGACGGCGCGGTACGGGCAGGGCGTCCAGCTCGGGCAGGAGCACGGTGTCACGGGCGGCGTTGAGGCGGCCGCTCAGGCCATCCACGATGACCTGGGGCTGCTCGAAGATCTCCTTGAGCATGAAGTGGCGGTAGCCGCCCTTCTGGGCCGCCTGCATGTCCCACTGGATGGTCTGGGGCTCATGCTCCACGGGGGAAAGGTCGGCCAGGCTCAGGATCTCATACTCGGAATTGGTGGCGTGCACGATCTCGCCGTCTTCCAGAAAGACCACCGTGCGCGTGTAGGGCAAAAAGGCCGGGATGTCCGAAGCCACGAAGTGCTCGCCCGTGCCGATGCCGAAGATGAGCGGGGCGGACATGCGCGCGGCCCAGATCTCACCGGGATATTCCCGGCTCATGAGACAGACGGCGTAGGCGCCGTGGGCCCGGCGCAGGGCCGCGGCAAAAGCCTTGAGCAGGTCGGCTTCCTGCTTGTGGCAGTCGGCGATGAGGTTGACCAGCACTTCCGTGTCGGTCTCGGAATGGAAGACATAGCCCTTCTGCAGCAGCTCTTCCTTCAGTTCCTGATAGTTCTCGATGATGCCGTTATGCACGATGGCCAGGCGGCCGTCGTTGGAAGCATGGGGATGGGCATTGCGCTCGGCGGGCACGCCGTGCGTGGCCCAGCGGGTATGGCCCATGGCGCAGGTGGCCATGGAAACAGGCTCCTTGGCCAGCTTTTCCTCAAGGGCGGAAAGCTTGCCCTGGGCACGGGTGATGCACAGCTCGCCGCGCTGCACGCAGGCAACGCCCGCGGAATCATAGCCGCGGTATTCAAGACGCCGCAGGCCTTCGATGACCACAGGCACCGCCGGACGGTGCCCGGCATATCCGATAATGCCACACATGGTGACCTCCTATGCGATAAGGGATGGCGGAGAGGGGAGCTTTTTTGAGGGGGAAGGGAACCTTTTCCTGGCGGAAAAAAGGTTCCCTTCCCCCCTCAAACTCCCCCCATCCTTCCAAAAACCGCTCATATGCTGTTTTGCCCCACAGGGCAATCCCTGCTCCGGGACGTACGGCGCCCGAAAAAATCAGGGAAAAATGCCGCAGGGAACGGCTATTTTGTCAGTAAAGTCCCGGCCCGGCAAGTGCCCCTCAGGAGGGGACGCCGGGAGGGCGGAGACCCGCCCCTTGCATCCCCGGAAAAAGCGTGCTTTTCCCATCCATATGGCCGCCTGGAGACATCTGGTCTGCCTTTCTGTTCCCGCAAGCTAAAAGCCAACCGTCCGCGAGTAGTTATGGTCCCGTGACTTCGGGTCATGCCCGGCAATGTCATACAATAAAAAAGAGGCTGCCCTTGCGGGCAGCCTTTAATAAGCGGGTTTTGGGGGAGGAGGGTTTCCTCCCCCAGCCTTTATCTTTCCTAGATACCGGCGCTTTCCAGCACGCGGCTGTTGTAGACTTCGATCTTGGCCTTCTGCTCCAGCATGCGCATGAAAGTCTGGTACATGCCTTCCACGCGCTTGCGCTGCACCAGCTCGGTGAGCAGGTTCTCCATGCCGGCCCAGCCGTCGGACTTGGGCTGTTCCACGGCGGTCACACGGCAGAGCAGGGCACCGCACTTGCTGCTGTCTTCCTGCTCGTACACGCTGAAGGCCTGGTCGATCCAGGTCTGCGGCGCGGCGCGGAAGATGACCTGGTTCATGGCCGGGTTGGGCACGAAGCCGGCCAGGGCGCCGTCGCGGGTCAGGTCGGCGCTCTGCACGCGGGCGGCGTCTTCAGCGGGCAGCGCGCCGTCGGTCATGGCCTTGCGGATGGCAGTGGCCTTTTCCATGGCGGCCTGCAGGGACTTTTCCGCCACCAGGGCCTTCATGACGCGGTCGCGGGCCTGGTCCAGGCTGGGCGTGGTGGACGGCTCGGAGGTGAGCACCCGCACCACCAGGTAACGGTCACCGGCTTCCAGGGCCGTGTCCACAGGGGAGTTGGCCGGGGCCTTCATCAGGCTGGCCGCCATCTCGTCGCTGATGCCCAGGATCTTCTGCAGTTCGGCCTGGCCCACCAGACCGGTACGTTCGGCCTTGAGCAGGGGCTGTTCCTTGCCGTCGGCATCCTTGTAGCTGCCGGCGCGGGCCGCGCTTTCCTGCAGGGGACGGTTGTTGATGTTGTCACCGATCAGGCTGTCCAGCACGTCGTTGACCTTTTCCACGCCTTCCTGCTTGGCCAGGGTGGCGCGCACTTCGGCTTCCACCTCGGCAAAGGGCTGCACGCTGGCGTCCTTGCGCTCTTCCATCTTGATGATGTGCAGGCCGAACTGGCTGCGCACGGGCTCGGAGATCTGGCCGGGCTGCAGGGCCCAGGCGGCATCTTCGAAAGGCTTCACGGTCTGGCCGCGCTGGATCCAGCCCAGCTCACCGCCGGGGCCGGCGGCATTGGGGCCGTTGTTGGCATTGGCCACGGCGGCAAAGTCGCCCTTTTCCGCCTCGCTGCGGATGCGGACGGCCTTTTCCATGGCCTGCTTCACGGCCGCTTCGGGAGCGTTCTCCGCCAGGGGCACCAGGATGTGGGCCACCTTGACCTGCTCGGGCTGGCGGAAGCGCTGCTTGTTGGCTTCATACCACTTGAGGGCGGCCTCGGCGCTCACGCTCTCGGGGCGCACCAGACCTTCGGGGGCCACGGCCACATATTCCACTTCCACGCGGGGCTGGCTGGCCAGCTCGGCCTTGTGGGCCTCGTACCAGGCGTTGAGCTCTTCCTCGGTGGGCTTCACCGAAGCGGCAAAATCGGCAGCGGGCAGGTACAGGTACTCCACCGTGCGCTGCTGGGTGAGGAAATCATAGTACTTGCGGGCTTCGTCACCGGCGGCCCAGGCGCTGCCGGCCACGGTGCGCATCACCTTGTCACGCAGGATGCTGTCCGCCAGGCCCTGTTCGTATTCGGCCACGCTCATGCGCTGGGCTTCGATGTTGCGCTTGTAGGCCTCGGGATCGAACTTGCCCTGGGCGTCCTGGAACGCGGGCAGCTTGGAGACCACATAATGCATCTCTTCAGGGCTCACGGTCATCCCCACGCGGGCGGCTTCCTGACGGATCAGCTGGGCGCTGATGAGCTCGTTGAGCACCTGACGGCCCAGCTTCTGCTGCACCAGGGCCTCACGGGTCAGGGAGGGATCGTTGCGCATGGCGTATTCGGCGGCCCGCTGATAGGCCTGCTCGAACTGCTGGGCCGTGATGGCCTCACCGTTGACCTTGGCCACCACATTGCTGGAACCGCCGTCGGTCAGGCTGCCGACGCCCCAGAACATGAAGACGAGGATGATGATGGCGAAGGCTACCTTGACGCCAAAGGACTGGGCATTGGAACGGATATAATCAAGCATGGGCACTCCGAAAAAAGGCACGGAATTTATTGCCCGCAAAGATTCGGGCAACGGACAACTATAGGGGCATTCCGGCAGAAACTCAAGAAGAGCGCGGGAACCGGCCCTCCATCCGCTGCTGACAAGCGATGTCCTTTGCCCTATATGCAGGGGATGGATCATACAGCTATCGAAAGCCTGCTGCAGGCCGTGGCCCGGGGGGACATCCCGCCGGAACAGGCCCTGCGGCATCTGGGAGACGCCACTGCGGCCGACAGCCTGCAGGGCCTGCATCTGGATCATGAACGCGCCCTGCGTACCGGCCTGGGCGAGGTCGTCTTCGCCCAGGGCAAGACCGACGGGGCCCTGGTGGGGGCCGTGCGCGGCCTCAGCCTTCGCGGCGCCCCCGTGCTGGTCAGCCGCGCTTCGGAAGCGCAGGGGGCCCTGTTGCAACGCGAATTCCCCGCAGGACGCTACTGGGCGCAATGCCGTCTTTTCTGTCTGGGCGGTGAAGGCCGGGAAGTGCCGGAGCTGGGCCCGCCGTGGCCCGAAAGGGGCGAGATCATGGTGGTCACGGCCGGAGCGGCCGACATCCCCGTGGGCGCCGAAGCCTACGGAGCGCTGCGCTTCTGGGGCCACGACTGCGGCTTCCTCACCGATGTGGGCGTGGCCGGGCTGCACCGCCTTGCCCCGCACATCCGGGATCTGCGCGCCGCCCGCCTCATCATCGCCGTGGCCGGCATGGAAGGCGCCCTGCCCGGCGTGCTGGCCGGGCTGGTGCCCTGCCCGGTGCTGGCCGTCCCCACGTCCGTGGGCTACGGCGTGGGCGCGGGCGGCATGGCCGCCCTCCACAGCATGCTCTGCTCCTGCGTGCCCGGCCTGGCCGTCCTCAATATAGACAACGGTTTCGGCGCCGCGGCCTTCGCAGCCAAACTGCTGCGCCATGCCTGATGCGCACACAGATGTGCACAACAAGCGCAACTATCTGTTTTTAAACGATAATTTTTTAAATTCCGCGCTCTCCGAAAAGAGGGCACCCCCGTATCCCGGGACGGCCCGCAAGGCCGTCCCGGCCGGGCCGCCAACGGCGTTCACGCCAGCGGACGGCCATGACAGCATTTTTCCCACCCCTTTTTCCTCTCTCCTGCGCAGGACGTCCCGAAACACAGCCATGACACGGGCACTGTCCCTGCCGGGAGTGCTGGCACTGTTGATGCATCTGCCCGTACAGACATCACGGACAGGCCGGGCAGGCATCCTTCACATCTTCAACGACCGGAGCAACTATGATACCGCACCAGATGCTGGACGCGCTTTCACGCCAGACCGGGGCCGCCCTGGCATTCAACGGGGACGGTCTGTGCCGCCTGCGCTTCGACGGCCGCTTCATCGTGGACCTTGAAGTCACGGACGACGAGGACGCCATCTATCTGTATGCCCGCCTGGGGACGCTCCCTGCCGGTGAGCAGGGCAGGGAACTGATGGCCCGGATGATGCGGGCCCATTGCCTGGGCCGGGAGAGCGGCAACACGCTTTTCGGCCTGGACGGTGAGGAGATCATGGCCTTTGCCCGCGTGGCGGCGGCCGAAGCCGGGGAAGGGACGCTCTTCACCGCGCTGGAAGATTTTCTGGATGTCCTGGCCCACTGGGCCGATGTGATGCAACAGGGCCGCTAGACGGGAAGGCCCCGCTGCCTGCTGCCGTCTTCCGGCACCATATACCGGGGCGATTTTGGCCGGAGCTCCGCGTCCGGGAGACCTATCTCAGCGGTGACAGCGCCGCAAAGGAACTGTGCGGAACTCCTTGGCCCTGCAGAGCCCCGCACCGGCCCCGTGCCGCACAGGCGACCACAGGGCATCACCGCCGCGGGGAATCCCACGCCCGCCTGCCCGGTCGCGACAGCCGGAGAAGGCCGCCACGCCGCCGCTCACAACCATATTCATAATGAAGGGGGACGCCATGCCAGGACCAGTGCAGGCAACGCAGACACGCTACATCAGTCTCGATACGGATTTCGGCTATGACGCCCTGGGCGGCATGGGCCGCCTTGGCAGGCACAGCATGGAAGTACTGGAGCCGGGCACACGGCAGACCGACCGCATCCCGGGCCCGCCCAAAACGGTGGGGCGCTGGTTCGCCAAGCTGCTGGACAGCCTCACCCCGGCAAGCTGGCGTGCCCAGGGCAAGTTCCGTCGCGGGCTGGAAGACTTCAGCGCCCAGACGGGCAGGATACTGGGCCATCTGCGCAATGCCGCTGCCGGTGCGCCCGACGATCCCCAGCGCCGTGCGGATCTGGAATCGGCCCTGCGGGAGCTGGCCGGACTGCGGCAGGCGGCGCGCCCCATGACCAGCCGGGGCGCGGACTATGCCGAACTGCTCCAGACCCGTGTGCGCCGCAACATGGCCATCCTGCGCGAGGAAGCCCCGCAACGGGCCGTGGAGTTGCGGCAGCTGCAGACGAGCGGCCTGCTGGATGCCGTCATCGCCGACCTCGATGACGGGCAGGCGGACATGGCCGCCGACCTGGCCCTGATCCGGGATGCCCTGCACACCGGCGCGGACGACATGGCCGCCCGGGTGGAGGCTCGGGCCACCGACCTGGGAACGGCTTCCGCCGCACCGGTCGATGACACGCCCCCCGAAACGGCCCCGCACCCCTATCGTTCCCGTTTCAGCCCCGCCGCCCTGCGGGACTTCTTCCTGGGCCGCATCACCTTCAGGGAAGAAGCCCGGCAGGCCTTGCAGGAACGCCAGGCCACCCTGGCCCGTTTCACGGGCGAGGCCCGGGACACCCTGCAAGCGGCCCTGGAAGCCGTGGACGCCGTGCTGCAGGACAGGCTGACGGCTGATGCGGACAGTTTTGCCCACGTCCAGCATCAGGTGGACGAAAAGATGCGCCGGGCCATCCACTGCGCCCTGGACGATGTCTGCGGGCTGGCCCTGCGCCATCTGGATACGCCGGAGAGCCTGGGGCAGGAAGGGCAGGACTTCCGCCGCATCGACGCGGACTTCGTCCGGCAGGAGCTGGCCGCCCTCGAACGCGGCGACCGGCCCGCGAGCGGGGACAGCACCCCGGCGGACACGGTTCGCCCCGATGCGGACCCGTTCCGGCAGGGCATCCGGCAGGCACGCCGGCAGATACGGGACATCTCCCGCCTGTACGGCCAGCTGACGGAAGGTCTGGGCGAACTGGCGCAGCGGGACAGCCGCTGCCGGGCCTGCCTGCTGCTGCACGAGCTGGCCGAAAGCGACCTGCCCCCGGACATGGACCGTCAGGAATGGGGCCGGGCCTGCGACACGCTCATCGAGGCCCTGCGCTCTCCCGCCACGGATGCCTGGGCCGTCAGGGACGCTCTGTCCGTCATCGACCGGAGGACAGGAGATGCCCGGATGCCGGAAGACGTGCGCCGACGCTTCCAGGAAGGGCGGGCCGATCTGCTGCGCCACCTCGAACCGGCCATGGACCGCCCCGTCTTCCAGCTTGCCGGGACCGACCAGGCCGAGAGCCGCCTGGATGCCCTTGAGCAGGCGCGCGCCCTGCATCAGGTGGTGGGCCACGCGGGAGCGCTGTTGCAGCGCGCCCGGCTGCCGCAGGCGGACAGCATCATCTCCCAGGGGCTCCAGATCAGCCGTCTGGCCCTGCGCCTGCGTACCAACGGCCCGCGCGAGCCGGAACACCGGCAGCAGGCCATCACGGAACTGCGCACGTCCGTCGCCCGTTTCATGGCCAACCTGACCCTGGCCCGGATGCAGACGGAGAACCCCACCGTACACAGCGCCCAGCCCGAAGCGCGCGGACTGGATACCGACGGCGCCCGGGAGGGCCTCGACCTGATCCGGCAGAGCGTGGAACGCATCCTTGGCGGTCTGCAGGATCAGGAAGGCGGCGTGGTGGCACGCGCGGCCCTGCAGGACGGCCTGAGGCTGCTGGAAAAGGGCAGGGACGCGGCCGTGGCCTGCGGCAGGCTCCTCGACAACGCCATCCGCAAGGAGACCGGCGTGGCGGAACAGCTGGCCGTCTGCCTGGAATCCGGCCGCGACGATGCCGCCACGGCCCTGCACGGCCTGCTGGAAGGCAGCCGCTGGACCAAGGGCAAGCACGGCGAGGCAAAGGCGGCCATCAATGCCTTTCTGGCAGCCCTGCGCCCCGTGCAGGAAAGCCGGGGGCAAAGCCGGCTGCTGCGCTTCCTCGCCAACCGCCTGTCCGGTGCCTTCACCCCGCACGATGTCTACATGGGCTTCGACGGCAGCATCCACATGCTCATCAATACGGACAGGCAGGGCCTTGGCGGCAGCCGGAAGCTCCAGGGCACCCGCTGGATCACCCTGCCGCCGCCGGACCAGCTCCGGCCGGGCGTCTCCACCGGCGTGCACCGCCTGGACCAGCTGCTGGACGCCGGGGACAACCGCACCACCTTCTACCCGCAGCTCCACCAGCTGCTGACGCGCTATTTCTCCGGCATCCCCTATGATCTCAGCCTTCCCGGAGACGGGCAGTAATCACGTGAAACAGTCCCGGGGGAAGACTTCCTCCCCCGGGCTTCCGCAACAGTTGCGGCTACGGCCCCCTGCTTCAGCAAAAGCCCCTCCACAGGGGCTTTTGCTTTTCAGGAGCGGGACAGGCCCCCTCGGAGAAAGTGCATTTGGAGGGGGATGGAGGGCTTGGGGGGAGGCAACTCCTTTGGGCACTGGTCAAAGGGGGGACTTTCCCCCAAAAAACGAACGCCCCGTGCATGGCACGGGGCGTTCCCATTGGCGTACTGCCCAAAAACATCATGACCGCTACTTGGCGGAAGGCTCCACATCATCCACGGGCACGATGCTGTCCACATCATATTCCAGCAGCGAGGTCTGGCCCAGCAGCAGGGCGCGTTCCTTTTCCACGGTCTTGCGGAAGCGGTCCATGGAGGCCTTGCGCACGCTCTCGCCGCGCGGGTTGATGGCCTTGGCCGGATTGACGAACTTGCCGTTCTGCCGCAGGCGGAAATCCAGATGCGGCCCGGAAGAAAGGCCCGTGCTGCCCACGAAGCCGATGACCTGGCCCTGGCGCACGCGCTGACCGTTGCGCAGGCCGCGGGCATAGCCGGACAGATGGGAATACATGGATTCCAGCCCGGCCGAATGCTTGATGATGACCTGGTTGCCGTAGCCTCCGGCCCAGCTGCGCCGGGTGACCACGCCGTCACCCACGGCCTTGACCGGCGTACCGGTGGGCGCGCCGTAGTCCACGCCCAGATGCGGACGGCTGTAGCCGAGGATGGGATGCTTGCGGTTGTGCGAGAAGCGGGACGTCACGCGGGTGAAGGCCAGCGGCGCCTGCAACAGGGTCTTGCGCAGGTTCTCGCCCTTGGCGTTGTAATGCTGCGGCCGGTTCTTGCCGTCGCGGAACAGATAGGCCTCGTAGGTGGTGCCCGTGTTGGTGAAATGGGCGGCCAGCACGCGGCCATAGCCCTTGTATTCGCCGTCGCGGTAGCGTTTTTCCACCAGCACCTTGAAACTGTCGCCGGGTTGCAGGTCGCGGATGAAGTTGATCTCCGAGCCGAACAGACTGCCCAGGGTCAGGGCCAGCTGCGGGCTTTCGCCGATGTCGGCCACGGCCTGGAAGAGATTGTCGTCGATGGTGGCTTCCACCTGGGCGAGGGTGGTCACATATTCGATGGGCTCCACGCGGGCCACGGGCTCTTCCGCTCCTTCCACCACCAGACGGCGGCTGGCGTCGATCTCGTACTCGAATCGCTTGAGCTGGCCGGAAGCGGGGTCAACCACAATGGTGTAGGGCTGGCCGGTACGGAAGGCCCGCATGGAAAAGACCTGCCGGGCGGCGCTCACATAAGGATGGGATCCGGAAGAGGTGTTGCCCTCGATGATCTTGCTGACGGTATCGCCCTTTTCCACCGTGCCGTGCACCACGGCCTCGCCGTTGATGATCTCGGCCCCTTCGGGCAGGGGCACCGCGGGCTGGGCATCCTGGTCCGTCTCTGCCTCTGCGGCAGTGGCAGCAGTTTCGGGAGCGGCAGGGGCTTTTTCCTGCCCGGCGTCTTCCGTCCCGGTCGCGGGGGCCGTTGCCTCCCCGTCGCGGGCCGGGGCCTCGGCGGCCTGTTCCGTCACGGCCTGGCCGGGAGCCGTATCTGTATCCTCTGAGCTCCAGGGCAGGTGGGCTATGCCCAGCTGTCCGGCCAGCAGGCCAAGGAGGATCACGAGGACGAAAAAGACTGCAAGTCCTGTTTTCTTCATGCGGTACACTCCAAACAGTATGGCATATAGCCTGCGCGCCCGTCAGTTGTCCAGCAAGATGCCCGCCGTCCCCTCCGGACGGGGAACACGGCGCGCACCATGCCCTTCCTGAGGGGTGTTCCTTGTGTCAACATGTGCGTAAATATCATAACATACTGAAAATAAAGATAATAATAAAAACATCCCCTCTTGATTTTCTTGCGCCTGCCGTATAGATGTTGCTCACGCAACAAACAATCATCATCGCAGCAGCGTCACAGGACGCTTTCGTGGGGTTTTCCGTGTCTTTGCATCTTTCCTACAAAAAATGGCTGTTCTTCGTCCTTTCCTCAGCCTATCTGGTGGTCTTCATCCAGAACGTGGCCATCACCGTGGTCACCCCCGACGTCATGCAGGACCTCGGGCTCTCCTCCGGTGACATGGGCCTGCTGGGTTCCGTCTACCTGTATGCCTATGCCCTTACCCAGGTCTTTTCCGGCATCCTCTCCACCCGTTTCGGCCCGCGCCGCCTGCTGAGCTGCCAGTTCTTGGTGGCGGCCCTGGGCGGCTTCCTTTTCGCCACGGCCCACAGTCTGCCCATGGCCGTGGCCGGGCGTCTGCTCAACGGTCTGGGCATGGCCGGGGTCATGTCCTCTTCCTTCACCCTGTTCAGCCGCTGGTTCGCGCCCGAGACCTTCTCCCGGCTCTGCACCCTGTTCTTCATCGCGGGCGGCATGGGCGGCCTGCTGGCCACAACCCCGCTTTCCCTGGCCAACCACTGGGTGGGCTGGCGGCTGGTCTTCCTTGCGCTTTCCGTGCTGACCTGTTCCCTGACCGTCATCATCTATACCGTGGTGCGGGACTGGCCGCCCCATCTGGCGGCCACCTGCAGCGGCATCCGTCTGGCCGACGTGCTGCGTGACGTGGCCGCCATGGCCAAGCAGTCCGACTTCTGGAAGATGGTCGTCTGGTACCTGACCCTGCCGTCGCAGTATTTCGTGTTCCACGGGCTCTGGGGCGCTGTCTACATGGGCGGGACCTTCGGCCTTTCGCCCAGCCTCATCGGCAATATCCTGGCCATGGGCGCCGTGGGCTTCATCGCCGGGACGCCGCTTTTGACCTGGATCAGCGAAAAGCGCCTCAAGTCCCGGCGCAAGGCCATGGTCCTGGCCAGCCTGCTGGCCTGCGTCTCCGGCGCGGCCCTGAGCCTGGGCAGCGCCGGCCTGAGCGTGCCCCTGCTGTTCGTGGTCTCCCTGGGCCTGGGCATCGCGGCCAACGGCCCCTGCCCCGTAGGCTATGCCACCGGCCGGGAACGCTTCGGCAACCGCATGGTGGGCAGCCTGAGCGGCATCCTGGCCTCCTCGGTGTTCGTGGGCGGGGCCCTGCTCCAGCTGATCTCCGGGGCGCTGCTTTCCTTTGCCCAGCAGGCGGGCCTTTCCCAGCCCTGGACATGGGCCTTTGCCCCGCTGGCTCTCCTGGCTGCCGTCAGTGCCCTGGCCGCCTGGCTCCTGCCTGAGACGTTCGTTGATAAAAAATAATAAAAACAATATGTTAATAGAGATACGCACAAAAGTGTCATAAGTGACACAGTTAAGGATCCGGCCCCCGGCAGTCCGTACAGGCAGGCTGCTGGGGGCTTTTGTTTTGCGCTGCCGTATCCCCCCACACAGAAAAAGGCAAAAAGGCTCACCGTCCAAATGCAAGCCTTCCTGACCCATCCGCCGCGCCTGAGAACGAGACGCGGACTTGTTTAGCGGACGTTTTTATGCTATAAAAACATCTTTGCGACGACCGGAAGAAGGTCCCGGATCGCAAGGGGCCGCTCATGACAAATGCACATGTTTCCCTTCAGGATTTTCGCCACCGCCTGCGCCGGCATCTGCTCGGCGGCATCCCCGGTGGCCCGGATGGCGGAGGAGCGCCCTGGCTGGATGGTCTGGTCATGGAATACCTCCCGTCCGGCAATGTGTTGCGGATCACCTTTCCCCATATCTACTTCGCCCGCTGGTTCGCGCCGCACAAAACGGATTTTTCGGCAGCCGTGAAGGCCGCCTGGCCGGACGCCGACGCCCCCCGGCTGGAATATGTCCTGCCCGGGCGGTGCCTGCCCCGGGGCCCGGCGCCGCAAGTGGCCCCGGCCCGCATCCCGGACGCCCTCTTTTTCCATGCCGACGGCAGCAGGGACAAGATGCCGCTGCCGGGCGGCGCCCGCAATGCCTTCCCCCTGGCCATGGCCAGGGCCGTCGCCCTGCGGGAGCCCGGGCACAGCCCCTTCCTGCTCCACGGCGAAAAAGGCACGGGCAAGAGCCATCTGCTGCAGCACATGGCCGCGTCCCTCGCCCGGCAGGGCCTGCGCGTCATCCTGGCCCCGGCGGCCCGTTTTTTTCAGCACTGTCCTCTGGAGGAACAGACGGCCCCCCTGTTCTGGCAACAGGCCGAGGCCCTGTTCCTGGACGATATCCAGACCCTGGGCGGACAGCCCCGTTCCCAGCGCCTGCTGGCGGCCCTGCTGGCGCATCGCCCCGAAAAGGCCCCGGTGGTCCTCGCCCTGGAGGGCGGCCCCGATGCCCTCGGAGCGTGGGAACCCAGCCCCGCCGCCAGCGTCCGGCAACTGTTCTCCGCCGAACTGACCCCGCCGGACATGGAAGCCCGCATGCGTTACCTGCAGCAATGCTGCCGGGAGAACGCCCTGGACCTGCCCCGCGAACATCTGCGCCTCATGGCGCGGCGCGCGGCCCATTTCCACGGCCTGCGTTCTCTGCTGCTCCGGGTCAAGTCCGCCTGGGAAGATGATGCCGCCCGGCATCCCAGCCTGGACGATCTGGAACGTCTGGCCCGTACGGGACCGGTGCAGGCCTGCCATGCCGGCCACGAACAGATCCTGGCCGAGGCCGCACGCTGCTGCGATGCCGCCCCCGCCGACATCACGGGCACGGGACGCCACGCGCGGCTGGTCATGGCCCGGCAGGCCGCCATGTACGTCTGCCGTCGCCATCTGGGCCTCTCCTATCCCGAACTGGGCCGGGCCTTTGGCGGACGCGACCACAGTACCGTCATCCATGCGGTTAAAAAGATTGGAAAAATGCTGGAAAGTAACAAAGATGTGCAACACCTTGTCGCCAGACTGGAGAAATGCGCACATCAGGAACAGCCGGACAGCTCCCCCACGGACGAAGTGTTCGGGGCGTAGACGGGCAGTGCTTAAAGGGATAGTAAAAATTTCAAGTAAAAACAGCCTGTTGCATATGTTCCGCACAAAAGCACAGGCATCAATTATTACAAGGATTCTTTTATGAAACTTTCTGTTAATAAAGAACAGATCATCGAAGGCCTGCAGAAAGCGGCAGCCATCATCCCTGCCAAAGCAGGAGCCGCCTACCTGCGTTCCATCTGGTTGAAGGCCGAGAAGGGCAGCCTGTCCATCATGGCTACGGACGCCAATATCGAATTCACCGGCCGTTATCCTGCCGAAGTGAAGCAGCCCGGCCTCATCGGTGTGCAGGGCCGCGCTTTCGTGGATCTGGTGCGCCAGCTGCCTGCGGGCGTGCTCCAGCTCACGCTGGACGAGAGCACCGGCAACCTGCTGCTGGAACAGGGCCGCCGCACGTACAAGCTGCCTGTGAGCGGGGCCGAGTGGTTCCAGAACTTTTCCGAATTCCCGGCCGAGTCCCCGGTGACCTGGTCGGGCGACTTCCTGCAGGACGTGCTGGATCGTGTGGTCTTCTGCATCAGCGACGACGACGCCACCGACGCCATCACCTGCCTGTACATGAAGCCTTGCGGCAACGGCCGTATCGACGTCTGCGGCCTCAACGGCCACCAGTTCGCCCTGGTCTCCTTCACCCATGACGATCTGGCCGCCCGTCTGCCCGAAGAGGGCGTGCTCATCCAGAAGAAGTACCTGCAGGACATGAAGAAGTGGCTGGGCGTGGACGAGATCGAGCTCAACATCACCGACAAGCGCCTGTACCTGCGTACCCTGGACGGTGCCGAGAGCCTGTCCGTGCCGCGTGCCGGTCATGACTATCCCGACTACACGGTGTTCATGAGCCGTCTGGAAGGCGACGGCGTGAGCCTGCTCACCGTCAACCGCAAGGAAGCCATCGAGGCCCTGGGCCGCATCCAGATCTTCAACACCGACAGCGACCGCTGCGCCTATCTCGACCTGGGCGACAACGAAGTGCGCCTCTCCGCCCAGGGGCAGGACACCGGTTCGGCCAACGAGAGCCTGGAAGTGACCTACCGCGGCGACATCAGCCGCATCGCCTTCCCCACCCGCAACCTCATGGACGTGCTGGGCCACTTCAGTTCGCCCAGCGTGGACATGATCCTGACCGGCGCCGAGGGCCCCTGCGGCATCCGCGGTTCCGAAGACAACGAGTACACGGTCATCATCATGCCCATGAAGATTTCCGAATCCACCTATTATAGCGAGGAAGATGTTTAATGGCTCCTGACATGGCCTCCAGCTACGACGCCTCATCCATTACCATTCTCGAAGGGTTGTCCGCGGTGCGCAAGCGCCCGGCCATGTACATCGGTTCCACCGACGTGCGCGGCCTGCACCATCTGGTGTACGAAGTGGTGGACAACTCCATCGACGAGGCCATGGCCGGCTTCTGCACCCGCATCACCGTCATCCTGCACGCCGACAACAGCGTCACCGTGCGCGACGACGGCCGCGGCATCCCCGTGGACATCCATCCCAAGGAAGGCGTGCCCGCGGTGCAGGTGGTCATGACCAAACTGCACGCCGGCGGCAAGTTCGACAACAACAGCTACAAGGTCTCCGGCGGCCTGCACGGCGTGGGCGTGTCCTGCGTCAACGCCCTGTCCGAGTGGCTGACGGTCACGGTGCGCCGTGACGGCAAGCGCTACCGCCAGCACTATTCCCGCGGCGTGCCGCAGGACCAGCTGACGGTCATCGGCGAGGCCGACGGCCACGGCACCACGGTGCGCTTCCAGCCCGACGAGCAGATCTTCGAGGTGCTGGAATTCTCCTACGACACCCTCAAGAAGCGTTTCGAGGAGCTGGCCTACCTCAACAAGGGCCTGTACATCGAGTGCATCGACGAGCGCACCAGCGAGACCCACGTCTTCCACGCCGAGGGCGGCATCCGCCAGTTCGTGAGCGACCTCAACTCCGGCCAGCAGGGCATCCACCCCATCATCATGGCCGAAGGCGTGGTGGACAATGTGGCCATCGACTTTGCCCTCCAGTACAACGCCGGCTACAAGGAGACCATCCTCACCTTCGCCAACAACATCCATACCAAGGAAGGCGGCACGCATCTGGTGGGCTTCCGTACGGCGCTCACCCGCGCCATCAACGGCTATGTGAAGAACCAGCCCGACCTGACCAAGAAGTTCAAGGGCACGGCCCTGTCGGGCGACGACGTGCGCGAGGGCCTTACGGCCGTCATCAGCGTCAAGCTGCCCCAGCCCCAGTTCGAAGGCCAGACCAAGACCAAGCTCGGCAACAGCGAAGTGGCCGGCATGGTGGCCGGCATGGTCTATGACAGGCTCACGGTCTACTTTGAGGAGAACCCCAAGGACATCCGCCTGATCATCGACAAGGCCGTGGACGCCGCCCGCGCCCGCGACGCCGCCCGCCGCGCCAAGGAACTGGTGCGCCGCAAGGGCGCGCTCTCGGACAATTCCCTGCCCGGCAAGCTGGCCGACTGCCAGAGCAAGGACCCCGCGGAATCCGAACTGTTCATCGTGGAAGGTGACTCCGCAGGCGGCTCCGCCAAGCAGGGCCGCAACCCGCGCAACCAGGCCATCCTGCCCCTGCGCGGCAAGATCCTGAACACCGAGCGCACCCGCTTCGACAAGATGCTGGCCAACAAGGAAGTGAAGGCCCTCATCACGGCCATGGGCGCGGGCATCGGCGAAGAGGACACCGACCTCGACAAGCTGCGCTACCACAAGATCATCATCATGACGGACGCCGACGTGGACGGCGCCCACATCCGCACCCTGCTGCTGACCTTCTTCTTCCGGCAGTATCAGGAGATGGTGGAGAAGGGCTACGTCTACATCGCGCAGCCGCCCCTGTACCGTGTGCACAACGCGCGCATGGAAAAGTTCATCAAGGACGACGCCGAGCTCAACGAGTTCCTGCTCAACCGCGTGAGCGAGGACGTGACCGTGGTGGCCGCCAACGGGCGGGAATACACGGGCAGCGACCTGATCCGCCTCATGGAGACCATCGAGAAGATCGAGCTGCGCGTGGCCGATGCCGAGAGCACCGGCATGCCGCGTCCCCTGTTCCTGGCCCTGGCCACCTATCCCCGCGCCGTGGACCGCGAGCTGCTGGAAGCCCGCGATGCCGACTTCCTGGCCTGGCTGGAGAAGCACGAATACGCCCTGAGCCTGGAACGGGAACACAGCGAGGACGAGGACGAAGGCCGCGTGTTCGCCGTGTTCGAGAACACGGGCAGCCACCACACCCGCCGGGGCATGGAGTTCTTTGCCTCCCGCCTGTACCGGCAGACCTGGCAGCTGTTCAACGACCTGCGCGAGCAGTGCGGCGAGCTGAGCTTCAGCCTGCGCCGCAAGGACAGCAGCAGCCAGGCCGGCGACGTGTTCGACCTGATGCAGATGACCCTGGACGAGGCCCGCAAGGGCATCAACATCCAGCGCTACAAGGGTCTTGGTGAAATGAACCCCGAACAGCTCTGGGTGACCACCATGAACCCCGAGAACCGCGTGCTGCTGCAGGTCTCGGTGGAGGACGCCAACGAGGCTTCGGACGCCTTCGAGGAACTCATGGGCGACCGGGTGGAGCCCCGCCGCGAGTTCATCGAACGCAACGCCCTGAGCGTGCAGGATCTGGACATCTAGCTGCCGGAGGGACGACGCATGCAGGATACCGGCAAGGAAAAGAAGAGCTGCTTCGGCTGCTCCGTCATCGCCGTCTGCGGCTGGCTGGTCTGCGCGGCCATGTGCCTGTGGCTGACCATCTCGCTGGAAGGCTACCCCAAGGCCTACAGCCTGGCCTATCCGGCAGCCATGGCGGTGCTGTTCAGCAACATCTTCGTCTTCATCTTCACCAGCTCCCGCTGCGCGGGGGACGTGCGCCGTCTCCTGCCCGCCGTGATCCGTGTCTGCTTCGGTGAGGGGACCATGCTGCTGCTGGTCTGGCTCTGGGGCAGGTACTGGCTGGCTGCCTGAGGACGTTTCCCGGCGGGGCCGCCCGGCGGCTCCCCCGGTACGACATCCTTTGAGAAAGAACACGGGACCCGCTCCCGACCTGATATTTTACCTGCGAGGCAAACGTGTCTGAACAGAACAGCGGCATACAGCAGCCGCAAGTCAGCATTGAGAAGGAACTCCGCAAGTCCTATCTGGAGTATTCCCTTTCGGTCATCATCGGGCGCGCCATCCCCGACGCGCGCGACGGCCTCAAGCCCGTGCACCGGCGCATCATGTACGCCCAGTACGAGCTGGCCAACAGTTACAACCGTCCGCACAAGAAATCGGCGCGCATCGTCGGTGACGTCATCGGTAAGTATCACCCCCACGGCGACAGCGCCGTGTACGATGCCCTGGTGCGTCTGGCCCAGGATTTCTCCATGCGCGATCCGCTGGTGGACGGGCAGGGCAATTTCGGTTCCATCGACGGCGACGCCGCGGCCGCCATGCGTTACACGGAAGTGCGCATGTCGCGTCTGGCCAGCGAGTTCCTGGCCGACATCGACAAGGAGACCGTGGACTTCCGGCCCAACTACGACAACACCCTGCAGGAGCCCTCGGTGCTGCCCACCAAGGTGCCCAACCTGCTGCTCAACGGTTCGTCGGGCATCGCCGTGGGCATGGCCACCAACATCCCGCCCCACAACCTGGGCGAGCTGTGCGACGCCCTGCAGATGCTGCTGGACGATCCCCAGTGCACCATCTCGGACCTCATGGAAGTGGTCAAGGGCCCGGACTTCCCCACGCGCGGCTTCGTCTACGCGGGCAAGGGCCTGTCCGATGCCTACCACACCGGTCGCGGCACCGTGAAAGTGCGCGGCCGTCTGGAAGTGGAAGAACGCAAGAAGGGCCTGCAGGCCATCGTCATCCGCGAGATCCCCTTCGGCCTCAACAAGTCCTCGCTGGTGGAGAAGATCGCCGGTCTGGTCAATGACCACAAGATCGACGGCATCTCCGACCTGCGCGACGAATCCGACCGCAAGGGCATCCGCGTGGTCATCGACCTGAAGCGCGGCACCATCCCGGACATCGTCATCAACAGCCTGTACAAGTACACGCCGCTGGAGACCAGTTTCGGCATCAACATGCTGGCCGTTGTGGACAACCGTCCCGTGCTGCTCAACCTCAAGACGGCCCTGTCCTGCTTTGTGGACCACCGTCGCGAGGTGGTCATCCGCCGCACCCGCTACGACCTGCAGAAGGCCGAGGCCCGCGCCCACATCCTGGAAGGTCTGCGCATCGCCATCGACCACATCGACGAAGTGGTGGCCCTGATCCGCGCCTCCGCCAGCCCGGACGAGGCCCGCGCCGGCCTCATGCAGCGTTTCGAGCTCACCGAGGTGCAGGCCCGCGCCATCCTGGACATGCGCCTGCAGCGCCTGACCGGCCTGCAGCGTGAAGAGCTCATGGCCGAATACCGCGAACTGCTGGAAAAGATCGAGTTCTTCAAGTCCGTGCTGGAGAACCCCGAAGTGCTGCGCTCCGAGCTCAAGCGCGAGATCCGCGAGATCCGCGAGACCTTCGCCACGCCGCGCCGTACCGAGGTGCTCACCGACGCCCTGGGCGGCATCGACATCGAGGACCTCATCCCCGACGAGGAAGTGGTCATCACCCTGTCGCGCCGCGGCTACATGAAGCGCACCAGCCTGGAGAACTACCAGCAGCAGAAGCGCGGCGGCAAGGGCATCGCGGCCCTGCATACCTCCGATGACGACTATGTGCAGGAGTTTTTGACCACCACCAACCACCAGTACCTGTGCCTGTTCACCAACAAGGGCCGCATGCACCAGCTCAAGGTGCATCAGGTGCCCGAGGGCAGCCGCACGGCCAAGGGCGTGCACATCAACAACCTGCTGCCCCTGGAAGAAGGGGAGTGGGTCACCACGGTGCTGGCCGTGCGCGAGTTCGCCGAGGACAAGTACTTCCTCTTCGTGACCAAGCGCGGCATGGTCAAGCGTTCCTCGGCCTCGCTCTACGCGCGCTGCCGCAAGAGCGGCCTCATGGCCGTGGGCCTGCGCGAGGACGACGAGCTGGTGGTGGTGCGGCCCATCCGTGAGGACAGCCACATCGTGCTGGCCACGGCCGACGGCTACTCCATCCGCTTCGCCTGCAAGGACGTGCGTCCCATGGGCCGCGTGGCCACGGGCGTCAAGGGCATCGCCCTGCGCCGTCAGGACGTGGTGGTGGCCGGCGTCATCCTCAAGGAGAACGACCAGACCACGGAGATCATGTCCATTTCCGCCAACGGCTTCGGCAAGCGCACCCGCGTGGACCTCTACCGCCTGCAGTCGCGCGGCGGCAAGGGCATCATCAACTTCAAGGTCACGTCCAAGACCGGTCCCGTGGTGGGCGCCATGCCCGTGCGTGACAACGACGGCCTCATCATGCTGACCTCGGCCAACAAGGTGGTGCGCATCGGCGTGGAAGACGTGCGCAGCAAGGGCCGGGCCACCATGGGCGTCATGCTGGTGCGCCTGGACGAAGGCGCGCATGTGGTGGGCTTCGACCGCGTGGACGAAGGCGGCCAGACCGGCAGCCGCATGGACGACCTGGAGGACGATGACGACGCGCCCGAAAGCGCGGCGGCACCTCTGGAGAGCGCTCCGGCGGAAGCGGGAGCCGATGACGGCAACGAATAGATACGCGGCGCGGCGCCCCTGGGGACGCCGCGCCCTTTGGTTCCGGTCCCCGGCAGCTGCCGGGCCGGACCCGGGCAGGCACGGGACCGGGGAGACCCGGCCGTGCATCCCTTCTTTCCCTGTCCGGGGCAGAGCAGGAGTCAGGGGAGGAACGGCGCGGGCGCGGACTTGCATTGCGCGGCCCGCCGTTATATGACACGCCCTTTGTACCGCCGTGCGCTGGTCGGCCGCCTTGCCTGCAAGGCGGGCCCCGGAGCGGTGAGAGGGAAGACGGTCCCGCCGCAGGGCGGAGGAGACAACAACGCATTTTGCGCTGGCAGTGAGGAAACGCTATGATTCGCCACGAGTGTGGTCTTTTGGGTATCTACGGTCATGAGGAAGCGGCGCGACTGACCTATTTCGGTCTGTACGCCCAGCAGCATCGCGGACAGGAAAGCGCGGGCATCGTCACCATCGACGAGAAAGGCCTGCTGCACGAGCACAAAGGCATGGGCCTGGTGCCCGATGTCTTCGCCGAAGCCAACCTGCAGGCCCTGCCGGGCACCATCTCTCTGGGCCATGTGCGTTACTCCACCACGGGCCGTTCCGCGGCGCGCAACGCCCAGCCCTTCGTGGCCCACTACAAGGGGCTGGACATCGCCATCGCCCACAACGGCAACCTGGTGAACACCATGGAGCTGCGCGAGGAGCTGGAGAACGACGGCGCCATCTTCAGCACCACCAACGATACCGAAGTTTTCATGCACCTCATCGTGCGCGCCCTGCGCGAGCATGACCTGGTGGACGCCATCCGCGAAGCCTGTGCCCGCGTGCGCGGCGCCTACTGCCTGCTGGTCTACGCCGGCGGCACCATGGTGGCCGTGCGCGACCCCCACGGTTTCCATCCCCTGGCCCTGGGCCGTCTGGACGGCGCGCCGGTGCTGGCCTCCGAGACCTGTGCCTTCGACCTGCTGGAAGCCGACTACGAGCGTCCCATCCAGCCCGGCGAGATGCTGATCATGGACGGCAAGGGCGAACACAGCGAACAGCTGCGCGGCCCCCTGCCGGAACGTCCCCGCCAGTGCATCTTTGAACTGGTCTACTTTGCCCGCCCCGACTCCTTCGTCTTCGGCGAGCAGGTCTACCAGTGCCGCAAGCAGATGGGCTGGCAGCTGGCCCACGAGTCCACCCCCGACGTGGACTTCATCATGCCCTTCCCCGATTCCGGCGTCTATTCGGCCGTGGGCTTCGCCCAGTGCGCCGAGCTGCCCTATGAGCACGCCATGATCCGTAACCACTACGTGGGTCGTACCTTCATCCAGCCCACGCAGAGCATGCGCAACTTCGGCGTGCGCGTGAAGATCAACCCCGTGCGCTCCATGATCGAAGGCAAGAAGATCTGCATCGTGGACGACTCCATCGTGCGCGGCACCACCATGATCACCCGCGTCAAGAAGCTGCGCGAGCTGGGCGCCAAGGAAGTGCATATCCGCATCAGCTGCCCGCCGGTGAAGTTCCCCTGCTTCTACGGCATCGACTTCGCCTCGCGCGGCGAGCTCATCGCGGCCAAGTACAGCCTGCCCGAGATCACCAAGATGCTGGACGTGGATTCCCTGCATTACCTGAGCATCGACGGCCTGCTGCGCTCCGTCATGCAGTCCGACAGCTACTGCCTGGCCTGCTTCGACGGCAATTATCCCGTGCCCTGCCGCGAGTCGGGCAAACTCCGTCTGGAATGCGGCGGCTGCTGCGGCAGCCGTTAGTCCGAGGTTTTTCACATGGCTGTTATCGCTAATCGTATCAAGGGCTTCGCGGACATGTATCCGCCGCAGAGCTCGCTGTTCACCCGCATGGAGAATACCGCGCGCGAGATCTTCAGCCGTTACGGCTTCGTGGAGCTGCGCACCCCCGTGCTGGAATACACCGACCTGTTCAAGCGCTCCATCGGCGAAGAGACCGACGTGGTGCAGAAAGAGATGTTCACCTTCCCGGACCGCAAGGGCCGCATGATGACCATGCGCCCCGAAGCCACGGCCGGCGTCATGCGCGCCTATGTGGAAGATGCCCGCTACAGCCGCGAGTCCGTGAGCCGTCTGTTCACCACCGGCCCCATGTTCCGTTACGAGCGTCCCCAGAAGGGCCGCATGCGCCAGTTCCACCAGATCAACTGCGAATGCCTGGGCTCCCATAGCCCCTACGCCGACGCGGACCTGATCATCATGCTCACGCGCTTCCTCACCGCGCTGGGCCTCAAGGATCTGACGCTCAAGCTCAACTCCCTGGGCTGCGCCCACTGCCGCCCGCTGTTCAAGCAGGCCCTGGTGGACTATCTGCACCGCCAGGACTGCTGTGACCAGCTGTGCGAGGACTGCACCCGCCGTATGGAGACCAACCCCCTGCGCGTGCTGGACTGCAAGCAGGAAAAATGCCGCTGCGTCACCGACGAAGCGCCCCGCCTGCTGGACTACAACTGCCCCGAGTGCAAGGAACACTTCGACACCGTGCTGCGTCTGCTGGACGCCGCCGGGGTCAAGTACGAGATCGACCACCGTCTGGTGCGCGGTCTGGACTACTATTGCCGCACCACCTTCGAGGTGGTAAGCGGAAGCATCGGTGCGCAGGCCGCCGTGGCCGGTGGCGGCCGTTATGACGGCCTGGTCAAGAGCGTGGGCGGCCCCGACGTGCCCGGCGTGGGCTTTGCCTGCGGCATGGAACGCCTGGCCCTCATGCTCGGGGACGAAGAAGCCCCCCGCCCGGATTTCTATGCCGTGGCCATGGACGCGCAGAGCCGTGACCTGAGCTTCGGCCTGGTGCAGCGCCTGCGCGGCCTGGGCCTCAAGGGCGAGATGAATTTCAGCGATGCCGGTTTCAAGGGCCTGATGCGTCAGGCGGGCAAGTCCAATGCCCGTTTCTGCTGCATCATGGGCCCCGATGAAGCGGCCGCCGGCGCCGTGGTCGTCAAAGACATGGACAGCGGTGAGCAGCAGACCCTGTCCCTGGATGCCGCGGCGGACTTCCTTGCTGCCAATTCTGACAATGGGAAAAAATAATGACTGAACAGACGCAAAGCCTGGACGTGCAGCAGGAACACCAGAAGTTCATCGAAGACCTCGGCGACTGGACCCGCAGCCACACTTGCGGCCAGCTGACCCTGGACAACGATGGACAGACGGTCTGCCTCATGGGCTGGGTGCAATACCGCCGCGACCACGGCGGCCTCATCTTCGTGGACCTGCGTGACCGTGAAGGCCTGACCCAGGTCGTTTTCAGCCCCGATATCGCTCCCGCCGCGCACGAGAACGCGCACATCCTGCGTTCCGAGTACGTGCTGGCCATCAAGGGCGTGGTGCGTCCCCGTCCCGAGGGCATGACCAACCCCAATCTGGTCACCGGTGCCATCGAAGTGGTGGTGCATGAGTGGAAGCTGCTCAACACCTCCAAGACCCCGCCCTTCGCCATCGAAGAACGCTGCGACGCCGGTGAGAACCTGCGCCTGGCCTGGCGTTATCTGGACCTGCGCCGTCCGCGCATGCAGGCCAACCTGCGTCTGCGCCACAAGGTGGCCCAGGCCATCCGCCGCCAGCTGGACGACGACGGCTTCCTGGAAGTGGAGACCCCGGTGCTCACCAAGTCCACGCCCGAAGGCGCCCGCGACTTCCTGGTGCCCAGCCGTCTCAACCCCGGCCAGTTCTACGCCCTGCCGCAGTCGCCCCAGCTGTTCAAGCAGCTGCTCATGGTGGGCGGTTTCGACCGCTACTTCCAGATCGTGCGCTGCTTCCGTGACGAAGACCTGCGTGCCGACCGCCAGCCCGAATTCACCCAGGTGGATATCGAGATGAGCTTCGTGGACGAGGAAAAGGTCATGACCATGGCCGAAAACCTCATGGCCCGCGTGTTCCACGACGTCATGGGCATGGACATCCCCCGTCCCTTCCCGCGCATGAAGTATGAAGAAGCCATGCGCCGCTACGGTGTGGACAAGCCCGATACCCGCTTCGGTCTGGAGCTGGTGGACATCACCGACATCGTGCGCGGTTCCGGCTTCAAGCTCTTTGCCCAGGCCAAGCTGGTCAAGGCCATGAAGGTGCCCGGCGGCGAATCCATGACCCGCAAGGAGATCGACGCCTACACCGAGTTCGTCAAGATCTACGGCGCCATGGGCCTGGCCTGGATCAAGATCAAGGAAAACGAGTGGCAGTCGCCCATCGCCAAGTTCCTGTCCGAAGAAGAACGCGCCGGCATCCGTGAGGCCCTGGACCTCCAGGTGGGCGACATCGTCTTCTTCCAGGCCGGCGAGCCCGCCATGGTCAACGCCGCCCTGGGCAACCTGCGCGTGCACCTGGGCAACCAGCTGGGCCTGATCCCCGAGAACACCTTCAACTTCCTGTGGGTGACGGAATTCCCGCTGTTCGAATACAGCGAGGAAGAAAAGCGCTACGTGGCCTGCCACCATCCCTTCACCTCGCCCGCGCCCGGGCATCTGGAGATCATGAACAGCGACCCGGCCCGCGCCCTGGCCCGTGCCTACGACATGGTGCTCAACGGCAACGAAGTGGGCGGCGGTTCCATCCGCATCCACTCCGCCGAAGTGCAGCGCCACATGTTCCAGGCCCTGGGCTTCACGCCCGAGCAGGCCGAGGCCCAGTTCGGCTTCCTCATCCAGGCCCTGGAGCACGGTGCGCCGCCGCACGGTGGTCTGGCCTTTGGTCTGGACCGTCTGGTCATGCTGCTTTCCGGTGCGTCCAGCATCCGCGACGTCATCGCCTTCCCCAAGACCCAGAAGGCCACCTGCCTGATGACCGAGGCACCCTCCACGGTGTCCGCGCGTCAGCTGCGTGAACTGGGTCTGCGCCTGCGCGAGACCGACAAGGAAGCCGCCAAACCCGCCGAGAACGCCCAGGCCTAGCGGGAGGATGCCATGATTCTGGATATTGTGACCTATCCTGCTGCCAGCCTGAAGGAAAAATGCGTGCCCGTGACGGAGATCACCGACGAGATCCGCCAGCTGGCCGCCGACATGCTGGAGACCATGTACGAGGCCCCCGGCGTGGGGCTGGCCGCCCCGCAGGTGGGCCGTAATATCCGCATGCTGGTCATGGACCCCGCCGCGCAGGACGAGGAGAAGCAGCCCCGGGTCGTCATCAACCCCGAACTGACCCTGAGCGAGGACACCGTGCTCAGCCGTCAGGAAGGCTGCCTCTCCGTGCCCCTCAACTACCGGGCCGACGTGCAGCGCGCCGAGCGCGTGCACCTGCGTTACATGGATCTGGACGGCAAGATCGTGGAAGAGAATCTGGAAGGATTCCCGGCCATCGTCATCCAGCATGAGGCCGACCATCTGGACGGCACCCTCTTCATCGACCGCATCGGCCGTCTGCGCCGTTCCCTGTACGACACCCGGGTGAAGAAATGGCTCAAACGCAAAGGATAGTCTTCATGGGGACTCCGGACCTGGCCGCCGCCGTGCTGCGGCGGCTGGTCCGGTGGCCCGGCGGCGACGTGGTGGCCGTCTACACCCAGCCTGACCGGCCGGCTGGCCGGGGCCACAAGCTGACGCCCTCGCCGGTGAAAAAGCTGGCCCTGGAGCTGGGCCTGCCCGTGCACCAGCCCCTGAACTTCCGTCAGGAAGGCGCGGTGGACGAGCTGGCCTCCCTCAAGCCCGACCTGCTGGTGGTGGCCGCCTACGGCCTCATCCTGCCGCAGGCCGTGCTGGACATCCCCACGGTGGACACCCTCAACGTGCACACCTCCCTGCTGCCGCGTTACCGCGGCGCCGCGCCCATCCAGCGCGCCGTCATGGAAAACTGGCAGCCCGGTGACGTGACGGGCGTGTCCATCATGCGCATCGTGCCCGCCCTCGACGCCGGGCCGGTCTACGCCCAGTGCGAGGTGCCCATCGGCGAGCATACGGCGGGCAGCCTGCATGACGCCCTGGCCGAAGCCGGGGGCGAGCTGCTGCTCACGGTGCTGGACCAGCTCCGCGACGGCAGCGCCCAGCCTCGGGAACAGGACGAGAGCCGCGTCACCTACGCCGCCAAGCTGGCCAAGGAAGACGGCTATATCGACTGGGCCCGTCCGGCCGCCGAGGTCCACGCCCGCATCCGCGGCGTGACGCCCTGGCCCGGTGCGCGTCTCCAGGCCCGTTTCGACGGGCAGGACGAGCTGCTGCCCCTGCTGCTCCAGCCCGGTCGCGTGGACGAGCCCTGCGACGGTGTGCAGCCCGGCAGCCTGCGTACGGACAAGAAAGGCCTGTGCGTGGCCTGTGCCGATCGCTGGTACCGCCTGCTGGTGGTGCGCCCCCAGGGCCGCAAGGACATGGAGGCCGCGGCCTTCGTCAACGGCCATCTGCGCCCGGCCCAGCATGGCGTGTGCGGCATGGCCGTGCCTTTTGGCGAGTAGATATTTTTTGTGGGGGAAGGGGCGTTTTTTGTAAAAACCGCCCCTTCCCTCACGCCCCCAACCCTGAAAAAACGTTATCCAGGTGACGTCACCCGTCCCCGTCGTTGACCGGCGGGCAGTGACAGCGCACATGGACCGAAAAGAGAGAGGAAAGGCCGCTCCGTCAGGAGCGGCCTTTCTGTTTTTTCTGCGGGTGACTGTTGGTTTTGGCAGTCTCTGGATTTGGGGAGTGGATCGTCAGTGCGAGATACGGCATCCCCTGGAGCATATTTTCCTGAATAAAACGCGCTGAGGAAGGGATGGGGGGCAGGGGGAAGGGGAACCCCTCTCGCGTTGGCAGAGGGGTTCCCCTTCCCCTGAAAAACAGTGCCGGTCCTACCTTCCGGCCTCCTTGTGGCGCCAGTTCAGGAGCAGGGCCGAATTGATGATGACCAGCACCGAACCGGCGTTGTGGACGAGAGCGCCCAGCACCGGCGAGAGCAGGCCGCCCATGGCCAGGAAGATGGCCGCGAAATTGAGGATCATGGAGAAGGACAGATTGAGGGTGATGGTGCGCATCATGCGCCGGGACAGGGCGAAGATGTGCGGCAGTTCCTTGATGTCGTCATGCACCAGGGCCATGTCGGCGGCGTCCACGGCGATGTCGCTGCCGATGCCGCCCATGGCCACGCCCACGAAGGCCTTTTTCAGGGCGGGGGCGTCATTGATGCCGTCACCGATCATGCAGACGGGCCGCTCCTGACGCTGGCTGTCCGCGATCCATTCCAGCTTGTCGGCGGGCAGGCAGTTGGCGCGCACACCGTCCAGGGCCAGGCCCGCGCTGACGCTGCGGGCGGCGGCCTCGTTGTCGCCGGTCAGCAGCATGGTGGACACGCCCGCGTCCCGCAGACCCTGCAGGGTGGCGGCAGCCGTGTTGCGCAGGCTGTCGGCCAGGGCGATGAAACCGGCAAAATGGCCGTCCAAGGCCACATAGACAAGACTCTGGCCCGCATCCAGGGCGCGCTGCGCTTCTTCCTTGTCCGTGGGGGACAGGGCGATGCCGTTATCCTGCAACAGGGCAGCGTTGCCCGCCAGCAGCGCATGGCCGTCCACACGAGCGGAGACACCGCGCCCGGGCAGCATGCGGAAATCCTCGGCTTCGGGGATGTCCCGCGTGCCCGCGTCCCGCACGATGGCCTTGCCCAGCGGGTGTTCGGAGCGCCGCTCCGCGGCGGCGGTCAGAAGGTGCAGCTGCTGCGGCGCGAGTTCGGGCAGGGCGCTGTGCACATGGGCCACGCCGGGAGTGCCCCGGGTGAGGGTGCCGGTCTTGTCGAAGGCCACGACCCTGACGCGGGCCAGACGCTCCAGCGCGTCCCCTTCCTTGACCAGGACGCCGTGGCGGGTGGCATTGCCGATGGCGGCCATGATGGCCGTGGGCGTGGCCAGCACCAGGGCGCAGGGACAGAAGACCACCAGGATGGTCACGGCGCGCAGCACTTCGCCGGTCACGATCCAGGTGCCCGCAGCGGCGGTCAGGGCCGTGACCACGATCCAGGTGGCCCAGCGGTCGGCCAGGCTCACGATACGGGCCTTGCCCGCGTCGGCGGACTGCACCAGGCGGATCATGCGCTGCAGGGAGCTGTCCTCGCCCACCTTGACGGCGCGCATGTCGAAGGCCCCGAACTGGTTCACCGTGCCGCTGGACACCGTATCGCCGGGGCCCTTGTCCACGGGCAGGGACTCGCCGGTCATGACCGACTGGTCGATGGCCGTCTGGCCGCTGACGATGATGCCGTCCACCGGTATGGTCTCGCCGGGCAGCACGCGCAGCAGGTCGTCCACGCGTACCTCTTCGGCGGGGATGATGCTCTCGGCCGTGCCGTCCAGGCGCCGGGCCGTGCGCGGGGTCAGATGCACCAGCCGCTCGATGCCCGCCCGGGCCTTGGCCACGGTGCGTTCCTCCAGCAGGGCGCCCAGCTGCATGATGAAGGCCACCTCACCGGCGGCGAAGATCTCGCCGATAATGACGGACGCCAGCAGGGCCAGCGAGACCAGCACGTCGGCCTTGATGTCGAAGCGCGTGAACAGGCCTTCGGCGCCTTCCTTGATGATGGGCACGCCGCACAGCAGCACGGCCAGCCAGGCCGGATCCACAGGACCGGGGACAACTTCCAGAAAACTCAGCAGCAGGGCCACTGCCGAGATACCCAGGGCCAGTGCCTGCCGGGGTTCTTCCCTGAGCCATTCCTTGACGTCTGCCAGCATGGGGCCTCCTTGTCTGTCCGGGGGCGTCATGGGCATCCACAGGTCCGGCATGTGCGGAAGGCTCTGCGGCGGATGTGCGCGGGGACAGGCGGGGTGGAAATGTATTGGATCGGCCCTCAAGATACCTATAGGGGTATAGGTAGTCAAGCAGGGGACAAAAAAAAGCCGGGCAGGCCCGGCTAGCTGCGACGGGAAAAATGTTCCACGGCCTTGGCAAAGGCCGCGATGGTGGCGTCGGCATCCCCGTGTTCGATGCCGTCGCGCACGCAGTGCTGCAAATGGCCTTCCAGCACGATCTGGCCCACCCGGTGCAGGGCGCCCTTGACCGCGTTGATCTGGATGAGGATGTCCTCGCAGGGCACGTCCTTGTCGATCATCTGGTCGATGGCCTGCAACTGGCCCATGAGCTTCTTCATCCGGCGGTGCAGGTTCTCCGCATCCATGCATTGTCTCATACGTCCTCCTTTCAGGGCAGGGGACATTATTGCGGGCCGTCTGTCAAGAGGAGGGCGGATACGGGGAGGGGGCAGGCCAGGTTCCGGCGCCTGTCCATCTGCCGTCTTCCTGCCGTCCGCGTCCCGAAGCCATCGTGTCCATGCGGACGGGCAGGGGGCGCAGCAGGGCGACCTTTTCCGGTGGAGAGTCCTACACCGGGCCGGGAAGTATCCCGCACCCTCTGCAGGCATGAGCCGGAAAGGGCGCATCCGTCGTGCCTGCTCACAAAGGGGAGAGCTCCAGCTCCAGGGGGACAGGTACGATGGCTGTGGTGAAAAGGAGGGGGCAGGCACAGGCAGTCTTCCTGCCGGGAGGGAAGGCAAGGGGCATCTGTTGTCCCGGCGGGCTTTGGTGTAGGATGGCAGCGCTGTGACCATGACGACAAGTCCGTCCGGTGTGTCCTGAAGGCCCCTGTCATGGCGGGCCATATGAGCGCTTTTCTTTCTTTTTTTGATGCCCGGCATGGCTGATGAACAAAAATGCCGTACAGGGCATCTGTGGGCCATTTCGGCCGTGTGGCCGTTTTTGGCCTTCACTGGAGTCCTATGCTACGAAAGTCTCCCTATTCCCTGCCCGCCAGTCAGTACGGCGGCGGGCGCAAGCGCATCTTCATCGGCCTGATGCTGGCCTCCTGCTGCGTGGCCTGTCTGGCTCTGGCCTTCTTCCTCATCCTGCCCTGGTCGGACTATGGCCAGACCCTCACCTGGCTGCCGCTGCTGTGCATGCTGGTGGGCGGGGCAGGCATCCTGGCCCTGATCTGGATGTGCGGCACGCTGGTCTGGCATGTCTACACGGGGCGCTATCTCCCCGGGGTGAGCAGCGTGCGCCATGTGACCATCCGCCTGTTCTTCCCGCTCATGGAGCTGCTGGCCAAGGTGGTGCGCATGGAGCGCAAGCGGGTGCGGCATTCCTTCATCAAGGTCAACAACGAACTGGTGCTGGCCGACCGCCCGCGCGTGCGGCCGGAGCGGCTGCTCCTGCTGCTGCCGCACTGCATCCAGCGCAGCGCCTGCCCGCACCGTCTCAACCATAATGTGGACCTATGCCGCCGTTGCGGACAATGCCCCGTGGGCGGCCTGCTGCAGCTGCGGGACCGTTACGGTTTCCATCTGGCGCTGGCCACCGGCGGGACCATCGCCCGGCGCATCGTGGTCCAGACGCGGCCCCGCATGATCATCGCCGTGGCCTGCGAACGGGACCTCACCTCCGGCATCCAGGACAGCTACCCCTTGCCGGTCTTCGGCATCCTCAACCAGCGCCCCTGCGGCCCCTGTCTGGACACGCTGGTGTCCCTTGCGGCCGTGGAGGGGGCCGTGCGCCTGTTCCTCGGGCTTGAGGACAGCGCGGAGACCGGAGATAACGCTAAAAATAATCATTTTATTTCAAAGTGATACCTATGATAGGAACAAAAAGGAAAGCAGGCCGGGATACGGCCGGTCAGGCCTTTGCCGCTGAAGGCAACGGCCATTTTACGGAAAGCCGCCGTCTGCGGCAGCTCCCGCCCGCGGCCCCGGCCCTGGCCCTGCGGGCCCTGTGTCTGCTGGACAGCGCCTTCAGTGCGGGCTGCACCATCCAGGCGGCCCTGCAGCAGGTGCTGGAAGACACGGCCCGGCGGCAGGAAGGCGGTCTGGCCGAGCGTGACCGGCATCTGGCGGCGGAGCTGGCTTACGGTACCCTGCGCATGGAGAACCGTCTGGCCTTCGTGCTGGGCAAGGTGCTGCGGCAGCCGCTCAAGCTGCCCCTGCCGTTGCGGCGGTTGCTGGCCGTGGCGGCCTACGGCCTGCTGTTCCTGGATCGTCTGCCTGCCCATGCCGTCCTGCATACGGCCGTGGATCTGGCCCGGCAGCTCTACGGGCCGGGGCTGGCCAAGGTGGTCAACGGCAGCCTGCGTTCCGTGCAGCGCTTGGGCGATTCCGTCCGGACGCCGGATTTCTATGCCGGACCTGCGGATGAAGAAACGTTTTTTGCCGAGGATGCGGCCGCGGCCCGCAAGTTGCGCAGCCTTGCCCTGCCGGAAGCAGAACTGCGGCTGGCCCGCTTCCATGCCGTGCCGCGCTGGCTGGTGGCCCTGTGGCAACAGGCCTACGGTGACGAGGCTTGCCGGGCCCTGCTGGCCCGTTCCGGGGCGCGCCCCTGGCAGGCGCTGCGCGTCAATGCCTCGCGTCCCCAGGCTGCGACCCTGAAACAGGCCTTGCTGGCCTGTGTCCCGGCGGACGGTCCCGCGCCGCAGGCCGTGGGGCGCTGGGGCGTGGCCTTCGCGCCCGGGCAGACGCCTGCCGCCGTGCAGGGCGAGGCGCTTGCCCGTCTGCTGGAGCAGGGGGCCCTTTCGCAGCAGGCGGCGGCCTCGCAGGAAGTGATGGCCGCGCTGGGGCTGGAAGACTGGCTGGGCCGTGGCTGGCCCGTATGGGATGCCTGTGCCGGTTACGGCGGCAAGAGCGTGCAATTGCTGGAGCAGGGCGGTGACGTGCGCCTGTGCACGGACCGCAGCTTCTCCCGTCTGCGGCAGGTGCCGGGGCATTGCCGCCGTCTGGGCCTTGCGTTGCCGCATCTGGCCCTGGCCGATGCTTCCCGGCCGCCCGTCGTCCGCTGGCAGGGCGGCATCATCGCCGATGTGCCGTGCAGCGGCCTGGGCGTGCTGGCCCGCCGTCCCGATCTGCGGCGTCGTCCCCGGACGGCCCTTGCCGAGCACGCCGACCTGCAACGGGCCATCCTCAAGGCTCTGGCCGCACGTCTGGAGCCCGGCGCCGAGCTGGCCTACATCACCTGTACCCTGCATCCGCTGGAGAACGAGCAGGCCGTGGACTGGCTGCTGGCGGAAGACAGCGGCCTGGAGCGCCTTGTGCAATGGCAGACGCCCCACGATCACCCCTGGCTGGAAGGCATGTTCGCCGCCCGCCTGCGGCGGCGTGGGTAGGGGAGAAGATGCTTGAGGGGGCACGGTGTATCCTGACCGGATACACCGTGCCCCCTGTTGTTTTTTGTCACTCTGGTGGAAAGAGTTCCTGACCATTTTTACAGGGAGGGGATCACCGTCTTTCAGACAACGGCGGGGACCCTCCGGCCAGACCGGAAGAAAGGTTTTTTCAGGGATGGGGAGAGCGCGAGAGGGGAAGGGGCAGTTTTTACAAAAAACGCCCCTTCCCCTCTCGCCATTATATTTCTTTCCCTCCCGGCTACTGTCGGGGGGTCTTGGCATCCACCGGGGCCGCGATGGCTTCCCCGGCGGGCTCGTCTTCAGGGATGTGGCAGTGCAGGCGGTTCAGCAGGGCTTCCAGCTCCTGGGGGCTGGTGTAGCGCAGGGTGATGCGGCCGCTTTCCATATCGCCGCTGACGCGGGCCTTGCAGGGCAGGGCGGCGCAGAGGCTTTTTTGCAGGGCGGCGATCTGGGGCAGCTTTTTGCGCTTGCAGGGGGCGGGCCGCTGCGGGGCGGCTTCGCTGGCGGCGGTCCAGGGCAGGCGCTGTTCCTCGCGCCAGAGGGCCACGGCCTCTTCGGCCTGGCGCACGCTCAGGGACTCGCTGATGATATGGCTGCGCAGCACTTCGGCGGCGGCCAGGGCGCGCTCGTCATTGCCCAGGGCCAGCAGGCAGCGGGCATGACCGGCGCTGAGGCGGCCGTGATGGAGATCGTCCTGCGCGGCGGGCGAAAGCTGGAGCAGGCGCAGGGCATTGGCGATGGCCGGGCGGCTCTTGCCCAGGCGGGCGGCCAGGGCCTCCTGCGTCAGCTTGAGGGTCTCGCGCAGCTGCTGCAGTGCCTGGGCCTCTTCCATGGGATTGAGGTCTTCGCGCTGCAGGTTCTCGATAAGGGCGGCGGCCATGACTTCGGCATCGCTCATCTCGCGCACGTGCACGGGCACCTGCCCGAGGCCCGCCTGACGGGCGGCCCGCCAGCGGCGTTCTCCGGCCACGATCTGGTAGTGGCCGGGCCTGTCGGCCAGGGGGCGCACCAGCAGGGGCTGGATGATGCCCTGTTCGCGGATGGAGGCCGCCAGTTCGGCCAGGGATTCGGCGTCGAAGGTCTGGCGGGGCTGGCTGGGATTGGCATGCAGATGGGACAGGGGCAGCAGGGTGGGGCTGTGTTCCGTGCCCGTCTCTTTTTCCGGCGAATCGTTCTTTTCCTGCCGGGCGGCGCCCATATCCGTACGGCGCAACAGGGCGTCCAGGCCGCGGCCGAGACCTTTGCTACTCATGCTCTCTCCTTGACATCATGCCGTGCTGGCGGCACTTTTTACGACAGTGATTGCCCCAAAACTTTTGACCAGAGGAAACCATGTCCAACAAGCATCTTCTGTACCTGACCGACCGTCAGGGAAATCTGGAAGGGGTGCAGCTTTCTGCCGCCCTGTGGTCGCATTGCGAGGCGGCCGTCGTCAAGGCCCTGAAGGCCATGGAGCCCCCCCTGGAGCACCTGAACGACGAGCCCGTGGCTGATTTCGAGCGACTGCTCCAGTTCTGGGATTTCCGTTATCCGTACAGCCCCGAGGTCACCTGTCCGCATTGCGGCGCCCATACCGCCGACTGGCGCGACGACCCCGCGCATCCGTTCCATCTGACCACGGCCAATCTGGGCGGCCTGCTGGTCTTCCGTTGCAAGAGCTGCCAGTCCACGGTGCGCCAGAAGCATTTCCGCGACCACATGGCCGTGGAATGCACGCCGTACAATCCTGACTAGTTTTGCCGGCGGTGCTTCCCGTTGCCGCTGTTTTTTGCCGGGCTTTGCCCGGCTTTTTTTATGCCCGCCTCTCGGGCATGACGGCGGGGCTTTCCGGCTTTTCAGGAAGACCGGCCGTCATGTGTTTTTTTAGCGCGGCTGCGGCATGCGGGCGGGATCGCGCAGGGCCACTTCCTTGGCAAGGTTGAGGTAGGCGTCGGCGCCCTTGGACTTGATGTCGTAGTGGATGATGGACTTGCCGTGGCTGGGGGCTTCGGAAAGGCGCACGTTGCGCGGGATGACCGTCTCGAAGAGGTGGTCGGGGAAGCAGCGCTGCACTTCGTCGCGCACTTCGCGGGTCAGGCGGTTGCGGGCATCGTACATGGTCAGCACCACGCCCAGCAGGTTCAGTTTGGGATTGAGGCGTTTTTTGACCAGTTCGAAGGTCTGCAGCAGTTTGACGATACCTTCCAGGGCGAAAAACTCGCACTGCAGGGGGATGAGCAGTTCCTGCGAGGCGCAGAGGGAGTTGAGGGTCAGCAGGCCCAGGGACGGCGGGCAGTCGATGATGATGTAATCGTACTCCGTGCCCAGCGGTTCGAGGCAGTCGCGCAGGTAGAACTCGCGGGCCATCTTATCCACCAGTTCCAGTTCCACGGCCACCAGGTTGGTGCTGGCGGGCAGCACGTCGAGGAAGGGCGTGCGGGTGCTGCTGATGCTCTCGTGGATGTTCTCCGGCGTATAGAAGGTGGAGTAGAGGTCGTGATGCAGGTCTTCCTGGGCGATACCGATACCGCTGGTGCTGTTGGCCTGGGGGTCACAGTCCACCAGCAGCACGCGCTTTTCCATGACGGCCAGTGCGGCGGAAAGGTTGATGGCGGTGGTCGTCTTGCCGACGCCGCCTTTTTGGTTGGCTATGGAAATGATGCGCGCCATGCTGTCCTCCGGGCTGTGTTTCACGGGAAACAGGGGGAGCTGTTTCACGGGAAACAAACAAAAAAGTGAGGCCCCTCTGCCGGGGCCGCCATCTGCGGAACAAAATAAAGAAAAGCCCGGCAAATGGGAAGACGTGAACCGTCCGTGACAAAAAAATGCCGGTATGTCCGGCGGCATCGCTGTCCCCGCCATCGCCCGGGGCAGGGGTTCTTGCCCCGGATTCCGTTTCTGGCTAAAATCAGCGCCGCATTGCAACAAGGAGTTGGTTCCATGGCTGATACGCGCATTCTTCTGGTGGATGACGAAAAGGAAGTGACGGCCCTGCTGGCCAAGCGTCTTGTACGGCGCGGCTACCAGTGTGACACGGCGGCGGACGGCCTGCAGGCCGTGGAAGCCATGCGCGAACAGCCTTTTCCCATCGTCGTCATGGATGTGAAGATGCCCAATATGGACGGCATCGCCGCCCTCAAGATCATCGTGGAGCAGTGGCCCACCGCCCAGGTGATCCTGCTTTCCGGCCATGCGGACATGCAGCTTGCCGTGCAGGCCATGAGCGAAGGCGCTTTCGGCTACCTGATGAAACCTGTCGATTTTGATGAACTCCTGTTCAAAATCGAAGATGCCGCCATGCAGAGCCGGCTTGAAGGGCCGGAAAGCGACATGGCGCGATAGGATATTTGCATGAAGAAACTGTTCCGTCCTCTGGTGCTGGGCGGTATCCTTTTGCTGGCGGTGGGCCTGGCCCCCGTCATGGATACGACTCCCGCCCGTGCCGCCACCGTCACCGACGCCAACCTGAAGCAGATGCTGGAGGATCTGCTGCGCGAACATCCCGAGATCGTCCTGGACGTGCTGCGCTCCCACAGCGAAGACGTGCTGGACATCGCCCAGGCGGGCGCCAATGCGCGCCGCAAGGCCGCCCTGGAAGCCCAGTGGCACAAGGAAGTGAAGAACACTCCCCAAAAGCAGATCTCGCTGTCGGGCCGCCCGGTCAAGGGCAATGCGGCGGCGCCGGTGCGCATCGTGGCCTTTTCGGACTTCACCTGCCACTATTGCCAGCAGGCCACCCATGTGCTGGACGAGATCATGAAGAAATACGGCAAGAACGTCAGCCTGGTCTACAAGCACATGCCGCTGGACGAGCAGGGCCCCGGCATGCTGGCCGCCCGCTACTTCGTGGCCGTGGCCGCGCAGAGCGAGAGCAAGGCCTGGAAGTTCTATGACGCCATGTACGCCGACCGCGACCGCCTGCTGCTGGAAGGCCAGAAGTTCGTGGACGATGTCTGCGACAAGCTGGGCCTGGACAAGGACCGCCTGAAAAAGGACGCCGCCAGCGACAAGACGGCCCGGATCATCGCCCAGGATCTGGACGATGCCAAAAAGCTGAAGATCGACGGCACGCCCTGCTTCCTGGTCAATGGCCTGATGGTGCGGGGCGCACTGTCCGAACCCCTGTTCGAAGCGGCCGTGGACATCGCTCTGGAAGCGGCACGCTAACATCTGATCGTGACCGTACGAAGACCGGCTGCGGGATGCCCCGTATGCCGGTCTTTTTTTTTATGGCTTCGGGCCGGGCCGAAGACGGGATGGGCCTGCCGGGACGGAGGCGCGGGAAGGATGGCAGTGCCCGTTGTGCGGTGGAGTCTTTTGGCCGGGCTGTCCGGGGGCGGGCATCCGTCCGGAAAGCAGGGGGACTATCGGGACGGTCCGAAGGTCCGTTCTTGTTGAAAAGGACAGCGCGTGCCGCTGACGTCCGTCATGTGTGCGGGATGGTCCGGCAGGAAAGGAAGAGACCGCCGATGCGAGGGGGCGGACAAGGCAAAGGACAGCCCGGAGGCTGCCCTTTATGTGAAGGCCGGGCGTGGCGAAACGCCCGTCAAGATTAGCTGGAATAAAAAGTGGAAATCTCACTGCAACGCTACGTCAAAAAACTCCTGATGGCAAGATGCCAGCCCCTGCGCCCGCAGAGGAAAAAGGCCGGTATGCGGGAAAGGGCGGCCTGTCGGGCCGGATGTCTGGAAAAAAGGCACAAAAAAAGCGCGGTCGCCCGCGCTTTTTTCGTCCTTTCCTGCAAAGGGATCAGATGACGATGCGGCGTACCGCGATGAGCCTGTTGCCCCAGTAGGGCTGCATGTTCTCCCGGCGTACGGTCTTGCCGCGGCTGGGGCTGTGGATGAAGGTATTGTTGCCGGCATAGATGCCGGTATGCAGGCCGCGGGGGCCGCTGCTGGTCCTGAAGACCATGATGTCGCCGGGCCGGGGCGAGCTCTTGGGCACGGCATATCCGGCCCGCGCCTGATCCACGGTCACACGCGGGACCTTGAGGCCGTTCTGGCGGTAGGCCCACCAGATGAGGCCCGAGCAGTCGAAACCGCGGGAGGGAGAGGCCCCGCCCATGCGGTATTGCTTGCCTTCCTGGCTGGAGGCCGTGCGTACGATGTTCTGGGCCCGCTGGGGATTGTTGTAGCCGGGATCGTCCGGCTGGAACATGGCACAGCCCGATGCGCTGCCCAGGATCAGGGCCAGGAAAAATATCTGAAAAAGACGGCGATAGGTTCTCATGATCCGCTCTGCCTGAAAGTTTGAAAGTCACGGCGTGGAGATGCCGTCGGAAAAACTGTTTTCCAGATGCAAAGCAAATACCGGGCCAAAAAGACTCACCTTAGGGTGCTTTTATAAATATCAAGCAAAAACAGATAGATGTCGTTTAAAGGAACAGTATGCCAGCTCATAGGAACAGACAAAAATCTGTCATCCTTTTCGCATGAAAGAGGGCGGGCGTCAAAGTTTCCACGCCGCCGGAGCCGCCGTGCGGCTGCTGTGGCAGGGGCCTAAAAAAAGGGGGCCCCTTGCGGGGCCCCGGGGGTGGAGGATGAGGCATGGCCGGGCGGGACCGGGCCGTTGCGGGAAAGGTCGGGGAGGGGGAGGGGAATCCCCTCCCCGATGCGGCCCGTGGGCCGTGCCCGCGCTGCTGTTTTCCTCAGGACGAGGCGGGACCGGCAGGGCCGCCGATCCCGTTTCAGGGCTGTCGAGGCCCTAGCGGGCGCTCAGTTCCTGACCGTCCCACACCTGTTCGGCCTTGGGCAGCACGGGCAGGAGCTGCGTCCAGGGATGCTGCTTCAGGAAATCGGCATCCTGCTGCAGCTTGCGGCTCATGTTCAGGATGGGCGGCACGATCTGCTTGATGTCCCCGGCCAGGGCGGGGCTGATGCTGTAGCCGGTGGCCTGTTCGGCCAGGGCCACGGCCTTGTGGCTGAACTCCATGGAGCTCATGAGGGTGTCCAGGGCCTTGGCGGGGTTATGGAAGCCCACGCTGTTCTCGGCGGACACATAGTCCCAGTAGAGCTGGCCCTTGCGGACCATCTCGCGGGCCTCGGCCATCAGGCTGTCATAATTGGCGGCGCGCTGTTCGGCGGGCACCGCGTTGGCCAGGCGCACGGCCTCGTGGGCGCGCACGGATTCTTCCTGGGCCTTGAGCAGCTGCCTGAAGGTCTTCTCCTGGGTGTAGAGCACGCGGCCGCGCAGGTAGTCGGCGGTCTTGTCGGCATGGCACTGGCGGCAGGCGCGCAGCTCGGGGTCCTTGAGCGGCGAGGTCATCCAGTGGCTGGAGACCTTCTTGCCGTCCACGCGCTGGTAGGGCATGTGGCAGTCCGCGCAGGAGACGCCGGCGGCGCCGTGGGTGCCGTCGATGAAGGTCTCGTACTCGGGATGCTGCATCTTGATCATGGGCACCTTGGAGGCCGCATGCACCCAGTCGGTGAAGGGCCCGCTGCTGCCGTCGGCCTGCTTGGGCCCGTGGCTCTTGTAGTATTCATACATGTCGCCGGGGCCGAAGCCCTTGTCCCAGGGGAAGACGGGACGGCCCGCGGGCCCGTTGTCCTTGTGGGTGAAGTAGTATTCCACATGGCACTGGGCACAGACCAGGGTGCGCTTCTCGTTGCGGGAGAGCTTGTCCCAGTCCTTGCCGGAACGCTTCAGCCAGTCCTTGAGCGGTTCGGAGTAGGGGCGCAGCTCCATGGTGGCCGGATCGTGGCAGTTGCTGCAGCCGATGGTCTCGTCCATCTCGCTGATGGCGTCCTTGCCGCGGAAGGTGTTCACGTCCTTGGTCCAGAAGGCGTCACCGTACTTGCCGATCCATTCCATCATCTTGGGGGTCTTGCAGTTCCAGCAGGTGGCGGGCAGACCGCCCTTTTCCCCGTAGCGGTTGATGCGGTCGATGTTGACGAAGTCCTTGACGGCATAGGTGTGGCCGCGGGCCTCGTTGTATTCGTACATGAAGGGATAGCCCAGCCAGAGGTTCTTCAGGTAGGGCTGGGCGTGCTTGTAGCCCTTGGGCAGGGGATTCACGTCGTCGTTCTTGTGGAACGGCACCGAGCCCTTGTACTCGGTCATGACGGACGTCTCGTTGTTTTTCTGGTACGAGGCGTACTGATGCGGGAAGGCCTCCTTGTAGGCCGAGATGCGGGTCTCGCCCGCGGGCAGGCCGGTCTTGTATTCCGGGGCCTTCAGTTCGGTGTCCACGTCCTGGCAGCCGCCCAGCAGGGGCAGCGCCAGCAGGGCCGCGGCCGCAAGGGTGAGGCCGAAGAGTCGATTAGTCATAAGCAACCGTCCTTGTGCTGATGGGCTTGTGGCGCATGTGGGCCATATTGCGGTGGCAGTCCACGCAATAGGGCTTGGCATCCATGCTGGCCACTTCGCTGTTGGTGGCAAAGTGGCAGGCCTTGCAATTTTCGTTGACCACGTCGCGGGTGCGCGCGCTGAGCGGGCGGGGGATGTCCTTGCCGGACACGTTGCCCATGAAGTCGCGCAGCCCTTCCTGTGCCTTGAACGGCAGCTTGGCCAGCAGGTTGTGCGGGGCGTGGCATTCGTTGCAGGCGAGCTTGGCATGCGTGGACAGCTTGTGCGTCACGGCGGCCTCCTGCATGATGTGGCAGCTGGCGCAGAACGGACGCTGGTCCGTCGAGACCATGGCAAAAGCCATCACGGCCAGCAGTGCCGCGCCCGCCGCCAGACCACCCAGAAAGACTTTGAGCCAGGGTCCTGTGCGGGGTGTACCCATAAAGAGCCTCCTTCGTTGATATCGCCTCCTGTCCCGCACCAAGGGGCAGGGATGACGATCTGAGCATGACGCCGGTCCCCTCCGGCGTTTGTTCCAAAAAGAGCAAGGGCCGTGCCAGTTTGGCCGCTGTGAGCACGTTCACATTTTTCCTTGTTTTATCAGCCTATTATTGGATCGAAGATTTTCTGTTTTCGGCGGGGCCTTGTGATTTTCAGGAAAAAAAGACAGATTTTCAGAAAAATATGACAACTCCGGCCCTGCTTCCGCCGTCGGGACAGCCCGGCGTGTCCGAACGGGCCGACGGAGGAACCATGTCCGACCCCGAGCGCGTACCGCCGTCCGGCGGGCCCGGACACTGGCGGCGCTGGCTGTTGCCCGTGCTGGCCAGTGCCGCCTGGCTGGTCCTGACCTTTTGCCTGTACCGCCATGCCGTGCAGGGCGAGCAGGCCCACCTGCTGGAGCTCTGCCATACCCGCCTGGCGGCCACGGCCCACCAGCTCATGGATGCCCGTGACTGGAACGCGGGCCACGGGGGCGTCTATGTGCCCCTGAGCGCCTACGGCGAGCCCAATCCCTGGCTGCCGGAAAAGGACAGGACCCTGCAGACCGCCGACGGGCGGACGCTGGTGCTCATGAATCCCGCCTACATGAGCCGCCAGATGGCCGAACGCCTCACCGAGCCCGGCTTCCGTCTGGCCATCGTGGGCCAGGCCCCCCTGCGGCCGGGCAACCGGGCCGATGACTGGGAACGGCGGATACTGGCCACGGCCACGCAGGGCGGGCAGGTCTTCTTCAGCGGGGAGGACTGCCTGCCGCAGGGTCGTCTGCGCCTGCTCAGGACACTGGCCGCACAGGAAAGCTGTCTGCGCTGCCATCAGGGCCACAAGGAAGGGGACATGCTGGGCGGTATCAGCATCAGCATGGATGCCGCCGCCTATGTGCGGGATCTGGAGCGGAAGCAGCGGGAGCTGGGCCTGCTGTACGGTCTGCTGGCCCTGACCGGGGTGCTGGCCGTGGGCGGCATCACCAGCAACCTGACCTTGCGGCGTCTGCAGGCCGAGGAGAAGAGCCGCCTCAAGAGTGCCTTCATGGGGCGTCTCAGTCACGACATGCGTACCCCGCTGGCGGCCATGCTGGGCATGAGCGATCTGCTCGACCGTCAGGACTGCGGGACGGAGCAGCGGCATACGGCCCTGGCCTATCTGCGCCGGGCCTGCGGGGCCCTTCTGGAGATGGTGGACGACATCACCGACCATGCTTCTCTGGAACAGGGGGACGTGCGTTTGCGCTGCCGGACCTTCGACCTGCCCGCCTGCCTGCGGGCCTGCGCTGATCTGTACAGACCGGCGGCGGAGGGCAAGGGGCTGGAGCTGTTGCTGCATCTGGCGCCGCATCTGCCCCGGCAGGTCCGTGGCGACGGTTTCCGCCTGCGGCAGGCCCTGGGCAATCTGGTGAGCAATGCCGTCAAATTCACGGAACGGGGCCGCGTAGACGTGGAGGCAGGCGGAGGACGCCTGGCTTCCGGCGTGTTCCTGCTGCGGCTGGACGTCCGGGACAGCGGGCCCGGGCTGGAGCCCGGCGAGGAAAGGACGGTCTTTGAAAGTTTTTGCCGGGGCAGCGCCGCCGGCGGCAAGCCGGGCACCGGTCTGGGGCTGAACATCGTACGCACCATCGCCCGCCGCATGGGCGGGGACGTGCAGGTGCGTTCCTGTCCCGGACAGGGCTGCACGTTCACGCTGGAAGTGCGTCTGGAGATCGTGGAGGGCGGTCCCGGCCCCAAGTCCGGGCCCCCGTGTCCGGCGGAAGAGGGCATTGCGGCTCCGGCCTCTGCGGCGGGCCCCTTGCAGGGCCTGCGCGTGCTGGTGGCCGAGGATGACGCCGCGGGCCGTTATCTGCTCGAAGTGCGCTTGCGGGAGCAGGGCTGCACCGTGGGCCTTGCCGCGGACGGGGAACAGGTCCTGGACATGCTGGCCGCCGCACCGTGGGACGTCATCCTGCTGGATGCCGGTATGCCGCGCATGGACGGCCTGACCGTGCTGGAGCGCATCCGTACCGGACAGAGCGCCGCGTCCCGGCAGCAGGCGGTGATCGTCCATTCCGCCGGTCTGGCCCCCGGCGAGGAGGCGCGCTTCCGGGCGCTGGGCGTACGGGCCCTGCTGGACAAGCCGGTACCCCCGGCCATGCTGCTGGCCGCATTGCGGGACGTGCCCCGTGGCTGTCCCGGCGACGGTCAGGCGGGGCCGACGCCCTGTGGTGCGGAGGCCGAGGCCCCCGTCATCTGGGACAGGGCGGCCGCACTGGCGGCCGCGGATCAGGACGAGGAGCTGCTGCATACCCTGGTCACGGCCTTGCGGGACGACCTGCCGCGTCTGGAGGCAACTCTGGAAGCCGGCCGAAAACTGGCCGCCGATCCCGCGGTCCCGGCGGCCCGGACGGCGGAGGCCCTGCGCCGGGCGGCCCATGCCCTGAAGAATTCCGCGGCCACGCTCTGTTTTGAGGAGCTTCGTCTCAGGGCGGCGGCTCTGGAGCAGGCGGCCCGGCAGGTGCTGGCGGGCACGCCGGAGAACGCGGCGGGGCTGGGATCTTTGGCGGCGGCCTGTGCCGGGGCTCTGGCGCGTGCCGAAGAAGCTCTGCGGCGGGACAACGGCTGATGCCCCGTCTTCGCGGCGGACCATGCCGCCGTGCCCGTATGCGGGCGGATGGACGGCAGCCGTGGCAGGCGGATAGCTGCCCGGCCGTCCTTCCGGTCGACGGGGCTCTGGTGCCGGGAACGCCGCAGGAAGGACGACGAAGGCCGAAAAGCTTTTGTATCCGGCATCAGCCGGAGAGCGCAGGAAAAAGGGAACGATATACCGGGCAGCAGGCGCGCCCCTGCGCCGCGCCCGGGGATGGCCACAGGGGCAGCTCCGGGACCGCAGGCCCGGGCAGGGAGGCAAGGATGGCCCGTGTGCTGGTAGTGGATGACGAGAACCTGATGCGCACCATGGTGGAGGTGGCCTGCCGCCGTCTGGGGCACGAGGCCCTGTGCGCGGCCACCTTGGCCGAGGGACGGCGTCTGGCGGCCGCGGGCGTGGACGTCATCCTTCTGGACATGCTCCTGCCCGACGGCAACGGTCTGGATGCGCAGCAGGAGCTGGCGGCCCTGCCCGACGCGCCGGACATCGTGGTCATCACGGGCCACGGCGACGGCGATGCGGCGGAAAAAGCCCTGCGCGGCGGTGTCTGGGATTTTCTCATGAAGCCGGTGCGGGTGCGCGATGTGGAAGAGACCCTGAGCCATGTGCTGGAGGCCCGGGACAGGCGGCGCTCGCGCCGGGGCCTGGAACTGGAGCCGGGTCAGGTGGCGGGGAGCGGCCCGGCCATGCAGGCGGCGCTGGCCCAGCTGGAACAGGCGGCGCACAGCGACGTCAACGTCCTGCTGCTGGGCGAGACCGGCGTGGGCAAGGAGCTGTTCGCCCGCACCCTGTACCGCAACAGCCATCGGGCCTCGCGGCCTTTCGTGGCCGTGGACTGCGCCTCCCTGCCGGAAACGCTGGTGGAGAGCCATCTGTTCGGCCATGCCCGGGGGGCCTTCACCGGCGCGGAGCGGGCCAGCGAGGGCCTGTTGCGGGCGGCGCATCAGGGCACGCTCTTCCTGGACGAGGTGGGCGATCTGCCGCAGGGCATACAGAGGGCTTTTTTGCGGGCGCTGGAGCTGCGCCGCTTCCGTCCTGTGGGAGAGGTGCGCGAGGTGGAGAGCGATTTCCGCCTGGTGGCGGCCACCAATCAGGATCTGGAGGCCATGAGCGAGGACGGGCGCTTCCGCAAGGATCTGCTTTACCGCCTGCAGGGCATGACCATCGTGATCCCGCCCCTGCGCCGGCGCCGGGACGAGATCCCCCTGCTGGCACGGCAGGCGGTCATCCGCTGCTGCCGCCGCAACGGCATGGAGGAGAAGGAGCTTTCCCCCCTGCTGCTGGAGATGCTGGCCGAATACGACTGGCCGGGCAATGTGCGCGAGCTGTTCCATACGCTGGAGCGGGCCTGTCTGGCGGCGGAACAGGCGTCCCTGCTGTTGCCCGCGCACCTCGCCACCGGCCTGCGCGTGGCCGTGGCCCGCAGCCGGGCCGGGAAGGGACGCGTGGCGGGCGATGTGCCCGGCGGCAGGGAGGTCTGTCCCCCGCTGGCCGAAGCCGGGGCCTGTAGCGTGCCCGACCTGCCTCCCATGCCGGAAACGGGGCGGGCCTTTCCTTCGTTGCGCAGCTGGCGGCATGAGGCGGAGCGGCACTATGTGGCCCGGGTACGGGCGCTGTGCGGCGACGATGCCCGGGCCGCCGCACGCATGGCCGGTGTCTCTCGCGGGCACTGGTACGAACTGCTGAAAAAATACGGTTTCTAGGCCCGCAGGGTGCTGCCTGAAAAGCGCGCAAAGGCTTGCGGCAGGCCGGGAAAGCGGATACAAGGGGAGAAGGGACATTTCCCAGCTTTGTGAGAAAGGATTACCTAGGCATGAGCAATCCCATTACCGTGAAAGGCTATGTCTGTTCTGTGCCCCGTGCCGCCGATGCGCGGCAGGCCAGTGTGGCTGTGGTGCAGGACGATGTGGAATATCGCATCATCCCTCGTGGCGCCGGTGCCGATCTGGCCGACGAGGTGAGCGCCCTGGTGGAAGTGACCGGCCTGCTGGAGCAGGTGGACGAGGTCAACTACATCCAGGTCCGCGGCTATACGCTGGTGGACGATACTTCTTCCTGGGACGACGACGAATAGCGCTTTCACGGAACGCACGCCGGACCGGTACTGACGCCGGCGGCGGACGTTGCCGCGCTGTTTCCCGGTTACCGCAGGACGGCATGGCCGTCATGTCCACTGCACGTCAGGCGTGCAGGTCTGGGCGTGCGTCCCCGGGAACGTCCTTCGGGACCTGATATGAGGCGAGGCATGCAGGGCATGCCCCGTCTGTTGTCGCACGATATGTGGAGACGGCGGGAACGCATCACGCGTTCCCGCCGTCTTTTTTATTTATGGGCTTTAGCCTGTTGAGCGCCTGACAGGCGCGAAACAAAAAACCACCCGCTATGCGGGTGGAGACAATACGTTATACACACAAAAACACCTTTCCGCTACGATGAAGTTGTTCAAGCCCATCGCAACATTAACGGAAAGGTGTTTTTGTTATGGGAACCAAGGCTCATAGCCTAGCGCATACGAAATGGTTGTGCAAGTATCATATCGTCTTTACTCCAAAATATAGAAGAAAAATAATCTTCGCACAGCTCCGTGAAAGTATAAAAGAAATTCTGCAATGCCTCTGCAAATATAAAGGGGTTGAGATTCTGGAAGGGCATCTGATGCCGGATCATGTCCACATGCTGGTGTCCATTCCTCCTAAAATCAGTGTGGCAAATTTCATGGGCTACCTGAAAGGGAAAAGTTCGTTGATGATATTCGATAAGCACGCAAACCTTAAATATAAGTTTGGCAACAGAAAATTTTGGGCCGAAGGATATTATGTCAGTACGGTGGGGCTTAATGAGGCAACGATCAAAAAATATATCCAGGATCAGGAACGTCACGACATTATGAGAGACAAGCTGACATCACGCGAATATCAAGACCCCTTTAAGGGGTAGCCAAGGCGGCAAGGGCACTGGGCTTGAACAGCGTGAAAGCCAGCGTCTTTAGGCGCAGCCGGTAACAGGCCCTTACAGGGCCAGAGCAAACCACCCGCTTTGCGGGTGGTTCTGATTTATGGGCTTTAGCCTGTTGAGCGCCTGACAGGCGCGAAACAAAAAACCACCCGCTATGCGGGTGGAGACAATACGTTATACACACAAAAACACCTTTCCGCTACGATGAAGTTGTTCAAGCCCATCGCAACATTAACGGAAAGGTGTTTTTGTTATGGGAACCAAGGCTCATAGCCTAGCGCATACGAAATGGTTGTGCAAGTATCATATCGTCTTTACTCCAAAATATAGAAGAAAAATAATCTTCGCACAGCTCCGTGAAAGTATAAAAGAAATTCTGCAATGCCTCTGCAAATATAAAGGGGTTGAGATTCTGGAAGGGCATCTGATGCCGGATCATGTCCACATGCTGGTGTCCATTCCTCCTAAAATCAGTGTGGCAAATTTCATGGGCTACCTGAAAGGGAAAAGTTCGTTGATGATATTCGATAAGCACGCAAACCTTAAATATAAGTTTGGCAACAGAAAATTTTGGGCCGAAGGATATTATGTCAGTACGGTGGGGCTTAATGAGGCAACGATCAAAAAATATATCCAGGATCAGGAACGTCACGACATTATGAGAGACAAGCTGACATCACGCGAATATCAAGACCCCTTTAAGGGGTAGCCAAGGCGGCAAGGGCACTGGGCTTGAACAGCGTGAAAGCCAGCGTCTTTAGGCGCAGCCGGTAACAGGCCCTTACAGGGCCAGAGCAAACCACCCGCTTTGCGGGTGGTTCTGATGGGCATCAGCCTGTTGGGCGCCACGGCCCGAAACGAAAGACCACCCGCCGTGCGGGTGGTCTTGATGTATCCAATATCCCCTAGCGGCGGCGGATCACGGAGGGCAGGGCAAAATACAGACGCGCGGCCAGGTCGAAGCAGGCCCCGGGCAGATAGCTGGCCCACCAGAACAGGCGGTATTTGCGCGAGCCGTCACGCCAGGGCCGGATGACGGCGCGGGCCTCGCTGCCGCGCCCTTCGCGCCACAGGCTCACGGCCTTCTGGAAGGCGGCGCGGCGCGTCAGCAGGCTGACGAGCCCGGGATGCGCCGCATCATAGCCGGGCCAGAGGCGGCGGTGCTTTTCCAGGATGTACAGGGTCTCGTCCGCGAACTGGCCGAACTTGCGGAAGGTGGTGTTGTTGCCGTGCACCCGCCACAGGGTCAGGGGCGCGTCCACATGATCCAGTTCCCAGTCATGGGCCACGCGGTAGAAGATATCGGCCTCCTCGCAAACATTGAGGCTCTCGTCGAACCAGACCGGCGCGCCTCCCTCACGGGCGGGCGGGCAGACCACGCTGTCCAGGGCCGCGCGGGAGAGCATGGCCGAGGACATGGAGATCCACTGCCGTTCCATGAGAGCGGCAAAGGCCTTGCCGCGCTGGGGGCGGGACTCGGCGAACAGGCGCTTCAGCACATGTTTGCCGTCGAAGATCTCGGTATCGGTGCTGACCAGGCCCACATGCGGATCGGCTTCGAAGCAGGCCACCTGACGGGCCAGCTTTTCGGGCCGCCACAGGTCGTCGCAGTCCAGAAAGGCCACATAGCGGCCCCGGCTCCGGGCGATGGCCAGATTGCGGGCCGCGCCCAGGGGCACGGTCTCTTCGCCGCGAAAATAGCGCAGGCGGCCGGCCAGCCCGGCATGGCCCCGGGCTATCTGCGGGCTGCTGTCCGTGGAGCCGTTGTCCCAGAAGATGACCTCGAAATCGGTGAAGGTCTGGGCGGCCAGGCTGTCCAGGGTCTCCTGCAGATGTTCGGAGCTGTTCAGGCAGTTCATGATGACGGAGACCACGGGGGCCTCGGACATGGGGACATGATGCATGGATGTACCTCGCGATGACGGGGACGACAGGTTCATGGAGCGTACGGGCCGGAAGACCCAGAGGCGGCACAGCAGATAGAGGAAGAGCGGGGCCGCCAGGGAGGCGGCAGGCAGGGCCAGACCGTGGGGGACGCCGCACCAGCCGAGCCCCCGGGCGAACAGGTCGCCCAGCCAGAGGCCCGCGCCCTACACCAGGACGAAGCGGGGCAGCATGCGGGCATGGTCGCCGCTCCTGATGCCGAACGTCCAGAAACAGTGCCCGGCATAGGCGGCCAGCAGGGCCAGCAGCCCGGCAAGGCCATGGGCCGCCGGGGCGGGCCAGCGGGCCCAGCTGACGAGCAGATGGCCCGCCCAGAGATAGCAGAGGGTGGCGCTGCTGCCCACCATGCCGAAACGGAGCAGGGAACGGGACAGCAGGCTGCGGGCAAAGGCCGTGGTCTCGGACAGTATCGTCATGGCATGTTTGGGTGGCATGCGCCGGGCATGGCCCCGTACCGGCAGGGGCCGGACGGGCGGAGCCGCCTGCGGCGGCTCCGTTATCGGGAAAGGTCAGGCCAGGGTTGCCGTGATGACGTCGCAGATGTGTTCCACATCGGCGGCGCTCAGGCCGGGATGCATGGGCAGGGTCACCAGTTCGCCGTAAAGCTGCTCCGTCACGGGCAGGGGCAGGGAGCCCGGAGCGGGACGGAACAGGCTCAGCAGATGATTGGGCTTGTAGTGGACGCCCACAGGGATGCCCGCGGCGGTGAGGGCGGCCTTGAGCTCGTCCTTGCGGCCGTTGAGCACGCGCACGCAGACGATGTGCGGCACTACGAAGTCCTGCGGGTCGGCCTGCAGGAGGCGCAGGCCGTCCAGCCCCGCCAGACGCTGCCGGTAGATGTCGCCCAGGGCGCGGCGGGCCGGGATGAATTCCCCGTCCAGACGCGAGAGCTGCACGCGGCCGATGGCGGCCATGATGTTGCTCATGTGGAAGCGCCAGCCGATGCGCTTCACGTCCGGGTCCCAGGTGCGGGTACCGGCAAAGCGGGATCGGGTGTCGCCTTCCACGGAGAGCAGGCGGGCGTCGGCGGCATAGCCGGCTTCCGTGGCATTGAAGAAGACGGCGCAGCCGCCTTCGCCGGAGGTGATGTTCTTGATGCCGTCAAAGCTGAAACAGACCACGTCCCCGAAGCTGCCGATCTTGCGGCCGTGGTGCAGGCAGCCGAAGGCATGGGCGGCGTCTTCGATGACGCGCAGGCCGTGTTCTTTGGCGAAGGCATGGACCTCGTCCAGGTGCCAGGGGTTGCTGGCGTAGTGGACGGGCATGATGGCCAGCGTGTCGGGCGTGATGCGGCGGGCGGCGTCCTTGAGGTCGATGGTGCCGGTCTCGGCCAGCACGTCACAGGCCACGGGCTCGCAACCGGCGGCCTCGATGGCCTGGAAGGAGGCCACGAAGGTCAGGGACGGCACCAGGATCTGCGGCTTGCGGGCGGCATCGCGCGGGGCGATGGCGTCCACGGCCAGGGTCAGGGCGGCGGTGCCCGTGTTGGTGGTCACCACCTGTTCGGGCGCCACGCCCAGATAGGCGGCCAGTTCCTGTTCGAACAGGCAGGTCTCGTGTCCCATGCCCAGATAACCGTCTTCGACGATGACGCGCCGGACGGCTTCGGCCTCGGCTTCGCCCACGATGGAACGGGAAAGACGCATGCTCATGGCATCTCCTCATGTTTCATGGAAAAGTACCGGGCAGAGGCAGCCCGGAACTTTGCAATACGCTCTATCGTACGGCTGGGCAAGCAAGGTGTGGGGGACTTTTGTGCACGGTACGGGGCGGCAGGGCGGGCAGCCGTTCCGGGGCGGCACCCTGCGGTATGTGTGCGGACTGGCTGCTCTTTCGCTCGACCTTTTGCCCTGGCTTTGGCATGCTGCTGCGACGCACGGAGGCCCGGACCGGCCGCGCCTCCGGCCCCGGCTACCGAGGAGGAGATATCGTCATGTGGGTTCGCATCTGGCCGCATCTGGCCCTGCTGCTGGCCATGGTTTTCTGGAGCACGTCCTATGTGGCCCTGCGCATCGCGCTCAGCGCGCTGGATCCGTTCACGGTCATGGCCGGGCGCATGGGCGTGGCCACATTGCTGTTCCTGCCGCTGTGGGGCGGGCTGCTGCGCGACCTGCGCCGCAAGGGGCAGTGGCGCTGGCTCCTGCTCATGGCCTTTGCCGAGCCCTGCTGCTACTTTTTGCTGGAGACCCGCGCCCTGTGCCTGACCACGGCCTCGCAGGCGGGCATGATCATCTCGCTGCTGCCGCTCATCACCGCCGTGGTGGCCTGGCGCCTGCTGGGCGAGCGGGTCAGCCTGCGCGGCTGGATAGGCTTTGCCCTGGCCGTGGCCGGGGTGGTCTGGCTCTCCCTGCAGTCGGCCGTGGACGAGACCGCCACGGCGCCCGTGCTGGGCAATTTCTTCGAGGGGCTGGCCATGGTCTGCGCCGCCCTGTATACCGTGCTGGCCCGGCGTCTTTCCGCCGCCTATTCGCCCTTGCAGATCACGGCCGTGCAGTCCTTCGTGGGCATGAGCTTTTTTGCCGGGCTGCTGGCGCTGGCGCCCCTGGACTACACGCCCGTGCTGCTGCATGTGGAAGTGCCGGACTGGGCCCCTTGGGCCAGTGTGGTCTATCTGGGCGGGGTGGTCTCGCTGGGGGGCTACGGCCTGTACAACGTGGGGGTCAGCCGTCTTTCCGCCGCCGGTGCCGCCGCCTACACCAACCTTATCCCCATCCTGACCCTGGCCAGCGGCGTCATCCTGCTGCGCGAGGTCTTCCTGCCCGGCCAGTACATGGCCTCGGTGCTGGTGGTGGCCGGGGTGCTGCTCAGCCAGTGGGGAGGCCAGAAAGGCCGGCGCGAGGATAGTTAGGGGCTGTGCGGATTTTTGGGGAAGATGTCCGGCAGGTTCGGAAATATAAAAAACAGGGCGCCCGCCTCCTGAAGGAGACGGGCACCCTGTTTTGGGTCTGCGGGAAAGGATCAGGCATTGCCCGCGTAGAACACGTGGCGGGCGCTGCGGGCCGCGCTGATGCGGTAGATCTGGATGGTGTAGCGGCCCTTGCCGCCGCACAGGGGGCAGGAATCGGTGATCAGCACGCAGCTGGCATCCAGTTCCAGCGGGTCGATGCCCACGGCCGCCAGCAGGCGGCGGGTGCGCCCCTTTTCCCAGACGATGGGCGCGCCGCAATGGTCGCACTCCACATAGAGCATGTCGGGATCGAAGGCTTCCGGCTGCGGCAGCACGGGCACGTTGACCGTATGGGGGGCCTCTTGCCGCGCGCTCAGGGAGCGGCTGCCGTGCAGCAGGGGGCGTCTGCGGTTGAGGGGGCGCCGGAGGGCGCGCTTGCCTTGCATCTGGCGGCCGGATAGAGTGGCCGCATGTCTGGAGTATCTCGTCATATTCGTTTGTTACCGCCTGAGTTGCGCAATCAGATCGCCGCCGGCGAGGTGGTGGAGCGCCCGGCCAGTGTGGTCAAGGAACTGGTGGAAAACAGTCTGGATGCCGGCGCCACGCGCGTGGACGTGTTTTTGGAGAACGGCGGCCAGAGCTGCATCCGCGTGCAGGACGACGGCGCGGGCATCGCCCCCGGCGAACTGGAACTGGCCGTGACCCGTCACGCCACCAGCAAGATCGCCAGCATGGACGATCTTGAGCATATCGCGTCCTACGGCTTCCGTGGCGAGGCCCTGCCGAGCATCGCCTCGGTGGCCCGCTTCAGCATGGAATCCGCCGTGACCGGAGCCGACGGCGGGACGGAGGCCAGCCGCATCGTGGTGGAATTCGGCCGCCTGCTGGCGGTGGAGCCTTCGGCCCTGCATCGGGGCACCATCGTGGAAGTGCGCGATCTGTTCACCAATATACCCGCACGGCTCAAGTTTTTGAAGACCCCGGCCACGGAGCTCAAACGGGCCCAGGACTGGCTGGTGCGTCTGGCGCTGGCCCGCTGCGACGTGGGCTTCACGCTCAGGGCCGGGGAACGCGAGGCCCTGCGCTTTTTGCCCGGGCAGAGCCTGCGCGACCGCCTGGCCCTGCTGTGGCCGCGTCTGGTGGTGGAGGCCCTGCGGCCGTTCGATGCCGAACGCCACGGCATCCGGGCCCGGGGGCTGGCGGCCCTGCCGTCGGTGAGCCAGCAGCGCGGGGACCGCATCCTGCTGTACGTCAACGGCCGCAGCGTCAGCGACAAGCGTCTGCTGGCCGCCGTGCGCGAGGCCTACAAGGGGCGCATCACCAGCCGGGATTACCCGCAGGTGGTGCTCTTTGTGGACATGCCGCCCGACATGGTGGACGTCAACGTGCATCCGGCCAAAAGCGAAGTCCGTTTCCGGGACGAGTCCTCGGTCTTTTCCGCCGTGCTCCATGCCGTGCAGGGGGCCCTGGTCAGCGATGTGGAAAGCGTGCTGGATGCGGCCCGCGAAGCCGACGATGCCCGTCCCGTGGCGGCGCAGTCCCGTCTGTGGGACGACCTGCCCCCGCGCCCGCAGGGCTTTTGGGGCAGCGCCGATGCCGCGCCCCTGATGCGGCATGCGGAGGACGAGACGCGGGAAGACGAAGGCCAGTGGCAGGTGCGGCGGCCCGATGCGGACGACGGCACGGTCCCCGAGTACATGGCGGGCACGGGAAGCGTGGTTGATGCCCCCTCCATGCCGTCATCTTCCGGCAGTGCGGCGGCCTTCGCCTCCGGGCGGACGGCCCCTGCGGGCCTGCGGGAAGCCGTGCCTCCTTCGGCGTTTTCGGCCGCGTCCTTTGCGGAGGATGCGGAAGGGACGGGACGTTTGTCCGCCGACAGACAGGAATTTTTCGAGAGCGCCCGGCAGACGGCCCGCATGGCCATGCCGCCCGACCATGTGACGACTGCGGCAGGCCATGAGGACACGGACGGGACCACAGCGGAACGCTTTCCTGTGCCGGAGACGGACGGGCCGGAGGGCCTGCCGGGAACCGGGGAGGCCGTCTGCGGCTCCGGTACTGCCGTGACGGACGAAAGCGTCGCCGGACGGCATGAGCTGGTGGTGGGCGGCCTGACCTATCTGGGCCAGGTGGCCGAGACCTACCTTGTCCTGCGCGATGCTTCCGGCGCCCTGATGCTGCTGGACCAGCACGCGGCGCACGAGCGCGTGCTTTACGAGCGTTTGCGCAAGGGGGCCTTCGCGGGCACGGCCCAGTGCCTGGCCCTGCCGCTGGAGCTGGCCCTGCAGCCGGTGGAAGAAGAGCGCTTTCTGGAAGTACGCGACAATCTGGAGCGCATGGGCTTCGATGTCTCCTGCTCCGGCGGCCGCCTGCTGGCCCGGGGCATCCCGCCCTCCCTGTCCCGCAGTGAAGCCGGGGAATTCCTGCGCGAGGTGCTGGCCGGTCGCAAGGACGACATTCGCGCCATGTTCATTTCCCTGTCCTGCAAGGGCGCCATCAAGGCCGGGCAGCGTCTGGCCGATGACGAGGCCGCGGCCCTGCTGCGGCAGTGGCTGCATACGCCGGAGCGGGAATACTGCCCCCACGGCCGCCCCAGCATTCTGCGCTGGGATGCCGTGGCGCTGGAGAAACTGTTCAAGCGGCGGCAGTGAGGCCTCCGGCCCTGTGGCGTGCGGCGGCGTTCCCGTACGCTGCGGGAAGGCCATGTTCCGGTGCCGACGGGCCTCAGCCGCAGGGCGCATTTGCCCATGACCGGCGGGAAGTTGTTCTGACCGTGCAGGGAAAACGGGCATCCGGGTGCCGTATGGATAAAAAAGACCGGGACAGTCCCTCAGGGACTGTCCCGGTCTGTCATTCAGGGGATGGAAGCAGCGGGGCCTCACAGACAAATGCAGAGTCCCATGAAGCCGCGGCTGCAGCTGCCGCATCCGGGCATCTCTATTGCCGCATGGCCCGCAGGCCGTTGGCCACCACCAGCAGGGCCGTGCCCACGTCGGCGAAGACGGCCATCCACATGGTGGCGTGACCGGTGAAGGTCAGGGCGAAGAACAGCGCCTTGACGCCCAGCGCCAGCGTGATGTTCTGCACCAGGATGGCAAAGGTGGCCCGGGACAGGCGGATGAAGCGGGGGATCTTGCGCAGGTCGTCGTCCATGAGCGCCACGTCGGCGGTCTCGATGGCGGTGTCCGTGCCGTTGCCGGCCATGGCGAAACCGACGTCGGCCCGTGCCAGCGCCGGGGCGTCGTTGATGCCGTCGCCCACCATGCCCACCTTGTGTCCCCGGGCTTCCAGTTCCTCGATGACGGCGAGCTTGTCCGCCGGGAGCAGACCGGCCTTGAAGCTGTCCACGCCCACCTGACGGGCGATGGCCGCTGCCGTGTGTTCGTTGTCTCCGGTGAGCATGACCGTGGTCACGCCCAGTGCCTTCAGTTCCTTGACAGCTTCCAGACTGCTTGCCTTGAGCGTATCGGCCACGGCGAACAGGGCCCGGATGCCGTTGTCGCCCACGAGTGCGACCACGGTCTTGCCCTGCTGCTCCAGCCGGGAGATCCGCTCGTCGAGGGCTGCCGGGTACCGGCCCAGCGATGCCGCAAGGGCGCGGTTGCCCAGATACCAGCGCCGGCCGGCCATGATGCCGCTGACGCCCTGACCGGGCAGGGCCGTGAAGTCGTCCACGTCCTGCAGGGGGATGTGGTCCGCCAGGGCGGCCTGGGCGATGGCCCCGGAAACGGGATGGTCGGAGCGGGCCGCCAGACTGGCCGCCAGCGAACGGACGGCCGCTTCATCTTCCTGCCCCGTGCAAAGGCAGTCGGTCTGGCGCGGCTTGCCGTGGGTGAGGGTGCCGGTCTTGTCCAGGGCCAGGCAGTCAAGGCGTCTGCCCTGTTCCAGGAACATGCCGCCCTTGATGAGGATGCCGTAGCGGGTGGCGGCGGCCATGCCGCTGACGATGCTCACCGGCGTGGAGATGACCAGGGCGCAGGGGCAGCCGATGACCAGTATCACCAGCGCGGTATAGATGGCGTCCGTCCAGGCGCTGCCCAGGAACAGGGGCGGCACCAGGGCGGCCAGCAGGGCCACCAGGAAGACGGCCGGGGTGTAGTAGCGCGCGAAGGTATCCACAAAGCGCTGCATGGGGGCGCGGCTGCCCTGGGCCTCTTCCACGGCATGGATGATGCGGGCCAGCGTGGTGTCCGTGGCCGCGGCGGTCACCCGGAATTCAAAGGAGCCGGAGGTATTGAGGGTCCCGGCGTAGACCGTGTCCCCGGCCTGCTTTTCCACCGGCATGCTCTCGCCGGTGATGGGCGACTGGTCCACCAGGGAACGGCCGTCCAGCACCAGACCGTCCAGGGCGATCTTTTCGCCGGGGCGCACGCGCACACGGCTGCCCACGGCCACCGTGCGGATGTCGGCTTCCTGCCAGCTGCCGTCCTCTCGCAGCACCGTGGCCGTATCGGGCGCCAGGGCCAGCAGGTCCTTGATGGCGTTGCGGGCCCTGTCCAGGGCCTTGGCCTCGATGGCTTCCGAGACGTTGAACAGCACCATGACCATGGCGGCTTCCGGGAACTGCCCGATGAGCACGGCCCCGGTGACGGCCACGGACATGAGGGCATTGATGTTCAGGTCGAGGTTGGAGACGGCCAGCCAGCCCTTGCGGTAGGTGGTCAGGCCGCTCAGCAGGATGGCGATGAGGGCGCAGCACAGGGGCAGGAGCGTCAGCACGGGCCAGCCGCCCACGCTCCAGGAGGCCATGTCGAGACCGAAGGGACGCGCCCCCCAATGCTGGATGAGTTCCAGGATCTCGGAAAGGGCGGCAAAGCCGCCGGCCACGGCCAGCCGCTTCCAGGAGATGCGGGGGGCCGGGATGGCATCGTGCGCCTGTGTCGTGCCTTCCAGCAGCCGGGCGCCCATGTCCAGCCCTTCCAGAGCGGCGGTGATGGCCGGGAGGGCCGCGGGCTCGTGCCGCACGCGCACATGGCGCTGCATCAGGTCGATCTCAAGGCCGAGCAGGCCCGGCAGGCCCTCCAGGGCCTTGCGGATGAGGCGTTCTTCCGTGGGGCAGTCCATGCCGCTCACCGCAAAGACGGCCGTGGCGCCTTCGGCGGCATCCAGCGGCTCCGGCGTCATGTCGATGGCCTTCAGGGCCGCCTCGATGGACGCGGTGGACGGGAGCTCATGCTTCACGGTGAGCACGCGCTGCATGAGGTTGAAGGTGAGGCCGGTGATGCCGGGCACAGTGGCCAGCTTCTTCCTGATGAGCGCCTCTTCCATGGGGCAGTCCATGTTGAGGATGCGGTACACGGCGCGCGTGGCGGAAGGGGCCGCCAGCGTGCTCCAGTCCACGGCCTGGGGCGCGTCATGGCCGCAGCAGCAGGAGCCGTGCTCGTGCGCATGGTCGTGGTCGCAGCTTTCGTGGTCATGCGCATGGCAGCTTTCCGCATGGGCGTGCGGGTGGTCGCCGTGTCCGTGGTCATGGCCGCAGCACTCGTGGCTGTGGTCATGGCTGTGGCTGCCGTGCTCGTGGCCGTGGTGTTCGTGCCCGGCGGGCAGGGTGGCATGAAGTACCTTGTCACATACGAAGCCGTGCGGGTGCCGGGCACCGCAGGGGCATAAAAACAGTGTTTCACTGCTCATGGTCGTTCCTCCGCGGGGATGCCGGTGTCCGGCGTCCCCTGGTCGTTCTTGCTATAGACAGACCATAGGGCCTATAGTCACTATAGGGTCAAGAGGGGAGGAAGCGTTGGAAAAAAATTTTTTCCGGCAGCTGCCGTTTCGTCCCGGACAGGCCCGGACCGGAGGACGCGCATGAAAGTGAAGATAGGCGAGCTGGCGAAGATGACCGGCTGTCAGGTGGTCACCATCCGCTATTACGAGAAGGAAGGGCTGCTGAAACGCCCGGAACGCACGGAACGGAACTATCGTCTTTACGGGGACGAGGACATCGCGCGGTTGCGCTTCATCCGGCATTGCCGCCGGCACGGCATGAGCCTGGACGAGATCCGCACCCTGCTGGTGTACAGCGACCATCCCACGGGCAGCTGCGACTGGATCAACAGGCTCATCCGCACGCATATCGAAGCGGTGGAGCAGCAGATACGGGATCTTGAGCACCTCAGGGCGCATCTTGAATCCCTGTACCACAAATGCGACGGCAGCCGGGAAGGGGGCTGCGGCATCCTGAAGAGCCTCATCGACGGCGAGAACTGCCAGTACTGTCAAGCACGGCAGCAGCGCACGGGGCAGGAGCATCCCTGAGCCCCGCAGGGCCGTCTTTGGGCCCCTCTGCATTCGGACGGGAAGAAAAAAACGGGGCGGATCAGCCGGCTGATCCGCCCCGTCGTGCGTGTACCGGGATGTCCGGCCTAGCGCGCGCCCTTGGGGAAGAGCACCACGCCCACGGTCTTGAAGATGATGTGGATGTCCAGCAGGATGGAGATGTTCTTCACATAGAACAGGTCGTATTCCAGCTTGTGGCGGGCATCTTCCTCATTGGCGCCGTAGGGGTAGCAGACCTGGGCCCAGCCGGTGAGGCCGGGCTTCACGGTATGGCGCAGGCTGTAATAGGGGATGTGTTCCTTGAGCTGCTTCACGAAGGTCATGCGTTCGGGACGGGGACCGATGAAGCTCATGTCGCCCTTGATGATGTTCCAGATCTGGGGCAGCTCGTCGATGCGCACCTTGCGGATGAACTTGCCCACGCGGGTCACGCGGGCGTCATTGGCGGCGGCCCAGACGGCGCCGTTCTTTTCGGCGTCGGTACGCATGGAGCGGAACTTGTAGACCGTGAATTCCTTTTCATACAGGCCCACACGATCCTGACGGTAGATGACCGGGCCCGGCGATTCCAGGCGGATCAGCAGGGCGGTGATGAGCATGATGGGCGCGGCCGGGATGAGCAGCATCAGGGACAGGAACAGGTCGAAGGCGCGCTTCAGGCGGCGCAGGCTGCCGCGGGTGTTGAGCGAGAAGCCCTCGGTCTGCAGCAGCCATTCCTCGGTGATCTGGGAAAGGGGCAGGCGCTGCACCACATGCTCGTAGAAGGTGCGGATGTCCACCACCATGGCGCCGTGCAGCTTGGCTTCCAGCAGGTCATGGGCGATGTCGTCGTCGATGGGGGCGTCGGGCAGGAGCACGATCATGGTCGCGCCGTGCTTCTTGGCGGCTTCCAGGGCCATGAAGGGCGGGCCAAAGCACTCACCGGCGTCGGGATCCTGGTCCTTTTCCCCCACATAGCCCAGGATGCGGGCCTTGGGCAGGCCTTCGGCCAGCAGCTTGCGCACCTTGCCGCCGCGGTCCACGCCCACCAGCAGGACGCGCAGGGGATGGGTCAGCTTGTCGGCATTGAGGTAGTAGAGGAAGCGCCAGCCCAGGCAGAACACGAAGGAGAGCGCGAAGAGCAGGAGCACGGTCACGCGGTCGAAGCGCCAGTTCTCCAGGGCGAAGGACGCCGTGGCCGAGCTGATGATGCCCAGTACGCAGGCCACCAGGATGCGGCCCAGGGTGTCCTTGAAGTCTTCCATGCCCACGCTGTAGGCATCGAGGATGTAGAAGAACAGCAGATAGAAGAAGATGGTGAACAGGGAGGCGCCGGTGTAGTCGTCAAAGACGCTCAGGTCGGGCGCGATGGTCACCATGCCCGAAACGGCCAGGGCCAGCAGGATGCAGCACAGGTCCACCACCTGCATCAATGCCATGCGGTAACGGCTGATCATAGTTTCTCCATTTTTTCGTACAGTGGACGGGACAGGCCCGTGGGCCGCCTGCGGCGGGCGGGCTGTCCCTGTGACCGCGAGACACCGTCGTCCCGGCGGGGCCGGGACAGGAGCGGGCCGCCACGGGCCCGCTTGCTTGTTTATCCGGCCGCGCGGGGCACGCGCATGTCGACCAGGATCTTCTCGGCCACGACTTCGGCATCGAATTCGCGGCAGGCCAGATCCCGGCCGGCGGCCCCCATGCGGACCAGCAGTCCGGGTTCGTCCAGCAGGCGGCGCATGGCGGCGGCCAGCGCCCGGGGATCGTGGGCGGCGCAGATGCAGCCGTTGACGCCGTCTTCCACCACCTCGCGGCAGCCGGGCACATCCGTGACCACGGCGGCGCGGCCCATGCTCATGCCTTCCATGATGGACGTGGGCGTGCCTTCACGCCACGAAGGCAGCACCAGCGCGTGGCAGGCCTCCACATAGGAGCGCACGTCGCGGGTCTCGCCCAGGTATTCGATGCTGCCTTCGTCCTGCCAGCGGCGCACCTGGGCCAGATCCACGCTGCCCAGGCCCTGTTCCGGCGGGCCCAGCAGCTGGAAGCGGGCGGCGGGGTACTGCGTTTTCAGTTCCTTGGCCGCGGCGGCGTATTCGGGCAGGCCCTTGGCCTCCAGCAGGCGGCCCACCAGCAGGAAGATGATCTCCCGTTCTTCGGGGGCGCAGCCTTCGGCGGGCAGGGGCGGCAGGGGCGCTTCGGCAAAGCGGCGGATGTCCACACCGGTGCCGCGCGCCATGAGCACGCGCGCGCTGCGGCGCAGGATGCCGACCTTGCGGAACAGCTCCGCGTCGTCGCGGTTCTGGAAAAACACGCCTTCGGCCCCGGCAAGGGCGCAGTGGTACAGGCCGATGCTCAGGCGGTTGACGCATTTCTTGAAGAAGTTGTCCGCCTCGAAGGCGTAGCCCAGGCCGGTGATGGTGGCGTAGATGTGCGGCACCCGCGCCAGACGCGCCGCCATGCAGCCGTAGATGACGGGCTTGATGGTGGAGGCGAAGAGCAGGTCCGGTTTTTCCTGTTTGAACAGGCGGTACAGGGCGTGCATGGTGGCCATGTCGCGCAGGGGATTGAGGCCCTTGCGGTCCAGGGGATAATGGCACAGGCGCACGGCCGGGCCTTTCCGGAAGGCGGGATCTTCTTCGCCGATGGCGCGGATGGCGGCCTCGGCAGCGTCGTCGCCCGCGGGCACGGCGCAAAGGACCACATGCCCGGCGGCACGCATGCGGCGCATGAGGACGGTCCAGAAATTGGAAGTGGAACGGGCCTGATTGCCCAGGATGAGTATTTTCACGGCATATCCTTTGCCCACCTGTCCGGCGGGTACGCTCCGTGATGGGGCGCTGTCTGTCCTGCGGGGCAAAGACCGTCCCCGCCTGGCCGGACCGGAAAGGGGAGACGTGTCGGCCGGGTGCGGCCAGCCCCCTGTTTGGTGGGCTCTTCACGGGCTATACCAGCATCCCTTGCCGCTGAAAAGAGGCAAAGGGGCCCTGCGGGCGGGGACAGGATGTGAACAAAAAAACGCGATTCCGGCAGGATGCGGCAAAAAAGCTCCTGCCGGGGCAGGGGGGCCGTCTTTTGACAGCGACGTCGGCACAGCGTACAAGGAAAGCACGCCGTCTGTGCCGCGAAGGCGGGGCCTCCCGGCGGGCAACCACGACCTCTGATAAGGAAGGCAATATGAGCGCCTATACCCAACTGTGCGAAAAAATGCGTGCCGAACCCTCCACCTGGCTGGTGACCGGCGTTGCCGGTTTCATCGGTTCCAACCTGCTGGAACATCTGCTCAAGATGAGGCAGACCGTGGTGGGTCTGGACAACTTCCTCACCGGTTACCAGAAGAACCTGGACATGGTGGAAGCCCTGGTGGGCCCCGAAGCCTGGAGCCGCTTTACCTTCATCGAAGGCGACATCCGCGATCTGGATACCTGCCGCAAGGCCTGCGAAGGTGTGGATCATGTGCTGCATGAAGCCGCCCTGGGTTCCGTGCCGCGCTCCATCGACGATCCCATCCTGTCCAACAGCTGCAACATCACCGGCTACCTCAACATGCTGGTGGCCGCGCGCGATGCGGGCGTGAAGAGCTTCGTCTACGCCGCGTCCTCCTCCACCTACGGCGATTCCCCCGAGCTGCCCAAGGTGGAAGACAAGATCGGCAACCCCCTGTCGCCCTATGCCGTGACCAAGTATGTGGACGAGCTCTACGCCGACGTCTTCGCCCGCTGCTACGGCTTCACCACCGTGGGCCTGCGCTACTTCAACGTCTTTGGCCGGCGTCAGGATCCCTACGGCGCCTACGCCGCCGTCATCCCCCAGTGGTTCGCCAGCCTGCTGAAGAAAGAGACCGTCTTCGTCAACGGCGACGGCGAGACCAGCCGCGACTTCTGCTACATCGACAACGTGGTGCAGGCCAACCTGCTGGCCAGCTTCGCCACGGACGAAGCCCGCAACAAGGTCTACAACGTGGCCTTTGGCCAGCGCACGACCCTGAACGAACTGTTCGACCTCATCCGTGAGGAAGTGGTGCGCCACATGCCCGAAGCCGCCACGGCCACGGCCACGCACCGCGACTTCCGTGCCGGTGACGTGCGCCACTCCCTGGCCGACATCACCCGCGCCCGTACCCTGCTGGGCTATGAGCCCCAGTTCGACGTGCGCACCGGCCTGCGTCTGGCCGGCGACTGGTACGCCGCCAACCTGTAGGCTGTCCTTTCGTTTTTGATGCCAAGGCCCCTGGCGCGTTTTCGCGCCAGGGGCCTTTTGTTTTCCAAAGGGAGGCGTTGCGGGGGAGTAGCCTCCTTTATCCTTGCTGCTGATGCCCGTAAGGGGCCTGCGGGCCGCCTTCAGTCGCGTTCAACACTCTCGCATCCCTCCTCCAAATGTGCTTCATCCAGAGGGAGCGTATCTTCTCCCTCCATCTCCCATGACATTGTATCCTTTCCCGTGCATATCTTCCTGTTCCATGTGAAACGGCCAGTCCCTCCTGCAAAAGCAGAAGGGACTGGCCGTTGGATAAAGCGCGCTGGGAAAGGGGGAGCTTGAGGGGGGACCCCTTCTCGCGCTAGGCGAGGGGTTCTCCCCTCAAAATAAAAGCCTTATGGCATCGACAGCTGCACCGTCACAAAAGGCAAAGCTCCAGACTATACGTGCAGCAGCACGGACAGGGGGATGTCGCCCAGCACCTTGCGGCCGCCCAGGGCATCCAGTTCCATGAGCATGCAGCAGCCCGCCACGGTGGCGCCGCTCTGGCCCACCAGACGGATCATGGCATCCAGGGTGCCGCCGGTGGCCAGGATGTCGTCCACGATGAGGACGCGATCCTCCGGCGTCAGGGCATCCTTGTGCAGACACAGGGTATTGGAGCCGTATTCCAGGTCATAGCTGGCCTCGAAGGCTTCACAGGGCAGCTTGCCGGGCTTGCGCACCGGGGCCAGGCCCACGCCCAGACGTTGGGCCAGCGGCGCCGCGAACAGAAAACCCCGCGCTTCGGCGGCCACGATGCGGGTGGGCCGCAGGGGACGGGCCGCATCGGCCATCCGTTCGATGACGTCCCCGAAGGCTTCGGGCGAGGCCAGCAGGGGGGTGATGTCGTAGAACAGGATGCCGGGCTTGGGGTAGTCGGGGACGTGGCGGATGAAGGAGGCGATATCCATGCGGGCTCCTTGGAGAAAATGTGGAAAAAGGAGAGGCTCCGGCATCAATGGCCGGAATAGTCCAGAACATTGTTGAGGGGCGCGCTGCTGCTTTTGACCTGCCCGCCGGTGAACACATGCCGGGTCAGGCGCCAGCCGTCCATGTCGAGCACGTCCAGCTTGCCCTGCATGTCCGGCGTCAGATGGGCGCGGAAGGCCTCCACCACCTCGTCTTCGGGAAAGTAGGAACCTTCCATGGAGATGCGGGCCATATCGCCTTCCTGACAGAGCAGGGGCACGTCCTCGTCGTCGTTGAGGGCATCGTGCAGGGCCGATTCCAGCGCCGCGTACAGGGCGGGCGTCACGGGGTAGACATGGCCGTAGGCCTTGACCAGGGGATCGCGCACAGCAGGCTCCGGGGAAAGGGGTTGCGGCAGGCGGACAGCAGGGGCGCGGCGCGTCCGGCGGCCGGGGCGAGGTCTCATTTTGGGGCAAGTGTCCCAAAAAAGAAAGGCCCCGCGTGCGGCGGGGCCCCGGAAAGCGAAGGGCTCCCTTTCGGGAGCCCCTGAGATATCCTGTCTACTTGCCGTCCACGATGGCCTTGATCTTGCGGGCCATGGGCTGCACCAGCTCGCGCATGCTGTTGAGCATGATCTCTTCCGCGGCGCCGCCGGTGGGGATGCCGCTGCGGTTCTGGCTGGAGTTGAGGGTCTCCTTGACCACGCGGCCGCTGCGGGGCGCCAGACGGTAGGTGGCGCGCATGGAGGTGGCCAGTTCGGTGGCGGAGACTTCACGCAGCCAGGCCTGTTCCACGGTACCGGTGACGATGTAGTCGGGGTTGCCGCTGCGGGCCTGGTTCTCGTCCATGGCGTAGGAGACCTGCACGCCCTGGCGGCGCAGCTCGTCGGCCAGACCGCGGCTCACCCACTGGGCCAGGTCGTCGCTGGCCACGAAGGCGCTGCCGTCACGGCGCACGCCGAGGTTGGTGGTGTCCTGACGGTTATCGGTGAAGGGCACCACGGTCACGCGCGGCGCATTGGGAGCGGGCAGCACGGGATTGACCGCAGGCGCGGGCGAAAGCAGGCGCACGGTATTGCTGGGACCGCAGGCAGTCAGGAACATGGCCAGCATGAGCGCCAGCGAAAGGAAAAGAAGGCGTGTGATACGGGCGGATTTCATGGCAAGGTCTCGCAGGATAGATGTTTTAAAAAGTTTTGAGACTTTTTATATACGCAATGCCCTTGTCTTGCAAGGTCTGGGGGCTCGTGGTAGCGTGGCCTCCACATTGCGCATGCTATGCAGGAGTTTTTATGATCGACCTCAAACTGGTGCAAAAACAGCCCGAAGTGCTGGCCAAGGCCCTGGCCGACCGGCAGTCGCCGCTGAAAGTGGATGAGTTCCTCGAACTGGACGGCCGCCGTCGTGCGTTGCTGGCCGAAGTGGAAAGCCTGAAACAGCAGCAGAACGCCGCCTCCCGTCAGGTGGCCCAGATCAAGCGTGAAGGCGGGGACGCCTCCCACATGATGGAAGAACTGGGCGCCCTGTCGGCCCGCATCAAGGCCCTGGACGTGCAGACCGCCGAAGCCAAGGCCGCTGTGGAAAACTGGCTCATGGGTGTGCCCAACATCCCGGACGCCAGCGTGCCCGTGGGCAAGGACGAGACCGAGAACGTGGAAGTGCTCCGCTGGGGCACGCCGCGCCAGTTCGATTTCGATATCCGTCAGCACTGGGAGCTGGGCGGCGCCGCTCTGGATTTCGAGCGCGCCACCCGTCTGGCCGGCAGCCGCTTTGCCCTGTACATGGGCTGGGCCGCCCGTCTGGACCGCGCCCTGGTCAACTTCTTCCTGGACCAGCATGTGAAGCACGAGGACTACATCGAAGTCTGTCCTCCCTTCATGGTCAACCGCGCCACCATGACCGGCACGGGCCAGCTGCCCAAGTTCGAGGAAGACCTCTTCAAGATGCCCGCCTGGGACTACTACCTCATCCCCACCGCCGAGGTGCCCCTGACCAACATCCACGCCGGTGAGGTGCTGGACGAAGCCGACCTGCCCCGCGCCTACTGCGCCGCCACGCCCTGCTTCCGTTCCGAAGCCGGTGCCGCCGGCAAGGACACGCGCGGCCTGATCCGCCTGCACCAGTTCACCAAGGTGGAGATGGTGCGTTTTGCCCATCCTGACGACAGCTTCAACCAGCTGGAGATTATGGTGGGCCATGCCCGCACCCTGCTGGAAAAGCTGGAGCTGCCCTACCGCGTCATCACCCTGTGCACGGGCGACATGGGCTTCGGTTCCGCCAAGACCTACGACCTGGAAGTCTGGCTGCCTGCCCAGAACACCTACCGCGAGATCTCCTCCTGCTCCAATTGCATCGATTTCCAGGCCCGCCGTGCGGACATCCGCTTCAAGCCCAAGGGCGGCAAGAGCACCTACTGCCACACCCTCAACGGTTCCGGTCTGCCCACCGGCCGCGCCATGGCCGCCATCCTGGAGAACGGCCAGCAGAAGGACGGCAGCATCGTGCTGCCCAAGGCCCTGGTGCCCTACATGGACGGCGTGGAAGTCATCGAGCCTGCGGGCAAGAAGTAGTCCACAGCCGAACAGCGAATCTGACAAGGCGGTGTCCCTGCGCGGGATGCCGCCTTTTTTCGTGCCCGTGCTGCGGAAAACGCCGGGCCCGCTGGGGAAGCGGGCAGCCCTGTCCTGTGGAGGGCCGGGATGCAGCGGGGGAAGGGTGGGGATACTTGCAGTGCCGGTCGTGGGGCAGGCGGTCCGCCGGGAGCCGTATGGTGCGGGATCGGGGCCGCGCAGGCTTTTTTAAGGATCGGAAGGCGGAAAGGGCCGGGAAAGCGCTTTGCCCGAAGCCGGGCGTGCCGCAGGGCGTCGTGCAGTCCTTACCTTCGGAGGGGGGGGCCGGGTGCGCAGCAGGGCGGGGAAAGGCGGGACACGCGGCCGCTGTCCGGTCGCGTATAAAAAAAGCGGCCTGCCGCATGCGCGGCAGGCCGTGGAGTCCGCCCGTTGCGGGCGGTCCGGCTCCCCGAGGAGTGGGAACCGGAGGAGGGTCCTTCAAGAGGGGGGATTACTGTTTCTGCACCGTGATGGAACGGGCGGCGGGGGCTTCAGGCTGTTTGCGGGGGATGACGATGGTCAGCACACCGTTCTTGTGGCTGGCGCTGATGTTTTCCACATCAGCATCTTCAGCCAGGCCGATCTGGCGGCAGAAGGAGCCGTAGACGCGTTCCTGCACATGGCAGACGGGTTCCTTGGCTTCCGCCTTTTCGCCTTCGGCGGCAGGGGCGGCGCAGCTTTCCATCTTCTTTTCACCTTCAACGGTCAGCATGCCGTCACGGACTTCGACCTTGACCTCATCGGGGTCCACACCGGGCACTTCCATGTGGATGGTGTAGGCCTTGTCGTCGCTGTGGATGTCCAGGCTGGGACGGATGTCGGCCTGCGGCTTGTCCATCAGGCTGGTCGGCCAGCCGGGCGTGAAGAAACCATTGAACAGACGGTCGATATCGTGATGCAGGCGGTCCAGGGGCTGGAAGCTCTGTTCGGGCTGCTGGGCGTTGCGGGGAGAGAACCAATGCTGGGGATATACACGGATAAGGCTCATTTCAATGCCTCCTGATATTTTTCCTTGTTGACATAGAAGTAAGGTGGGACGGCTAGTTGTCAACATGCTGTGGAAAACTTTTTCCAAAAATGGGGAAAGGTAGCCCCATGCGCTTCGACCATACGTTTTGGTCTGTTCCCGGCAGCCTGGGAGGTTTCCGGTTTTTATGGCCGGGGATTGCCAAACGTGGGAGGCGGGCGTATGGTGGCTCCATTCTCAGGGCGGGGTGCAAGTCCCCACCGGCGGTGATGGCGGTTTTCCGCATGAGCCCGCGAGCGCCGTACCATGCAACGTGGTGCGGGTCAGCAGATACCGGTGAGATCCCGGAGCCGACGGTAACAGTCCGGATGAAAGAGAACGGTTCGTTTTTCTGCCGTGTGGGGCGCAAAAAAGGACGGTCTTGGCGGCCGCCCCGCAGCGCGCACGGCAGCCGTGCCCTGATGCACATCTTCCGGTCCGTCCGGGCCGATCAAGGAGACGATGATGCATCAGTCCCCCGATATCCTGGCTTCTTTTGGTGATTGGGAAACGCGTATGGAACGCGCCCTGGCATCCGTGCGTGCGGGCAGGGGCGTCCTGGTGGTGGACGACGAGGATCGCGAGAACGAAGGCGACCTCATCTATCCCGCCCACAGCCTGACCGATGCGCAGATGGCCCGCCTCATCCGCCATTGCAGCGGCATCGTGTGCCTGTGCCTTACCGACGAGCGCGCCACCCGCCTGGGCCTGCCGCCCATGGTGGCCCACAACACCAATACCCAGCAGACCGCTTTCACCATCTCCATCGAGGCCGCCGAGGGCGTGACCACCGGCGTTTCCGCCGCCGACAGGGTGACCACCGTCAAGGCCGCCGTGGCCGAGGGCGCGCGTCCCGAGGACCTGCGCCATCCCGGCCATGTGTTCCCGCTGCGGGCCCGTCCCGGCGGCGTGCTGGAACGGCGCGGCCATACCGAGGCCACCGTGGACCTGATGTCCCTGGCGGGCCTGCCGCCCTGCGGTGTGCTGTGCGAGCTGACCAACGATGACGGCACCATGGCGCGTCTGCCGCAGGTGGCGGACTTTGCCCGTGCCAACGACCTGCCCCTGCTGGCCGTGGCGGACATCGTGCGCTGGCGTGAACGGCAGGAAGGCCGGGCCTGAGCCCCAGCCGTCTGATCCTCTTTTCCTGTCCCAGGACAGGGCTTGCCGTGGTCGCCGGCTGGAGTTGATGAATACCAGGAAAGAAAGCTGCCGGCGGCCGGCCGGGCAAGTATGAAAAAAAGGACGCTGTACAGCGTCCTTTTTTTATGCCCGGTTTTATCCGGGCCGGATACCGGCGGGGGACGGAGGAGGGGCGCCCCCGCCGGATCAATGCCGGCGGTGAAGGATGCGGTCGATGATGAAGGGGCGCACGGACAGGAGCGTTTCCCAGGTGGGGATCATGGAGACCTCGGAGGCCACGAGCATGAGGCCGATACCGGCCCACATGTTCCAGGGGATCTCCTCGCCAAGGATCAGCATGGCCAGGATGGGCGCCAGCACGGGCTTGAAGAAGAAGACCAGCGAGCCCTGCATGGCGGAGGTGGCTTCCATGCCCATGAAGTAGCAGGCATAGCCGCCCGCGGTGACGAAAACGCAGATATAGAGCACGTTGAGGAGGTTGCCCGTGGTATAGCCGCTGAAGAAGGGCATGGCGGCGAACATGGGCAGACCGGCGGCCTGCAGGGCATCGGCCACGGCGGGGATGTGGCTGATGAGCATGAGGACGATCATCTCGGCGCTGGCGGCCAGGCAGCTGAAGCAGGTGACGGCCACGCCGGAGTACTGGGCGCACTGCTTTTTGCCCAGCACGGCATAAAGGGCGAAGGTGGCGGCCGAGAGCAGCACCAGCGTGATGCCCACGGGATCGAGCGTGGTGTGCAGCGGGTCGATGATGATGAGGGCGGCCGCCACTTCCATGACCAGGGCGGTGATGTGCTGGGGCCGGATGTCGGCACGCAGGATGAGATAGGCGAAGGCCAGCACCAGCACGGGGTTGCAGCTGAACAGCACGCTGACCACCGAGGCCGGGGCGTAAAGGATGGACATCTGGTAGAACATCATGCTCACCACCAGGCCCACGAAGCCGAGCCAGGCAAAACCTTTCCATGCGGCGGCGGTGACCCGTGCCCCGTGCTGGCGCAGGCCGCGCAGGGCAAAGGGGATGAGCAGCAGGCCACCCACGAGGAAGCGGGTGCAGTTGAGCTGCATGGGGTTGAAATCATGGGCCACGGTCTTCAGGGCCACTTCCATGGAGCTGAAGAACACGGTGGCAAGAAAGATGAAAATGTATCCGCGGTTCATCGTTCAAGGTCCCTGGTTGGAAATCTGTTGCTGGAGAAGTGCTGCGCTTGCCTATAGCAAGGGGCCCTGATACGGTAAAATGCTTAGTTGATATCGTAGATATATCAAAAATGCATAACAGGAGAGCGCATGGAGCTGAACTGGGAGCTTTGCCGGATATTCTACCAGGTGGCGCGCTGCCGCAACTTCAGCCGGGCGGCGGCCATGCTGTTCACCAGCCAGCCCGCGGTATCGCGCTCCATGGCGGCCCTGGAGCGCGAGCTGGGCTGCCGTCTGTTCATCCGCAACCGTCGCGGCGTGGAGCTCACGCCCGAAGGCCGCATGTTCTACGCCCATGTGGAGGCGGGCTGCGAGCAGTTCCGCCGGGGCCGGGAAGAGCTGGAGCAGGCCGTGGGCCTGCAATCGGGCAGCATCGCCCTGGGGGCCAGCGAGACGGCCCTGCGCCACTGGCTGCTGCCGCGGCTGGACCGCTTCCATGCCCTGTATCCGGGGGTGCGGCTCCGGCTGTTCGGCGGTACGTCCCGGCAGGCCATCGATGAACTCAAGTCCGGGGCCATCGATTTTGCCGTGGCCGCCGTGCCCGGCGGCGGTTTCCGGGCCCTGAAGGAGACGCGCCTGTGCCCGCTGCGGGACGTCTTCGTGGCTTCGTCGGCCTTCGGGCAGCTGCGCGGCAGGGACGTGCCCCTGGATGAAGTGATGCGGCACCCCTTCATCTGTCACAAGCAGGGCAGCCTCACCTTCGAATTCCTGGAGAGCATGTGCAAGACGCGGGGCGTGGACTTTGCCCCGGCCATGGAGCCGGACACTACGGGGCTGGTGCTGGATCTGGCCCGGCACGGCCTGGGCATCGGTTTTTTGCCGGAAGTGGCCGCCAGAGAGGCCCTGGCCGCCGGGGAGGTGTTCGCCCTGCGGCTCGCGGAGGAGCTGCCGTCGCGCAGCATCAGCCTGCTGGAATACGACGGCCATACCCTGAGCCTGGCCGCACGCCGCCTGCGCGACATGCTCACCGAAGACGCTGCGGCCGGGGACGCGCTGTGAGGACTTGAGCCGACAGGGCTCAGGCCGTCCTGCCGCAGGGCGGGGACGTTGTTCCGGGGTCGCTTTGCCGGGGCATAGTGGCTCATGGCCGGCTGATTTTGTTGGGGGATGCCGTGGTTACGGGCTATGCTGCCGCAAAATCATGCAAAGGAGACATCCATGAACGTCACAGCCCTGTACTTTTCTCCCACCGGCGGCAGCAAGCGCTCCGCGCTCAGCCTTGCCGCGGCCCTGGCTCCTGAAGGTTTTGCCGAGCTGGACATCACCTGTGGCGCCGTTGCCGGGGATTTCGGTCCCGGGGACGTCGTCGTGTTCTCGGTGCCCTGCTATAACGGCAGGGTGCCGGGAGTGGCCGCCGGGCGTCTGGAGCAGGTGCACGGCCACCGGACCCCCTGCATCATCAGCATCACCTACGGCAACCGTGACTATGACGATTCCCTGCTGGAGCTGCAGGACATCGTGCAGCGTCAGGGCTTCATCGTCCAGGGCGCAGCGGCGCTGGTGGGGCAGCATACCTTCGGGGAGATCCAGGTGGGGCGTCCCGATGCCGGGGATGCCGCCGAGAACCGCCGCTTCGTGCAGCAGCTGCTGGCAGCCAGGCAGGGCGATCTTGCCTCGCCCGTGGCGCTGGCCATCAAGGGGCAGCGTCCGTACCGGGGAGAGGGCAGGGGCGTGGGCTTCGTGCCGCTGACCTCCGAGGCCTGTACGGACTGCGGCCTGTGCGCCTCCCTGTGCCCTGTGCAGGCCATCGCGGCCGACCATCGCAGCATCGACGGCACGCGCTGCCTTTCCTGCTTCCGCTGCATCCGCAGCTGTCCTGCGGGGGCCAAGCACATGGATGTGGAAAGCTACCTCGATTTCGCGCGGGATTTCAGCCGGCACCTAAAGGCTCGGCGGGAGAACGAATACATCTTTTAGAAGAAGCCCGGAAACGGGCAGATGCGGAAAGGGGCGGGAGACCGCCCCTGTTTTTTTACAGAGGGCAGCCCCCGACCTTTTTGCAGGGGGGCAGGGATTCTTCCGGCAGGGGGCAGTAGCGCACGGCCCAGCAGCAGATGCTGCGCAGTATCTTGTGGGCGGAGGCGCCCTTTTCGCTCAGGGAGTATTCGACGCGCGGCGGTATCTCGTTGTACTGGCGCCTGTCCACGATCCGGTCGTTCACCATGTCCCTGAGGGTGGCGGCAAGTACGGCGTCCGTCAGGCCGTCGAGGTTGTCCCTGATCTCCTTGTAGCGCAAGGTGCCGCTGGCACCCAGCAGGCAGATGATGCGGGTCTTCCATTTCCCGTTGAAGATGTCCAGCCCGTATTCGAGCGGGCACAGGGGCTGCTTGCCTTCCTTATTCCTGGCCATGTCATGTCCTGCGGCTTCATGGTTCGCGATGGCGGATTGTTCCATGATTTCCTGCCGGAGCGCAAGCTGTCCGGTGATCCGGGGGCATCGCGATCCGGCAGGCAGGCTGGAGGAAGGGCAAAAGAAGAAAGATCCCGGGCAGGCCTAGGCCTTGCCCACGGCTTCCAGGAAACGCTGGCCGAGGATGGCCGGAGCCACGGAGCGCAGGGCCGTACCGCCCAGCTCCAGGCTGTTTTCCTCATGCATGGGGCGGCTGGCTCCGGCCCGTTCCAGTTCGCTGGCAAAGGCTTCGCGCAGCAGGCGGAAGGAGGCCTCCACTTCGGGATAGCTGTTGTCCTCACGCCAGGGCAGGCGCAGGCTCTGGCTGCCGTGCCGTCCCTTGTGGGACGGGATGGAGAGCTGGTAGCAGGGCCGCTCGCCTGCATCGTCCTGTCCGGCCCGTTCGTGCTGCCCGGGCCAGCAGTGTTCCTGCCAGGATTCCGGCGGTTCGGGGATGAGCGAGGTGATGCTCAGCGGCGGCGTGGCCAGCTGGCGTTCGAAGTCTTCCAGGGTGACGGTATAGGTCAGGACAGGGCGCAGGTTGCCGCGCTTTTTTTCTATTTTCCAGGTGATCCGCATACAGGCTCCTTGATGGTCAGGCTCCGGCGGGCAGGCGCAGCAGCTCGCCGAAGGGGGGCTGTTCCCCTCCCTGTCCCCAGACGGCCCAGAGCAGGGGGCAGGCGGGCTCGTCGGGAAAGGACGAACATTCCAGATCCGTGAACCAGAGCAGACAGGCCGGGCGCAGGCCGTTGTCGTCCAGCCAGCGGCCCACGGGCCTGAAGTCCGTACCGCCGCCGCCCACGGGGGCCAGATGCAGGGGCAGGTCCTGCCGCCGGAAGGTCTGCACGACCTGCACGCGGCTGTCGTGGAAGATGACCACCAGCTCCGTCTCGTAGGCGGCGAGGATGGACGACAGCTCCTCGCAGAACAGGGAAAGGGCGGCATCGTCCACCGAGCCCGAACAGTCCACGGCCACGGCCAGCTGCGGGATGCGCTGCTCCTGCCGTCCGGGCAGGTAGATGCCGTGATGCAGGTAACGCCGGTTGGGCGCGCTCCAGGTGTAGTCGTTGAGGGCGCAGTTCTCCAGAAAGCGGCGCAACAGGCCGCGCCAGTCCGTGCCGCCATCGTGGCGACCGCCGCGCAACAGGCGGCTGAAGCCCGCGGGCTCGCGGCCCATGTGCCGCGCCCGTTGCAGGGCCTGCTCCAGACGCAGCTCGGCCTCCTGTTCCGCCTTGCGGCGCGCGTCTCCCTGGCCGTCTTCCAGCAGGGGATGGTCACGGACCTCACCGGAAAAATACGGGACAGGCTGCTCCCTTTCCGGCTTGTCCCCGGCAGGGCGGGCGGTGCCCGCGGCTTCCGGGGCGGCTGCCTCGTCAGTCTCTCCTGCACGGGAGGGCGCGGCCGCGGGGGCGTCCTGCCGCTCCCGGCCGTCATGTCTCTGCTGGTCGGAGCCCTTTTCCCGGGGGCTGCGTCCGGCGGCCTGCTGTTGCGCGCCGCCGTGCAGGGGCGTGTCCTGCAGGGAGGCAAGACGGCTGTAGACCTCGTCCACGCTGAGTCCCGCATACTCGGGATGTTCCAGATGGCCCTGCGGCAGCCGGAAGCCGGCACCGAGCAGCAGGGCGTCCACCACCACGTCGCAGGCCTCGTTCCAGATCCGGGCATCGCGCCCGTTGCGCCGGACATGATGGGCGCAGGCCAGATGCATGACTTCGTGGGCCTGGGCCCCCACCAGCCGCTCGTGGGGCAGGGTGGCCGCCCAGACAGGATTGAAGCCCAGCGTGCGGCCGTCGGTCCAGAGGTGGCGGCAGGTGCTGTCCGGCTTCAGGGCCAGATGCAGGGCCAGGGAGCCGAAAAAGGGCTGCCGGAGCACCAGGTCCGCCCGGGCCCGGATCATGGCTGTGAGGGCGCGCTGCTCCAGAGGGGGGGCCGGAACGTCCGCCGCAGGGCTGTGGCGCATGCCCTGTGACGCGGACGGGCGCTCCGGCCGGGGATCCTGCCGTGTCGTCCCGGGCGTTTCCGGGGAAGGCGGGCATACCGCGGCGTCTGGTGTGGAGCGGGTGTCTTTGGCCGCGGGGGCGGGAACCCGGCGGCTGACGGAGGAGGGGACACGCACGCCCCGGGAGAGGGGTGCACGGGGCAGGGCAGGAAGATCGTCCCTGTTCACATCAGGACCTCGGCATTGTCGCGGGCCCAGCGGGCAAAGGGCTCGCTTTCCACCACGGCGGGATCCTGCCGGACGGCATCGCGCATGAGCAGCACGCCGAACTCGGCGGGCAGGCGTCCGGCATAGGCGGCCAGGGCTTCCATGGTGGCGGGCGCGGTGCGCAGGGCCAGGGCCTCGCACAGGGCGTAAAGGGAGGCCGGGTCGGCAGGTACGGGGGCTTCTTCGGGATCGCTGAGGACGCTCTCCACACTGGGCAGGTGGCGCCATTCCCGCAAAAAGCCGCTCAGTTCCGCCGCGGCCGCCTGACCTATGGTCCCGGCCAGCAGCTCTTCTTCCAGCGGGCCGTCCGGGGCGGCATCGAGGATGCGGGAGGCGAACTCCCAGGAGCGCGGCGAGGCGAAGGCCCTGTCCGACGAACGGGGATCGAAATCATGCAGCAGGCGCGGCCGGAAGCGCAAAAAGGCCTGGATCTCCTCGCGGATGCCGTTGTCACGGGCCCAGTCCAGCCAGTCGTCGATATGGCATTCCACATCCAGATGCACCATGCGGTTGGCCAGGGCCGAAGGCATGCGGTAGGTCACGGCCCGGTCGCTCTCGCGGTTGCCCGCGGCCACCACGGCCCAGCCGTCGGGCAGGCGGTACTGGCCCACGCGCCGGTCGAGGATGAGCTGGTAGCAGGCGGCCTGTACCAGAGGGGGCGCGGCGTTGAGTTCGTCCAGGAAGAGGATGCCTTCCTCCGTGTCCTGCGGATGGGGCAGGAATTCCGGCACGCACCAGGAGGTGATGCCCTCATCGCTGATGCGGGGCAGTCCGCGCAGGTCCACCGGGTCCAGCAGCACGGCGCGCAGGTCGTAGAGCTTGCGGCCCTGGCGGCGGGCCACGTCGGCCACCAGCCGGCTCTTGCCTACACCGGGCGGCCCCCAGAGGAACACGGGTTGCCGGATGCGCACCAGATGATGCAATGCCTCACAGACGTGGCTGGGTCTCATGCAGGGGTCCTTTTAAATAAATTGAATTTCATTTTCAATTAAGATATACGGGAAGGGCATGCAAGGCAAGTTTTTTCTGGGGGCGGCCGCATGCAAGGAGCAAAGCATGGATATCTGGCAGCATATCATCCGCCCCGGGGACGTCTGGGGGCGTTTTACCCTGTACCTGAAGCAGAACGGGCAGGCTGCCGTGCAGCGGGAGGTCGTGCGTTCCCTGCGGCTGCGGGTGCGCGACGTGGTCCTCGATCTGGGCGGTGGCGGCCGTGCCCTGGCCCAGCTTGCCCTGTATTCGGGGGCCGTCTACGGCGTGGCCGCCACCGCTGCGGCGGTATCGGCCGCCACGGTGCGCAACCGCCATGACGTGGCCCGGGGCAGGATCCGCATTTGCCGGGGCGCGTTCCCCGCCCTGCCGTTCCCGGCGGAGATGTTCCACGTCATCACCGCGTTCGAGCCCGCGTTCTGGGCAGGCGATCTGTCCGCCTGCCTGCGCGAGATCCGGCGTCTGCTGCGTCCCGGCGGCCAGTGCGTGCTGGTGTGCGCGGATGGACGGGAAAACGGCCGCCCCGCACCGGCCGGGCATACGGTGGACGAGCTCAACGCCCTGGCAGACAGGGCCGGGCTGCTGTGCCTGCCGCCCCTGCGTTTGCGGCGCAAAGGGCGTGTGGTCCTGCACTGGTTGCAGCCTGCCTGCGACCTGTGCCGCCCCATGCCGCTGGACGTGTTCCCGGCGGGCTGGGCCCAGGCCTGCTAGGGGGAACGCTCGCCGTATTTGCTGGGGGAAGGGAAAGCCCTCATCGCTGCTGCCGATGCCCGTAAAGCGCCTTCGTCGCTCACGGCTAAGGTCTGCAGCCGCCTCCGGCCGTCGCCCGTGCGCGAGGGGCCTATTCCCCCACGCTCCCATCCTTTCCCCGGCGCGCTTTTTCAGATGAGCGCTGGACCTGCGGCAGGCCCTTCACTGGAGAGATGTTCGGATGTTGTCTATCTAATTGAAATAAATTGTTGATTTTGTATTTTTCGCCCTTGGGCGGGGCGTGTTTTTGAAGGGGAGGGAATCCCTTGCTCCGCTGCCGTCTGCCGGGACTGCGCGCAAACGGGGACGGGCCCTGCACCACCCGGAAGGCGCTGTCCGGGCGGGCGGCTTTCCACGGCTCCTTACCCGCATCTTCAGGAAAGGAGAAACCCGGCATGAGCCCGCCGCAGGGATGCGGGGACAGCTCCACAACAGGCGACCGGCGTGACACGAAACATCGATGGGGGACCATGTCCCCCTTTTTTTGTGTGTCGCCAGCGTGTTCCCTGCCGAAAAAAAAAGACCGGCACCGCCTTTCCGGCGGCCCCGGTCCCGTCATTGCCGGCGGCATCCTCCAGCACTGTCAGTGCTGAGCCCGCGGCAGGCTTTCCTTTGGCCTAGCCGCCGATGAGATAGCGCGAGCGTTTGCCCATGACCTTCTTGATGCCCAGGATGCAGAGGATGCAAAGGGCTATCTCCACGGTCACGGTGAGGTTGGCGATGGTGAAGACCTGTCCGGGCAGCGCGGCGCCGAGCACCTGGAACAGGGGCGCCTGGAAGATGCCCTGGAAGATGGCATGCAGGAAGAAGAGCGGGAAGCTGTAGCGGGCCAGGAAGTCCAGGGCCAGCACTTCCCTGTCCATGCCTTCCAGCAGTTCCAGCACCCAGGAGCCGATACAGAGTTTCTGCACATAGTAGGCCCCTTCGATGTTGGGCATGAAGCTGCCGAAGTAATGGTCGGCCACGATGAGCAGGGAGGTCAGCACGGCCGTCACGCGGATGGCGCTGAGGTGGCGGCGGATGAAGGCCATACAGGCGTCACGGTTGCGGGCGCAGTACACGCCCATGAGGAAGATGGGCACGAAGAAGCAGAGGTTGCGCAAGGGCGAGACCAGCAGGCGCGGCACCATCAGGGGCAGGACGGAGGCCGGGAGCAGGATCTTTTGCAGCAGCCCGGTGGGCAGGTGGAAGATGAGCGGTCCGACGCTGAACACGGTCATGATGAAGGGGATGTACCAGTAGGGCACCAGACTGGCCGACCCGTAGGCCAGACAGCGCAGGACGTCCCACAGGGAGGCCACGGGCGTGCCGTCGTTGATGAAGGGGATGTCGTAGCCGAACCAGTGGTGGGAGATCCAGCCCGCGGCCAGCAGGAGCAGCGACAGGATGAAGTAGGGACAGAAGACGTTGACGATCTTGGACTTGTAGAAGCGCAAGGGGGGGAACTGGCCTTTCCTGCGGTTCACGAAGTCGAACAGATAGCCGGAGATGAAGACGAAGTAGATGGTGGCGGAGTGGAAAAGACACAGCCGCAGGCTGTCCTGGAGCTTGGCGGCGTCCTCGCTGCCCGCGAGGACGGGGCCCACCCACATGTGGGTGAGCATGACGGAGACGATGGCGAAGGCCCTGAAATAGTGGAAGGTCAGGTCATAATTTTTTGGCGTCATGCAGTACCTTTGATCCGGCCGGTCATCCGGCGCAGGAGTGGCGAAATTCCTTACTTTGCAGATAAGGATTATTGCCTCCTAAACCGGATGGCGGGCTATGTCAACGGTTGCAGACGCAGGGCAAGGCGGGTGTGGCGGGTGCGGGTCTTGTTGTTCTTGACGGCCATGTGCAGGGCGCGGCTCTCGCCCACCAGCACCACCAGCTTTTTGCCGCGCGTGACGCCGGTATAGACCAGGTTGCGCTGCAGCAGCACGTAATGCTGCATCATCAGCGGGATGACCACGGCAGGGTATTCCGAGCCCTGCGATTTGTGGATGGAGATGGCGTAGGCGGGCGTCAGTTCGTCCAGCTCCTCGAAGTCATAGGGCACCACGCGGTCGTCGTAGCGCACGCTCAGGGTCCGCTCCTTGCCGTCCAGAAAGACGATGCGGCCCACGTCGCCGTTGAAGACGTCCTTGTCGTAGTTGTTGCGGATCTGCATGACCTTGTCGTGCAGGCGGAAGCTGCGTTCGCCGCGCCGCACTTCCAGCCCGTTGGGGTTGAGGCTGGCCTGCAGGCGCAGATTGAGCTGCGCCGCGCCCACGGCGCCCTTGTGCATGGGCGTGAGCACCTGGATGTCGTTGACCGGGTCCAGGCCGAAGCGGCGCGGGATGTGGTTGCGCACCAGATCCACCACCATGTCGGCGGCGCGTTCCGGGTCGTTCTGGTGGATGAAATAGAAATCCGAGAGCCTGTCCTTGCTGGATTCCAGCGAGGGCACCTGCCCCTTGTTGATGAGGTGGGCGTTGCAGATGATCTCGCTTTCCGCCGACTGGCGGAAGATCTCGGTCAGCTCCACCACGGGCACCGCCCCGGAGGCGATGATGTCGGCCAGCACGTTGCCCGGCCCCACGGAGGGCAGCTGGTGCACGTCGCCCACCAGCACCACGGTGGCGCCCATGGGCACGGCCTTGAGCAGGTGGTAGAAGAGCAGGGTGTCCATCATGGAGGCCTCGTCCACCACCAGCAGGCCGCAGGCCAGCGGGTTGTCCTCGTTGCGGGCAAAGCCGTCCTCCTGCGGGCTGTATTCCAGCAGGCGGTGGATGGTGCGGGCCTCGCGGCCCGATGTCTCGCTCATGCGCTTGGCGGCGCGGCCCGTGGGCGCGGCCAGCAGGATCTTGGCCTTGACCTCGGCGAACAGGCGGATGATGGCGTTGATGATGGTGGTCTTGCCCGTGCCGGGGCCGCCGGTGAGCACCATGACCTTGCTGCGCGCCGCGGTGCGCACGGCCTCCAGCTGTTCCGGGGCCAGGCTGATGGACAGGGATTCCGTGACCTTTTCCACCAGGGCGTCGGGCTCGGCGAAACGCACGGCCTTGGGCGAGTGCAGCAGGCGGTGCAGATAGAAGGCCGTCTTGGATTCGTAATGATGGTAGCGGCGCAGGTAGACGGCCACTTCCGGCGCTTCCGCCTCCTCGCCGTCCTCGCGGAAGACAGCGGGCAGGCGCCCGGGCAGCTCGTCCAGGCTCTCGCGCACCACGCGCTCTTCCTGCTCCAGGGCCAGCACGGCCTGCCGGGCCAGGTCGCGGTCCACGGCCAGCTGCTGGCAGGCCTGATCCAGCAGCTCCTCCTCGGGAAGGAAGACATTGCCGTCGTCCGTGGCCTTCTGCAGCACATAGAGCAACCCCGCCTGGATGCGCAGGGGATGATCCTCGGCAAAGCCCAACTTGCGGGCCGCGGCGTCGGCCGTCACGAAGCCGATGCCCCGGATGTCCATGGCCAGACGGTAGGGGTTCTCGCGCACCACGTTGAGGGCCTCGCCGCCGTAGGCGCGGTAGATGCGCACGGCATAGGCGGGCGTGATGCCGTGGGGCTGCAAAAAGAGCAGCAGGTCGCGGATGCCCCGGTGCTCGGCCCAGCTTTCCTTGATCTTCTCGAAACTCTTCTTGCCCACGCCCTTGATCTTGAGCAGGCGTTCGGGCTCTTCGTCCAGCACGCGGATGGTGTCCGTGCCGAAGGCCGCCACGATGCGCCCGGCCATCTCCTCGCCCACGCCCTTGATGAGGCCCGAGGCCAGGTACAGGCGGATGCCCTCGCTGGTGGCGGGCAGCATCTCCTCGGCCATGTCGAAGGCCAGCTGGCGGCCGAAACGCGCGTTGTTGACCCAGCGGCCGCTGACCTGCAACCGGACGCCCACCTGCGGGTTGACCATGTGGCCCACGCAGGTCACGGGATCGCGGCTCACCGTGCGGCTGGGCGCGCCCTTGACCTTGGCCTCCACGGGCAGGGCCCTGTCGGGCAGCAGGCGCAGCACGGTATAGCCGTTCTCTTCGTTGTGGAAGACCACACGTTCCAGCGTGCCGGTGAGCTCCACGGCATCGGGATCGCGCAGCAGGGGAAGATCGTCAGACATGGCAGACCAGGAGAGCGGTTTTTGGAGGGATGGGGGAGTTCGAGGGGAAGGGAGACCTTTTTACCGCAGGAAAAAGGGCCCCTTCCCCCTCAACAAACACTGCTAAAACCAGTCCACGCCGTCGGGCACGGGCAGGACGGCCATGCGCTCCTGCAGCAGCAGGGCGTCGGCCAGCACCAGAGCGGTCATGGCCGTGAGCACGGGCACGATGCGCGGGATGGCCGCAAGGTCGTGACGGCCGCCGATGAGCACGCTGGCGGGCTGGTCGTGGACGTCGATGGTCTGCTGTTCCTGCGCGATGGAGGCGATGGGTTTGACGCCCACGCGCAGCACGATGTCCTGGCCGCTGGAGATGCCGCCCAGGATGCCGCCCGCATGGTTGCCGGCAAAGCGGCCGCCGGGCAGCATGGGATCGTTGTTCTGCGAGCCGGTGAGGCGCGCGGCGGCAAAGCCCTCGCCCACTTCCACGGCCTTGACCGCGCCCACGCCCATGAGGGCATAGGCCAGCCGGGCGTCCAGCTTGTCGAAGCAGGGCTCGCCCAGACCGGCGGGCACGTTGCGGGCCACCACCTGCACCACGCCGCCCAGGGTGTCCCCGGCGGCACGGGCCGCGGCGACGCGCTCTTCCCAGAGCGGGACCACGCTGTCGGCGGCGGCGAAGAAGGGACGGCTCAGGGCCGCGTCCGGATCGCACGCTTCGGGGGGAACGGCGATGCCGCCCAGCTCCACGGCCCCGGCCACGATCCGGATGCCGCGCGTGGCCAGCAGCTTTTTGGCGATGGCCCCGGCCGCCACACGGGCCACGGTCTCGCGCCCGGAGGAGCGGCCGCCGCCGCGGTAGTCGCGGATGCCGTGGAACTTTTTGAAGAAGCCCCAGTCCGCGTGCCCGGGCCGGAAGACCTGGGCCAGATTGCCGTAATCGCGGGAGCGCTGGTCCTCGTTGGCGATGTGGAAAGCGATGGGCGTGCCGGTGGTCAGGCCCTGGAACACGCCGGAAAGGATGCGGACGGTATCGGATTCCTTGCGTTTGGTGGCCGTGGCGCCCTGTCCGGGCTTGCGCAGGTCCAGCTCGCGCTGCAGGTCTTCCTCGCTCAGGGGCAGGCCTGCGGGGCAGCCGTCCAGCACGCCGCCCAGACCGGGCCCATGAGATTCGCCGTACGAGGTGAGGCGCAGGATGCGCCCAAAGGAATTGCCTGCCATATCACGCCTCCGTGCTGCGGGCCTTGATGCGGGGCAGGCCCAGGATGATGGCCAGGATGCCGGCCACGGCCAGCAGCATGCAGTACCAGTTGTTGATGGTGATCTCCAGCGGCGAGATCTTGGCCAGGGAACCGGCCAGCAGCAGCTGGGCGGCCCAGGGGATCAGGCCCTGGAAGACACAGGAAAAGATGTCCAGAAGGCTGGCGCTGCGGCGCGGGTCGATGCCGTTCTTGAGGGCGATCTCGCGGGCCAGGCCGCCGGTGAGGATGATGGCCACGGTGTTGTTGGCCGTGCAGATGTCGGCCAGGCTGGCCAGCAGGGCGATGCAGGATTCCCCCACCCGCGAGGAGCCCTTGCCGCCGCTTTTCCCGGCCAGGCGGCGGGCCAGGCCGTCCACGCGGGCCAGCAGCCAGGCGATGCCGCCGTGGTAGCGGATGAGCTCGCCCAGGCCGCCGATGAGCATGGACAGGACCATGATCTCGTTCATGCCGGTGAAGCCCTTGTAGATGTCCTGCCCCCAGCGGAGCAGGCTGTAGGGCACGATCTGGCCGTCCGCGCCGGGGATGCCGCAGAACAGGCCCACCAGACCGCTGAGCAGAATGCCCGTGGCCAGGACGATGAAGGCGTTGAGCCCGGTCAGGGCCAGCACCAGCACGGCGATGTAGGGCAGGACGCGGATCAGCTCGAAGTCGTGCAGGGTCACTTCGGTACCGCCCGAGGCCGAGAACCAGAGCAGGGCCACGGTGAGCAGGGCGGCGGGCAGGACGATGAGGAAGTTCATGCGGAACTTGTCGCCCATCTCGCAGCCCTGGGTGCGGGTGGCGGCGATGGTGGTGTCCGAGATCATGGACAGGTTGTCGCCGAACATGGCCCCGCCCAGCACCACGCCCATGAGCACGGGCACTTCGATGCTTGTCTGGGCGGCCACGCCCAGGGCGATGGGCGTGATGGCGGCCACGGTGCCCATGCTGGTGCCCATGGCCGTGGACACGAAGGCGCCGATGAGGAACAGGCCGGGCAGGATGAAGGCCGGCGGCACCAGCGAAAGGCCGAAGTTCACCGTGGCATCCACGCTGCCGATGGCCGTGGCCGTGGCGGCAAAACCGCCCGCCAGCAGGTAGATCATGCACATGGTGATGATGTTGATCTCGCCCACACCGGTGAGGAAGATGGTGATCTTTTTGGACAGGCGGGCCCGGCCCTGCATCAGGGCCAGGGCGATGGCGGGCAGGATGGCCACCGTGGCGGAGAGCTGGTAGAAGGCCATGTCCACACCGGCCAGGCTCAGGCTGACGCCCGTACCGATGAAGATGAGCAAAAAGAGCAGCAGGGGCAGGATGGCGGCAAAGGAGGCCGGCGCCTCCTGCTGTTCCTGCGGGGCTGTGTAGGTTTGCGGGTTCATGATGCCTCGGCACGCGGAAAGGTGGATGGGATGGCGGCAGGCCCGCGGGCCCCGCCGGTCTTGCGGGTCAGTGGCTGTGCCGCGCGCCGGGCGCGGCGGCGGATGTCACGGCATCCGTAATCGCTCAATGTACTTAATCCGCACAGGGTTTGCAAGTTGCAGGCCGGACGCGAGCGCCCGGGGGAAGCCCGGTATCCTGGCCGGGGCGGGTGCCCTGCGGCATGGCAGCGGCCGAAGGCGGAGCCGGTACGAGGTCTGACCCATCCCGGACCTGCAGGAGGATCGGCAGGGGAGCCCGCAAACGCCGGTGCCCGCTGTCGGTGGCGAGGATGCCGGGGAGGGCCGCTCCCTCTCCTTTGCGGTCATCGTGGCGGCCGCCCGCGGGAATGGCCGTCTACGGGGAGGGCAGGAGCCGGGCGGCGGATACAAAAAAGGCCGGGGAAAGCCCCGGCCTTCAACAGGATCAGTCGTGCGGACTAGACCTTGGCGGCGGTGCGCAGGTCGGCCACGGCGTCGGTCTTTTCCCAGGTGAACTCGGGCAGCTCGCGGCCGAAGTGGCCGTAGCAGGAGGTCTTGGAGTAGATGGGACGCTTGAGGTCCAGACGCTTGGTGATGAAGTAGGGGCGCATGTCGAAGACTTCACGCACGGCCTTGGTCAGCACTTCGTCGGGGATCTCGCTGGTGCCCTGGGAGGAGACCAGCACGCTCACCGGATCGGCCACGCCGATGCAGTAGGCGATCTGGACTTCGCACACCGGGGCCAGACCGGCGGCCACCACGTTCTTGGCGATGTAGCGGCCCATGTAGGCGCCGGAACGGTCCACCTTGGAGGGGTCCTTGCCGGAGAAGGCGCCGCCGCCGTGATGGCCGCTGCCGCCGTAGGTGTCCTGGATGATCTTGCGGCCGGTGAGGCCGCAGTCGCCCATGGGACCGCCCACCACGAAACGGCCGGTGGTGTTGATGAAGATCTCGCAGTCCTTTTCATCGAAGTAGCCGGAGGGCTCCAGCACGGGGCGGATCACGTGCTTCTTCACGGCTTCGATGATGTCGGCCTGGGAGGCGGAAGCGGCGTGCTGGGTGGAGACCACCACGTTGTTGATGCGCACGGGCTTGCCGTCCAGGTATTCGAAGGAGACCTGGGTCTTGCCGTCAGGACGGAAGAAGGGCACGGTGCCGTCCTTGCGCACCTTGGTCAGCTGCTGGGAGAGCTGGTGGGCCCAGAAGATGGGGGCGGGCATGAGGGTGGGGGTCTCGTTGCAGGCAAAGCCGAACATCATGCCCTGGTCACCGGCGCCCTGGTCTTCGGGAGCGGCGCGCAGCACGCCCTGGGCGATGTCGGGGGACTGGTGGTCGATGGAGGAGATCACGGCGCAGGTGTCGGCGTCGAAGCCCATGTCGGAGCTGGTGTAGCCGATCTCGCGGATGGTCTCGCGCACCACGTGGGGCAGGTCGGCATAGCCCGTGGTGGTGATCTCGCCGGCGATGACCGCCATGCCGGTGGTCACCAGGGTCTCGCAGGCCACATGGGCGTTGGGGTCCTGGGCCAGCAGGGTGTCCAGGACGGCGTCGGAGATCTGGTCCGCCACCTTGTCGGGATGGCCTTCGGTCACGGACTCGGAGGTGAAGAAATATTTGCCCTTGGTTTGCATTGGTCTGTTCTCCATGGTTCAGTATGGCCCGCGGCCGTTGCCGGACCGCAGGTCGCCTGCACCGCCCGTGCGGGCGGCCGGGCAGGCATGGGGAAGCCGGGCCGGGACATCAGCCCGGTCCGGCCCCTGCCGAAAAAACATATGGCCTGTCCGCTAGTCCCTGAGCAGGATATTGTCGATCAGGCGGGCCTTGCCCATGCGGATGGCACAGGCCATGAGGGCCGGGCCATCCACGGTGTCCAGGGGCTCCATGGACACGGGGTCCACCACGCTGAGGTAGTCCAGACGGCCCAGGGGCAGGTGGTCCGCCCAGGTGCAGAGGGCGGCCTCACGCAGGATCTTGGCGTGGGTCTGTCCCTTCTGGGCCATGTCGCGGGCCAGCTGCAGGCCGCGATGGATCCAGGGGGCCTGGCGGCGTTCTTCCTCGGTGAGGTAGACGTTGCGGGAGGAGAGGGCCAGGCCGTCTTCCTCACGCACGATGGGACAGGTCTCGATGCGCACCGGCACGTTGAGGTCGCGCACCATGCGGCGCAGGATGGCCTGCTGCTGCCAGTCCTTCTGGCCGAAGACGGCCACGTCGGCCTGGGTGATCATGAACAGCTTCAGCACCACCGTGCAGACACCGCGAAAATGGGTCGGCCGGCTCAGGCCGCACATGATGCGGGAAAGGTCCGGCACTTCCACCCAGGTGGCGTGGTCTTCCGCATACATGGACGCGGGTTCGGGGATGAAGATGGCGTCCGCGCCGTGGGCGGCGGCGATCTGCGTATCGCGCTCGATGTCGCGCGGATAGGCGGAAAGGTCTTCATTGGGGCCGAACTGGGTGGGGTTGACGAAAAGGCTGACCACAAGACGCTTGGCAAGGCCGCGGCCCTGGTCCATGAGCGCCTCGTGACCGGCATGGTAATAGCCCATGGTGGGCACAAGGGCGATGTCCTCGCCGGCCGCGTGCCAGGAGCGGCACTGGGCCGCCAGATCTTGGGGATTGGTGAATATCTGCATATCAAGGTATGGTGATATAGTTAGTGGGGATTCCCTTATACCTGCTGCGGCAGGCCTTGTAAAGCCGCAAAAGCCCCGCAGCCGGGCCGGGGAGAAAAAACTTCTGTGCTGTCCGGCGTTTCCGGTTGCCTTGCCCGTGGGGAACAGGCATAACAGCATGCGGAGGTTCGTATGCTCAAACCTTTTTTCCAGGGGAAACTGGATATGTTTTGTGCCATCTATGCCGTGCTCAACGCCCTGCGCCTGACCCACGGCATCCAGACGCTCAAGGCGCGCGACATCCTCAACGAGACCCTGCTTTCCCTGGCCGGGAAGCCCGGTGCCCTGCGGGCCGTGCTGGAGCAGGACACGGACTACATGCAGCTGGTGGACGACATGATCCAGGCCCGCCAGCAGCGCTACCCCCTGCTGGTGGAAAAGCCCTTTGCCGAAGGCGAGGCCGTTTCGCCCGACGCCCTGTGGGAAGCCTGCCGCGAGTGGCTGGCACCGGGCGAGGGCCGCTGCATCCTGTTCCGCTTTTTGCGGCATTTGACGCCCGAGACGCCGCCCATGAACCGGCACTGGACCTGCGCCGACCGCATGGACGGGGACCTGCTGCATCTTTTCGACTGCAGCCACGAGGACGAAGCCGTGACGCTGATCCCGCGCGAGAGCTTCGTGACCCGCAGCGCCGACGTGCAGCGGGAACGCCTGCTGGTCATCCAGCCCAACAGTCTGCGCTTCCTGGCCCTGCCGTGGCGCGTCCACGCCTTCTAGCCTGACATCTTCCCGTTCCGCCCCGTTCCTGCGGGGCGGTCCCGCACGGCGGCGCCTCTGCCGCCGGGCACAGCCTATCCCATTGCCTGCGCAACCATATCGCGCAATTTGTGATGACAAAAAAAACAGAGACGGATAGGCTATCTCCATGACTGTCCATTCCTTTTCTTCCGCAGCCGGAGCGGCCGCGCCCCTGACGCGCGCCCGTGTGTCCGGCTCTTTGCCGGTGTGGTCCCTGAGCCTGGGCTGTCCCAAGAACCGTGTGGATACCGAGCATCTGCTGGGCTCGCTGGGCATGCCCGTGCACAGCGTGGAACACATGGGCCGGGCACGTCTGGTCTTCATCAATACCTGCGGCTTCATCGAGCCTGCCGTACGCGAGTCCATCCGCTCCATCCTCGATGCCGTGGAGCGTCTGGGCCGCTGCAAGCGCCGCCCCCTGCTGGCCGTGGCCGGCTGTATGGTGGGGCGCTACGGCGTCAAGGATCTGGCCGCCGACCTGCCCGAGGTGGACCTGTGGCTGCCCACCGGCGAGCTGGAAAACTGGCCCGCCATGGTGCGCGAGGCCCTGGGCCTGCCCGCGGCTCCCGCCGCGCCGGGCCGCCTGCTCTCCACGGGCCCGTCCTATGCCTGGCTCAAGGTGGGCGAAGGCTGCCGCCACAAGTGCGCCTTCTGCACCATCCCGTCCATCCGGGGCCCGCTGCGCTCCGTGCCTGCAGCCGACCTGCGCGAGGAGGCCCGCAGCCTGCTGGCCGGCGGGGTGCGCGAACTGGTCCTGGTGGCCCAGGACCTGACCTCGTGGGGCAGCGACTTCGACACGCCCCAAAGCCTGCCCCACCTGCTGGACGAGCTGCTGCCCCTGGACCGCCTGACCTGGCTGCGCCTGCTCTACCTTTATCCCAGCGGCGTCACGCCCGAACTGCTGCGCTACATGCGCGAGGCCGGGCCGCAGCTGCTGCCGTACTTCGACATCCCCCTGCAGCACGCCCATCCCGAGGTGCTGACCCGCATGGGCCGCCCCTTCGCCAATGATCCCCGCCGCGTGGTGGACCGCGTGCGCGAGGCCCTGCCCGAGACCGCCCTGCGCACCACCTTCATCGTGGGCTATCCCGGCGAGACCGAGGAGCATTTCCAGGCCCTGTGCCGCTTTGTGGAAGAGACGCGCTTCCGCCATCTGGGCGTCTTCGCCTATCAGGCCGAGGAAGGCACGCCCGCGGCGGCCATGCCCGACCAGGTGCCCATGGAAGTGCGCGAGGAACGCCGCGCCACGCTCATGGAGATCCAGGCCGAGATCAGCGAGCGGCAGTTGCAGGAAGCGGTGGGCCAGACCATGCCGGTGCTGGTGGATGCGCCGCATGACGAATGGCCGGGCCTGCATGTGGGCCGCGTCTGGTTCCAGGCGCCCGAGGTGGACGGCATCACCTACGTGAGCGGCCTGGGCGTGGCCCCCGGCGCGCTGGTGCAGGGTGACATCGTGGAGAGCAGCACCTACGACCTGACCGCCCTGGCCTGATCCTTTTCTCGATAGTGTTCGACAGGGGCGCTTCGGCGCCCCTCCTGATGACGGCCCCCGGTCTCCGGGCCGGGGGATGACAACGCGTGTGCCGTGAGGCCGCGCCCAACCCTTGCAGCATGCATCTGGAGCAGCGCATGACTACCCCTTCGCAGACGGAAACGGCCCGCCCCCTGGACGGCGCCATGGAAAATATCCTGGACGACGGTCAACGCCCCGGCTGGTGGCGGCATTTTGCGGGTCACGAGGACACGGAATGCGTCATCCGGCCCATGCATCTGGCCTCGTTGCTGGACAGGGCCGCCAGGACGCACGGCAACCGTCTGGCCATCCGTTTCCAGAATTTCCAGATGACCTACAGCCGTCTGCACGAAGCGGCGGAACGCTTTGCCGAGGCCCTGCGCCTGCGCGGCGTCAAGCCCGGCCAGCGGGTGGCCGTCATGCTGCCCAACATCCCGCAGACCGTCATCGCCTTCTGGGGCATCATGAAGGCCGGGGCCGTGGCCGTGATGACCAACCCGCTCTATATGGAAAAGGAGCTGCTGCATCATTTCAATGATGCCGGGGCCGAGGTGCTGGTGACCCTGGACCTGCTCTGGGCCAAGCTGGAGCCCCTGCGCGACCGTCTGCCCCTGCGCCTGACCGTGGTCACGAACATCTCGGACGGTCTGGCCTTCCCGCTCAACTGGCTGTATCGCATCAAGGCCCGCCGTCAGGGCCAGGTGCCGCAGGTGCCCTACGGGCAGGAAGTGCTGCGCTGGAAAGATTTCATCAAGGTCCGCGGCCGCTTCAGCGTGCCCACCGACGAGGACCCCGGTGACGCCCTGGCCCTGCTCCAGTACACGGGCGGCACCTCCGGCCAGCCCAAGGGCGCCATGCTGGGCCATGCCTGCATCTCGGCCCAGATGCAGCAGCTGCTGGCCATCCTCCATATGGACTGGGAAAACTGCAAGCCCATGTCCTTCCTGAGCATCATGCCTTTCTTCCACGTCTTCGGCCTGGTGGGCAACATCATCCTGCCCACGGCCCTGGCGGCCACCACCATCCCGGTGCCGCGCTACACGCCCGCCGACCTGCTGCGGACCATCGCCCGCTTCCGTCCCACCTTCTTCGTGGGCGCGCCTTCGGTCTACATGTCGCTCATGCAGCAGAAGGACATCAAGAAATACGACCTCACTTGTATCGAGATCTGCGTCTCCGGTTCGGCGCCGTTCCCCACCGAGGCCCTGCGCCGCTGGGTGAGCATGACCCACGCCAGCATCATCGAAGGTTTCGGCCTGACCGAGGCCTCGCCCTGCGTCACGGCCAACCCGCTGGACGGCCCGCAGAAGGAAGGCTCCATCGGCGTGGCCTTCCCGCATACCGAGACCCGCATCGTGGACATCAACGACAGCAACCATGTCCTGGGCCCCAATGAGGAGGGCGAGATGCTGGTGCGCGGTCCGCAGGTCATGCAGGGCTACTGGAACCGTCCCGAAGAGACGGCCGCCACCCTGACCGACGGCTGGCTGCATACCGGCGACATCGCCTACTACGACGAAGAAGGCTACTACTACATCGTGGACCGCAAGAAGGATCTGGTCATCGTGGGCGGTTACAACGTTTACCCCCGCGAAGTGGACGAGGTCCTGTACGAGCACCCCAAAGTGGCCGAGGCCGTGGCCGTGGGCGTCAAGCATCCCACCCGCGGTGAAGTGCTCAAGGCCTATGTGGTGCCCCGTCCCGGCGAGACCCTGACCACGGCCGAGCTGACGGCCCATTGCCGGGCGCGTCTGGCCAACTACAAGGTGCCCAAGTTCTTCGAGTTCCGCGAGGAACTGCCCAAGAGCCTCATCGGCAAGGTGCTGCGCCGCATCCTGCGTGACGAGGAGGCCGCGCGCGTGGCCCAGGGACAGGGGGACGAGGACCGTCTGCTGCCCACGCCGGACCAGCCCGCGGCCGCGCCCACCCGTGCCCAGGCCCTGGGCCAGCAGGCGGGCGAGCTTCTGGACGAGGCCCGGGAAAAGATGGACTCCCTGCGCGGCCAGGCCGGAGAGATGATGGAGGAAGCCCGCCAGAAAGCCGGCGAACTGCGTCGCCAGAGCGGCGAGATGGTGGACAAGGCCCGCGGCAAGGCGGGCGAACTGGGCCAGCAGGCGGGCGAGCTTCTGGACGAGGCCCGGGAAAAGATGGGCTCCCTGCGCGGCCAGGCCGGAGAGATGATGGAGGAAGCCCGTCAGAAGGCCGGTGAGCTGCGCCGCCAGAGCGGTGAAGTGGTGGACGGTGCCCGCCAGAAGGCCGGGGAACTGCTGCAGGAAGCTCGCGGCAAAGCCGGTGAGCTGGGCCAGCAGGCGGGCGAGCTGCTGGACAAGGCCCGCGGCAAGAGCGACGACGAGAAAAAGTAAAAAGCGATATGTCCGGGTGGGGCCGATATCCTGTTTAAGGGATTGCCCGACTCCCGTTTTTTGGAAAAAGCGAAAAGCCCTTCCTGCCATGGCAGGAAGGGCTTTTTTACTGATGGGTCGGGAAGCGTTTGGAGGAGGAGACATCGCTGATGCGCGGGATGGCTCCCCCACAAAACGCTAGATCTGCACGGACTGGCCGGGCAGCAGGTCGATGCAGGTACAGCCGGGAGCCACGCGGGCCAGTTCGGCCTTGAAGGCTTCCGTATCCTGGGCCAGCACCGGGAAGGTGCCCCAGTGCATGGGGATGACCTGTTTGCAGCCCAGCAGCTTGCAGGCCAGGGCCGCCTGGCGGGCATCCATGGTGAAGACGCCGCCCATGGGCAGCAGGGCCACGTCGATGGGGTAGAGGCGGCCCCACAGTTCCATGCCCGCGAAGATGCAGGTATCGCCCGCATGGTAGATGTGCTTGCCGTCAGGCGTGCGGATGATGTAGCCCGCCGGGGAGCCCGACTCGCTGGAGTGATACGCCTGGGTCATGGTGAATTCGAAGCCCGCGTGGGCCACGGTACCGCCCATGTTGAAGCCGATGTAGTTGAGCAGCTGGGCCGAGGGCACACCGGCGGCCTCCAGCTTCTGGGCCGTGCCCACGATGGCGCCCAGCATGGCGCCGGTGTTCTTGCAGATGGCCACGGCATCGCCCACATGGTCGGCATGGTCATGGGTGACCAGCACCACGTCCACCGGGCCGATGGTCTCGGCCGTGGTACCGGAAGCGGGCGTCAGGAAGGGGTCCACGACGACATGCTTGTCATCACAACTGATATTGAAGGCCGAATGGCCGTACCAGAGGATCTGGCTCATGATCGTTCTCCTTGTTGGGGGGCGCCCCAAAACGGGGAAAGAAAGTATAGCGCAAGACTAGGAGACTGTCACGAAAAGAAGCAGGCCTGCCGTGATGCCGGGCGGCGTCGCGCCCGGAAGAGAGGCACGGACCATTTGCGGGACTGAGGCGGTGCGCCCCGAAGCTGGCAGGGGCAGGGCTTGACAGCGGCACGCCCTTTGCCTAGAAAGACACATGTGCGCCCGTAGCTCAGTCGGATAGAGCGTTGGCCTCCGGAGCCAAAGGCCGTGCGTTCGAATCGCGCCGGGCGCGCCACAGATTTCAAGCCCTCACGAGGAAAGCCTCGCGGGGGCTTTTTTTGTGCCTGTGGTCTGCCTCTCAGGCCGGACAGGGGACACTCACAAGCAGCGCCGCAGGCCGACAAAAAACGGGGCATCCGCCAAGCGGATGCCCCGTTCCGTTTTCAGGCGGGCAGTCGGTCAGCCCGGCGCGGAGGCGGCCGTTGGCCGCGGCTAGCCCTGCCGGGTGTTGAACAGCACGTCGAGATCCTCGATGCGGAATTGCAGCGGTTCCCGGCCATTGGGCAGCAGGAAGGAGGCTCTCGCGTTGATGCCGGAGGAGGCACGGGGGCCCATCTCCGCATCGATCTTCTGGAAGCAGAATTCGATATTGACGTGGTACGAGCCGTCAGAGTGCCGGATGATCTCGATGGACAGGCTGTTGGCGAGGGGCCGGGACTGGAGGGCAGCGATGCGCATGGTCTCGTTGGCGGTGGCCGGGTCGGCCATGAGGAGCATCAGGATATCGGCGCCGCTGGCCTGATGCAGCGGGCTGCAGATGCGTCCGGCCTCTTCGGCGGAGGGGAACATGGCGATGAGGGCGTCCAGCTCCCGTTCCATCTGTTGCGGCTCATGGGTAAATCTCCCGCCGCCGAACTTGTGCCCGTTGATGGTGATGCCGTTCCGGGCGAAGTCCTTGAGGAACTGGTCCGAGAAGTAGTTGCACTTGCGGATGAGTTCGGGAGAAGCCAGATCCTCTCTGGACAGAGTGACGGCCCCGTTGCCCGGAGGGGAGGACAGGACGGTGGCATTGAGCCCGTCCTGCATCTTTTGCCGGGCGGCGGCCATGTCGAAGGTCTGGCCTTCGGGCGGGGTCAGGCCCAGGCCCTGGGGCACGAAACGGCGCGCTTCGGCCATGCGCATCTGGCCGAGACCGGGCGCGTGGTCGAGAAGGGCATCGAACTCGTTGCTTTCCGCAGCCTGGACCAGAGTGTCCAGGACGTTCATGAGCAGGAGTTCGTTGCGGGAACGCAGGCCCGCGTCGGCCTCCTGGGCAAGCTCACGGCGCAGGACATGCAGGGGGGAGCCGCCGCCCAGGGCACTGCGGGCCGCGTGGTGGGCACCATTACGGGCATTGATGCGGGCGGCCAGCTCCGGCGGGAGGGGCTGCTTTTCCTGTACGAGCTGCTGGAAGAGCTCATGTTCGTCCTTGCTCAGGGGCTCCAGATTGCCGAGACCCAGCATCCTGCATGCGGCGCGTGCCGTCAGGATGCGGACCAGACCGGCTTCCGGCCCGCCCTCGATGCCGGGACGCAGCATGCCGTCCGGCTGTGTGATGGCGGCGTGCATGGTCCGGGCATAGGCATCGAAGTCCCTCTTCAGTCCGGCGGGGGTGGCCTCGGCCGGCGTCAGGGTGCGCAGGAACTGGCCCGTATCCAGTACGGCGTCGCATATGGCCTGCGCCATGGCGGCGTTCACGGGCCTGGAGGCGTGCAGGATCTCGTCCTGCAGGATGCGCTTGGCCTCCCGGGGCATGGCCGGGGCGTGTTCCACGGTATCCAGGGCCGCCACGAAATTGTTGATGACCTTGTCGGCCACCGTGGAGGCTTCCGCCAGGGTGGGCTGGTGTATGTTGTTGCTGTCGTACAGGCAGCGGGCACTGAGCTTGTCATGGATGGTCTGGACCAGGACGTCGCGGGTGGCGGGGCTGATGTCGCCAACGAGGCCCTTGATCCGCATGGCGGCATCCAGACGGGCCATGAAGCCGTGGGGGCCCTCGCCGCTGACCTGCTCCGCCATGGCCGCGATACCGGCCTTGGCTTCCTGCAGTGTCTGCATGCGGATGCTCTCGCCAAGGGCGTCCAGGCTTTCGGCCGCTGTCAGCGAATGGTCGGCGCGCCGGGCCCTGGCTTCCAGATCGCGCAGGACGGTGTCCCGATAACCCCGGAGCTGTTCCGCCGTGGCCGGAAGCAGGCCGAAGCGCTGCCGCCGCGCGGCCGTCTGCGTTTCCAGATCCGAGGGCGAGCCGTCGGCATGGGGGGCGCAGAGCTTCTGGAACTGGTCCCGGACATTGATGAGCCGGGTCTCCAGACGGGCCTGGTCTTCCGTCGTCTTGATACGGATGACGTCCTGCAGCACCCGGGCCGCGTCACGTCCGCTCAAGGGACGACCGGCAGCCAGCTTGCTTTCCAGGCTCTTCCGGGCGATGTCCGCGAAGCGGTCGCCCAGATCGTCGGTCTGGCGGATGGTATTGATGATCCCGGTCATGACGTCACGGTTGGCCTGGGCTGCCGTGTCGCTGTGGCGCGAGCGTATCCAGCTGGCGATGCGGCCTCCCAGTGAGGAGGTGGTGGGGACGGTATGTCCCTGGCGATCGATCCCCAGATGTTCCTTGCCGAACGCGCCCAGCCGTTGGGCGATGATGTTCAGGTCATTGATCTTCATGGCGAATCCTTTATGGCAGCAGCGTTCAGATCTTCAGCATGCCGTCGTTCCAGCCCGCTTCCGCAGGGGCCTGGGGCGTGGCGGCCTGTTCCCGCAGTTGCGCGATGGAAGCGCGCAGCGATTCCACCGTATCCACATGACGGCCCACCTGGCGGTCGAGGATGGCCTCGTCCAGATGTTCCAGCGGCAGGCGGCGGGTATAGGTCACGGCGTCGAGCAGGGGCTCGATGCCCAGCACCCCGCCGTCCGTGCCCTTGAAAAAGCTGTCCAGTTCCAGCAGCAGGCCATAGAGCGCCAGCTTGTCGGCATCGCTTTCCGGCAGGCCGCACACCCGGCTGTACAGGTACAGGGCGTCGCTGTTTTCAGCGCATTCAAGGGTGACTGTCACGTCGTCGAACTGGAGCGTGCAAACGCCGTTCTCGGTCTCAAGGCCGTCTATGCCGATAGCGGCACCAAATTTTGCAATGATATTGGCAGTGGGATGCATAGGTCTCTCCTTTTTGTTACTGGTATAGCAAAAGGTAGACCAAGAGGATCGCCCCTGTCCACGCATGGTGGCTGGGGCAGACAGGGCGGAAGGTGGGAATGGGACAGTGCGGAGTGGCGGGAACAAAAAAAGCGCCCTGCATGTGCAGGGCGCCTTCGCGTGATTATGGCGGAGCGGAAGGGACTCGAACCCTCGGCCTCCGGCGTGACAGGCCGGCGTTATAACCGTCTTAACTACCGCTCCAAATATGGAGTCGGGAAAATATCCCGTATTGTTCTCAAAAAAAGCGCACCGTTTGCACAGTGCGCTTTTCTCGCAATTATGGCGGAGCGGAAGGGACTCGAACCCTCGGCCTCCGGCGTGACAGGCCGGCGTTATAACCGTCTTAACTACCGCTCCGTAGTGGTGGACAGTACAGGACTTGAACCTGTGACCCCCGCCGTGTGAAGGCGGTGCTCTACCAACTGAGCTAACTGTCCGTCGTTGTCCTCTCGAACAAGATTGTTTGTACGGGAAACACCCCTCGGGGTCAAGAAAAAAATTGAAAAATTTGAAAAGAGTTTAATTTCATTTGTAATTAGCTGGAATAAAAGGATAAAAAATTGATATTCGTTCCTGATAAATAGCCTTGCAGTCCCGGAGGGCCGGTGTTAGGTAGAAAAACACTTCAGTTCAGGGTGGAAAAGATGATGTTTTCCCGTTTCCGGCAGGGCCGCAGGCCCGTGACCGGCAAAGATCGTGATGCGCGTTTCCCGTCGCGCATGGGCATGGGGCTGCTGCTGGCGGCCCTGCTTTTGTTGCCGGGCTGTGCCCAGGCCGTCCCGGACAGCGGCACGCCGCTGCGCGTCTCCGCCACTGCCCGGAAGCTCTCCGGGCCTCTGGAGCCTGCCTCCCTCTCGGCGCTGGTAATGAATGATGCCAGTGTCCGCCAGTGCCGGGTCTACGATGGTGTGCGCATCATCGCGCAGCCCATGCAGGAGAACCTCTGCGCCCTGAGCTTCGATGACGGCCCTTCGGCCAATACGCCGCAGATCCTCGACATCCTGGCCGCGCACAACATCCCGGCCACGTTCTTCGTGCTGGGGCGGAACGCCGAGCGCCATCCCGATCTCGTGCAGCGCATCCATGACGAAGGTCACGAGATCGGCATCCATACCTATTCCCATCCCAATCTGCGCCATCTCAACCTGGCGGCCCAGAGCGAGCAGATCGGCAGGGTGCAGCGCTTTTTGCGCTCCCTGGGCATCGAGGCCCGCTTCCTGCGCCCGCCGTACGGTTCGTTCAATGACATCACCCTGAAAGCTGCCGAGCAGATGGACCTCAAGGTCGTGCTCTGGTCGCTGGACAGCGAGGACTGGCGGGGCGTGCGCGAGGATTACGCCGCCCTGGTCAACACGCGGGGCCAGCGTTACGTCAACAACGATCTGCGCGGCATCTTCCTCTTCCACGATACGGTGCACGGCACGCTGGAGAACTTGCCGCGCATCATCGCGCAGCTGCAGGCCGGGGGCTGTCAGCGTTTCGTGACGGTCAGCGATTTCCTGGACGGCAGCCTGGACCCCGAACCGCCTTTGCTCATGGCCCGGCGCACCCGGCAGCCTTTGCCTGACGGCCGCGAGCTCATGCCGCCGGAGAGTTTCCCCGATGTGCAGCTGGCCGGACAGGAAACGGGCCGCAGCGGCTTCGATGCCGCCCAGCGAGCCTCCTCCACGCGGGATACCAGCCTGATCTGGGCCGCGGGCAGCACGCCGGTGCCCATGGCGCGCAGCAGCAGCCCCCGCTGGGGCAAGGCCGCGGAACAGGCCCGCGAGCAGCAGGCCCGTCGCCTGGAGCGGCTGGAACAGGAACGGCAGGCCGCAACGGCCCGGACGCAGGCGCAGCCGGCAGGGCCCGTGCATGCCGTGCGCGGTACCGTGACGCCCCAGCGCGATTTCGGTACCAGCGCCGGTGAGGTCTATCCCGGCAGCCGTCCCGTGAGCTCCGTCGAGGATCTGGCCCCGGCCACGTCCGTGCAGCAGTAAAATATGAGGGGAGGGTCCGTGTCCCTGCTGTCGCCAGTAACGCTTCTTTGTCGCTGACGGGCACGGCCTGAGGCCGCCTTCGGTCGCTGCCGATACGAGAAGGGCCCCTTTCTCCCTATGTCCCCTTCCCTGGTGTGTTCCATCCAGGGAACAGCTGGCAGGGATGCAAGCAAACAGCCCCCGCATGATGTCATGCGGGGGCTGTTTGCGTTCAGGAAAAGGCCTGTGGTCTCGATGTCCTAGATAGTGTCGTCAAATTCAAAAGTATGTTATAATCTCTTCACTTACAATGAGGAGAGACCATATGGCGGCACATCGGAGGCATGATATTTCCGACAAGGTATGGGCAAATATTGAAAAACTTCTTCCCGGTTCCAAAGGCTCTGTCGGTCGTCCTTCCGCCGATAACCGATTGTTTATCAACGCCGTCTTCTGGATACTGAGAACCGGGGCTCCGTGGCGGGATTTACCCCCCGATCTTGGCGACTGGAAAAATACACATCGCCGCTTCTGCCGATGGCGAGATCGGGGAGTTTGGGAGAAAATACTCGAAGCTCTCATTGTCGAACCTGATTTTGAATGGCTCATCATTGATGCCAGTCATTGCAAAGTACATCCCCATGCGGCGGGCGCTGCGGGAGGTAATGAGGCCATGAGCCGCACAAAAGGGGGCTCAACTCAAAAATACATCTGGCCGTGGATGCGCATGGTATGCCGGTCAGAGTTATTGTTACAGAAGGTACCCGAGCTGATTGCAAAGAGGCCTGTGCGTTGATTGACGGGTTGAGTGCCGGGGCACTTTTGGCTGATAGAGGCTACGATACGGAGAGTATTCTCCGCAAAGCAGGTGAATCCGGTTTCCAGGTTGTCATCCCGCCAAAGAGAAGTCGTAAAATATCACGCAACTATGACAGAGAGCTCTACAAAGTCAGGCATCTTGTCGAGAATGCTTTTCTCCATCTCAAGCGCTGGCGGGGAATTGCCACACGATATGCCAAAAGATGTGCATCTTTTCTTGCCGCCGTTCAAATCAGATGCATATCTTTGTGGGCAAACATAATTTGACGACACTACCTAATTTGACGACACTATCTAGGACAGACGGGTCTTGAAGTCCTCGTAGCCGAAGCGGCGCACCAGACGGAAACGGGCCGTGGCGGCCGGGTCGGCGGCGTCGAGGTCGGCGGCCAGGCTGCCGATGGACGGCAAGCGCAGGCCGTTGAAGGTGGTGGTCTTGACCATGCTGTAGATGGCCATGTCGGTGAAGATCAGGCGGTCACCGGCCTTGAGGGGCGCGGCGAAGCTGTATTCGCCGATGACGTCCCCGGCCAGGCAGGACTTGCCCGCCAGGCGGCAGGTCCAGGCCTTTTCGCCGTTTTCGCCCGCCAGGCGCAGCTCGCCGTCTTCTGGGGCCAGCAGGTTGGGGCGGTAGGGCATCTCCAGCACGTCGGGCATGTGGCAGGAGGCCGAGGTGTCCAGGATGGCGATGGGCATGTCGGCCTGCACCACGTCCAGCACCGTGGCCACCAGCCAGCCCGCATTGAGGGCCACGGCCTCGCCGGGCTCCAGATAGATCTGCGCGCCGTAGTTCTGCTGCATGCGCGTGATGCAGCGGCAGAGGCGGTCCAGGTCGTAGCCTTCGCGGGTGATGTGATGGCCGCCGCCGAAATTGATCCACTTGCACTGGGCCAGCTGCTTGCCGAAACGGGCCTCCACGGCATCCAGGGTGCGTTCCAGCGCGTCGGAGCCCTGTTCGCACAGGGTATGGAAATGCAGGCCGGAGATGCCTTCCGGCAGCGTTTCGGGCAGCTGGTGCGGCCGGATGCCCAGACGGGAGCCCGGGGAGCAGGGATTGTAGATGGCCACGGCGCCTTCGGAATGTTCGGGATTTATGCGCAGGCCGCAGCTGATCTCGCGGCCGTTGTCCCGGCACCAGGCCCGGACCTTGGGGCCGAAGCGTTCCCACTGGGCCAGGGAGTTGAAGACCAGGTGATCCACCAGCGGCAGCAGCTCGTCCAGCTCTTCTTCCGTCCAGCCCGCGGCAAAGGCGTGCACTTCGCCGCCGAATTCTTCGCGGCCCAGGCGGGCCTCATCCACGGAGCTGGCGCAGGTGCCCCACAGGGGGCCGTGGCCTTTGGCGCGGGAGAGCAGGGAAAAGCTGTCCCAGGCGGCAAAGCCCTTGAGGGCCAGCAGGATCTTGGCGCCGGTGCGCTGCTGCACGCTGTCCAGGATGGCCGCATTGGCCGCCAGACGGGCTTCGTCCAGCACGAAGCAGGGCGAGGGGACGGTACGGGGATCCAGCAGGGGCAGGAGATGCTTCATGTTTTGGTCTTTTGCAGGGGTTGGGGTGAAGAAAGGGCTGCCGTCCGGGGCCTGGCCGCAGGGGCGGCGGGTCTGTTCCCGGGCCGGAGCGCAACGGGGGAAGGAGCCCGCGGGCCCCTTCCCCCTGAAACAGCGTTGCCGGCGCGAAAGGGACTAGTCTTTCACTTCCACGCACTGCCACGGCAGGCCGTAGGCGTTGAGGTCGGCCATGAAGGGGTCGGGGTCGAACTGTTCCATGTTCCACACACCGGGCTTGAGCCACTGGCCGGAGACCATCATCTTGGCACCGATCATGGCGGGCACGCCGGTGGTGTAGGAGATGGCCTGGGAACCCACTTCGGCGTAGCAGGCTTCATGGTCGCAGATGTTGTAGATGTAGACGGTCTTTTCCTTGCCGTCCTTGATGCCGCGCATGACGTTGCCGATGCAGGTCTTGCCCTTGGTCAGCGGGCCCAGGGAGGCGGGGTCGGGCAGCAGGGCGCGCAGGAACTGGATGGGCACGATGTCCTGGCCCTGGAAGCGCACGGGATCGATGCGGGTCATGCCCACATTGCCCAGCACCTTGAGGTGGTTCAGGTAGTTTTCCGAAAAGGTCATCCAGAAGCGGGCGCGCTTCAGGCCCTTGAGGTTCTGCACCAGGGATTCCAGTTCCTCGTGGTACATGAGGAAGCACTTCTTGGGGCCGATGCCGTCGGGGAAGTCGTAGGTCATGGACCAGGACAGGGGATCGGTCTCCACCCATTCGCCGCGTTCCCAGTAGCGGCCGCGGGCGGTCACTTCGCGGATGTTGATCTCGGGGTTGAAGTTGGTGGCGAAGGGCTGGCCGTGGTCACCGGCGTTGCAGTCGATGATGTCCAGCACATGCACTTCGTCCAGCTCGTGCTTCATGACCCAGGCCGAGAAGACGTTGGTGACGCCGGGGTCGAAACCGGAGCCCAGCAGGGCGGTGAGGCCGGCCTGCTTGAAGCGCTCCTGGTAGGCCCACTGCCATTTGTATTCGAACTTGGCGGTATCCAGGGGCTCGTAGTTGGCCGTATCCAGATAATGCACGCCGCATTCCAGGCAGGCGTCCATGATGTGCAGGTCCTGATAGGGCAGGGCGATGTTCAGCACGGTGTGGGGCTTCACCTGACGGATGAGGGCGCAGAGCTCGGGCACGTTGTCGGCATCCACCTGGGCGGTGGCGATGTCGACGCCCAGACGGGCTTTGACCGAGCGGGCGATCTCGTCACACCGGGAAAGCGTACGACTGGCAAGAGTGATCTTGCCGAAGGCCCCTTCTTTGGCCAACTGGGCGCACTTGTGCGCCACCACGCTTCCCACGCCACCGGCGCCGATGATCAGAATATCCGCCATGACTTCTCCTTTTGAATCCGTTTTGTCCGTGATTGATGATGAAATGCGGCCCGCCGGAACAGGCGGTCATCCCCTCCATAGCCCACAGCGGCGGGAAGGTAAAGGGCGGGGGGAGGGCCCGGCCGCGCCGCCTTGGCCTTCCCGATCCTTACGGGTCCGCCCGGGCTGGGGACATCCTTGCTGCGCATCGGGGAGCCGGGGACATGCCATGCCCAGCATGCCTGCTTTGTGTGACCGCCGGTCGTCATGAAGGTGACGGGCCGGCGACGGGACAGGAAGATGTGCTGCCCGTGCCTCCGGCGGACGGTACCGTGCCGGGGCCATGGCCCATGACGGTCTCCCGTCAGGACGAGGCATGGCAGGAAGCCGCCCTGCATGGCCCGGGAGCGTACGCGCCGGAAAGGGGCAGTACGGGAGGGGATTCCCTCCCGCTCCTATCTCATGCGTATCCCTAGTGCGTGTGATCCAGCACGGGCACGCCGTCGCCCAGTTTTTTGCGGATGGCGGCGATCATGGTCTCGTGGTGCGGGCAGGGGAAGCTGATGGGGTTGCCCTTGCAGATGCAGGAGGCCAGGGCAACGGCTTCGGCGCCGCGATCCACCAGCATCCTGGCGCGGGCCACGGCCCGCTTGCCGGGACAGCCGCCGCAGGAGACGAAGCCGATGACCTCGCAGGGGCCCAGTTCCTCGAAAGCGCCCTTGCCCTGGGCGGCAAAGGAAAAGTCCGTGGTGCCGGGGCAGATGTCCTCGGTCTGCATGCAGCGGATGATGCCGATCTTCTTCATGAGAGCCTCCTTGGTTTGCTTATCGGGCCTGGGGCGCCTCCTCATGGTCTTCGGGGATGACGTAGCCCAGCAGGTCGTCACGCACGATGGCGTCCAGTTCCGTCCGGTCATGGGCCGGGGTCTCGGTGAACAGGAAGCCGAAGTGGGAATAGCGGTCGTAGAAGCCGCGGCGCAGGTGCAGGACCTTGCGGAAGCGGGCGCAGAGGGCGTCGTAGTCGAAGCCGCGCACCGGCGGGCAGGCGGCGGGCTTGTTGAGCACGATGAGGGTGTAGAGCTTGTCCTCGCGGCCGGGCAGGATGCTGTCCCAGTCCGGGCGCCGGTCGTCCAGATAGCAGCCGTAGGTGGGGAAGCCCCAGGCGAAGAGGCTGATGTCCGTGCAGCACCAGCCCGCGAAGCGCAGCGGGTTGAATTCGATGGGCACCATATGGCCGTCGGCGTCGCGGCGCAGTTCCACATGGACGGGGTAATCGCGCAGGCCCAGGCGCTCGTTGATCTGGTCGAACCACGCTTCCAGCGGCCCGGACATGCGGCGGATGATGTCCGCGCTGGTGTAATACAGGCGGTCGCTCACATCTTCGGAAGAGGCGAAGTCGTGCTGGAGGATGTTGCAGATGACGGCCTCGCCGCGGCTGTTGAAATAGACGTCCACGGCATATTCCGTGCCCTGGATGAGGGATTCCAGCAGCCAGACCTGGTTGTCCAGCACGGCGGCGGGATATTCCTTGCGCCAGCGCACGGCGCCGGCCGCGATGTCGTCACGGGCGGCGCGCCACTGCTGGGCGTTCTCGATGCTGTAGACGCCCAGGCTGAAGAAGCCCACCGCAGGCTTGAGCACGCAGGGACCGGGCAGGCTTTCGAAATGGGTCTCCATGACGTCCCGCAGGGTCAGCTCGCGGAAATGGAAATCGGGGAAGAGCGGGGCCAGACGCTGGCGGAACAGCAGCTTGTTCTTGAGCAGTTCGGTGGCGCGCACCAGCCCGGCATTGCCCGAACGGCTGTAGAGCCAGTCCAGGGCGTTTTCCGAATTGCTGTACAGGCGCTGCCCCTGGCAGCACAGACGGCCGAAGTCGCGGCTGGAGACAAGGTTGAGGTGCAGCCCGTAATCCAGCCCGGCCTGCCGGGCAGCGGGCGTATCCAGGACAGGTTCCTGCCGGTCGGCGGCAAAGGTGGCCAGCTCCGGCGAGACATACGGATCTTCCAGAATGATCATGGGGCCCCTCGTGCAGCATGGCTGCGTAAAAAGCGCAGGGCCGGGATGTTTCCTGACCCTGCGCGATGTGGTGGCTGGAGAAGCACCCGGAACCCCTCCCCGCGAGGACGGCTCCGGCAGTGGCGGGAAATGTCTCACGATGGCACGGGCTTTCCCGCGGAGCTGGGCACCATCATTTTGAGATCGTGTGCAGGGGGAGAGCCTCCCCCTGCGTTCGTTTTTGTTAATCCAGCACGCGGAAGTACACGGCAGGCTGGCGCAGCATGCCGGTATCCAGGGTGCGCTGCAGGGCGGTGCTCATGGCTTCTTCGGTGGTCTCATGGGTCATGAAGACCAGCGGCACGCCCTTGCCTTCGTCGGTACGCTGGATGACCTGGGCCATGCTCACGCCCTGGTCGGCCATGCAGCCGGCCAGATCGCGCAGCACGCCGGGCTCGTCCTCGACCATGACGCGCACATAGTAGCGCGAACGCCATTCCGCGGGCGGCACGATGCTGGCGCGGGGCAGGTCGTCACAGGCGTAGCCGGTGTTGTGCGGGTTCTCGTCACGGGCCACGGCCATGAGGTCGGCCAGCACGGCACCGGCGGTGGGCAGGTCGCCCGCGCCGCGGCCGTGGAAGAAGAGCGAGCCGCAGGCATTGCCGCTGACGCGCACGGCGTTGTACACGCCGCCCACGCGGGCCAGCAGCACCGTATAGGGCACCAGGGCCGGGAACACGCCCGCCTCCAGCCGCACCTTGTCGTCGGGCTGGCCGGGCTCGCGGCGTTCGCGCACCTGGGCGATGAGCTTGATGCGGTAGCCGAACTCGCGGGCCAGGGCGATGTCCAGGCTGGACATGCCGCGGATGCCGCGCACGGGCATGGCCGTATAGGGATAATTGACCCCGTAGGCCAGGCGGATGAGCAGGGTCAGCTTGTGGGCCGCATCGTGACCGTCGATGTCCAGGGTGGGATCGGCTTCGGCATAGCCCAGCTGCTGGGCCTGTTTGAGGGCCACATCGAAGTCCAGACCGTTGGAGGTCATCTCGGACAGGATGTAGTTGCTGGTGCCGTTGAGGATGCCCATCAGGGACGAGATGCGGTTGCCGGCCAGGCTGGTGCGCAGGGCCTCCACCACGGGGACGGCGCCGGCAACACTGGCCTCGTAGCGCAGGATGCGGCCCTTGCCGGCGGCTTTCTGGAACAGGGCGAGCCCTTCCTCGGCCAGCAGGGCCTTGTTGGCGGTGACGATGTGCTTGCCGGCGTCCAGGGCGCGGTCGATGATGGTACGCGGGGCGTCGATGCCGCCCATGAGCTCCACCAGCACGTCGATCTCGGGATCGTTGATCAGCTCGTCAGGGTTGGTGGTCAGGTCGGCTCCGGGAGGCAGGGGCACGGTGCGCGCCTTCTGGGCATTGCGCACCAGCACCTTCTTGACCTGGATGTCCCGGCCCGTACGCTGACGGATGATGCCGGCGTTCTCTTCCAGCAGGCGGGCAAGACCGCCGCCCACGGTGCCGAACCCGGCCAGACCCACTACCAGAGGCTTGTTGCTGTCGGCCATAGTGTCCCCTAATCGCTGGAGCCGCCGAGCAGGCGGCGGATGTTGCGCACGGCCTGACGGGTGCGGTGATCGTTCTCGATGAGGGCGAAGCGCACGTACTCGTCACCGTAGGCGCCAAAGCCCAGGCCCGGCGAGACGGCCACCTGCGCTTCGGTGAGCAGCAGCTTGGAGAATTCCACGGACCCCATCTTGCGGAACTCTTCGGGGATGCGGGCCCAGACGAACATGGTCGCCTTGGGCGCGGGCACTTCCCAGCCGATGCGGTTGAGGCCGTCGATGAGCCAGTCACGGCGCTGGCGGTAGATGTCGCAGATCTTGGTGACTTCTTCGTCGCCGCTGCGCATGCCCACGGTGGCCGCGATCTGGATGGGCTGGAAGATGCCGTAGTCCAGGTAGCTCTTGATGCGGCTCAGGGCGTGGATGAGCTTGGGGTTGCCCAGGCAGAAGCCCACGCGCCAGCCGGGCATGGAGTAGCTCTTGGACATGGTGTAGAATTCCACGCCCACGTCCTTGGCGCCCTTGGCCTGCAGGAAGCTGGGGGCCTTGTAGCCGTCGAAGACCAGGTCGGCATAGGCCAGGTCATGGATGACCCAGATGTTGTTCTCCTTGGCGAATTCCACGACCTTTTCAAAGAAGGCCAGGTCGGTCACTTCCGTGGTGGGGTTGTGGGGGTAGCACAGGAAAAGCAGCTTGGGACGGGGCCAGGCCTGCTTGGTGGCGGCGGTCAGGTCCTCGAAAAAGTCACGGCCGGGCCCGATGGGCACGCTGCGCACGTCGGCGCCGGCGATGATGGGCGCATACTTGTGGATGGGATAGGTGGGGTCGGGAGCCAGCACCACGTCGCCGGGCGAGAGCATGGCCAGCGAAAGGTGGGCGAGACCTTCCTTGGAGCCCATGGTCACGATGGCTTCGGTGTTGGGATCGAGGTCCACATCATAGAGGCGCTTGTAGCGTTCGCACACGGCGTCGCGCAGATGGGGGATGCCGCGGGAGAGCGAATAGCGATGGTTCACCGGCTTCTGTGCGGCTTCCACCAGCTTGTCCACGATGTGCGGCGGGGTGGGAATGTCGGGATTTCCCATGCTGAAGTCAACGATATCAATATTCTGGCGACGCAGCTTCATTTTAAGGTCGCCTACCACCGCGAAAACGTAGGGGGGCAGGCGCTGGATGCGCGAGAACTCTTCCATGGGGACGCTTCTCCTGCTGAAGTTCAAAAACTTCAGCCAGATTAGCCAGTGCGTTCGGCATTTGTAAAGCACTTTGCCAAGATAAGGGCTTTGCGCTACCGTGGTCGGTATTGGACAGGCTACGCCATCTCACGGACCCTTTATCGCCCTTCAACCATCGAGGACCGCATGGAACACCATATCCGTTTCGACGCTGACGCCATGACCCTGTATCTGCTGGACCAGCGCGCCCTGCCCGGGCGCGAGGACTACCTGCCCATCCGCACCCTGGACGAGACCATCCGGGCCCTGCAGGTGATGGTGGTGCGCGGCGCTCCGGCCATCGGCGTCACGGCCGGTTTCGGCTGCGTGCTGGCCCTTGAGGAACTGCGCCGCAGCCTGCCTGCCGGTGCCGACTGGCGCACGGCCTATGACCAGGCCCTGGTGCGTCTGGAGGCGGCCCGGCCCACGGCCGTGAACCTGCGCTGGGGCGTGGAGCGCATGCGGGCCCTGTGGCGGGCCCATGCCGGTCTGGAGATGGAGGCCCTCATCCCCGTCCTGCTGGCCGAGGCCGAGACCATGCGCCGCGAGGACGTGGAGATCTGCTGCGAGATCGGCCGCCACGGGGCGTCCTGCATCAACGACGGCGACACCGTGCTCACCCACTGCAATGCCGGGGCCCTGGCCACGGCCGGTTACGGCACGGCCCTGGGCGTCATCCGCGGCGCCCTGGAAGCGGGCAAGAAGGTGCGGGTCATCGCCGACGAGACGCGCCCCTTCCTGCAGGGCGCGCGCCTGACCGCCTGGGAACTGCAGCAGGACGGCATCGACGTGCGCGTGGCCTGCGACAATGCCTGCGCCCTGCTGATGCAGAAGGGCCTGGTGCAGTGCGTGGTGGTGGGGGCCGACCGCATCGCGGCCAACGGCGACGCCGCCAACAAGATCGGCACTTTCGGCGTGGCCCTGCTGGCCAAGCATTTCGGCATCCCCTTCTATGTGGCGGCGCCCCTGTCCACCATCGACCCGCGCACGCCCGACGGCGCGCACATCCCCATCGAGGAGCGCCCCGACCGGGAAGTGACCCATGTGGGCGAGACCCGCATCGTCCCCGAAGGGGTGCCGGTCTTCAATTTTGCCTTCGACGTGACGCCCGCTGACTGCATCACGGGCATCATCACGGAAAAGGGCGTCCTGCGCGCGCCCTACGGCCCGGCCATCGCCGCGGCCCTCAAAGCCTGAGCCTGCACGGACGGCACCATGCCGTCCGTTTTTTCTTCCCCTGTCCGGAAAGGAGCGCCCATGAAAGAACTTACCTTGCTGGCCGACAGCAGAGCGCCGCTGGCCTTCCATCTGGAGACGTCCGCCGCCGTGGCCCACTGGAACCTGCGGGACGTGCCCGGCAACCACATCTCGCTGCCTGCCCTGTGCGATGCCCGGCTGACGGAGATCCGGCGCGAGCACGCCGCATGGGCCTGCCGGACGGGCCTCAGGCCCGTGGAGGGGGCGCTGCTGCACGAGCATTTCCAGGCCGGGGAAAAGCTGTCCATGTGGTGGTGTTCGCTGCTCTACGAGCGCCATCCCAAGATGACGCCCCTGCTTTACGAGATCTACAAGCTGCGTACCCTGGAGCATCTGCTGGACGAGGGCGGCTTCACGGCCCTGCGTCTGGTGGGCGGCGACGACCGGCTGTGCGAGACCCTGCTGGCGCTCTGCCAGGCCACGGGGCGGCAGTTCGCGGACTATCACGATCCCAAGTGCCGTGACGGACGCTACCGCAGCCGGCTGCGCCGCATCTATGAGGCTTGCCCCTCCCTGCTGCGCGCGGCCGGGCGCTTCCTCCACTGGTGGTTCCGGGTGCGCCTGCCCCTCCGGCCCAGGGGCGGGGCCCTGCCCACCCTGCCGCCCGCGCATGTGACCACGGGCACCATCGCCACCTATTTCCCCAATGTGGACATGGAAGCCGCGGCAGCGGGCCGCTTCCGCTCCCGTTACTGGGAGGGCCTGCACGACGCCCTGTGCGCGGCGGCGGCCAGGACGCCCGTGCGCTGGCTGTTCATCCGCTTCCCGTCGCCGCAGATGGATCTGGCCGGCTGCATCAGGATGCGGGACCGTCTGCGGGCCGCACGGCAGGACGGCGTGAGCTTCCACTATCTGGAGGAATTCCTCACGACCGCCGACCTGCGGGCCGCCTGGAAGCGCTATCTGCGTCTGGCCTGGACCAGCCGCCGTCTGGAGGCCTCCATGCGCGAGCTTTGCCGTTTCGAGGGCTCCCGCCTGAACTTTTGGGCCTATATGGCCGAGGACTGGGCCGAGACCTTCCGGGGCTGGCGCTGTCTGGAGCGCTGCCTGCAACAGCGCGGCATCGACAATTACGTGAAGGCCGCCGGGCCCCAGCGCTGGTTCACCTTCCCGCTGGAGAACTGCCCCTGGGAACGCATGCTGACCCATGCCGCCCACACCACGCCCGGCGCGGGCGGGCCCGTGTACGGGGCGCAGCATTCCACCATCCGGCCCACGGACTTCCGCTATTTCGACGATCCGGTCACCTTCACGGACAGCGCCTGCGCGCCCTTCCAGCCCGACCGCATCTGCGCCAACGGGCAGGGGGCCCTGCGGCAGTGGCAGGCCGCCGGTGTGCCGCAGGAGCGTCTGGAGCTGGTGGAGGCCCTGCGCTACATGTATCTCGTCGATGCCCGCAAGTCCGCCGTGCCGCCGCAGGAAGGGCAGACGCACCACCGCCTGCTGGTGGTGACCGGCTTTTTTGCCGACGAGACCGCCGACCATGTGCGTCTGCTGGCCCGGGCCGTGCACGCGGGCCTGCTGGACGGCTGGGAGATCGTGGTCAAGCCGCATCCCTATCTTTCCGTGGAGGCCGACCTGCGTCACGAGCTGGGGGCCCAGGCCGGGCGCCTGCGTTTTGCCGACGGCCCCATCGCCACCCATCTGGTGCCCGGTACCGTGGTCTGGTCGTCCGCTTCCACCACCGTGGTCTTGGAAGCGGCCCTCAAAAAGCTGCCCGTCATGGTCATGCTGCCCTCGGACGGCTTCGACCTGTGCCCCTTGCAGGACGTCCCCGGCCTGCTGCGTACCGGCAGCCTGGACGATGTGAAGCGGGCCCTGGCCCAGGCCGCGCCGCCCGCCCTGCCGGACGACTATCTGGAATTGCAGCCCGAGCTGCCCCGCTGGCGGGCCTTGCTGGAATTGTAACGAAGGCGGACGGGCCTTGGTCCCACGGGTTTCCCGGGCGCTGTCCGCGCCGTGGAGGCCGCCCGGTGCCTGATGGAGGCGCAGGGCGGCTTTTTCTTTCCGGGGCCTGCCATACGGCCCGATCGTTTCCCGAAGGCCCGGCAGGGAGAGATGGGGCTTTCTGTGACCGGGAGCATGGCACGCGGACGGACGGCTCCGGAGCGTGCGGGATGCCTGCGTCCCTCGCAGCCATCCCGCGGGGCTTGAAAAAACAGGCTCCGCTGGGTAGCGTCAAAAGAGCGGCTGCCCCGGGAAAGGGCGTCGCAGAGCAGGCCCCGCAGGGGGCGTGCGGGAGGATGTCATAGTGTTCAGCGAACGGGTCAGGAATTACGGCTCGCGCGGCAAGGGCGTGAGCGCACGTGACAACCATATCATCAAGGGCATGAAGGCCCTGCACCTGCTGGCGGCCCTGGCCTGGGCGGGCGGCGCCTTTTCCATGCAGGCCCTCGGTTTCCTCAAACTGGGCATGGACGATCCGGCGACCGTGAAGCTGGTGGAATACTGCCGCTATATCGTGGATTCCTGGGTGGTCATGCCCGGGCTCATCGGCTGTGTGCTCACCGGCCTGCTCTATTCCATCTTCACCTCACTGGGTTTTTTCAAATTCGCCTGGGTCACCTTCAAGTGGATCATCAGTTTCTGCGCCGGTTTCTGGGGCACCTTCTTCTGGCTGCCCGTGGGTGACCGCTGCATCGAATGGCTCACGCCCATGGGGCTGGACTGGCCCCTGCGCTTCGTGCGCTCCTGTATCCTGCCGGAAGAACTCTGGGCTAGCCTGGTCCAGGTAGCCATCATCTTCGCCATGGTCCTGATCTCCATCTATCGCCCGCTGACCTGGAAGATGTACGGCGATCCCATCGTGCCGCCCACGTCGTAGGAGATATATTTTTGCGGGGAGCCGTCTTTGCCTGACGCAGGAAAGGGGCCCTCCTTCCGCTTCTCGTCCTTTTCCCAATGCGTTTCATCAGGCTGGAAACGAGGGGACGGGAAACAGCTGATAAAAGAACAAGGGACGCTCCCGTACAGGGAACGTCCCTTTTGTTATGGGCTTTAGCCTGTTGAGCGCCTGACAGGCGCGAAACAAAAAACCACCCGCTATGCGGGTGGAGACAATACGTTATACACACAAAAACACCTTTCCGCTACGATGAAGTTGTTCAAGCCCATCGCAACATTAACGGAAAGGTGTTTTTGTTATGGGAACCAAGGCTCATAGCCTAGCGCATACGAAATGGTTGTGCAAGTATCATATCGTCTTTACTCCAAAATATAGAAGAAAAATAATCTTCGCACAGCTCCGTGAAAGTATAAAAGAAATTCTGCAATGCCTCTGCAAATATAAAGGGGTTGAGATTCTGGAAGGGCATCTGATGCCGGATCATATCCACATGCTGGTGTCCATTCCTCCTAAAATCAGTGTGGCAAATTTCATGGGCTACCTGAAAGGGAAAAGTTCGTTGATGATATTCGATAAGCACGCAAACCTTAAATATAAGTTTGGCAACAGAAAATTTTGGGCCGAAGGATATTATGTCAGTACGGTGGGGCTTAATGAGGCAACGATCAAAAAATATATCCAGGATCAGGAACGTCACGACATTATGAGAGACAAGCTGACATCACGCGAATATCAAGACCCCTTTAAGGGGTAGCCAAGGCGGCAAGGGCACTGGGCTTGAACAGCGTGAAAGCCAGCGTCTTTAGGCGCAGCCGGTAACAGGCCCTTACAGGGCCAGAGCAAACCACCCGCTTTGCGGGTGGTTGTGGACTTTCGCCCGGGGCTCAGGACGGCGGACCGCAAGCCGTCCCGTATGGCGGCTGGGATATTTCAGGCGGCGGCGTTTCGTCTGTGGACCGATATATCGGGGAAAGGATAGAGGCGCGCGGGCTTCGAGAAGGCCGCATCCGTGGGGCATCCGCTGTCGGACACGGCGGCAGGATGCCGCCCCCGGCGTGAAGAAATCAAGAGGGCAGACCCTCCGGTCCTTTGTGGAGACACTTCTCCGGAGAAAGCGCGCGAGGGGTGGGCCCTCTTCGCGCTGGCGTGAGCGGGCCATTTTCTCCTCCGCCTGTTGCTGCGAAGGGGCACGGACAGCGCGGCAGGCAGGGATACTTCCTCCTCAGGGCTCTTTGGTTCAGGCCTCGAAGACCAGGCTCTCGAACCAGAAGAGCAGGGCCTGCGGATCACGCCAGCTGCCTGCGGGCAGACCGGCCTTGCGGCAGAGATGTTCCAGATATTGCCCCAGATCCCAGCCCTGTTCCACGGGCACCTGCGGCAGGAAGACGCCCTGACGCATGCCCAGGCGCAGCAGCAGGCCGTGACGGCCGATGACGACCCGCGCCGGGTCGGGGCAAGGGCTCAGGGGGCCCAGCACGGAGATGTGCAGGTGGCAGTGCGGCCATTCCTCCGCATCCAGGGCAGGGAAGCGGGGATCCTCGAAGGCGGCGGCACGGGCCATGCGCCAGACGTTCTGCCAGAGCGGCTCCCGGCCCACCATGTTGCCGATGCAGCCCCGCAGGTCGCCGTCCTTGTTCAGGGTCACGAAGGAGCCCAGGGACTGGGCCAGCGTCCCTCCGGCCAGCGCGGACGGCAGGGGCGGCGGGACGTCCTCCCGGCCCTCAAGGGCCGTGGTGATGCTGTCCCGGGCCAGCCGGGAGAGCCATTGCCGTTCTTCGTCATTGAGGGAAAAGGTGACGCCCATGACAGACCTCCGTAACGGGCGCGCAGGAAGTGCGCGATCCCGAGGGGCTCGCGGCCGCCTGATGCCCGCACGGAAAGCTGTGAAGGGCGGCAGGTCGCGGCATATGGCCGCAGTGTAGGCGGGGCGGGCGGAGGATTCAAGCCGGCTGTGATGCGGGCGCAGGAGGGGCGGCATGGGGAGGAGGGACCGTTCAGCCCGGTGACCGGCAGGTACAAAAGCGCTGCCCGGCGCAGGCAGGAGGCGGAGGGACTGGCGCAGGCCCTTGCCCATCCCTGCCGCCGCCGGAAAGCGGGACGGGAAACACCGGGGGCGCTGTCGCCGCAGACCGCCGGGGACGATAGGCGGGGCAGGGCCCCTTGCCTTCGCCGGACAGGCGTTGCATCCGTGCGGAAAACGGAAATGCCGCGATGGCTCGCGGCATTTCTGTGGGGTAAGGCAGGGCACATGCTCCTGAACGGTATTTGGCGGCATACCGTATGATATTTGCGTCCGTCGCGGTCCCGACTGCGTGGGGACGGACTGTTGCCGGTGCGGGAGGCACGACCGCCCGGCAGTTAATCTTCGCCCTCGGTATGGGCCTGCTTGCCGGCCCCCTTGAGGCCGTACATGGTGGTGGAGCCGGAAGACCAGAATTCCAGCACTTCTTCGTTCACCAGCCTGGTGAGGATCTTCTTCACTTCGCGGGGGCCCTTTTCGGGGAACAGCTCCGTGAAGTCCTTGAAGTAGAACTTGGACTTGGAGGAGGACTTGCTCTTCAGGAATTCGACAACAACGTCTTTTTCGTCAGCCATTTTTTTCTCCTGAACCCGGCGGCGCCGGAAAGCGCCGCCGGGGTATTTTCAAGCTCGGCTTAGAACTTGAACTGGGTGCTCTGACGCCAGGTGTAGTAAGCCGGATCGCGGAAGTCGTCGATCAGGTGGTGGGTGAACTTCAGGCCGGTCAGCTTGAAGAAGCTTTCCCAGCCGATGCGTTCGGCCCAGTCGCCCAGACGTTCGTACTTGTTGGCGTTGGCGGCATAGACTTCGACGATGTGCTTCACCGTCTTGGTCAGGGTGGGCCAGCGCGGCGGCTCGTTGGGGATGTAGCCCACGACCACCTTGGAGAACTTGGGCATGCTGATGCGGTTGGAGACCTTGCCGCCCACCATGATGGCGATGCCGTCGCCTTCGTGGTCGGCGATGGGCAGGGCGGGGCACATGGTGTAGCAGTTGCCGCAGTACATGCAGCGGTCCTGCTTGATGGCGATGGAGTTCACCTTCTGACCGTTGTGTTCCACCTTGGTGGGACGGACGGCAGCGGTGGGACAGGCGGCCACGGCCAGCGGGATCTCGCACAGCTGGTCGGCCCATTCGTGGTCGATCATGGGCGGTTTGCGGTGGATGCCCACCAGGCCGATGTCGGAGCAGTGCACGGCGCCGCACATGTTGATGCAGCAGGCCAGGGAGATGCGCACGGGCGCGGGCAGGCGCATGTTCTTGAAGTCCTCGAACATGGCGTCCATGACGCATTTCACGGGGCCGGAAGCGTCGGTGGCGGGGGTGTGGCAGTGCACCCAGCCCTGGGTGTGCACCATGTTGCTGACACCGGCGCCGGTGCCGCCCACGGGGAACTTGAAGGAACCGCCGTCGAACTTGCGGCTGTTGAGCTCGTCGCGCAGGGCCTTCATGGTGTCTTCGTCTTCCACCATGAACTCGATGTTGCTGCGGGTGGTCCAGCGCAGGTAGCCGCCGCAGTACTTGTCGGCGATGTCGCACAGCTCGCGGATGTGGGTGATGGACATGGTGCGGGTGCCGCCCACGCGGACGGTGTACACCTTGTCGCCGCCCTCGGCCACGTGCATCAGCACGCCGGGCTCGAGGATCTCGTGGTACAGCCACTTGCCGAAATTTTTTTTGATGACCGGCGGGAAGAACTCATCGTACTTGCGGGGACCGATATCGGTGATGCGCCCTTCCATGGGCTTGGCCGGATTGTAGCCGGAAGAAATAAAAGCCATGGTCTTTCTCCCTTACACTAGCGTTGATGGCGTTTGCGGAATTCGGCCAGGTCGCGGTTCCAGCCGCCGGGCACTTCCTCTTCCTTGAAGAAGATGTACGGGTTGGAGCGGGGAGCCGTGACGTGGTACGGAGCGGCCTCGGTGTCGGTGACTTCGAGCAGCTTCTGGAAGGAAAGACGCTTCATGGTCTCGCCCACGCGTTCGCGGTTCTTGCCTTCTTCCATCCACCAGTCCCAGATCTTTTCGATGACTTCCTTGATCTCGGTATACGGCGCTTCACAGGAGATGAAGGGCACCAGCAGCGAGCCCATCTGGGCGCCGTCCACCACGGGGGCCTTGGCGCCCACCAGGATGCTGGCGCCGCGTTCGTCACCGATGTGCAGGGCGCGGGGCATGGTGTTGATGCAGTGCATGCAGCGCACGCAGTCGGCGGTCTTGATGGACAGCTTGTTGCCGTCCCAGCTCATGCACTTGGAGGGGCAGCGGTCCACCACTTCGGCCTGGATGTCGAACTTGCCCCAGTCACGACCGGCGTGAGCACCGGCGTTGGGCTTGAATTCGCCGCCCACGTAGGCTTTCACGGCATCCTGGTCGATCTTGATGTCGTCCTTCCAGGTACCCACCACAGCGAAGTCGGAACGGGCCATGGCGCACACGCAGCCGTTGGGGCAGCCGTCGAACTTGAACTTGAACTTGTAGGGGAAGGCGGGACGGTGCAGCTCGTCCTGGTAGTCCTGAGTCAGCTGGTAGCACATGTCCTGGGTGTTGTAGCAGGCATATTCGCAGCGGGACTGGCCGAGACAGGCTTCGGGGGTGCGCAGGTTGGAGCCGGAACCGCCGAGGTCGTTGTGCAGCTTGTGGGTCAGAACGTGGAAGATCTCTTCCAGCTGCGGGGTCTGGGTGCCCAGGAGCACGATGTCACCGGTGGAACCGTGCATGTTGGTGATGCCGGAACCGCGCAGGTCCCAGATGTCGCACAGGTCGCGCAGGAATTTGGTGTTGTAGTACTTGGCAGCGGGCTGGGCCACACGCATGGTGTGGAAGTGGGCCACGCCGGGGAACTTTTCGGGCTGGTCGCAGTAACGGCCGATGACGCCGCCGCCGTAACCGAACACGCCCACGATGCCGCCGTGCTTCCAGTGGGTCTCCTTTTCTTCGTAGGAAAGTTCCAGGACGCCCAGCAGGTCTTCGGGGGCATCAGCGGGGATCTGATAGTCGAGTCCTTTGGGATTGGCCGCACGGGCGGCGGCTTCCTGTTTGGAGAGTATTGCTAAAAGAATGATAAAATATCTTCTCTTTGCCCGTTCACATGAAATCTGGCAAAGAGAGATATTGTGAGATCAACCATTCGCAAGGACCTTGAAACCACCTGAGATTTACGTTTGAAACGGGCAAACCAGTGTCTTTGGCGGGCATTATTTCGTTCAATTCGCACGGTTCCCCGTTTTCCTTGAATGAGGTCGTCCTCGGGTATTTCCCGTGGATATACTTTCCAGTTGTCGGTACAGAAGAACCAGACAGACCAACGGCGAAGCCTTGCCATCAATCTTGCAAGAGTGCTTTGGTCACGATTGCCACATTCCCAGTCAATGAGTTGACCGGTATCGCGACAATAAGCTTTCCAGAGCCATAGTTTGTTTTTTTTGAATGCAAATAGTGCCACATCTCATCAAGTTCTATGATGACAGCTTCCCCAGGAGAAGGCTTTTCATAAGTTTTTTCAGCGAAATCCCGGACCCAACGCATGACGGTCGATGTTGCAACTCCATAAATACGTGCTATGGCATTAAACGAAAGGCCCAAAGTATAAAGCAGGATGGCCATTGCCTTTTCCGTTGCCGGTCGTCCTCTGGGAGTGTCACGGGTAAATTGAAAACCGCAGTCTTTGCAGCGAAATCTCTGACGCTCCAAGTGTCTTCCATTCTTCACAATCCGCTCTGACGCACATTTTGGACAGTATTGCATAAAGAACTCCTTAACTGGAGTATACCATTATAACATTCTTTATGCAATACTCTCCCTGTTTGATGTCGGACACAAAGCTCGGCCAGGGGCCGCTTTCGAGCTGGTCCAGCAGGGGAGTCGCATGTTTCGGCATTGCCATACCTCCATGAGTGCATATTTCAACGAAAAATCGTTGAATATTTTACCAAATGCTGAAAAAATGGCGCATCCTCGGGGGTAAAGATGGCCTTTCCAGCCACGGCATGGCTTCTTGGTAACAAAAAATCGTTGCTCTTGGCAATAGAAAAAGAGGAATTTTCGTTTTTAGACGGCAAAATTTATGCTCGTGGTGTTGTTTTAACGAAAAATCGTTGAATCGAGGAGGGGTAAAGGGCGCGGGGCTCCGGCACGGTCAGGACCGTCCGAAGATGCGCCGCCATCCTGCGGTGTTGGAGTGGGGCATGGCAGGACGTGCGGGCCGTGAGGGCCGGCGCGGGCCGGGCTCCCCGGCGCGGCGTGCCTTCCGGCCCGGATCAGACGTCCTGCTTGCGGAGGCCGAACTTCTTGATGCGGGAGCAGAGCGTGGTGGGGCTGATGCCCAGCAGGGCCGCGGCCCCGTCCTCGCCATAGATCTTGCCGTGGCACCGTTGCAGGGCATTGGCGATATTGGTCCGCTCCAGGGCCTGCATCTCCGCCTCGGTAAAGACGATGGCGTTGTCGTCGGCAGGCAGGACGGGCCGGGGCGCGGCAGAGGGAGGGGACGGCGGCAGGGCCTCCAGGTGCAGGAGACCGTCCGTGCTGCCTGCGGCCGCGCGCAGGAGGCATTCCTGCAGTTCGCGGACATTGCCGGGCCAGGCATAGGTCTGCAGGCGTCCCGGAGCGTCGTCGGCAAAGGCCAGTTCCGGCCGCTGCAGGTGGGCCCGGTCATGTTCCAGAAAGGCCTGGGCCAGCGGCAGGATGTCTTCCGGGCGCTCACGCAGGGGAGCGATGCGGATGGGGAAGGCATTGAGGCGGTAATAGAGGTCTTCGCGGAAAAGCCCCGCGCGCACCAGCTCGTAGAGGTCGCGGCTGGTGGCGGCCACAAGGCGTACGCTGAGCCGGTGTCCGCTGTCCTCGCCGCCGCGGTGGAACTCCTTGTCCTGCAGGACGCGCAGGAGCCTGGCCTGCAGAGGCAGGGGGAGCTCGTCCACGGCATCCAGGAAGAGCGTCCCGCCCGAGGCGGCCTCCAGAAAGCCCATGCGGGCCGCATGGCCGAAGAACTCGTCTTCGAAGCTGTCGGGCGCGATGGCGGCACAGTTGACCCGCACCAGCGGCCCGCCGGCCACGAAACTTTGCCGGTGCAGCTCGGCGGCCACGGCTTCCTTGCCGCTCCCGGCTTCGCCGGTGATGAGGACGGGCATGTCCGTACAAGCCACCTGCCGGATCTTTTCCTTCAGCATGCGCATGCAGGGGCTGTCCCCTGTCAGCGCCAGGGCGGCCGGGGGAAGGGCATCGTTCTTCAGGTAGGCGTTCTCGATCTCCAGCTGCCGCTTCAGGCGGGTCAGCTCTTCAAAGGCCTGGGCATTGGCGATGGAGACCGCCAGATAGTCCGCGATCATGCGCAGGCGGTCCATGGCCTGGGCATCCTGCACTTCGCGGCTGAAGACCGCGAAGACCCCCAGCACGCGGCCGCGGTGCACCAGCGGCTGGCCCAGGAAGGTGCGGATGCCTTCCCGGCGTATCCAGTCGGGCGAGGTCACCCAGTCCATATCCGGGCGGACGGCATCCACATGATAGGCGGTGCCTGACTGGGCAATGAGCCCCACCTTGCCCAGCCCCAGGGAAAAACGGCTGTGCTCGCCATCCAGGGCGGTCCAGGCATGCCCGTCCACGCGGGAACGCCCGGTGCTGGCCGCCAGCCGCAGGCACTGGCGATGGTCGCGGCAATCGTAGAAATGGCGGCAGCTGGCGCAGAGGCTCGGCTCGGTCTGTTCCAGCAGCCAGATGCGGCACAGGGCCACGTCCTGCCGGGCGGCGAAGGTCTCCGCCACCAGACGGAAGATCTGGTCCAGCGACTGGCAGCGGGCCATCTCCAGAAGCAGGGCCCGGGTCTGCCCCATGTCCTGTTCGGGGGCCGGGGTTCCGGCAGGCAGGTCCGCTGTGGCCCCGGTGCGGGGAAAAGCTGGATGGTGGTCGTGCATGGTCTCTCCGTCTGATGGCTGCTGTATCCAGAGCTGATGGGAGCGGTAAGGCGCTCTCGTGCTCTTTGCGCCCGGCCAAATAGTGGTGGGCAGGATCTTTTGGGCGTGTCGCAGCCCCAGACTACTGGTGACGGCAGGCTTTTTCAACGAAAAATAGTTGGAGCGGCGACGATGCCGTCCCGTGGTCGTGGGGGCGCTCCTTCATGGCCAGAGGTGAGGGACGAGTCTCTTTGTCCGGGCGGAGCTTCGCCGCCCGACAGCGGGCGTAAGGCGTACTGTCCCGGAAAAAGGCGGCCGGTGCTCCCCGATGTCATGACTGGGAAGGATATGCCGCAGAAGGGGCGTGTGATGCCGGAACGGTCGCAAGGAAGGCTGGAAAGAAGAGTGGGGAGGGATGCGGCCGATTCTGCGCACGGCGGCGTTGAGGGGCTACAGGCGCCGGTAGGGAGCGTGTCGCGGGGATGGAAGGACGCTGCCGGACGCTGGAGATGCCGCAGGCCCCGGAAGATTTTTACAAGGACAAAACAAGAAACGCCACAACAGAGGTTGTGGCATTTCTTGAGAAAGGAGTCGAAGCTCCAATGGCCTTTGTAAACGCACAGACGTTGCAGTCGGGGCGTTCAAAAGCCGAAGGCAAAAAGACTAGTCTTCGCCTTCGGTGTGGGCCTGCTTGCCAGCGCCCTTCAGGCCGTACATGGTGGTGGAGCCGGAAGACCAGAATTCCAGAACTTCTTCGTTCACCAGCTTGGTGAGGATCTTCTTCACTTCGCGGGGGCCCTTTTCGGGGAACAGCTCCGTGAAGTCCTTGAAGTAGAACTTGGACTTGGAGGAGGACTTGCTCTTCAGGAATTCGACAACAACGTCTTTTTCGTCAGCCATTTTTTTTCTCCTGAACCCGGCGGCGCCGGAAAGCGCCGCCGGGGTATTTTCAAGCTCGGCTTAGAACTTGAACTGGGTGCTCTGACGCCAGGTGTAGTAAGCCGGATCGCGGAAGTCGTCGATCAGGTGGTGGGTGAACTGCAGGCCGGTCAGCTTGAAGAAGCTTTCCCAACCGATGCGCTCGGCCCAGTCGCCCAGACGTTCGTACTTGTTGGCGTTGGCGGCGTAGACTTCGACGATGTGCTTCACCGTCTTGGTCAGGCTGGGCCAACGGGGAGGTTCGTTGGGGATGTAACCCACGACGACCTTGGAGAACTTGGGCATGCTGATGCGGTTGGACACCTTGCCGCCCACCATGATGGCGATACCGTCGCCTTCGTGGTCGGCGATGGGCAGGGCGGGGCACATGGTGTAGCAGTTACCGCAGTACATGCAGCGGTCTTCCTTGATGGCGATGGAGTTCACCTTCTGACCGTTGTGTTCAACCTTGGTGGGACGAACGGCAGCGGTGGGGCAGGCGGCCACGGCCAGAGGAATTTCGCACAGCTGGTCAGCCCATTCGTGGTCGATCATGGGCGGTTTGCGGTGGATACCCACCAGACCGATGTCGGAGCAGTGCACGGCGCCGCACATGTTGATGCAGCAGGCCAGGGCGATGCGCACGGGAGCGGGCAGACGCATGTCCTTGAAGTCATCAAAGATGGCGTCCATCACGCACTTCACCGGGCCGGAGGCGTCGGTGGCGGGGGTGTGGCAGTGCACCCAGCCCTGGGTGTGCACCATGTTGCTGATACCAGCGCCGGTGCCGCCCACGGGGAACTTGAAGGAACCGCCGTCGAACTTGCGGCTGTTCAGGTCGTCGCGCAGGGCCTTCATGGTTTCTTCGTCTTCCACCATGAATTCGATGTTGTTACGAGTGGTCCAGCGCAGGTAACCGCCGCAGTACTTGTCGGCGATGTCGCACAGTTCGCGGATGTGGGTGATGGACATGGTGCGGGTGCCGCCCACGCGGACGGTGTACACCTTGTCGCCGCCTTCGGCCACGTGCATCAGCACGCCGGGCTCAAGAATTTCGTGGTACAGCCACTTGCCGAAATTCTTTTTGATGACCGGCGGGAAGTATTCGTCGTACTTGTGGGGGCCGATGTCGGTAATGCGGCCTTCCATCGGTTTGGCGGGATTGTACCCAGAAGAAATAAAAGCCATGTTCTTCTCCCCCTTAAACTAGCGTTGATGGCGTTTGCGGAATTCAGCCAGGTCGCGGGTCCAGCCGCCGGGCACTTCTTCTTCCTTGAAGAAGATGTACGGGTTGGAGCGGGGAGCCGTGACGTGGTAAGGAGCGGCTTCGGTGTCGGTGACTTCGAGCAGCTTCTGGAAGGAAAGACGCTTCATGGTTTCGCCCACGCGTTCGCGGTTCTTGCCTTCTTCCATCCACCAGTCCCAAATCTTTTCGATGACTTCCTTGATTTCATCGTAGGGAGCTTCACAGGAGATGAAGGGCACCAGCAGCGAACCCATCTGGGCGCCGTCCACCACGGGGGCCTTAGCACCCACGAGGATGCTGGCGCCGCGTTCGTCACCGATGTGCAGAGCGCGAGGCATGGTGTTGATGCAGTGCATGCAGCGCACGCAGTCGGCGGTCTTGATGGACAGCTTGTTGCCGTCCCAGCTCATGCACTTGGAGGGGCAGAGGTCGATGACTTCCTTCTGGATGTCGAATTTGCCCCAGTCACGACCGGCGTGAGCACCGGCGTTGGGCTTGAATTCGCCGCCCACGTAGGCTTTCACGGCATCCTGGTCGATCTTGATGTCGTCCTTCCAGGTACCCACCACAGCGAAGTCGGAACGGGCCATGGCGCACACGCAGCCGTTGGGGCAGCCGTCGAACTTGAACTTGAACTTGTAGGGGAAGGCGGGACGGTGCAGTTCGTCCTGGTAGTCCTGGGTCAGCTGGTAGCACATGTCCTGGGTGTTGTAGCAGGCATATTCGCAGCGGGACTGACCGAGGCAGGCTTCGGGGGTACGCAGGTTGGAGCCGGAACCACCGAGGTCGACGTTCAGCTTGTGGGTCAGGTCGTGGAAGATTTCTTCCAGCTGCGGGGTCTGGGTGCCCAGGAGCACGATGTCACCGGTGGAACCGTGCATGTTGGTCATACCGGAACCGCGCAGATCCCAGATGTCGCACAGGTCACGCAGGAACTTGGTGTGGTAGTATTTGGCAGCGGGCTGGGCCACACGCATGGTGTGGAAGTGGGCCACGCCGGGGAATTTTTCGGGCTGGTCGCAGTAACGGCCGATAACGCCGCCACCGTAACCGAACACGCCCACGATACCGCCGTGCTTCCAGTGGGTTTCCTTTTCTTCGTAGGAAAGTTCCAGAACGCCCAGCAGGTCTTCAGGGGCATCAGCGGGAATCTGGTAGTCGAGCCCTTTCGGATTGGCCGCACGGGCGGCGGCTTCCTGTTTGATGTCGGACACAAAGCTCGGCCAGGGGCCGCTTTCAAGCTGGTCCAACAGGGGGGTTGCATGTTTCGCCATTGCCATACCTCCACATGGTTTGTTGTATCACATCGCGTGATGTGCCTTCGTCATGACGCTTGGGGCCGGAGTAGCCCGGAACCGCACACGACAAAACGCCGCCGGGGCGGCCTCGTCTTGCGGCCTGCACACATATGTGTGCAGGCCCAGGTGCTGTTCCCTGTCCGGCGTAGTCAGACGGGGGATCGCAGGCGCAGCGGCAGACGCTGTTGGACGTCCGGCACTGCGGGCTGCAATGCAGTTCTGCTTCTTCTAGCGTATTTCTTTGGCGATGACAACCGCTGTTTCTTGTGATTGACCGCTTTTTCACAGCACAGACACAATGCGGGCTGCGCAGGCATGTTGTTTGTATGGTGCGGATAACTATGTGAAAAAAATATCATATCAACTTCTCCAAAAATATACGCTATGCCGCCCTGATAGACACGGTGCAGTCACGGGACCGGTCCATTGCCGGGCAGCCTGTGCAGAGCGTTCCGCTGTCCCCTGCGGGAGCGCCCCCTGTGCTCGCCTTGGCAAAAAAGGCATTAGCGGCTATGGTTCGGGCAGTATTTCACAGTGCCGCCGGGAGCGGCCCAGCAAGGAAAAAAGCATGAAAGACGAGCGTGGTTTGTACTATTTCCCCAATGCCGCGGACCACAGGGCCCGCATGTACGTGCGGCGCGGTGAGGACGGCGGCGTGCAGTTCCGCCTTTGGCAGTCCGACCATCCCGAGGTCTGGGACCGCCACCAGTGGCTGGACCTGCAGGTCATCGAAGACGCGGCGCGCCTGTACCGTGAGGAGCGCAACGCCGATGCCGATCCCCTCAAGCTCTATGATGCGGCCGTGGCCCGCGCCCTGCTGGAGGAGGCCGGTCTGTGAACGGGCGCTGGTCGCCGGAACGCAAGGCCTTTTTAGTGCGCGACCTGGTGCGTGACTACTGCCAGGTCTATGAGGGGCTGGAAGAGCAGCGCCGCCGTTTCGATCACGAAGGCGCCGTTTCCTATTCGTCCATCCGCGACCTCCTGGGCGAGGCCATGCGCAAGGGCGTGTTCTGGCGCCTCAAGGATACGGCGCATCACCTGTTCCGCAACAGCCAGTCCCAGACCCCGGACAAGGACGCCATCCTGCTCTGGCAGTATTCCGGCAGCCGTCATCCCGACGGCCTGGTCAGCCAGCAGCCGGTGGAGGCGCTCATCGACTGGTGCGTGGGCTATGCCTTCCACGAGTGCGCCAAACTGCGCGAGGACGCCTTCCAGCGCCAGCACTATGCCAACCGTCTGGCCCAGCTGGGACGCCATCAGGGCGTGACGGCCGAGCTCTACGATCCTTTGCGCCAGCTGGGCGAGCAGACCGCCGAGAGCTCCGCGCGCGAGCTGCAGCGCATCCTGCATGTGCTGCGGCATGGCCTGTTCCTGCTGCTTCGCTATCTGGAAGGGCAGGAGGACAACACACATCTGGCCCGCTGGCTGGTCATGGAAGAGGCCCGGGCCCGTGCGGTGTTCGCCGACCTGTATGACGACCTGCTCTCCGCCCTGTACGGGAGCCGGCCCCAGCGCCTGTACATGCTGGCGGCCTGGGACCTGCTGGAGGCCGGTCGCAGCGAGGAGGCCCGCTGCATGCTGGAATGCGCCGCCCGAATGGGTCGCCTGGATGCCGAGAGCCTGACCCTGTTGCGGCAGCTGGAACAACTGCAGGAAGAGGGACGATGATGACGGAGCGACAGTTTTCCTTCCCCCGTCTGCTGGTGAACCTGTCCTGCCTGTTGCTGGCGGCCGTGCTGCTGGCCGGTTGCGGCAGCAGGGACACCTCCTGGCGCAAGGGCGGCGTACCGGGCTCCAAGCCCTATACCGTGCGCGGCAAGACCTACTATCCGCTCAAGTCGGCCCACGGCTTCGTGGAAGAGGGCGTGGCCTCCTGGTACGGCCCCGGCTTCCACGGCAAGAAGACGGCCAGCGGCGAGCGTTTCAACCAGTACAACATCAGCGCCGCGCACAAGATCCTGCCCCTGGGCACGGAAGTGCGCGTGACCAACCTGGAGAACCACCGTTCCCTCATCCTGCGCATCAATGACCGCGGGCCGTTCGTGGACGACCGTGTCATCGACCTTTCGCGCGGAGCCGCCCAGCGGCTGGGCGTCATCGGCAAGGGCACGGCGCGGGTGCGCATCCAGAGCCTGGGCGACGTGCCCCAGGTGGAAGACGGCGATGTGGTGCGCGGCAACTTCTTCGTCCAGATCGGCGCGTTCTCCAAAAAGGACAACGCCCAGGGCCTCATCGAGCGTCTTACCCGCAGCGGCCAGAAGGGCCGCATGATCTTCGGCAGCAACAACCTCTGGAACGTGCAGGTGGGCCCGTGGGAAGACTCCCGCAAGGCCGACGAGATGATGCGCGTGCTGCGTGCCCTGTACCCCCACGCCTTCGTGGTGGGCGACGGCGGCGCGAGCTAGCTTGTTGCCATCCTTTGACATGTCGAACGGGCCGTTCCCTGCGGGGAACGGCCCGTTTTTTATGGCATGGAGACGGCTTGAGGGGGAAGGGGCCCCTTTTGAAAAAGGGTCTCCCTTCCCCCCTCAAATTCCCCCCATCCTCCCTAAAACTTTTCTTTTGGAGGCATGGCTGGTCCCGTCGTTGTCCGGCAAGGACGATACCGCGCAAGGCTTGCTGCTCCGCTCCATCGGGTCCCGCCGTTGGCGACAAGGGCGGCTGTTTCCTGCCCGGTGAGGGCAGGACGGATGACGGTCATACGGAAACAGGATGATGGATCGTTCTGCGGGAATGGCTGTCGAATGACGCGCGCTGGGGAAGGGGGAGGGAGTTTGAGGGAGGGGGGAACCCCTCTCGCGCCAGTGGGGGGGGTCCCCCCTCCCTCAAGACAGCCTTTCCATCTAGAACAGCGACAGGTGCTCCCGCACGGCCTTGGTGTGGCGGGCCAGGGTACTCTGGCGGCAGAAGTCGCGCACCAGCGGCAGGAAGCTGGAGGGTTCCAGCGCCAGTTCCCGGCCGAAGAGGCGGCGCCCGGCGCTGTGGCTCACATACAGGGCGCGGGCGGCGCGGGTCAGGCCCACATAGAACAGGCGGCGCTCTTCTTCCAGACGGGCGGCCTGCGCGGCGGGGGACATGTCGTCGTCCGGGTTCTCCAGCAGCAGGTCCCGGCGCATGGGCAGCAGGCCCTCTTCCAGTCCGGGCAGGAACACGGCCTGGAATTCCAGACCCTTGGAGGCGTGCAGGGTCAGGATCTGCACCTGTTCCGAGCGGGCGCGGATGAGTTCCGCCTCATGTTGCAGGCCCAGCTGCTGCACAAGGGCCTCCCACTGGCCGCAGTCTTGCCATGCACGGCAAAGCTGCTTCCAGGCCGTGCCCTGCCAGAGCGGGGCGGGCAGGCGGCTGTGCCCGGAAAGGCGGGCCTGCAGGGCCTGGGGGTCGGGCAGGGGCGCGTCCGGGGCCAGATCCAGCGCCTGTTCCAGCAGGGGCAGCAGGTCGTCGCTCTCGGCGTCGTCGCTGACAGGGACAGGGGCCTCGCCCTGGCCGCGGGCGATGGCCAGACGCAGCACGGCGGCGCAAAGGGGATCTTGCCAGCAGTCCTCCTGCGCGGGCGCGGCGCAGGGGATGCCCTCCTGCTCCAGCACGCGGCGGATGACCGGTATCTGGGCCTTGAGGCGCACCAGCACGGCCACGTCGCCCGGAGAAAGGGTCCCGGCCAGCTCGTCTTCCTGCGCGATCTGGTCCATGAGCGTATGGGCCGTGGCCCCCAGCAGCTGACGGATGCGGCCCGCGATCCAGCGGGCCTCGGCCTGCTGGTCGGGGGCGGAGAAAAGATGCAGGCGGGCCTGCTCCCGGCGCATGGCTTGCAGGGCGCCGCAGTGCCCGCGGCCCTGCAGCAGATTTTGGGCCATGTCCAGCACGCCCTGGCTGGCGCGGTAGCTCTGGCCCAGACGGCAGACGCGCAGGGAGGGCCAGAGGGCGCGCAGGCTGTCCTCGCTCTGGCCGCTGGCGCCACGGAAGCCGTAGATGGCCTGGTCAGGGTCGCCGATACCGAAAAAGCCGTTGCCGTCCTCGGGCAGCAGGGCGCGGATCAGGCGCAGCTGCACCGGGGAAAGGTCCTGCACCTCGTCCACCAGCACATGCCGCCAGGGCAGGGCCGAAGCCCGGCGGGAGGGTGCAGGAACAGGGGCGGGGGCTGCCGTGGCGGCCACCATGCCCAGCAGGGACATCTGGCGCGGCACGGCGTGGCCTTTGTGCGGGGCTTCATGATGCTCGGGCGTCGTGTCCGGCCCGGCGGAAGTCGCGGGAGAAGGGGCAGACGTCTGGGCCGGATGGTGCCGTTCCGTCACGGCGGCAGCCAGCAGGACCCGGCAGGCGGGCGGCAGCAGGCTGTGCTCCAGATCGGGCCGGATGTCCTCGCCCTGACGGGCGCGCAGATGGAAAAGGAAGAATTCCAGCAGGTCGGCGTAATCCAGCAGCGGGCTCTGGCTGCGCACGGTACGGGCAGCCTGCCAGTCGGCCACGGCGGCGCGCAGGTCGTCGGGGAGCTCGTCGGCGGACAGCCCCTGTTCACGAGACCACTGCAAACGCTCCCAAAGGCGACGCAGGGCCTTGCGTTCTTCGCGGCTCTCCGGGTGCCCGGCATCCACGAACAGGGCTTTGGCTGCGTCTTCGGGCAGGAGCAGCGCCGAGGGCAGCTCCCGCTGCACCACGCTCCAGGCCAGGGCATGCAGGGTATCGCAGCGGGGCAGGGCCGCGGGGACAGCGCCGTCTCCGGCCGGGGCCTGCAGGCGTTGCCGCATCTCCTGCGCGGCGCGTCGGGTGAAGGTCACGGCCAGCAGCTGCGAGGCCGGTACGTCATGGGCCAGCAGATATTGCAGACGGCCCACCAGCACGCGCGTCTTGCCCGCACCGGGCCCGGCCAGCACCAGCACGGGCGTGCCCGTCTCCAGCCCGGCGGTCAGGGCCTCGGCCTGTGCCGGGGAAAAGCCGCCCAGCGTGCGCCCGTCGGGCGTGGCGGGCTCGGGTTCGCTTTCGGCAGGCGCGGCGCTGTCCTTCTTGCGGCGCACCCGGATGGCCGCCACCGTGGCGGCGGTCTCCTGCTCCGGGGCCTGCGGGGCGGGTTCCGCCACCTTTTTGGGCCGTCCGCGCTTGCGGGGCGCGGCACCGTCCAGCAGGCTGCGGCTGCGGGTCGACCCCTGCCATTCCGCGGCTTCTTCGGGGCTGAAGACGCGCACCACGCCGTATTCGCCGTCATAGCCGCCCTTGCGGATGACCTGGCCCCGGCGCATGCGGGCCACGGCCTCGCCCAGCGGCTCCCAGTGGCGGCGCACCTGCTCCTCGTCCATGCGGCAGAGGATGTCCAGATCGGGCCCCAGATCGCGCAGCAGGGCCGCGTACCTGTCCTGCACCTTGCGCGAGCCGCTGCCCACGCCCAGGATCTCGCCCACCAGCTCGGGCAGGGGGATCAGGGGCCGGGCCTCCGGCTCGTGGAGCAGGCTGGCGGGCGTTTCGCGGTCGGCCAGCTCGCAGACGCGGTGCAGCACGCCGATGGTCAGGGGCTTGCCGCAGACCGGGCAGATGTTGTCCAGGGCCAGGGCTTCGCGCGGTTCCAGCACCACGCCGCAGGCCCGGTGGCCGTCCAGATGGTATTTGCCCTCTTCGGGGTAGAATTCCATGGTGCCCAGGAAGCGGCAGTCCTGGGGCTGCCGGTCGGGCGGCAGGCGACGGGCCGCGGCCCGCAGGGCGGCGAAGATGCCGTCATAGGAGGGCGCGCCCGCAAAGAAGTTGGCCTCGCGGCCCAGATTGGCCCCGGAGTGGGCGTCGGAATTGGAGATGAGCGCGTAACCGTCCAGCTGGCTGACCATGCGGTTCATGCCCGGGTCCGAGGAAAGGCCCGTCTCCAGCGCGAAGATGTGGGAGGAAAGGTCGTCGAAACAGTCCTCCAGCCGGTCGAAACCGGACTTGGAGCCGAACAGGGCGAACCACGGCGTCCAGACATGGGCCGGGATGAGCACGGCCTCGGGGCAGACATCCAGCGTCATCTCCAGCAGGTCGCGGGAGTCCAGGCCCAGGATGGGACGGCCGTCGGAATGCAGGTTGCCCACCAGCTCCAGCCGCTGCGAAAGGCGGTCGGCATCGTCCAGCGTGGGCACGAAGATCAGGTTGTGGACTTTGCGCACCTTGCCCTGACGCTTGTAGATGGAGCTGATCTCGGTCTGGAGCAGGAAGAGCGGCCCGTCGGCATCCGGCGGTGTCTTCCCCTGCAAAAAGTCCAGCTCCTCCGCCGGGCCGGACAGGCGGTACAGGCCGCTGGCCTCGTCGCGCACCAGCTGCCGGCGCAGCTCGTCCCGCCATTGCGGGTGGGTGAAGTCGCCGGTGCCCAGCACGTTGATGCCCTTGCAGCGGGCCCAGGCAGCCAGATGCCGGGGCGAGAGCTGTTTGCTGGTGGCACGGGAAAAGCGGGAATGGATGTGCAGGTCGGCGATGAAATTCATGGACAGGCTCCGCGATGTCAGGATGAGGAAACCGATATTGTTATGGAAAGCCGGTCGCAAGGCAAGGGCGGTGCATTCCCGTGACCGCACCTGTCAGCTGCGGTGAGGGGCTCGGACCGTCCTTGGGATAGAGGCACTTCCGGGTGGCTGCCTTTGCGACACCGGGCCGCTGCACGTCGTGGCTCCCTGTTTTCAGGGATGGGAGGGCGCTATCTTTTTTCCTCATGGCCCGCGCCCAGCCAGGGGCAGAAGGCAAGGGCCCCGCGGCTCCAGCACTGTCCGTCGTGCAGGGGCAGGGGAGCTTCCAGCCGGCATTGGGCGGCAGCGTCCTTGCGCGCCAGCACCAGCACCCGTTTGGCGGCTTCTCCGGCGCGGGGGCAGAGGGGCAGGATGCGGCGGCAGCCCAGACGCTCCCGCTCCAGTGTGGAGAGCAGGCGGGACAGGTCCTCCGCCGGGAAGATGCAGCAGAACAGACCGTGATGGCGCAGCAGGCGCCGGGCCGCATGGCAGAACACGGCCAGCGGATCAGAAACGCCATTGGGGCCGGGCCGCCGCTGGCGGGCGTGCGGGCCGTCGTGCAGAGAGGCGGGGCCGCGCAGGGCGGCGTCGCGCCGGGCACTGGCCGAGGGTCGGCCGCTGCCCGTCAGCGCATAGGGCGGGTTGGCCAGAACGAGATGGAAGGCATTTTCGCCGCAGTCCCGCAAAAAATGCGTGTCGGCAAGGTCGCCCTGCCGGAAGCGGCACACATCTTCCAGCCCCAGAAGGCGGGCGTTTGCCGTGGCCGCAGCGCATAAGGCCGTGTCCTGCTCCAGCCCCAGAGCGTGCAGGTGAGGGGCGTTGTGTCCTCCACGGCCTTCTCCCACCGGCTGTCCGCCAGCGGCAGCGGAGGGTGCTTCTGAAGGCTGCGTGCAGGGGCATTGGCGGGGCAGCGCGTCTGCCTGATGACGGTGCCCTGCCATCTCCGCCGTGCCGGACGAGAGATACAGGCACAGGCCCAGCAGGGCCGCACCGCAGCCGCTGCCAAGCTCCGCCACCTTCCGGGGGGCCGTTCCCGGCAGGGAGGCAAGGCTTTCCGCCGCGAAGGCCGCCAGCAGCAGGGCGTCCGCGCCGAAACGGTAGCTGTCCTGCGGCTGGTGCAGGCCCCGGGGGAAGAGGGCACGGGCGGTCGTGATGGCGGTATCGTTCATGGGCGTACGGTGGTGATGGCGGCTTGCTGGAGGGGAGGAGGGCGCTGTGGGCGATGCCGCGGTTCGTCCTGTTGCAACGGACATGGCGCTCGCGGGCTGCCTTCCGGTGACTTTCCGCGAAACATGGAAAAGCGTCCCCACCTGAAAGGGCGGTTACATGAAAAAACAGGGCCATGCCTGCGGCATGGCCCTGTGATGCTTTACGGTTGCGCGGGAGACAGTACCGGAAAACGTGCCGGAGCCATTTCCTTTGGGCACAGACGGTATCCCCGTGGGCAATACCGTTTGTCTTTCCTGTGTGCGGGTTTTGGGGAAGAAGGGGGTACGGAGGGAACCCCTTTTTGCCGCCAGCAGCGACCGAAGGCGGCCGCAGGCCGTGCCCGTTGGCGCATAGGCGCCTTACGGCATCGATAGCAAGGATTAAGGGGCTCCCTCCCCCGTTTTTCCGTTTATTTTGATATGTTACAGCAGGGCACCGTCCCAGTTGAACAGGCCTTGGCGCCGCATCTCGGGCAGACTGGAGGGCGGGTTCTCTTCCAGACGGGCGAAGAAGCTGTAGCCTGCCTGCTGGAGCTCCTGCCGCTTGGCGGTGAGATCCAGGGGCCAGCCGGGATAGAGCCAGACATTGCCGCCGTACTGGCGGGCCCAGAAGACCTCGCCCTTGGGGCTCATGAACGGCTCGTTGGGCTTGATGCCCAGCAGGCCGAAGCGGCTGATGCCCACGGGCCAGAAGCCGCCCAGCACCATGCCCAGCGGCAGCGGGCTCTGGCGAGGCAGGGCCAGGATGTCGTCGGCAGGCAGTTCGGGGCTGATGTACGCGCCCTTGAAGCCCATGTCGGCCAGCACGCCCAGCGCGGCGGCATTGGCCACGTTGCAGAAGGGCCCGGCCAGCAGGTCGAGGGCATCGCTGTGCTTGGGATCCTCGGGCTCGTCGTTCATGCGGGCCAGCAGTTCCGCCGGGAACAGGTCACGCTGCCAGGGGGCGTTGCAGACGAAGTGGCGCGCGCCTTCGCGGGTCAAGTGGGCCAGACGGCGGCGGATGGCCTCTTCCTCTTCGGGCCAGATGACGGGCGGCAGCCACCAGCAGATGCGCGGGGCGATGGTACGCGAGATCTCGGCCGTGCGCGGCGAGAGCCACAGACCGGTGTTCTGGCTGCGGCAGCCGCGGGTCTCGCGGCCCTGCGGCATGCTGGCGCGCACCACCATCTCGGGCCGGGGCGCGGGCCTGACGGGCCGGGGCAGACGGGACTCGCTCTCCACGGCCTTGCTGGGCCGGGTGGGCATGCGGTCGAGCCGGGCCTGCCACTCCCTGAGGATCTGCATCAGCTCGGGCTCGCGGCGGTCGATGAGGAAGACCGGCGTGCCCGCCTTGGGCGTCTTGTGCTTGGGCAGGCGCAGCATCAGGGTGCCCGCCTTGGGCGTGCGGCGCGTCACGGGCAGGGTGGCGTGCCAGCGTTCGTCTTCCACGCCCACGCGCAGATAGTCCTGCGGCAGCAGCTCGAAATGGGGCTTGAGCAGCACCTGGCCTTCGGGCGTCACATTGATCTTGCCCGCCAGCAGGCCGGAGCTGGTCTGCCCCGACGGGTCGGTGGGGATGAGGTTGTCCTTGTGCGGCAGGAAGCGGGCACGGCTGCCGGGACGGCCCAGCGCCATCTCAAGGATGGCCTCGGCGTCCTTGCGGGCCTGCGGGTCGCCGGGATTGTCGCGCAGCATGCGATAGGCCGTGACCACGTGATAGACGTAGTGCGGGCCCTTCTTGCGGCCTTCGATCTTCCACGAGACCAGATGCGGGATGTGCAGCAGGGTCTTGGCCAGCACGTCCAGCGAAAGGTCCAGACAGGAGAAGAAACGGCCGTCGCGCCCCTTGCCGGGGTTGCTGCGCTGGGGCCGGGGACGGCGCATGTCGCGGCCGCCGTCACGACCGTTGCGGCCCTGTTCGCGGGCCTGCTGTTCGGCCTGTTTGGCCATGGCCGCGGCAGCGGCGCCGCCCTGACGGTAGACGCGGCGGCAGGGCTGCACGCAGCGGCCGCGCAGGCCGCTCTTGCCGCCCATGTAGCTGGACCAGTAGCAGCGCCCCGACACGCAGTAGCACAGCGCGCCGTGGACGAAGCATTCCAGATCCAGCCCTTCGGGACAGGCCTCGCCCATGGCGCGGATCTCGTCGATGGAGAGCTCGCGCGGCAGGATGACGCGGCTGGCGCCCAGGTCCTTGGCGGTCTGCAGGCCCTGCGGGTGCGTGATGTTGGCCAGGGTGGAGAGGTTGATCTCGCCCTCGAAACCGGCCTGCCGCGCCAGATCCAGCATGGCCAGATCCTGCACGATGATGCCGTCGGGGCGCACCTGCCGGGCCAGACGATGGATGAGACGGTAGGCCGCCGCGGTCTCCTGCGGCTTGACCAGCACGTTCATGGCCACATAGACGCGGGCCTGTTCCTCGTGGGCCAGGTCGGTGAGGCGCGAAAGGTCGGTAAGGCCGAAGTTCTCGGCCTGCATACGGGCCGAGAAGTGCTTCAGGCCCAGGTACACGGCGTCGGCGCCGGCGGCCAGGGCCGCGGTGAAGCACTGGGCGTCACCGGCCGGGGCCAGGATCTCCGGGCGTTCCGGGGTAGGGGCGGACAGGATGATGTCACTCATGCGTAATAATATTCCTTGAACCAGGCCACAAAGCGCTCGATGCCGGTCTTGAGGGGCGTCACGGGCGCAAAGCCCGTGGCCTGCGACAGAGCGTCGATGTTGGCCCAGGTGGCTTCCACATCGCCGGGCTGCATGGGCAGCAGGTCACGGATGGCCTTCTTGCCCAGCGCCTCTTCGAGGGCGGCGATGAAATCGTTGAGTTCCACGGTCTGGTTGTTGCCGATATTGTAGATGCGCCACGGCGCGGAACTGGTGGCCGGGTCGGGGGTGGCGGCATCCCACTGCGGGTCGGGCTTGGGCGCCAGGGGCAGCAGGCGCACCACGCCTTCCACGATGTCGTCGATATAGGTGAAGTCGCGGCGCATGCGGCCGCCGTTGAACACCTTGATGGGCTCGTCCTTCATGATGGCGTGGGCAAAGAGCTGCAGGGCCATGTCCGGGCGGCCCCAGGGGCCGTAGACCGTGAAGAAGCGCAGGCCCGTGCAGGGCAGGCCGTACAGGTGGCTGTAGGAGTGGGCCATGAGCTCGTTGCTCTTCTTGGTGGCCGCGTACAGGCTCACGGGATGGTCCACGTTGTTGTGTTCCGAGAAGGGCTGGCTGGTGTTGAGCCCGTAGACCGACGAGGAGGACGCGAAGACGAAGTGCTGCACGCCGTTGTGGCGGCAGCCTTCCAGCAGGTTGGCAAAGCCCACCAGGTTGGAATCCACATAGGCCATGGGATTGATGAGGCTGTAGCGCACACCGGCCTGGGCCGCCATGTTGATGACATGGGTGAACTTTTCGGCCGCGAACAGGGCGCTCATGGCTTCGCGTTCGGCCATGTCCTGCAGTACGAAGCGGAAACCGGGACGGCCTTCCAGCTGAGCCAGACGGTCTTTCTTGAGCTGGACGTCGTAATAGTCGTTGAGGTTGTCCAGGCCAACCACGGTGTGGCCCTGGGCCAGCAGACGGTCACAGAGATGATAGCCGATGAAGCCCGCGGCTCCGGTAACGAGAATATGCATGCTGTCCTCCTGTTGGCGCAGACTAAGCCAGAAGCGCTTCCGGGGCAAGGGTTTGCTCTTGCCTCCGCTGCCCCGCCCGGCTATGTTCGGGAACATGAAAAATAACGAATCCACCTTTGCGTCCAGCAACGCTTCCGAAATGCGCAACAGCGCCGCCGGGACCGGCAAGAAAGCCGCCGGTGCCGCCGCTGGCAAGACCGGAGCCGCTGCCGACGCCGGCAGGGACGAGGCCATCCGTCACTGGTACAAGGGCGAGAATCGCGACACCATCATCTATCTGCTCATCGCGATCTTCTTCCTTGAGCTGATCATCGGCGGTATCGCCTTCTTTTACGGCATCATGCACGCCAAGCCGTCGCTGGCCGGGGGCCCGCCCGAAGCTCAGTTCCCCATCCTGGGCTGGGCCATCGGCGCTGTGGCCGCTCCGGTGGCGCTGCTGCTCATCGTGCATCTTTCCGGCCTCTGGGTCTCCAACACCCTGGAGCGGGAGCGCCAGCCCGGCAAGCCCGGCTCGGAACGCATGGTGCCCAAGCGGCTGCGCTATTTCTACGCCTGTGTGCAGCACGCGCCCACTGTGGTCATCCTGCTGGGCATATTGCTGCTGGCCGCGGCCCTGGTCTTCGTGGACGGCATGTTCTCGGCCGTGGTGGCCTTCGGTGCCGCACTCAAGCCCTACATCCCGTGGATCGCGGGCAGCATCGCGGCCCTGCTGGCGGCCTGTTATCTGGGGCGCCTGCTGCTCATCTACCGCCACCGCCGCATGGAGCAGGAATACGCCTACCGGCGCGAGGTGCTGGAAAAGACCGGCATCGTGCTGGTGAGCAAGGGCAGCATCCCCCTCAACCGGGGCATCGAACCCCTGCAGGCCGTGGATGGTGGCGGCTATGCCCTGCCGCCCGGCCCCGCCTACACGCCTGAGGAAGCCGCCGCCGATGCCGCGGCCCTCGAAGCCGGGGAAAAGAAGGGCGACGCGCCTGCCGAGGACATCGTGGATGTGGACCCCGAAGACCTGGGCGAAGCGCCCAAGAATACGGCCGCGCCCCGCAAGGACGACGTGACCGACGCCGATGTGGTCGTGGAGGATGGCAAGCCCAAGGCCTAAGCAACACGGCCTGAGGCACCGGCATTTTGGGGCGAAGGAGTTCCTCCTCCCTCAAAGGCGGCTGCTCCCGCTGCCGTGATCGCTTCCATCGCAACGGGGAGCGTGCGTGCGGCCTCCTTCGGCCCTGTCCCTTCCCGGCGCGTTTTATTTCAAAAAGGAGAGGCTCCTTGAGGAGCCTCTCCTTTTTTATTTTTGCTTGTCGTCCGTGTCCCGGTGCGAGGCCCGGGCAAAGACGACGGCCCGCTGCGGCCTAGTAGCGGTAGTGGTCGGGCTTGTAGGGGCCTTCGACCTTCACGCCGATGTAGTCGGCCTGTTCCTGGGTCAGGGTGGTCAGCTTGACGCCCAGACGGGCCAGGTGCAGGCGGGCCACTTCTTCGTCCAGTTCCTTGGGCAGGGTGTAGACCTTCTTTTCCAGGTCGCCCTTGGCCAGCTTGATCTGGGCCAGGGTCTGGTTGGTGAAGCTGTTGGACATGACGAAGCTGGCGTGGCCGGTGGCGCAGCCCAGGTTCACCAGGCGGCCTTCGGCCAGCACGATGATGCTGCGGCCGGACTTGAGGGTCCACTTGTCCACCTGGGGCTTGATGTTCAGCTTGGTGATGCCGGGGGTGGACTCCAGGTAGTGCATGTCGATCTCGTTGTCGAAGTGACCGATGTTGCAGACGATGGCTTCGTCCTTCATGCCTTCCATGTGTTCGCCGGTGATGACGCGCAGGTTGCCGGTGCAGGTGACGTAGATGTCGCCTTCGGCCAGGGCGTCTTCCATGGTGGTGACTTCAAAGCCTTCCATGGCGGCCTGCAGGGCGCAGATGGGGTCGATCTCGGTCACCCGCACACGGGCGCCGAAGCCGCGCATGGACTGGGCGCAGCCCTTGCCCACGTCGCCGTAGCCCACCACGACCACGACCTTGCCGGCCACCATGACGTCGGTGGCGCGCTTGATGCCGTCGGCCAGGGATTCGCGGCAGCCGTAGAGGTTGTCGAACTTGGACTTGGTCACGGAGTCGTTGACGTTGATGGCCGGGAAGAGCAGCTTGCCTTCAGCTTCCAGCTGGTAGAGGCGATGCACGCCGGTGGTGGTCTCTTCGGAGACGCCCTTCACCTTGGCGGCCACTTCATGCCAGTGGTTGGGATCTTCCTTGTAGCGCAGGGCCAGACGATCCATGATGATCTGGAATTCCTTGTTGTCGTAGGTCTTTTCCAGCAGGGAGGGATCGTTTTCCACTTCCACGCCCTTGTGGATCATCAGGGTGGCGTCGCCGCCGTCGTCCACGATCAGGTCGGGGCCCTTGCCGTCAGGCCAGGTCAGGGCCATTTCGGTGCACCACCAGTAATCTTCCAGGCTCTCGCCCTTCCAGGCGAAAACCTTGGCCATGCCCTGCTCGGCGATGGCGGCAGCGGCGTGGTCCTGGGTGGAGAAGATGTTGCACGAGGCCCAGCGGATGTCCGCGCCCAGGGCGTGCAGGGTCTTGATGAGCATGGCGGTCTGGATGGTCATGTGCAGGGAGCCGGTCACGCGCAGGCCCTTGAGGGGCTTCTGGTCACCGTACTTGCGGATGCACTCCATGAGGCCGGGCATCTCGCGCTCGGAGAGCTGCATTTCCTTCTTGCCGAAATCGGCCAGGGCCATGTCGGCCACTTTGTAGGCCAGGGAAAGGTCCAGGGCTTTGGTCATCGTTCCATTCTCCTTGAGGAAGTATGTTGGGCCGCTCCACAAAAGGGCGGTCTGCGGCATGGTCGTTGTCCCCTGTTCGGGGATGGTGCGCAGCCTTCGGTAAGGCCGCGCGGGAAATCTTGTGTGCCTTTTCCGGCCATATCCCCCCGGGACAGGTGCGCCGCTCCCCATCGGGGGCAGGCTTTCCTGAATGGAGCACGTTTGGGGGAAGATGGGGCACGGGGGGCCTTCCCCCCGAAAATATCCCTAACAGGCGCGTGCCTGCACCAGCAGCAGAAACAGGCCGCGGCCCACGGCCTGCCGCGTACAGGACAGGACTTCGAAACCGGCCTGGCGCAGGCGTTCCTGCAGGCGTTCTTCGTCGAAGCCCAGCCAGCGGTCGCCGTAGCGGCTGCGCATGGTCTCGTCGTGGTGCTGGAGGAAATCGGCCACGAACAGGTGCCCGCCCGTGGTCAGGCTGCGGCGGATCTCGCGCAGGCCCTCGCCGGGGTCGGACAGGTGGTGCAGGACAAGGTTGATGCAGGCGAAGTCCGCTTCCTGATCACGCAGGGGCAGGTGATCCAGCTCGCCGATGCGCAGGGAGATGCGGTTCTCGTTGGCCAGATCAACGGGGTTGAAACGGCGGCGGCACATCTCCAGCATACGGGCCGAGCCGTCCACGCCGATGAGGCTCCGACTGGCGGGCAGCAGGCGCTCCAGCACCGCGCCGGTGCCGCAGCCCAGGTCCACGGCCACGCGGCAGCCCTCGGGCACGGCGGCCAGCACGGCGGCGGGCAGGTCGAAATCTTCCAGCACTTCGCGGTTGAGCTCGTCCCAGTCCTCGGCGATGGCGTTGAAAAACTGGCGCGTCTTGAGGGCGCGTTCCTCCAGGATCTGGGCCGCCATGGCCAGATCCTCGCGCATGGCCGTGTCCGTATGCAAAAAGGGCCCCATGGCCTGCAAAAAGTCGCTGGCCTCGCCGCAGCGCGTGGCGGCATAGAAGACCCACAGGCCGTCCCGGCGCGAGGTCAGCAGGCCCGCTTCGGTCAGGATCTTGAGGTGGCGCGAGACGCGGGACTGCCCCATGCCGAGGATGCGCACCAGCTCGTTGACCGAGAGTTCGTAATGCAGCAAGATATGCACCAGTCGCAGACGGGTCTCGTCTGAAAGTGCCTTGAAATATACCAGTGCCATGCGTGCCCCTGTACGGCGCGCCGGGCGCGCCTGCGATCTATGTATCAAATTTGCTTGATGCAAATATCAGCCTATCTGGATATAGTCAAGGAGTTCCATGTCCTCGCCTTCCGATGCTGCCCCCGACCGGTCTTCCGCTGCCGGGGAGGAGACAAAAAGACGGTTGTCGCGCAAGCGGGTGACCGTCATCACGGCCACGGCCCTCTCGTTGCTGGAGGCCTGTGGTCTTGAGCCGTCTCCGGCGCGCTCGGAAAAGACGGCCGGGAAGGGGAAAAAGGCGACGCAGGGAGAACCGCCGGCCGAAAAGGCATCGGCGGATGGTCTTGAGGAACGGCAGGCGGCAGGCTCGGCGTCTTCCCGCGAGCGGAACGGCGGGCGGAAAAAGAGATCTGCGCCGGACAGGGCTCCCCGGGAAGCGGCGGACGCCGTCCCACAGGAAGATGCATCGCAGGGCGTTGCCGCCACCAAAGCCGCGCTCCCGGAAATCCCTCCGGTGATCCCGCCCGCCGACACGGCCGTGGCCACGGTACCGCCGGGACCTGCCACTCCTCCGAAAAAGACGACTGCCCGGCGTCGTCGTGCGAGCGGCACGAAGGCCGCGCCGGTGACCGATACCGGGGCAGTTCCCGCTACCGAGCCGGCTCCCGCGTGCGGGTCTGTCGCACAGGAGGCCTCACCACAGGTAGTGAAGCCTTCTGCTGGCCAGTCCGCTGTGGAGGCGGCGTCATCCGTGCCGGGAGAGGATCAGCCTCACTCCGGCGCACGGCGGAGAGCCGTCTCCCGTGCCGGGCGTGCCTCCACTTCCGGTGGGCGCGGCCGCAAGAAGGCTGCTGCGACCGCTCCCGCATCCGCGGGAGAAGCCGGTCCGACCACAGCGCCGGTACCGGAGCGACAGCCTGCGGAACGTCCCATGGATGCGGCGGCACTGGCTGCCGAAGCGGATCGTCTGGCTGCGGAATACGGCCTGTCGTCATCGGGCGGCGGTCTGGTGGTGCTGCCCGGGGACGATGACTGGGATGATTTTCCCGCTCCTCCGGATAGGGAAGCGTCGTCCGCCCGGACGGGGGCTCACGTTACGGAGACGGTCCCGGCCGTTGCTTTTCCTGAATCCGTACCGTCAGCGGCGCCCTTCGCTGCGGCGGCTCCTGCCGCTCCCGCCCCCGAAGCCACACCTGCGGCGGCAAAAAGCTCCCCCAAACGTCGTCGTGCGGGCAGTCCGAAGGCTGCACCTGTGGCCGAGGACGGGCCGGTTCCCGTGGCCGAGGCTGTCGCACAGATGGCCCCACCGTCAGAGGGATCTTTCGCTGTTCGGCATGCAGCTGATGCGGAGGCCGCTGTGCCTGATGCGGGGCTGCCCCAGCCTGCCGCAGGGCGGAGAGCCGTTTCCCGCGCGGGGCATCCAGCCGCATCCGGCGGGCGCGGCCGCAAGAAGGCTGTTGCAACCACGCCCGCATCCGCGGGGGAAGCCGGTCCGACCACAGCGCCGGTACCGGAGCGACAGCCTGCGGAACGCCCCATGGATGCGGCGGCACTGGCTGCCGAAGCGGATCGTCTGGCTGCGGAATACGGCCTGTCGTCATCGGGCGGCGGTCTGGTGGTGCTGCCCGGGGACGATGACTGGGATGATTTCCCCGCTCCTCCGGATAGGGAAGCGTCGTCCGCCCGGACGGCGGCTCACGTTACGGAGACGGTCCCGGCCGCTTCTTTTCCTGAGCCCGTACCGGCAGCGGCCCCCTTCGCTGCGGCGGCTCCTGCCGCTCCCGTCCCCGAAGCCACACCTGCAGAGGGCAAAAGCTCACCCGGGCGTCGCCGTGGGGGCGGCACGACAGCAGCGCCGGTAGCCGGCAGCGGGAACGCTTCCGTACCGCTGGCCGGAGAGAAGGGAGGAACGTCATCAGCCGTACCCGGCGATGCGCGCATGCCGGAGGGAAGCCCTGCTCCCGTACCGGGGGCTGTTTCTTCCGCATCTGCCGGACACCGCGCAGAAGGGGAGGCAAACGGGACTGCCCGGCCCGCAGCGTCCCCTGTGGCCGGGGCCCCTTGTCCTGCACCGTCTTCCGGGACAGGCATGGGGCGGCGCGAGGCCGCGTTCCGGCAGTGGGCCGCGGACATGCAGGCCCGTTTCGATGCCGGGCTGGAAGCGGAGGAAGACCGGGCGGCACGGCGCAAAGACTCGCTGGTCGTGCTGCCGCCGCCGACGGATACGGGCGGGAGGAAACGCCGGACAGCAAAGAAGGCACAGGCCGACGCAGCGGAGGCCCCGCGCCCGCGGACGTGGATCACGCGGCGGCGAAGCACCGAACCCGGGCACGAGGCCCGCTTCGAGGAGTGGCACGGCCCGGCACGGACAGGGAGCGTGCTGGAAAAGGTCTTCATCTCTCTGGGCGCGTCCCCGGAGCAGGCGAAGCTGAGCCGCTTGTGGCGCAGCTGGGATGCCGTGCTGGGGGCGGATCTGGCGCCATTGGCCCGTCCGCTGGGCCACCATGACGACAAGCTGCTTATCGGCGCCGAAGACGCCGTGCTGCTGCAGGAGCTCTATTATATGGGGCCGGAGATCGTGCGCCGGGTCAATGAGTTCCTGCAGGAGGATTTCTTCACGGCGGTGAAGGTCTCCCTGATGCTGGACCATCAGGATCTGGATGCGCCCAGCCCGGTGCTGGAGCGCTCCGCCGGGCGTCCGAAGGAAGAGGTCCCCGCGCCTTCCGGGGCCAGTCTGGGGCTCATGGATCCCGAATCGGCCGTGGCCCGCTGCTATGCCCGCTTCCTGGGCATGGAGCTGCCCGATCCCCGCAAATGACGGGCTGGAGCCGCCGGGAGGCGGGATTGACAAAGCTTTTCTTGCGATGCTAGGGTCAGCCGGTGTCGTGCTGGCCTTGCTGCTTTGTCGCTGTGGCTGCCGTCACGCTGCAGCTCAAGGGGAGGGTGCCATGCAGGATACGCTGGAAAATATCAGCCTCAAGCACGATAATGGCGAGGATATGCGCTTTCGTGGAAGCCTTTCCTCCGAGTGTTCCTGGTATGACGAGGAGCATGGCGTGCTGTGCCGCCAGAAGCTGTATGTGATGGAGAACAAGGACCAGATCTACTACATCATGCGCACCGGGGCGGAAGAACACAGCCGCCGGGCTTATCGCCTGAAGGTACAGGACCAGACCTGCATCATCCATAACGGCAAAGCTGAAGTGCGCATGCCCATTACCCTGCTGATGCTGGCTGTGCGCGGTCTGTGCGGCATGGATGCCCGGAACGCGACCAGCCTTGCCATGGTGGAAGAAATGCTCAAGGCTGCCAACGCCTAGCCGCCGTCCGTTTTTTCCCCGAAAAGAGAGGAAAGGGATGCTTCTTCGGAAGCATCCCTTTTCGTTTTTGCGGCCTCTGTTCCTGTACCGGTCATACAAATCAAAAGAGCCACCCATACGGGTGGCTCTTTTGATTTTCAGCCCTCATGGCGAGCCCCGGCAAGTCCAAGAGGTTCGCCGGGCAGATGCCCATCCCCAGGGGGAGGCCGGAGCCTGTTCCTCCCGGGGCTTTGAAGGCGCAGCCTTTTCAAGAGCGGCAGTGCCCCTGCCGGAAGCGCATCATCGCGACTGCTCCCGGCGGGGCGACGTCAGGCGCTGTCGGTGGTCTCAGCGACGGGCGCTGAAATGCTTTTCCGCGCTCTCGATGTCCTCGAAGCCGTACTGCCGCACCTGATGGAGCAGGTTCTGTTCGGCTTCGCTTTCGCCCTTGCGCAGACGTTCCATGGTGGCCCGATGATAGAGGGCGATGGTCTTGGGGGAATAGGTGCGCAGTTCCGCGCGCAGGTAGGTCTCCATGGAGACCCAGCCCGGACGGTCGTCACGGCTGCGCAGGGGGCGGCCCCTGTCGGCCAGCGAGGGGAAGCGGCTGTCGAGGTCTTCCTTCCAGGACACATGAGCGGCCACGATGTCGTCCACCTGGGCCATGGCTTCGGGGTCCAGCGGCGGCAGGCTGTCGGCCAGCTGGGCGTACTCCTCGGGGAAGGTGGATTCCATCATGCGGGCGTATTTTTCCGTGACCAGGTTACGCCCTTCCAGACGGGCGTTCAGCAGGTCTTCCAGATAGCTGCCCAGCAGTTCATCGTCCCAGTTGTCCATCTGGCTGGAACGCATGATGCGGAAGGTCTTGGGATCCATCTGGCAGGAGGCCTTGCCGCCCACGTTCTGCACGTTGCTGAACATTTCCCACTCGGCTGTGACCACAGCATCTGCAAGGGTCTTGTGTTCCATAGCGTCTCCTTGGCCGGGAAGGGCCGCAGGCACCGCGGCCGTCCCCGGCCATCTTCGGCAAGAAAGTTTTCCCGGCATGGCCGGGAGATATGAAAAAAGGGCGCCCTGCCGGAAGCAGAACGCCCTTGTGTCAGCACGTGGCGGAGGGGGAGGGATTTGAACCCCCGGAAGGCGTGAACCTTCAGCGGTTTTCAAGACCGCCGCAATCAACCGCTCTGCCACCCCTCCGTGCGGAGCAGACCGCGCCGCCTCCTGCGCCAACCCTGCGTGCAGGGCCCATGGCCTTGGGCGGTGCTTCGTCTGCGGGCTGTCGGGCCACGGCGCAGGGCCTGCCCGTCAGAACAGCCAGAAGCATATAGCACTTTTGGGCCCGGAGCGCAAAGGGCAAGCTGCCGGAGAGCCCGGCGGACCATAAAAAAAGCGGCGCCCTCCAGAAGAGGACGCCGCCGGATCCGCTGAGCGAAATACTACTTGATGGCGTCCTTCAGGCCCTTGCCGGGGGTGAACTTGGCAACCTTGCTGGCAGGGATGGTGATTTCCTTGCCGGTGCGGGGATTGCGACCCTTGCGGGCGGCGCGCTCAACCACCTTGAAGCTGCCGAAACCGGTGAAGGTCACGGATTCGCCGGAAGCGAGGGCTTCGCGCAGAGCAGCCACGACGGCGTCGAGGGCTTCTTCGGCCTTGGCTTTGGTGGGCAGGCCGGCCTTGGCATGGATCTTTTCAACAAGCTCAGCTTTGGTCATAGTTATACTCCAAAAAAAGAGTTTCGGGTTTCAATCTGTAGGCCAGACAGGGCATCCATACGTTATGGGCTTGGCCCGTGTCAATGGAAAATGCCCATATATCAAAGTTTTCCGGGCATCAGAGCCTTTTCGGGCATACTTTTCGCATCGCTTTCGGGCGAGGCGGCCCCGGGACGCATCAGCGGATGGTCAGGAAAGGTCCACCAGGCTGACTTCGGCGCTTTTGAGCGGGTGCCCCAGGAAAAGGCTGCCGGTGCGGATGAAGCGCAGCACGTTGTCCGTGGTCATGAAGCGGTGGGAGCCCGGGGCGTCTTCCCCGCGCAGCAGACCCAGCTCGCGCAGGCGGTTCTCCACGGCCACAGCGGCGGTCTCGGCCGAATCCACGATGCGCACGTCATCGCCTACCACATGGCGCAGGGCTTCGCGGAACAGGGGGAAGTGCGTGCAGCCCAGCACCAGGGTGTCGGGCCTGTCGGGCCGTCCCGGGGAGAACAGGTCGCCCAGATAGCGGCTGGCGATGCCCTCGACGATGGGGCCGTCCATCCAGCCTTCCTCGGCCAGGGGCACGAAAAGGGTGCAGGCCCTGCCTTGGACGCGGGCCTCGGGGCACAGGGAGGCGATGGCCTGCTGGTAGGCGCCGCCGGCGATGGTGGCTTCGGTGGCGATGACCACGATGCGCTTGTTGCGGCTGGCGGCCACGGCGGCCTCGGCACCGGGGCGCACGACCCCGAGGACGGGCAGGGGCGCGAAGTGTTCGCGCAGTTCCGGCAGGGCGGCGGAAGTGGCGGTGTTGCAGGCCACCACCAGCATCTTGACGCCTTCGTCCACCAGGCGTCCCGCAGCCTTGAGCGTGTAGCGGATGATGGTGTCGCGGCTTTTGGTGCCGTAGGGCAGGCGGGCCGTATCACCAAGGTAGAGCAGGTTCTCGCCGGGCAGGCGGCCGGAGATGGCTTTGAGCACGGTCAGGCCGCCCATGCCGGAATCAAAGATGCCGATGGGCAGGGAAGCTGAGGGATTCATGACGTTCCTTCGATGGGGGACGGCTCCGGTGGGGCCTCCCCGGGCTGGCACGTTGTGGGGACAGAAGGGCGCAAGGCGCCCCTGCCTGCCGGTAGGGCGGGACGCGGCCTCCTTTCCGGGCGTGCCCCGAGGAGGGCGACGGCATCCGGTCAGGGGCATCCATGTCCCGACTGCGGAAGGATGGCTTTTTTCAGGCGGCAGGGCAAGGGAAAACGGGCGCCGGAGGCTTACGGGACGCACTTCTCCTGTCCCGGGGCGTCATACCGGCGTGCCGGCCGGGCGGTACGGGCCGCTAGAATCCCTGCCACAGATAGCGCAGGGACGTGAAGAGCAGGATCAGGGCCAGCCCCCACTTGATGCGGCGCGCGGGCACGAAGCGCTGGCAGCGCGCCCCCAGATAGCTGCCCATGAGCCCGCCCAAGCCCAGCAGCAGGCCCAGCAGGGGATCGGCGCCGATGCCGTCCAGCGAGGAGAACAGGCCCAGGAAGCCATAGCCCAGCACTCCGGCCAGCGAGGCCAGGAAGGTGCCCAGCAGCAGGGCCCCGGCGATGGCATGGACGGGCAGGCCGAAGATGCTGACCAGGAAGGGGGAAAGGATGGCGCCGCCGCCGATGCCGTAGATGCCGCCCGCCAGACCGATGCCCAGGCTGAGGGCCGCCAGGCGCGGGCAGCTGACGGAGTGCCGTGCCTCACCGAACGTGAAGACCAGGCGGGAACGGTCCCAGCGCTCCACATGGATCCGGGCCATGCCGCCCCCCTTGCGGGCGGGCGCGGCGGGCCTGCGCAGGTCGCGGAACATGCGCCAGAAGATCCAGAGCAGCAGCAGACCGGCAAAGACCTTGAAGCGGCTCTCGTCCGGCAGCCAGTAGACGCGGATCAGCGAGCCCAGCACGATGCCGGGCAGGGTGCCCACGGCCACGGTCAGGGCCAGGGGCCAGAGCAGGCGCCCTTCGCGGGCATAGCGCACGATGCCGCCGGGACAGGCCAGCACGTTGAAAAGATGGTTGGTGGCGCTGACGCCGGGGCTGGTGTAGCCCAGAAAGCTCATCTGGAAAGGCAGGAGCAGGAAGGCTCCCGACAGGCCGCCCATGGACGTGACGAACGAGATGCCCATGGCCGCCAGGACGGGCACCAGGGGGTGACACTCGATACCGGAAACGGGAAAGAACATGGACCACCTCCACAGGTTGTGCGACGGGGTAAAAGCAGAGTAAACTGATATGGATATTTTTGTCACGTTTTATTTTTTTTACTAACATATGGAAAATAAAGAGATAAAAATAAAATAAGCGTGATTTTTCAGGGTACTTTCATCACTATTTTATATAAAATAGTGATGAATTGGGCTATGCGGCGGCCCTCCGGCCCCGCAGGGCCGGGGCTGCGGCCCGGTCACGCAGCGCGTCCCCCGGGGGCACATTGCCTGTGCCGGGCGAAACGCGTATATTTCAGGCTTTCCCATCACCGTGCAGCAAAGGATTTCTTCATGCTCGCCATTCTCGAATACAAGGCAGGCAACCAGACCAGCGTGCGCCGCGCGCTGGAACATCTGGGCATCCCCTGCCGCATCACCGCCGATCCTGTGGAACTGGAGCAGGCCCAGGGCATCATCTTTCCCGGTGTGGGCGCCGCCGGGCAGGCCATGGAGGCCCTGACCTCCGCCGGTCTGGACAGCGTGCTGCGCCGTGCCGTGGCCGAAGGCCAGCCCCTGCTGGGCATCTGCCTGGGCTGCCAGATCCTGCTGGAGCACAGCGAAGAGAACAACGTGCGCACCCTGGGCATCGTGCCCGGCCGCTGCGTGCGCTTCCCCGATCATATGAAGGAAGAGGACGGCAGCCCCGCCCCCGTGCCGCATATGGGCTGGAACAGCCTCGATGTGGTGCGTCCGGGCCGTCTGCTGCACGGCATCGAGCCCGGTGCGGAATTCTATTTCGTCCACAGCTATTATGTGGAGCCCGCGCCCGAGCTGGTCATGGCCACCACGGTCTACGGGAAGGAGTTCTGCTCGGTCTACGGCCGCGACGGCCTGTGGGCCGTGCAGTGCCATCTGGAAAAGAGCGGCCGTCCCGGCCTGACCGTGCTGCGCAATTTCTACGATTACTGCGACGAGGTGCGCCATGCTTAGCAAACGAGTCATCCCCTGCCTGGACGTGCGCGCCGGCCGCCTGACCAAGGGCATCAAGTTCCAGGGCAACGTGGACATCGGCGACCCCGTGGAGAGCGCCCGCCGCTACTATGAAGAAGGCGCGGACGAGATCGTCTTTTACGACATCACGGCCTCGGCCGAGGAACGCGGCATCTTCCTGGACGTGGTGGAGCGCGTGGCCTCGCAGATCTTCATCCCCTTCAGCGTGGGCGGCGGCATCTCGTCCGTGGCCGACATGCGCGCCGTGCTCAACGCCGGGGCCGAGAAGGTCTCCATCAACTCCGCGGCCGTGCGCAATCCCGATCTGGTGGCCGACGGCGCGGCGGCTTTCGGCTCGCAGGCCATCGTGGTGGGCATGGACGTGCTGCGCGTGCCCGTGAGCGAGAGCATCCCCTCCGGCTACGAGATCGTCATCCAGGGCGGCCGCCGTCGCATGGGCATCGACGCCATCGAATGGGCGCGCCAATGCCAGGAACTGGGCGCGGGCGAGCTCTGCGTCAACTCCATCGACGCCGACGGCACCCGTGACGGCTACGAACTGACCCTGACCCGGGCCATCGTGGACGCCGTGTCCATCCCGGTCATCGCTTCCGGCGGCGCGGGCGCGCCCGAACATATGTACGATGCCGTGAGCAAGGGCGGTGCCTCGGCGGCGCTCATCGCTTCCATCGTGCACTACGGGCAGTACACCATCCGCCAGTGCAAGGAAGTCATGGCCGAGAAGGGCGCCAAGGTCCGCCTGACGTGGTAGCTCCCGAAGCCCGCTGGCAGGCCCTGCTGCCCGTGCTGCGGCACTGGCCGCTGGCCGTGGCCTTTTCCGGCGGGCTGGACAGCCGTTTCCTCTGTTTCGCCCTGCGGCGTGCGGGCTGCGACGTGCTGGCCCTGCACGCCACGGGGCCGCATGTGCCGCAGGCCGAGAGCGAGGCGGCGCGGCGCTGGGCCCGGGCGCAGGGGCTGCCCCTGCTGGAAGTGCGGCACGATCCCCTTTCCCTGCCCGAAGTGGCGGTGAACAGCCGGGAACGCTGCTATGCCTGCAAGCGGGCCCTCATGCGCCGTCTGCGTGAGGCCCTGGCCGCCGCGGGCGGTTGCCGTATCCTCTGTGACGGCAGCAATGCCGACGATCTGACCGCCTTCCGGCCCGGACAGCGGGCCGTGCGCGAGGCGGGCGTTCTCTCGCCCCTGGCGCTGGCCGGGCTCCACAAACAGGAGTTGCGCGATCTGGGCGCGTCCTGGGGACTGGACGACCCGCAGCAGGCCGCCCGGCCCTGCCTGCTGACCCGGCTGGCCTACGGCATGAGCCCGGAACCGGCCCTGCTGGCCCGTCTGGCCGCTGCCGAGGCCGATCTGGCCGCCTTGCCCGGCCTGGGGGATTTTCGTCTGCGCCTGACGCCGGAGCCCGTCCTGCAGGCGGCCGTGCTGCCTGACGGCCTGCGGCCGCAGGTCATGCAGGTGCTGGACGCCCACGGTTTTGGCGGGGCCGGGATGGTGGAAGGGACGGTCAGCGGTTTTTTTGACCGCGGAGCGTGATGTTTTTGGAGGGAATCCCCTCATCTTTGCTGTCGATGCCCGCAGCTTTCTGCATCGTGCAACGGGTAGGGCCTCCTCCCGTCGCTGCCGGTACACGAAGGCCTTCCCGGCGCCCCGATGAAGGGGGGAGGATATTTTCCCCGGAAAAAATAAAACGCGCCCGCGAGACCTCTGTCTCGCGGGCGCGTTTGTTTTTGACAGGGATATGCCCTCCCATGAGCTGGAGGGATGTCCTGTTATGAAAGCGCGCTGGGGAAGGGGGAGTTTGAGGGGGGAACCCCTCTCGCGCTAGCAGCGACCGGATGGCGGCCCGCAGGGCCGTGTCCGTTGCGACGCAGGAAGCTACGGGCATCGACAGCAAAGATGAGGGGTTCCCCCTCAAAGATCCTTCCCCGTCCTTTGCAGATATGGCCTTACCGGACGCGCAGGGCCTCGGTGATGATGGCCGCGTCTTCCTCCGGCCGGGCTTTGACATTGAGTTCGGCGTTGCCGCCGTGGCAGACGAAGCCCTCGGGGCCGTGTTCCACCACACCGGCGGAGATGACCTGCCCGTAGGGGAGCTGGTCGCGCATGTCGGCGTGGTCCACGCGGCGGGGAAAGATGAAGGGCACGAGCTGGCCGGAAAAATCTTCCATGATCAAATACTTCATGACCTGCCTTCCTGTTATTGCTGGCGCTGGGCGCGACGGTTCTTGAGGTACTGTCGCACGGCGCGGTTATGATCGTCGAGGTTGGTGGAAAAAGCGTGGCGACCGCCGTCGGTGATGGCCACGAAATAGAGGTACTTGTGCTCTTCGGGCGTGATGGCCGCGGCCAGGGCGCTGGCGCCGAACGAGCAGATGGGGCCGGGCGGCAGGCCGGGACGCTGGTAGGTGTTGTAGATGTTGTTGGCGTCGTCCAGATGGCGGCGGCGCAGGTTGCCGTCAAAGTTGGGCCCCAGCCCGTAGATGACCGTGGGGTCGGCCTGGAGCGCCATGTTGATGCGCAAACGGTTGGCATAGACGCCGGCCACGCGCGGCCGCTCGTCGGCAAAGGCGGTCTCCTTCTCCACGACGGAAGCCAGGATCACCAGACGGCGCAGCTCGTCGCGGGAGGGCCGTTTGCCGTCGGGCCAGAGGGCGTCGCCCTTGCGCCAGAAGTTGTCCACCATGCGGCCGGCCACGGCACGGGCCTGGGCCTTGTCGGGCACGTCGGCCTTCTTGAGCAGATAGGTGTCCGGCATGAGGAAGCCCTCGGCCGAATCGAAGGGGATGCCGTAGTGGCGCAAAAAGGCCGGATCCGTGATGACGGCCCGGAAATCCTCAAAGCGTACCAGCCCGGCCTCTTCCAGCACCCTGGCGGTCTGCCACCAGGTCAGGCCTTCGGGCACGGTGACGCGGAACAGCACCGGCTGGCCGTTGACCAGGGTATCCAGCACCTGTTCCGGCAGCCAGCCCGTATTGAGGGCAAAGCGGCCGGCCTGCAGACGGCTGTCCCACTTTTTGTAGCGGGCCAGCAGCAGGAACTTGCGCGCATCGGTGATGAGGCCGCGTTCTTCCAGCTTGTCGGCCACACGGCGCACATTGGCGCCGGGTTCCACGTCGAAGAAGGCTTCCTGCCCCGGTGTGGCCGGGGGCGTCTTGAGGAAGGTCCAGGCCTCGTACCCCGCCCAGCCGGCAGCGGCCGCCGCCAGCAGGACAAGGACAGCCACGATGCGCAGTACGGTCTTCATGCCGGCCTCCGCTGGTCAGGGCTGAGGGAAAGAAAGGACTCCAGGATGCGCACGGCGGCCTGCTGGTCCAGCACGGCCTTGCAGCGGCGGCCCGTGCGGCCCACCTCGCGCAGTTCGCGCTCGGCGGCCTCGGAGCTGAGCAGCTCGGACATGAAATAGAAGGGCAGGGGCACGCGGCGCTTGAGGCGCTCGGTGACGTTGCGCACCTGCCGGGTGGTCATGCTCTCGGTGCCGTCGGTGAGCAGGGGCAGGCCCATGACCACGGCGTCGGGGCGCTCCTCAAGGATCCGCCCGGCCAGCGCCGCCAGGAATTCCTTGCGGTTGGCGTAGTCGGCCAGGCGGATGGTGGCCAGCGGATAGGCCATGATGCCTTCCGGGTCGGTGGCGGCCAGGCCCGTGCGGGCCAGGCCGTAATCAATACCTACCCATTTCAAGGCGTTTACAGCCCCATCTTGGCGCGCACTTCGGCCAGCGTGGCGGAGGCGAAGGCGCGGGCGCGTTCGTTGCCGGCGGCCAGGATCTCGGCCACGGCACCGGGACGGGCCGACAGGGCGGCGCGGCGTTCCTGCAGGGGAGCCAGGAAGGCTTCCAGGTTCTTCAGGAAGCGCTTCTTGCATTCCACACAGCCGAAGCTGGCGCCGGTACAGCCGGTGCGGATCTCGGCCTGCTCTTCGGGGCTGGCCAGCAGCACATGGTAGGGGAAGAGGTTGCAGACGTCCGGGTTGCCGGGATCGCTCTTGCGCAGGCGGGCCGGGTCGGTGAACATGCCGCGCACCTTGGGCTCGATGTCGGCCATGGTGTCACGCAGGAAGATGCCGTTGTTGTAGCTCTTGGACATCTTGCGGCCGTCCAGGCCGGGGCACTTGGCCGCGGGGGTGAGCATGGCCTGCGGCTCGGGGAAGAAGTTGCCGCCATAAAGGTAGTTGAAGCGGCGGGCGATCTCGCGGGTCAGCTCCATGTGGGGCAGCTGGTCTTCACCCACGGGCACGCCGTGGGGACGGTACATGAGGATGTCCGCGGCCATGAGCACGGGGTAGCAGAGGAAGCCTGCGTTGCCCAGGTCCTTGTTGGTGATCTGCTGCTGCTGTTCCTTGTAGGTGGGGTTGCGTTCCAGCCAGGAGACGGGGGTGATCATGGAGAGCAGCAGGCTCAGCTCGGCGTGTTCCTTGACCGCGCTCTGGCGGAAGATGACGCACTTTTCGGGATCCAGCCCGGCGGCCACCCAGTCCTTGACCATCTCTTCCACGTTGGTGGCGATGTTGGAGGGGTCGGCATAATCGCTGGTCAGGGCGTGCCAGTCGGCCACGAAGAAATAGGCTTCCTCGGTGTGCTGGAGTTCCACCCAGTTCTTGAGGACGCCGAAGTAGTGACCCAGATGGAGCGGCCCGGTGGGACGCATGCCCGAAACCGTACGCGGACGAACAGTGTTCATTTCAAGATTCCTTTAGAAGTTCCGTTACTTACTTGATACCGACAAGCGAAAGCAGCAGATCGCTGCCCCCGCCGATAAGAGGCCCGAGGATGTGCCCCAACAGGCCCGTGGCCAGCAGGAGCACCAGGATGATGAAGCCGTAGCGCCCGGCGCTCATATAGGCCCAGGCGGCGCGCGGCGGCAGGAAATAGGCCACGATCTTGCTGCCGTCCAGCGGCGGGATGGGCAGCAGGTTGATCCAGGCGAGGCAGAGGTTGATGTTCACCCCGGCCACCAGCATGAGCAGGAAGTAGCGCGTGGTGTCCGAGATGTCGGGGCTGGGCAGCATGGCCACCACGGCGCCCAGGACAAGGGCAAAGCCGATGGCCAGCAAAAAGTTGGTCACGGGCCCGGCCAGGGCCACCCACATCATGTCGCGGGCGGGGTCGCGCAGGTTGCGCACATTGACCGGCACCGGCTTGGCCCAGCCGAAGATGAAGCCCGTGCCCAGGCTGGTGAGCAGGAACACGGCCGCGCCCAGGGCGTCGAAATGCGAGACGGGATTGAGGGTCAGGCGGCCCATGAAGCGGGCGGTCTGGTCCCCCTTGCGGGAGGCCATCCAGCCGTGGGCCACTTCATGCATGATGATGCCGAGCAGGGTGGGGATCAGGTAGACAGCGAAACGCTGTGCGTTGAATGCAAAATCGAACATCTGCCGCAAGTACCATGCAACGGGTCAAATGTCGATATGAGGGGCGGGAAGGGCAGGGGGCCTCCCCGGCCCCGTAGATGTCATTTGGCAAGGGGCATCCTGTGGCGGCGGGGGCCGCCGGTCAGGGCGTGGCTCGCGTCGATGAGCGCGAACAGCTCTTCGGGCGTGATGCCCCCGTCCAGAAGGATGGAGACCCAGTGCCTTTTGTCCATATGGTAGGCGGGCAGGATGCCCGGCGTCCCGCTGATGAGCAGATCCAGGACGCCGTCGGACTTCAGGTTGATGATCTCCACCGGTCCGTCTCCGGCCAGGCCCAGCCGGTCCGGGGGCACGTCCATGATCAGGGCGTACCACTTCCGTCCCTGCTGGTGGCGCAGGACGGCATAGTGCGGATACCGGGCCCAGGGGTATTCCGGTTCCGTGCCGAACTTTTCCCTGACGTAGGCGAGGATGGCGCCACGCGCGGGCATGACCGACCTCCGCGGGCCTAGCCCACGCTGGCGACTTTGCGGACCAGCAGCTCGTCGTTGGGCCAGATCTGGCGGTCGGGGGTGAGCAGTTCGCCGTCGCGGGCCACCAGGGCGCATTCTTCGGCCAGCCCCAGGGCCGTCAGCAGCTGGCGGGAGGTCTTGGGGCGGGGGATGGAGAGCCAGTGGTCCTCGGGCTGGAGGCGCACGGTGACGCGCGCGCCGGTGTGTTCGGGTTTGACGCAGTGGATGTGGCGGGGAGTCTCGCTCATGGCTAGTTCCTTCGAGGCCTGTTGCCGGGACCTCGTGGCCGCACCGGCAAAGCCCGTTCTGCAGTGACGTCCCAGGCGGCGGGGCAGCCCTCCCGGGATGGATTTCCGGGAAAGATGCGGGGCCGGGGACAGGAAAGCTCAGCATACATACGTTGTTCTGTCCGTCTTGTCCATGTGCCGGGCATGCGCTGGGCGTCAGAGATCCTGTAAGGCAGCGGATCTTTTTACAGTTTTCAGGGAATCAGGAATCAGCCTTGCGGACAGTGGAATAAAAAAATAAATAAATACGTTATGTTACAGTTAAATCATAAATTTTTCTTTTGTGGCCATATTGACATTGAATTTCATTTTCAGCATATACTTGAGTCGTGCGGGGCCTACCTGCCGCTGAGGAGGATCTTGTATGACTCTTGACGACGTCCACTCCATGTCCCGGTGCACGGTAAAACGGGTCACGGCAAAAGGTATGCTGGGGCAACGCCTCAGTGACATGGGATTTTGTCCGGGTATCTGCTTTCTGTTTGTAAGGCGTGCACCACTCCGGGATCCTATCCACGTGCAGATAGGATCCTATCATGTGGCACTTCGCAGCGGTGAGGCCAGGCATATAGAGCTGGATTCCTGCTCTCCGTGCCCGGCAAGGTAAGGAGCCAAGTCATGGAACAGATCCTTACCGTTCTGGCCGGGCAGCCCAATTGCGGCAAATCGACCATCTTCAACATGCTCACCGGCGCCCGCCAGTATGTGGCCAACTACCCCGGTGTGACCGTCGAGAAAAAGGCGGGAAGTTTCGTGTGCGGCGACACGCGCGTCGAGCTGGTGGACCTGCCCGGGACGTACAGCCTGGCTTCCTGGTCGCCGGAGGAGATGGCCGCCCGGCAGTTCATCGTGGAAGAGGATCCGGCACAGATCGTGGCGGTGCTCGATGCCTCGACGCTGGAAAAAAGCCTGTATCTTTGCCTGCAGCTTCTGGAGATGCGGCGGCCCACCCTGGCCGTGCTGAACATGATGGACGTGGCGGCGAAGCGGGGGATACGGGTGGATGCCGATGCCCTTTCCCAGGCACTGGGCATCCCGGTCATCCGGGCCCAGGCCAGCAAGGGGATCGGGAAGCAGGAATTGTACAGCGCCATCACCGCGCGTCACGGCCGTTCCGGCAGCGCGGAGATCGTCGATTACGGCGAGCTGGAAACGGATATCCGGGAAATCACGCGCCTGCTGCCCCGGCAAGGGGTCAAGGGCTATCCTTCCCGCTGGTTTGCCATCAAGCTGCTGGAGCAGGACAGCCTTGCCGAGGGGCTGCTCGCTTCCGTGGATACGGAAGACGGCCGCATCGCCGCCCTGACCCGCCAATGCCGCGAGTCCTGGGCGACGCGGCACGGTGAGGATATGGTCAGGAGCATCGCCCATGCCCGTTTCGCCCAGGCGCGGGACATCGCGGCACGCTGCTCGGAACGCCTGGAGTTCGTCACCTCGGTGACGGAAAAGGTGGATGCCGTCCTCTGCCACCGTTTCTGGGGCCCGCTCATCCTGCTGGGGATACTGTTCGTTTTTTACCAGGCCTCCGTCACGCTGGGCAATTATCTGGCCGCCCAGGTCTGGCCGGTCTGGGGCAAGCTGGAGGTCTGGGCCGCCGCCGTCCTGCCGCAGCAGGGCTTTCTGGAAGATCCCGTCCTGACGGCGCTGGGGTTGTGGATCGTCAAAAGCATCACGGCAGTGCTGAACTACCTGCCCATCTTCGTCATCATGTTCGCCCTGGTGGCCATCCTTGAGGATTCCGGCTACATGGCGCGCATCGCCTTCATCCTCGACAGGATCTTCCACCGTTTCGGCCTGCACGGCCAGTCCACGCTGCCCCTGATCCTCGGCGGTGTCTATGTGGGCGGTTGCGCCATCCCCGGCGTCATCGCCACGCGTGCCATCCCCGATGAGCGGGCCAGGATGGCCACCATCCTCATCGTGCCCATGATGAACTGTCTGGCCAAAGTCCCGCTGTATCTGCTGCTGGTGGGGGCCTTTTTCAGCAGCCACGCGGGCTGGGCCATGTTCTTCATCGGGACGGTGACGCTGCTCATGGGCCTCATCGTGGCCAAGATCCTTTCCCTGACCCTGCTGCGCGGGCACAACCCCGCCCCGTTCATCATCGAGCTGCCCATCTACCACATGCCGTCGGTCTACGGGGTCATCCGCCAGACCGTGGACCGCATCTGGATGTTCCTGCGCAAGATCGGTTCCGTTGTGGTGGCCGTGGCCGTCATCATCTTCGCCCTCATCAATTTCCCCGATCTGCCGGCCGAACGGCTCGCCCATTATGAGGGGCAGCAGAAGGCCCTTGAGCAGGCCTTCCTGGCAGCGGTGGACAAGACCTCGTTCAAGGGGCGTCTTGAGGCCGCGGACATCGTACCGCTCCTGCTCTATCAGGAGGATCTTCGCGAGCGGAAACGCGGCCTGACGCAGGCCGAGGCCAATGCCGTCAACCAGGCCGCCCTGGAAGAGAACCCCGTCTATGCCGCCGTGGCCCTGCGTCAGGGCAAGGACGGCAAGCTGCTGGCCGGGGAATTGCGCAAGATCGACGGCAAACGCAAGACCCTGCGGCGCGAGATCCGCCAGGAACGTTTCGAGGACAGCTTCCTGGGACGTGCCGGCAAGGCGCTGGAAAGCGTCACTGCCGGAGCGGGCTTCACCTGGCGCATCAACGTGGCCCTGCTTTCCGCCCTGGCTGCCAAGGAGAACAGTGCCGCGACGCTGGGCGCCATCTATGGCCTGGACGGGATGAGCATCGGCGAAGGCATGGCCTCGGTGAGCGGTTTCACGCCCCTGCATGCCCTGGCGCTCATGCTGTTCATGGCTCTTTACCCGCCGTGCGTGCCTGCGGCCATCATGGTGAAGACACAGACGCTGTCCACGCGCTGGATGCTCTTTTCCATCCTTTTCCAGATGACCGTCGGCCTCATGGTGGCCACCCTGGTGTTCACAGGCGGATCCTGGCTCGGCCTGAGCGGCTTTGAAGCCATGTGGGCCTACTACGGCTTCTGCCTTGTCCTGCTGTTGCTCCTGGCACTGGTACCGGCCGGGGAGGAACAGCAAAAGCCCGGCCCCGTTGCCGGCCCCGCCCGTCCATAACCCCAAACCCTGTTTGTGCATGAGGAGGAAATCTATGTTCAGGTTGTTTGCTTCCCTGGCCCTGGCCGCCGCGGTGGCCCTGCCCGGCGCGGCTTTTGCCCACAGCGCCATTTTCGACTGCTTCGACAATGGTGACGGGACCGTTTCGTGCCAGGGGGGATATTCTGACGGCTCGTCCGCTTCGGGCGTGAGCATCAAGATCAAGGACGCCAAGGGCGACGTGCTGCGGGAGCTCAAGCTGGACAGCAACAGCGAGGTCTCCTTCCCGAAGCCCGAAGGGGACTACAAGGTCATGTTCGATGGCGGTGAGGGCCATTCCATCGAGCTCGACGGCAAGAAGATCGTGCAGTAGCCCGGATCGTCCCACAGAAACATAAACGAGGTTGCTATGAAAAAAATGTCCTTTGCCGCGCTGGGCCTTGCCGGCGCCCTGCTGCTTGCCGCCCCCGCCCAGGCCCATTTCATGATGGCCTATACGCCGCAGACCGCTCTGGAAAAAGCCGCCGATCTGGATTTCCGCATCGTCTTCACCCACCCTGCCGAAGCCGGCCACATGATGGACATGGGGGGCGTGAAGGAATTCTATGCCCTGCACCAGCGCGGTGACGGTGAGGCCAAAAAGATCGACTTCAAACCCCTGTTGAAGGAGATCACCTGGAAGAACCCGGACTCCAGCGCCCCGGCCTTCTCCGCCCTGGTGCCGCGCAAGGAGCTGCGCAGCATGGGTGACTACATGTTCGTCATGGTGCCCGGCTACTATTATGAGAAGGAAGAAGACGTCTATATGCAGCAGATCACCAAGCTGCTGGTGAACGTGGGCGGCATCCCCGGCAACTGGAACACGCCGGCGGGCCTGCCGTGCGAGATCGTGCCCCTGGCCAAGCCCTACGGCCTGTGGACGGGCAACGTCTTCCAGGGCCAGGTGCTTTCCAACGGCAAACCCGTGGCCGGTGCCGAGGTGGAAGTGGAATACATGAGCCATGAGCCGAACCTCAAGAAGAACGGCCTGTCGGCCAAGTCTTCCGTCAAGTATCCCAATGGCGTCATGGTGACGCAGGCCATCATGACGGATGCCAACGGCGTCTTCACCTTCGGCATCCCCAAGGCCGGCTGGTGGGGCTTCGCGGCCCTCGGTGTCGGTCCCGACAAGAAGCACGACGGCAAGGAACTGTCCCAGGATGCTGTGATCTGGGTACAGGCCGTCGACATGAAGTAGCTCATCCGAGCACAGCACTCATTCGCAAGGGGCACGGGTGGTCCGTGCCCCGACTGCGGCCTTACGGCGCCCTCCTTCAGTGAAAGGGCCGGAGCAGGATCCCTGCCCCGGCCCTTTTTTTGCCGTCGTGGCGGAAGCTTGCAGCGGAGGAAAGGCCGCCCCCGGCGGACGGATGCCCCGGACGCGCGCGAGGGCGTTCGCGCCGTCTTATGGCCGTGGTTCCGTCCGGCAGTCCCGGCCGCATCCGACGAAGGCGGTGTCCGTCTGCCTCTCCGGTACCGTCCGGGACAGGCTCCCGGGGCGGCAGAGCGCCCGGCAGTTCGGCAAGCGGAGATAGAAGGTGCCGCCTTTACGCTTCCACGGGGCGTTACGGCCGGCAAAAGAAAGGCGGGACAGCCAGGCTGTCCCGCCTTTCAGGAACAGGGGGCCCCTGCCGGCATCAGCTCCGTTCGTCAAGGAGCAGCAGAGGGATCAGGCTGAAGATGCCGCCCCCCAGGATCATGCCGACCTCAAGCCAGCGGCTGCCCGTGAGTTCATGCCGCCGTGCGAGACGCAGGCCATGGAGCAGGGCCAGTGCCAGGCAGAACGGCAGGGCAAGGGAAGCCCAGCGGGGAGAGAGCGTGATCTCGGGCGAGAAGGACTCCCGGTCTTCATGGGTGAACGTCAGGCGGAAGGGGAAGATGGTGTCGGCAAGGTGATGCTGCCAGACGCGTTGGGCACGGGACATGTGGTGCGAAAAGGTCCGTAACGGGAGAAGCGGCGTGTCCGTCAGTGCCTGCGGCCGCCTGTAGACAGCGGCATGCAGGTGTGTCGCGTCCGATACGACGGCCGTGAGGTAGAGGGGATCGAAGATGAGCTTGCAATCCATGCTGTCAGGCTCGTAATGCGGTATGGACAGCGGCAGCAATGCCGGCGGCAGTCCGGCTCCGCGCTCCTTCATGAGCCAGACGGTCTTCTCATCATCCAGCATCAGTCCCAGCCAGCGACGTTCCCGGCTTTCGGATACCAGAACGTGGCGGGGCGTGACGCCGGACGGTAATGGCACGGCCGTCACTCGCGGCTGGTCATGGTATCGCAGCAGGTGGAAGAGCGCCCCTGTCCCGTCCACCAGAAAGACGCCCCCCTCATATGGCTTGAAGGTGGTGAAGTTCCCCCCTACATGTCGGGCGGGAAAACGGAATCCCGCCGCGAGCAGAGCGTCGGTAAAACGCCTGCTCAGGCCCTGGTCCGGTGTGTTGCTGTCGGCGTTGAGGAACTGCATCCCTGTTGCCGTCAGGCGGAAGCGGTCGTCCGGGTAGACCAGCGCCACCTGTCCAGGATCGGCTTCCAGCAGGGGCAGATATTCCCGTGCAGGCCCCTTGCCGTCGAGCTGGCGTGCGGGCAGTTCCAGGACCCGTCGTGAGCGCTCGATATCCTCACGTTGCAGGATCCTGCCTTCAAGGCGGACGGGGAGCAGCCCGCGGGCCTCCATGTTGCGGAAATAGATGAAGGGCAGGGCCGCCTCGAATTCCAGCCGGTCATGGTAACCGCCGTCTTCGTCCTTGTAGACGATATCGGCATGGTGCCCGTCGGATTTTTGGGCGGCTTTTTCGTCCTCGCCGTGGACCTGTTCCGTATAAATGAATTTTTTCAGCACGGGACTGAAGAAGGCATGTGTTTTGTCCAGCGATTTGAGCAGGGCCATGTCATAGAGCTGAGGCAGGCCCCAGGACAGGATAAGAGCGGACATTAGGGTAAGGCAGAGCAGGGCTGCGGCACGCATCATTCGATTCTCCTGTGCCGGTAGTTCAGGGCGGGCAGCAGCAGGCCCGTGGCCAGGACAGGCAGGCCCGCTGCGAAGAAGGGCAGGCTGGGGGCGAAGGCTCCGGGAGCTGCCCGGGCAAGCAGGAGAGGGCAGATGCCCGCCGCCAGCATCACGCCGAGGAGCCGGGCCTTGCCTTGGGGTTCCAGAAGGCAGAAGGCAAGGCACAGATAGGCATACAGGCCCGCGAGGAACCAGGGGGCAGTCGTCAGCAGGGCCAGGCGGGCCGCCTCAGGCGGGAACGCACTATGGCAGAGGAGGACGAGAACGAGGGCATCGAGGCCATAGAGCAGCGTCAGAAAAAGGAGCCCGAACAGCAGATGGGCCAGTATCAGGGGAGCCATGCCGCAGGGAAGATGCAGGGAGATGCGGAATCGCTCGTCACGCATTTCCGGCAGGAACTGGAAGCAGCAGAAGACAAGGGCGCTGCACAGGGGAAGGTAGGCCAGAGGCGCGTAGGGGATCTGACCCAGGTCCAGCACCCTGTACCAGACGATTTCGGGATGGTCCTGCAGGAAAAGACGGCGGATGGCCAGCCAAAGCCAGGTCATGAAGGCCAGATTTCCCGCGCACAGCAGGGCCATGCCCGCGCGGGTCTTGAGAAATTCCTTGAAAAAGATGCTTCGCAGCAAAAGTATCATCCCGCTACCTCCTGCCGGTATAGCCGATGAAGGCATCTTCGAGGTTCATGGCTGTCGGGATCATGGTTGCCGGGGACAGGGACAGGCCAGTGCGGGCCAGGGCCTCGGCCATGCCGGAGGCCGTGACGAAGCCGAACAGTTCATAATGGTCACTGTGGGCTTCTGCATTGATGAGACCATCGGGCAGGGGATGCCTGCCGCAGGCCAGGGCGTCCAGCCGGTCACGGGCAGTGGCGTCAGGAACGTCCCGGTGCTGCAGGCGATAGCAGCGGAACGTGTCCATGAAATCCCGAAGGGGCAGTTTCAGGGCATCGCCGCCGCGCCGGAGAAAGATGGCTTCATCCACAAATCGGTCCATGTCCTGGATGACATGGGACGTAAGGATGACCGTATGCCGCCCGTCACGCAAAAATTCGCACAGGCAGTCCACAAAGAGACGCCGGTAACCGGCATCAAGGCCCAGTGAGTAGTCGTCCAGTACCAGTAGGTCCGGATCCTGGGCCAGCATGAGCCCCAAAACGACCTGTGAGCGCTGCCCTTCACTCATATGGGCGATGCGATGCGTGGAGGGCAGGCCCAGGACATCCACAAGGGCATGATAACGTTCCGCTTTCCAGCGGGGATAAAAAGCCGCCATAAAGCGTTCGACCTGGGCAATGGTGAAGAAATCATAGGCAAGGTGGCGCTCAAAAAGCAGGCCTACCCTCTCCCGGGTAGCGGGCCGTATGGCATGGGCGGGGTCCCCGAAGATACGGCAGCTGCCGCCCAGCGGCTTGAGAAAGCCCATGATTATCTTGATCAGCGTCGTCTTGCCAACGCCGTTCTTGCCCAGCAGACCGTAAATCTTGCCCATCTCAAAAGAGAGCGACAGATCTTCATAGACCTTGTGCTTTCCATAGGCGTGCCGGAGATGGTCCACGCAGACCGGGGGAAATCGCATACCTCCTCCTTGCTCTTTTTTTGACAGGTCTATATGAAAAAGAAATTCAATGTCAATAATGCAAGCATAGGAGGAGGAACAATGAAGAATCTTCTCTTCATTCTGGCAGTAGCGGCCCTGTTGGGGGCACAGGCATCGCCTGCGGCAGCGCACAGTGCCCTGCTGAACTGTTTTGACAACGCTGATGGGACGTTCACCTGCCAGGGCGGTTACTCGGACGGTTCGTCGGCAACGGGTATCAGGATCGTGGTGCGGGACAGCAGCGGCGTTGTTTTGCAAGAGGCCCGTCTGGACTCCAACAGTGAGGTGACCCTGAACAGGCCACAGGGGGATTTTTCGGTATTGTTCGACGGTGGGGCCGGTCATTCCGTAGAGGTACGCGGCGATTCTCTTGTGCGTTAGAAGGGGGACTCCGCCCTGTCATCCGGCTCTCCGGCAGGCAGGATGTGAAGGACGGCAGGAAGGACAGGGCATACCGAGAGCCCCTGGCGGCACAGTCCGGCCACTATGGCAAAGAATGCCGGGCGGGCGATGCCTTGAGCCATATGCGCGCTGGTGTCTTTCCGGAGCCCGGAGAGCAGACAATACCTGTCTCGGTATGAAGGAAAGGCAGGCTGTCTTTCTCCTCTCTTGCCCCTGCTGAAAGTTTTGGGAAGGGAAAGGGGGAGCGCGAGGGGGAGAGGGAGAACCGTTTTCCAAAACGGTTCTCCCTCTCCCCCTCGTCTGTTCCTTACTAAAACGCCACCCACCAGTACAGCAGGGTGACCACGGCCATGCTGACGGCGCGCAGGCCCTGGTTGGCCAGGATCAGGCGCAGGGCCAGGGCCGGGCGGTAGAAACCGGCGTAGGCGGGCAGCTGGTGGCGGATGGCCCGCATGGGCGTGGACAATATGTTGCCCACCATCAGGGCAAGCACCACGTCGCGGGCCTCGAGGCCGCCGGTCTGGAGCACGCTGCCTGCGGCGCCCAGGGCTGCGCCCAGCTCGGCGGCCAGATGCAGCACGATGATGCCCATGGCCTGGGGCTTGAGGAAGGCCAGCCATTCCATGTGCATGGCCAGCCACTCCTCGGCGGCGGTGAACAGGCCGTAGCGCTGCAACAGATACATGATGATGTAGACGGGCACCGTGAAGCAGACCAGCTTGGGCACTCGGCGGCGGAAGCGCTTCCAGGCCTTGCGGGCGGCGGCGCGCCAGCCGGTCTCGCCGTCGGCGGCGGCCGTGCAGGCCAGGCAGCCCTGCGGCGGTGCGGGCAGCAGGCGGCGGGAAAAGGCGATGGTCAGGCCGGTACGGCCCACGGCGGCCAGCAGGGTCAGGCCCACATAGACCACGGCGGGCCAGCCCAGCACGGGCCAGGTGAGCAGGAAGATGGTGGGCGTGTGGACCAGATAGGCCGGGAAGCTGTTGAACAGATTGGCCAGCATGAGTTCCCGGCCGTCGATCTCGCCTTTCTGGTGGCTTTCGGAAAGCAGGCCGTTGGCCGCTGCCGGGGAGACGAAGGCCAGGGAGAAGGCCGCGCCCGCCACGTCGCGCAGATGGGCGGCCCGGGCCAGCGGGGTGGCCAGGCGGGCCAGATGGCGCGTCCAGCGCAGGGCCTCCAGCAGATTGGCCAGCAGCAGGCCCACGCACAGGCCCAGCAGCAGACGCAGCAGGGGCCAGAGCAGGCCTTTCCAGAGCAGGGCCAGGGAATGCAGAGTGTCAGGGGAAAGGATATCGTTCATGGGCAGGGCGCGGGATCAGGCCTGGGCGGCCGTGAAGCCCGTGTCCTCGGGCAGGTCGGGACCGGCGGCGAAGGCGCGGGCCAGTTCGTCGCAGCGTTCGTTCTCGCGGTGTCCGGCATGGCCGCGCAGCCAGTGGAAGGTGACCTTGTGGGTGCGCAGCAGGGGCAGGAGCTGCTTCCAGAGGTCCACGTTGAGCACGGGCTTCTTGTCGCTCTTGATCCAGTTGCGCTTTTGCCAGCCGGCCAGCCAGCCTTTTTCCACGGCGTCACAGACGTATTTGGAATCGGTGTAGAGGTCCACCTCGCAGGCTTCGCGCAGGGCGGAGAGGGCCGCGATGACGCCGCCCAGTTCCATGCGGTTGTTGGTGGTCAGGCGGGCGCCGCCCACCAGCTCGCGGCGGGCCGTGCTGCCCACCAGGCAGAGGATGGCGGCCCAGCCGCCCCGGCCGGGATTGCCCAGGCAGGAACCGTCCGTATAGATGATGACTTTCTTCATCAAGAATTCCTTTGTGGTTTGAGACCTCCCCCTTCAGGGGGAAAAGGGAATTTGACAAGACGGCGAAGCCGATGAAATCCTTTTCCGTAACTTCTCCCTTCAGGGAGGGGCGATCCGCACGCCCCCTATCCGCCGGTCGCGGAGGCGGTAGCCGTTGCCCGCACCAGCGGGCTTACGGATAGCGACAGCGCTTTCATGGGCTGCCTTGCCGCGTAACACATTGCTGTCTTTATCCGTAGCTTCCTGCGTCGCAACGGCTAAAGCTCAGTCGGCGGATGGGGCGACTGTGGATTGCAACATGACCGCGCAGTGTAGGAAAGAAGCGGGGCGCTGGCAACGGGGCCTCCCCGGGTGTGCCCGCGCGCACAGCGGGGGCCGCAAAACGGGGGAGAGCGCGGGCGGGGCCGTGGTCTTCGTTCTGCAGGCTGGACTTTGCGGAGCCTTTGGGATATGCTTTTCTACCAAAAATTAATGGGGGCATCACCCCCGTGGAGGACATCATGGCTCACAAGAAAATTGAGCGTAAAAAGGAACTGGATCGCCGCCGTCATCGTCGCGCTGAACGTCTGAAACAGCGCGTGCGTGAAGCCAAGGCCGCCAAGGCCTAGTTTCCGCGGACAGTTCATTGCCGGTTCCCTGCGGGGAGCCGCGAATTTCAGCACAACGGCCGATGGCCCCGGACAAAAAAGGGGCTGTCGTGGCCGTTCTTGGCGTTATAGCTATGCCCATCTACGAATATCAGTGTCCCAACTGTCAGAAAGTCTTTGAAGAATGGACCCATGTGACCGACATGCAGGCCCAGGAGCCCTGCCCTGATTGCGGCACCCCCTCGCCGCGGGTCATGTCGCACACGTCTTTCGTGCTCAAGGGCGGCGGCTGGTATGTCAGCGATTACGGCTACCGCAAGGGCATCAAGGACGAGAACAGCACGTCCACCCCTTCTTCTTCCGCCTCCTCGTCGACGAGTTCCACTTCTTCCGGCAGCACTGCCAGCAGCACTTCCGGAGGCTCGGGTTCTTCCACCTCCTCTTCGTCGACCCCTTCCGCGTGAGGTACCTATGATTGAGCGCTACACCCGGCCCGCCATGGGCCGCATCTGGACCCTGGAGAACCGTTACCGCGCCTGGCTGGCTGTGGAAGTGGCCGTGTGCGAGGCCTGGGCCGAACTGGGCCGCGTGCCCGCCGAGGCCGTGAAGACCATCCGGGAAAAGGCCGACATCGACGTGGACCGCATCCTCGAGATCGAGCAGACCACCCGTCACGACGTCATCGCCTTCCTCACTTCGCTGGAAGAAAAGGTGGGCCCCGACGCCCGCTACATCCATCTGGGCTGTACGTCTTCCGACATCGTGGACACCGCCAACGGCTATCTGTTCATGCAGGCCGGCAAGCTCATCGTGGAAGACATCGAAAAGGTGCTGGCTTCTCTGGAAGCCCTGGCCCGCAAGCACAAGGGCGTGCTCTGCATGGGCCGCACCCACGGCATCCATGCCGAACCCACCAGCTTCGGCCTCAAGATGACCGGCTTCCACGCCGAGTTCCAGCGCCATCTGGAGCGCGTCAAGGCCGGTATCGAGAGCGTGCGCGTGGGCAAGATCTCCGGCGCCGTGGGCACCTACGCCTTCCTTTCTCCCGAACTGGAGGAAAAGGCCCTGACCCGTCTGGGCCTGGCCGTGGACCCGCACTCCACCCAGATCGTGCAGCGTGACCGCTATGCCCATTTCTTCACCTCCCTGGCCATCCTGGCCGGCGGCATCGAGCGCCTGTGCGTGGAGCTGCGCCATCTGCAGCGCACCGAGGTGCTGGAAGTGGAAGAAGGCTTCGCCAAGGGCCAGAAGGGCTCCTCGGCCATGCCGCACAAGAAGAACCCCATCTCCGCCGAGAACATGGCCGGCCTTGCCCGCCTGATCCGCAGCAATGCCGTGGCTTCCATGGAGAACCAGGCCCTGTGGCACGAGCGCGACATCAGCCATTCGTCCGTGGAGCGCGTCATCATGCCCGACTCCACCATCCTGGCCGACTACGTGCTCAACCGCCTGTGCCGCCTGCTGGACGGCCTGGTGGTCAAGCCCGAGCGCATGAAGGAGAACATGGAGCGTTCCTACGGCCTGTACTTCTCCCAGCGCGTGCTCACCGCCCTCATCGCCACCGGCCTGCCGCGCCAGAAGGCTTATGAGGCCGTGCAGCGCCTGGCCATGCAGAGCTGGGAGACCCGCAAGCCCTTCCCCGAGCTGGTGTGCGCCGACCCCGACATGCATGAACGTCTGGGCGATGCCCAGCTGGCCGAACTTTTCGATCCCACCTACTATCTTAAATACGAAGACGTCATCTACAAGCGCGTCTTCGGCAATTAGGAGGCTCCCGTGCAGCAGTCCATCCTGGAGATCAAGCGTCGTCTGGCCCGCCTGCTGGTGGAAAAGTCCTACCGTGAAGGCGACTTCGTCCTGGCTTCCGGCCGTCGCAGCGACTATTACTTCGATTGCCGCGTGACCGCCCTGCATGCCGAAGGTTCCTGGCTCATCGGTACGCTGTTCAACGACCTGCTCAAGGACGTGCCCGTGGTGGGCGTGGGCGGCATGACCATGGGCGCCGACCCGCTGGTCTCCGCCACCACCGCCATCTCGCATGAACTGGGCCGTCCCCTCAACGGCCTGCTGGTGCGCAAGGAAGCCAAGGACCACGGCACCGGCCAGTTCGTGGAAGGCCTGGGCAACTTCAAACCCGGCGACAAAGTGGCCATGCTGGAAGACGTGGTGACCACCGGCGGCTCCCTGCTCAAGGCCTGTGACCGTGTGCGCGCCGCCGGTCTGGACATCGTGGCCGTGTGCTGCATCCTGGACCGAGAAGAAGGCGGCCGCGAAAAGCTGAAGGAAGCCGGTTACGAACTGCACTCCCTCTTCACCCGCAAGGAACTGGTGGAGATGGCCCGCTCCTAGGGCTTTTTCGCTGGAGCGTTCCCGGCATGATCCGGGACATGGCGGGGATGACGCCCACCATGGGGCCCACTCCAGATCCGTCCCGGACCGGGGATACACTGATCGTCAAAGGGCAGCCTTCGGGCTGCCCTTTTTTGTACGCTTTTGTCCGGCACAGGCCGGGGGGCTGGGCGGCAAGCGCCTGTGCCGCACGCTTGCCTTCCCGGATTTTTGCCTGCGGCAGGGCGCTGACAGGCCTGGAAAGCAGCGTGAAAGGTCACAGGAAAAAATTTTTTGAAATTTTTTTCAGGAAATTTTTCCGAAGGCCGCCGAAAAATGTGATGGCGCAAAGCTGCCGGAAATGTGCAGGCTGAAAAACTTTGTCACATTGATGATAGAGACGCCTGGACGTATATCGATTTTGATTCACAATGTACTTTTGACGCAGTAACACAAAAAAATAAAGTATATTTTGCATCATATACAGTTTTATGATGTTCATTTGTTTGGCTTGTTCGTTATTTCTTAAAGTGTATGGAAGGTTTTTTGACTGTTTGTGTGAACAGTCATGGCGGGACTATGTGCATTGCGTAACAAAGTGCGCGTTTTTCCGTGTAAAACCGGCGTAAAGCAGAGCCCGGCCCTTTGCAGCGATGGTGAAAGCGTGCTAGCGTGTTTTTGTGCCATCCGCTGTGGCACGGGCATTCCGGCCGGATGCAGAGGGCTGTCCGGGCGGAAGATATCAACGAGAGGACAGGGGCGAGCCCCGGGAGGATGGAAAAGTGGAGCTTTACAAGCTGTTGGAAACCTTTAACGGATTTTTGTGGTGCCCGGTCATGCTGGTGCTGCTGGTAGGCACGGGCATCTATCTGAATATAGCGCTGCGCTTTTTCTCCTTCCGCAACTGGGTACGAGCTTACAAGTGCCTGTGGCAGGGGCGGTCCCATCAGTCCGAACACGGCGAGATCTCGCCGTGGAATGCCCTCATGACCGCTCTGGCCGCAGATATCGGTACCGGTAACGTGGTGGGCGTGGCCCTGGCCATCGCCGTGGGCGGCCCCGGCGCCCTGTTCTGGATGTGGGTCACGGCCCTGGTGGGCATGATGACCAAGTTCAGCGAAGTGCTGCTTTCCGTGCACTTCCGCGAAAAGACCCCCGCCGGCAACTGGGTGGGCGGCGCCATGTACTTCATCAAGAACGGCCTGGGCCCCAAATGGGTCTGGCTGGGCACCTGCTTTGCCGTGTTCGGCATCTGCGCCTGTATCGGTACGGGCGGCATGGTGCAGGCCAAGGCCATCACCGACAACATCTCCGGCACCTTCGGCCTGCCCGCGTGGCTGTGCGGCCTGATCCTGGTGGGCCTGTGCGTGGCCGTGCTGCTGGGCGGCGTGCGCCGCATCGGCGCCGTGGCGGGCAAGATCGTGCCCTTCATGGCCATCATGTATGTCTTCATGTGCCTGCTCATCATCGGCATGAACATCGAAAAGGTCCCCTCCGTGTTCTGGTGGGTGATCTCCGACGCCTTCCAGCCCACGGCGGCCACCGGCGGCTTTGTGGGCGCCACGGTGATGATGGCTATCCGTCAGGGCATGGCCCGCGGTATCTTCTCCAACGAAGCCGGCCTGGGTACCGCTCCCATGGCCCACGCGGCCTCCACGGCCGAGACCCCGCTGGTGCAGGCCTCCATCGGCATGCTCGACGTCTTCATCGATACCATCATCGTCTGCAGCATGACGGGCTTCGTGATCCTGGTGACGGGCACCTGGTCCGCCGGTTCCTCCGCCGCCAGCATGATGACCTCCATGGCCTTCGAACAGGCGCTGCCCGGTGTGGGCCAGTTCGCGGTCACCATCTGTCTGACTTTCTTCGCCTTCACCACCATCCTCGGCTGGTGTGTGTACGGTGAACGCTGCGCCATCTACCTGTTCGGCGACCGGGCCCAGATGGTCTTCCGCCTGGTGTACTGCCTGGCGGTGGGCGTGGGTTCCGTCCTGGCCCTGGATGCCGTGTGGCTCCTGGCCGATACCTGCAACGCCCTTATGGCGCTGCCCAACCTTACCGGTGTCCTGCTGCTGAGCCCCGTGCTGTTCAAGATCGTACGGGACGAGGTGGCCCGGGACGACCGTTTCGTCGTGTAGGCAACCGGGGGGCGGGCCCCGGGCCCGCCCCTTTGCAACATATTCCATGACATAGCCTGAGGAAGGCAGCCTTCGGGCCGGCGCTCTCCGTCATCGGGGAGCGGGTCTTGGCGCTCACCCTGAAAACGGCCTTTTCCATGGAAAAAGACCGGCAGGGAGAAGGCTGCGGAGCTGGCAAGGGCGCAGCGGTGCCTCCGTGACGGTCCGGCATGACGGACTGCCGGCCGGGACGCCGGAGGCTCCTATCCCGTTCACCTTTTGGAAGAGGGGCAAGGCATTGCAAAAACGTTACCTTTCCATCGCCATCCTGACGGCCGTCCTGGCCGTGACGGGGATCGCCGGCTATCTGCTGCCGGCGGGCCCGGTCGCGGGGGACAAGGAACCTGCCACACGTCGCATCCTGTTCGACAATGCGGGTGGTCCCGTGGTCTTCGATCATCAGAAGCACAGCCGTCTGCTCAAGGAAGATTGCGCCACCTGCCACCACGAGAGCCTGCAGAAGACGCCCGACAAGGCCATGGCCTGTGCCAGCTGCCACGGCGTGGCCCTGGACGATGCCTTCAAGGCGGGGCATGCCAAGAGCTATCCGGCGGAAAGCTGTGTGACCTGCCACCATTACGAACTGGCGGCCAAGGACTGGGGGCACCAGCAGCACAGCGAGGACTTTGGCGTGGACTGCACCTCCTGCCACCATGCCGACACGAACATCGAGCCCGAACCGCAGAGCTGCGCCAACTGCCATGAGGCCGGGGCCCGGCCCGCCAACAAGGCTGCCGAGCCCGGCACGCCGCCGGTGCTGGCCGATGCCGTGCACGCGCGCTGCGCGGCCTGCCATCAGGATCTGTTCGGCAAGGCCAAGAACTGCGCTTCCTGCCATGAGCTGAAGCCCACGCGCAAGGATGAGGCTGCCGTGAAGGGCAAGGTGAACGCCCTGTATGCCGACTGCACGGTCTGCCATGTGAAGAAGACGCCGGACAAGCTGATCCCCGGCCGTATGGACGCCTTCCACGGCCAGTGCATGGGCTGTCATGAAAAGCTCGGCAAGGGCCCCTTCGGCAAGGACAAGTGTGCCCAGTGCCATACCAAGTAGTGAGGCGGGTATGAAAGAAGTATTTCAGATGTTGAAGGACCCGCGTTTCCACCTGGTGTACGGGGTGACGCAACGCTACAGCAACGGCCCGGAACCGCGCCGCGTGCGCCTCAACCGCGAGGGCTACAAGCTCGTGGAAGGCGTGACCAAGAAAGCCCTGGTCTACCCGCGCATGCGCCTGGCGGTGCATCCTTCGCCGCTCAAGGGGGACGCGTTTTCGCCCATCTTCGGCCGCATCACCGACGTGACCGAGCGCAGCCTCTTCGTGGAGGCCATCGAGCCCGACGAGGCCCTGCGCGCCCTGGCCGACGGCGTGGAAAAGGTGGACCTGATCAATGACGAACGCACGGGCCAGGAACTGGCCGTGCTGCTCAAGAGCCTGGGCCTGAACACCAAGAGCCTGGGCCAGCAGTGCGAGACCCTGATCATCAACGGCCTCAACCCCGACCCCGGCGTCACCTGGGCCGAGCCCATGCTGCTGACCCACCAGGGCACGCTGCGGGCCGGTCTGGCCGTGCTGCGCCGCCTTTCCCCGGCCAAACGCATCCTGCTGGCCGTGCCGCGCGAGATGCACCTGCATTTCGACGACGTGGAAGTGGTGCGCGTGACGGCCCGCTATCCGGCCAGCGTCGATGCCCTGCTGGTCAAGAGCGTCACCGGCAAGGAAAAGCCCGAAGGCGTGGGCGTGGTGGGGCTCCACAATGTCTGGAGCCTGGGCCGCGTGGCCCGCACGGGCCTGCCGCTCATCGAGTCGGTCATCACCCTGGGCAGCTACACCCACTCCGGCAACTATATCGTCAAGGAAGGCAGCATGCTGGGCGAGCTGCTGGAATTCGCCCACATCAAGCTCAACAGCGGCGACACCCTGGTTCGCGGCGGCCCGCTGCGCGGCGAGAGCATCGACCGCCTGGACCGCAGCATCACCAAGGGGGCCACGGGCGTCTTCGTGGTGGAGGCCGGTACCGTGCCGCCCATGGAAGGCCACAGCCCCTGCATCAACTGCGGCGCCTGCGTGCTGATCTGTCCCGCGCGCCTGAGCCCCAGCATGCTGAGCCGCAACGCGGAATTCGCCCTGCACGAGCGCTGCCGCGACGAACACGTGGACTGCTGTCTGGAATGCGGCCTGTGCGGTTATGTCTGCATCGCCCGCCGTCCGGTCCTGCAATACATCCGTCTGGCCAAGCACAAGCTGGCCCAGGCCGATGAGGCCCGCCGTCTGAAAGAACGGGAGCTGCGTCCCGCGGCGCAGCCTGCCGCCGAAGCCAAGGAAGGAGAAAACTGATGCCCGCTGCCGCTCAATCTTCCGTTTTGCTGGCCATGAGCGCCCCGCCGTACTGGCATTGCGGGCGCACCGTGCGCCGCCAGAGCCTGATGACCCTCGCGGCCCTGCTGCCTGCCGTCATCGGGGCCGTCTGGACCTGGGGCCTGCCCGCCGTACGCGTCATGTCCCTGTGTGTGGCCGTGGCCGTGCTCACCGAGGCCGCCTGCCAGAAACTCATGGGCCGCGAGCTGGCCATCGACGACTACACGGCCGTCTGTTCCGGCCTGCTGCTGTCCTTCATGCTGCCGGCCGACGCCCCCTGGTGGATCGCGGTCATGGCGCCGCTCATCGCCATCAGCCTGGGCAAGATGGCCTTTGGCGGTCTGGGCGCCAACCCGGTCAACACCTCCGTGGTGGGCTGGGCCGTGCTCTTCGTCTCCTTCCCCCTGTTCATGGAACCTAATGCCGTGCAGCTCAACGCCGCGTCCATGGTGGACCCGCTGGTGCGGCTCAAGTTCTTCGGCTGGGCCGATGCCGGCAGCATCCCCCTGCAGGACCTGCTGCTGGGCCAGCAGATCAACGGCCTCGGCGCCGGGCAGGTGGGGGCGCTCTTCCTGGGCGGCTCCCTGCTGGCGGCCCGCGGCATCATCCGCTGGCAGATCGCCCTGGGCTTCTTTGCCGGGGTGGCCGGCCTGGCCGCGCTCTTCTGCATGAGCAGCCCCGCCACCGACGCCTCGCCCCTGTTCCATCTGTGCACGGGCTCGGTCATGCTGGGCGGTTTCTTCCTCATCACCGATCCGGCCAACGCGCCGTCGCGCCCCCTGCCCATGTTCCTGTACGGCCTGCTGGGCGGCGCGCTGGTGATGACCATCCGCAAGTACGGCATCTACCTTGACGGTGTGCCCTTTGCCATCCTGCTGGCCAATCTGGTGGCCCCGCTGCTGGATTCCATCCGGCCCAAACCTTTTGGAGTGCGCTAGCCATGGCCGATATCCTGCGAATGATCGTCGTCCTGTCAGCCCTGTGCGGCCTTTCAGGCTTTGCCCTGTCCTACCTCAAGATGGTCACTGCGCCCGTCATCGAGGAACAGGTGCTGACCTATGTGCAGGGACCGGCCATTGCCGGGGTGTTCTCTGATATCGACAACCAGCCCATCGCCGACCGCAAGGCCTTCGAGACCGAGAAAGGCCGGGTGCTGGTCTTTCCCGCCATGCGTGACGGGAAGCTGGTGGGGGTGGCCCTGGAAGCCAAGGGCAAGGGCTACGGCGGTGACGTGGGCGTGATGGTGGGCTTCAATGTGGCCAACGACACGCTGGCGGGCATCGGCACCACCACCCTCAAGGAAACGCCCGGTCTGGGCATGCGTATCGCGGAGCCCGGCTTCACCGGGCAGTTCAGGGGCATCGCCGCGCCGGTGGGCCTCAAGAGCCAGGGGGGCAGCATCGACGGCATCTCCGGCGCCACCATCTCCTCTTCGGGTGCGGTGACGGCCGTGAACCTGGCCGCCGAGGCCTACAAGGCCCTCAAGCCTGAAATCCTCAAGACCTGGGGCAACAAATAAGGAGCCGGCCATGAGCAGCGTCATGCAAGAATTCACCAAGGGGCTGTGGAAGGACCTGCCGCCCTTCCGGCTGGTGCTTGGTCTGTGTCCCACGCTGGCGGTCACCAACTCCGCCAACAACGGCCTGGGCATGGGTGCGGCGGTCATCTTCGTGCTCGTGCTCTCCAACATGATCATTTCCATGGTGCGCGGCATCATCCCCAAGAAAGTGCGCATCGCCTGCTTCATCGTCATCGCGGCCTCGCTGGTGGTGGCGGTGGAACTGCTCATGCAGGCCTATGCCTATCCGCTCTACCAGCAGCTGGGCATCTTCGTGCCGCTCATCGTGGTGAACTGCATCATCCTGGCCCGCGCCGAGGCCTTCGCTGCCAAGAACGGCGTGGCCGCCTCGGTGGCCGACGGCCTGGGCATCGGTCTGGGCTTCACCATGTCGCTGACCTTCCTGGGCTCGCTGCGCGAGATCCTGGGCAACGGCACCTGGTTCGGCCACCCGGTCATGTGGGACGGCTTCCAGCCGTTCGCCATCATGGTGCAGGCCCCCGGCGCCTTCATCTGCCTGGGCCTCATCCTGGCCACCATGAACGTCATCAATGTCTGGCAGGCGCGCCGCAAGGGCGGCCAGGTGGTGGAAACCTCCAGCTGCGGCGGCTGCAAGGCGTGCAGCATGCTCCAGCAGCGTCAGGAACAGTAGCCCGCAGGCTTTCGCAAGGATGCGCGTATGGATATCTTCCAGCTTTTCATCTCGGCCATCTTCGTCAACAACATCGTGCTGGCCCAGTACCTGGGCAACTGCCCCTACCTTGGCTGCTCCAAGGAAAAAGGCGTGGCCCTGGGCATGGGCGGCGCGGTGATCTTCGTCATCATCGTGGCCACGGCCTGCACCTGGCTCATGCAGCGTTACGTGCTGGAGCCCTTTGGCCTGGGCTACCTGCAGACCATCGTCTTCATCGTGGTCATCGCCTCGCTGGTGCAGTTCGTGGAGATGTTCCTCAAGAAGATGGTGCCGCCCCTGTATGCGGCCCTGGGCATCTTCCTGCCGCTGATCACCACCAACTGCGCCGTCATGGGCGTGGCCATCCTGGTGCAGCGCGAGGAATACGACCTGCTCACCTCCGTACTGTACGGCGGGGCCTCGGCCGTGGGCTTCACCCTGGCCCTCCTGCTCATGGCGGGCATCCGCGAGCGGCTGGATACCTGCCGTCTGCCCAAGGCCATGGCCGGGACGCCCATCGCCCTCATCATGGCCGGCCTGATGTCGCTGGCTTTCATGGGCTTCAAGGGCATGGCGCAATAACGCGGACTACGGGCTTTTGACTGCCGCTGGGCGGCAAGGAGAGGCATATATGGTTTTCGTTTCCATCATCACCCTGTTCGGATTGGGGCTCGTGGCCGCCATCCTGCTGTCCATCGCCTCGCGCGTCTTCTACGTCAAGGAAGACCCGCGGGTGGAGGCCGTGCTGGAGGTCCTGCCCGGGGCCAACTGCGGTGGTTGCGGCTTTGCCGGCTGCGAAGGCTACGCCGCGGCCGTGGTCTCCGATCCCGACATCCCGGCCAACAAATGCTGCGCCGGCGGTGCCGATACGGCCATCGCCGTGGGCGAGCTGACCGGCAAGACCGTGGCCGAGGCGGAGCCCCTGTTCTCGCTGCGGCGCTGTGACAAGCTGGCCGGCAACGTGGCCCTGCGCTACCAGTACCAGGGCATGCCCTCCTGCGCGGCGGCGGCCATGCTGCGCGGCGGCACCGATACCTGCCACTGGTCCTGCATGGGCTTCGGCGACTGCGTGCAGGTCTGCCCCTTCGACGCCATGCAGGTCAAGGACGGCGTGGTGCGCGTGGACATGTCCCGCTGCACGGGCTGCGGCATGTGCGTGTCGGCCTGCCCGCGCGGGGTGCTGGAGCTGGTGCCGCGCCGCCATCGTGTGGCCGTGTTCTGCAATACGCGCGACAAGCTGCGTGCCGTGACCGAAGTCTGCGACGCGGGCTGCATCAATTGCGGCCGCTGCGCCAAGGCCTGTCCGGCCAAGGCCGTGAGCAACGTGGCCGGGCGCATGGTGGTGGACCAGATCAAGTGTGTTTCTTACGGGCCTGATTGCGGTGAGGCCTGCGTGGAGGCCTGTGCCCGCCACATCCTGCGGCGAACCTGCCCCACGGGCATCGAGGCCGCCAATGTGGCCAGGATGAAGGATGACAGCGATGGCGACGGCGCTGCTGGGGGCGGCACCGTGCCTGTGACCGGAAAGAATGACCGCCCCGCACAGGAGAACTGCAATGCCTAAGACCTCTCGCCGAGATTTTTTGCGTTGGACGCTGGCCGGCAGCGGCCTGCTTCTGGCCGGTGCGGCCTCCGTCCTGGAGCCCGCGCCCGCCCGGGCCGTGACGCGCCTTGGCGCGCCCACGCAGCAGACGGCCCTGTTCATGGGCACCATGGTGAGCATCACCGTGGCCTGTCCCTCGTCCACCCAGGCCCACGATGCCATGGATCTGGCCTTTGCCGAGGGGCGCCGTCTGGAAGCCCTGCTGACCCAGCATGACGCGGCGGCCCCCCTGGGCGTGCTCAACAGCCAGGGCAGCCTGCGTGACGTGCCGCCCGAGCTGCTCAATGTCTGGCAGCGGGCCCACGGCATCTGCCATCTGACCGGCGGTGCCTTCGATGCCACTGTCCTGCCCCTGGTGCGCCTGCTGGAGAGCCGCAGCAATCCCGAAGGCGAGCTGGAGCTGCCCGAGAGCGACCTGCGCGAGGCCCTGGCCCTGGTGGATACCGAGGCCGTGTACGCCGGTCGCGACGGGATGCGTCTGGAACGGCAGGGCATGGGCCTGACCCTGGACGGCATCGCCAAGGGGCATATCGTGGATGCCATGTCCGCCGTGCTGCTGCGCGCGGGCTGCGAGAACCATCTCATCAATGCCGGCGGCGACATCTTGGCGCGCGGTCACAAGGCCCCGGGCGTGTTCTGGCGCGTGGCCGTGGAAGATCCGGAAAAGCGCGGCCACTACCCGCAGGTGCTGGAGCTGTACAACCAGGCCATCGCCACGTCCGGCGGTTATGAGATGCACTATGACGCCGAGGGGCGCCATCACCATCTGCTGGACCCGTCCACCGGGCGGAGCCCCGTGCTGGGCAGCATGAGCGTGCTGGCCGCCACCTGCATGCAGGCCGATGCACTGGCCACCGGCCTGTCCGTCCTGCCCGCCGGGGAGGCCCTGACGCTGGCCGACAGCCTTTCGGGCTGCGCCTGCGGCCTGCTGCGCCGGGACGGCCGCCTGCAGGTCTCCCGCCGCTGGCCTGCGGAAGCCTGATACTGATTGTTCATGGATGCAAAAAGCCCGTCCCCCAGGGGACGGGCTTTTTCCGTTTCCGGCATCGGCCGTTCCTGTTCCCCATCCCGGCAAGCCCGCTCTCCGCGATCTGCCGCGGTATCCTGTCGTCGGGCCTCAAAAGGGGCACGGCAAAAGGAGGCAAGAGGGGAGGAGGAAACAACGTCCGGGACGTCTTCCGGCCGCTGGCGGCCATCCGGGGAGAGCGACCTGGTCCGCCGCCGCATCCGGCGGCTGCCGCAAGGCATGAAAAAAGGGAGGACGTCGTCCTCCCTTTTTTGTCATATCGTGCGCCGGGTACCCTAGATAGTGTCGTCAAATTCAAAAGTATGTTATAATCTCTTCACTTACAATGAGGAGAGACCATATGGCGGCACATCGGAGGCATGATATTTCCGACAAGGTATGGGCAAATATTGAAAAACTTCTTCCCGGTTCCAAAGGCTCTGTCGGTCGTCCTTCCGCCGATAACCGATTGTTTATCAACGCCGTCTTCTGGATACTGAGAACCGGGGCTCCGTGGCGGGATTTACCCCCCGATCTTGGCGACTGGAAAAATACACATCGCCGCTTCTGCCGATGGCGAGATCGGGGAGTTTGGGAGAAAATACTCGAAGCTCTCATTGTCGAACCTGATTTTGAATGGCTCATCATTGATGCCAGTCATTGCAAAGTACATCCCCATGCGGCGGGCGCTGCGGGAGGTAATGAGGCCATGAGCCGCACAAAAGGGGGCTCAACTCAAAAATACATCTGGCCGTGGATGCGCATGGTATGCCGGTCAGAGTTATTGTTACAGAAGGTACCCGAGCTGATTGCAAAGAGGCCTGTGCGTTGATTGACGGGTTGAGTGCCGGGGCACTTTTGGCTGATAGAGGCTACGATACGGAGAGTATTCTCCGCAAAGCAGGTGAATCCGGTTTCCAGGTTGTCATCCCGCCAAAGAGAAGTCGTAAAATATCACGCAACTATGACAGAGAGCTCTACAAAGTCAGGCATCTTGTCGAGAATGCTTTTCTCCATCTCAAGCGCTGGCGGGGAATTGCCACACGATATGCCAAAAGATGTGCATCTTTTCTTGCCGCCGTTCAAATCAGATGCATATCTTTGTGGGCAAACATAATTTGACGACACTATCTAGCGGCTCCACTTGAAGGTGAAGACCTGCTCGGTATCGGGATGCAGGCTCAGATGCACGGGGCAGGTATGGGCGGCCCGTTCGATCATGGTCTTTTCCTTTTCGGAGAACTCACGGTCGGGCATGTTGAAGATGATCTCGATCTTGCCGATGCGGCGCGGGTTGGCGCTCATGGTCTTGCTGATCTCGATGGTGGTGCCGGTCACGTCCACGCCGTGGTTCCGGCCGTAGATGCCGATGATGGTCATGGCGCAGGCGGCCAGGGCCGTGGCGCAAAGGTCGGTGGGGCAGAAGGCCTCGCCCTTGCCGTTGTTGTCCTTAGGGGCGTCGGTGACGAGCACGGTACCGCTCTGCTGGTGCACGCATTCCACGCGCAGGTCGCCGAGATATTTGGCGGTGATGTCTGCCATGGGGGAACTCCTTTTTTGCCCCAGAATGCCCTGTCCGCTCCCCGGACGCAACCGCAGTCAGGGAAAACGGTTTCGCGGCTTCTGGGGGCCTTGTGGCGTTATGCCGGGCCATGTCCGGGATGCCGGACCGTTCCGGCCATGAAAAAAGGGGAGGCGGCTGCCTCCCCGTACGTTCGGAACAGCGGGATCGTCCGCTGCTTTAATCGTTGGCCAGACGGGCGGCGTCGGCGCGATGGCGCATGCGGGCCACGCGTTCGCGCAGACCGGCGCGGTAGGCGTCCAGATCCTCGATGCGGGCGCGGGCCACGCCGCTTTCCATGGCGGCACGGGCCACGGCGGGCGTCACCCATTCGATGATGCGCGGATCCAGCGGGCTGGGGATGATGTAGTCGGGGCCGAAGCTGAACTTCTTGCCGCCGTAGGCCTTGCTCACTTCTTCGGGCACGTCTTCGCGGGCCAGCATGGCCAGGGCCTCGGCAGCGGCCAGCTTCATGGCTTCGTTGATCTCCGTGGCCTGCACGTCCAGGGCGCCGCGGAAGATGAAGGGGAAGCCGGACACGTTGTTGATCTGGTTGGGGCAGTCGGAGCGGCCGGTGCCCATGAGCAGGTCGTCACGGGCGGCCTTGGCTTCGGCGTAGGTGATCTCGGGCACGGGGTTGGCGCAGGCAAAGATCACGGGATGCGAGGCCATGCTGCGCACCATGTCCTGCGTGACCAGACCGGGCTTGGACAGGCCCAGGAACACATGGGCACCCTGCATGGCTTCGGCCAGGGTGGCGTCCTTTTCCTGCGCGAAGGCGGCCTTGGTGGGATGCAGCTTGTCCTGGCGGCCCTTGTGGATCAGGCCCTTGCTGTCGAACATCCAGATGTTCTCGCGCTTGACGCCCAGGCTGACGTAGAAGTTGGCGCAGGCGATGCCGGCGGCACCGGCGCCCACCACCACGACCTTCATGTCTTCCATCTTGCGGCCGGCGATGTGGGCCGCGTTGATGAGGCCCGCGCCGGAGATGACGGCGGTGCCGTGCTGGTCGTCATGGAAGACGGGGATGTTCATGATCTCCTTGAGCTTCTGTTCGATGTAGAAGCACTCGGGGGCCTTGATGTCTTCCAGGTTGATGCCGCCGAAGGTGGGCTCCAGGGTCTTGACCACGTTGATGAGTTCGTCGGGATCGGTGGTGGCCAGCTCCAGGTCGAAGACGTCCACGTCGGCGAACATCTTGAAGAGCATGCCCTTGCCTTCCATGACGGGCTTGCCCGCCAGGGGGCCGATGTTGCCCAGGCCCAGCACGGCCGTACCGTTGCTGACCACGGCCACCAGATTGCTGCGGGCGGTGAGGCTGGCCGCGGCGGCGGGATCGGCCTCGATGGCGCGGCAGGCATCGGCCACGCCGGGCGAATAGGCCAGGGTCAGGTCGTCCTGGGTCTCGCCCCGCTTGGAGGGCAGCACTTCCACCTTACCGGGGCGGGGCTCCGCATGATATTTCCAGACATCTTCCTTGGTATAGCTCATAGTATCCTCTGCTGCTCGGCTGGAGCGGTGAGATAGTGAAAAACGGGCCCGGACAGGCGTGGGGACAGCGTTCTCCTGTTTGCGTGGCTCCTTGATCGGAGCGGGGAGGAACACGCGCTCTCGCGCCATGACGGGCGTTTTCGGCCCCGGGCCGCGGGACATGGCCGTATGCCATGCGATCGCCCGGCCAACACATGAGTATAAAAATCCGTTGCCGCTTTCGCAAGTGCGGGCAGGGGGGCGGACGTGGCTGGTTGCGGGGGAAGGAGGGACCCTTGGCCGGCGCACAAGGGGCCCTCCTTCCCCCCGAGCCCCCCATCCTCCCCCCAACGCGTTTTTTTCAGAAGGATGGACGGGTGGTGTGGCGCGGCAGACTGCGCGCCTCTGATGGTCCCCCGGTACTGTGGGAGAGGGGCAATGGAAAATATGGCGGGATGCCCGCTACTTCCGCGGGATGCAGGGAGTAGGTCGCCTATGGAGCGGGGACGGGAAGAGGACGGCCGATGTCCCTAGGTGCGCCGTTTTGTTCCGGCATGCGGTGTGGCCATCAGCGGGGCAGGGGAGGGAGGCGCTGTCAGGCTTCGTGTGCGGCCTTTTTGAAGGCTGGAGAAGACACGAGGGGAAGGGGAGATTTTCCACCGGAGACGGCCGGAGGCGGTCGCAGGGCCATGCCCGTCATGACGCGGTCGCTTCGGGCATCGGCAGCGCGATGGCGTCCCCTTCCCCTCTGGTAAAAGAACTGTCTAGCCGATCCATTCCTGGCCGGTGGCCATGTCCATGATGACGAATTCCGTGCCGTCGCCCTTGGCGGCCACGCGGTATTCCAGCTTCTCGGCCACACGGTTGGGCAGCTCGCCGCTCTGGTCGAAGGTCAGCACCCGGCAGGAGAAGCCGTCGTGATAGTCGCTGACGGGGATCTCGCGGGAAGAGGCCACGATGATCTCGTCGCCCACCTGACAGGTACGGGCCGCGGCGCCGTTGAGGCAGACCACGCCGCTGCCGCGCGGGCCGGGCAGCACATAGGTCTCGATGCGGGAACCGCTGTGCTTGTTCCAGATGTAGACGTATTCCAGCGGCAGCAGATGGGCCGCTTCGAGGATGTCGGTGTCGATGGTGATGGAGCCGTGGTAGTTGAGCTTGGATTCCGTGACTACGATACCGTGCAGCTTGGCGCCTACGACGCGGATGGTGCCCTGCCCCTGGGGCTGGACACCCACCAGCATACGGGTGACTTCTTTTCTTTCCATGTGGTTCCCCTTGGGGGACCTGTCCGTCATGCGGCAGAACGTACCGCCGGGCAGGGTCTGGAGGAGCCGTCGGGCTCCTTGTGGACGATTTTGAAGAATGGGGGAGCATGAAGGGGGAAGGGGACTTTCCCCGCGGAAAACGTTCCCTTCCCCCCTCATATCATTTCATCGTCATCATTCTCGTCTAGCACTGGACGATGCGCACGTCGCCGCGGGTCTCGTTGGCGCGGCGGCGGAAGCGCTGGCGGCGGTCCTCACCGTCCACCTGGTTGGCCAGCCATTCCAGCACGTGCAGCACGGGGTGCTTTTCCTTGAGCTGGATGAGGCAGCGGGCGATGCCGATCTTGCAGGAGGGGCAGCCCACCAGGATGGGCCCGGCGTAGCAGGCGCCGGTCTGCGGCTGGGGCTCGAAGGCCTGGGCCAGGCGTTCCTTTTTGCGGGCGCGCAGCAGGTTGTAGATGGTGGGGGAGGTCACGGCGCCCATGCCGGACTCGCCGCAGCAGCCGGGGATGGTGGAGACCTTGACCTTGCAGAGCTGTTCCAGGGCGCCGGTGAGCTGGGCCTGTCCCTTGAGGGTGGGCACGCCCGCCCATTCGCAGTGGCAGGCCGCGTGATAGAGCACATTGGTGCCGGGGGCCACCGGGGCTTCCATGCCCTCGTGCTGCAGCAGGGGCAGGACGATCTGGCTCACGTCCTTCTGTTCCAGCTGCGGGAACTGCTCGTTGAGCTTCATGCGGGCCAGGCTGTCGCGGCAGGAACCGCAGGCCGTGGCCAGATAGCGCACATCGAAGCCCTGCTTGATGAGGTTGCGCAGCATGGAGGCCAGATACTGGCGGTTCTGGGCCATGTTGTCTTCGTATTCGGTATCCATGCCCGCGGCCAGCAGGGGATAGCCGCAGCACAAATGGCGCGGCGGCACGGCCACGGCGTGGCCGGTGTGCAGCAGCAGCATGATGGCGGCCAGACCGATGCGGTCATAGAAGAGCGAACCGCCGCAGCCGGGGAAGTAGAGCACGCAGGGCATGCCCGGCGTCACTTCCCTGGGCGCGAACACGGAACCGCGGTGCAGGCGCAGGGATTCGTACAGGTTGGTGTAGCCCATCTTGGGGCCGCTGCCCGCAAAGATGGGGCTCTGCATGCGCTTCTTCCACACGGAGGGCACCACGCCCAGCAGCTTGTTCTGCACCTTCTGGCCCAGCGAGGCCATCTTGGCCGCCTTGGGCACGCGGGACGAAACGTCATGCACCAGCCATTCCAGGGCACGCTTCTTGATGGGATGACCGCCGGCGTTCTCGTGTTCCAGCAGGGAGCGCAGGGTCAGGGCCACCTCGCCGGACGGGATCTTGACCGGGCAGTTGGCCAGGCAGCGGCCGCAGGCCGTGCAGTGTTCCACCAGGTCGCGCAGCCAGCGCAGCAGGTTGTCGTCGATGGCGCCCTTGTTGACCTGCGAGTAATAGACGGCTTCCAGCAGCATGCCCAGCACCATGTTCTTGTTGCGGGGGTGGTACTGCATGGAACGCTCGGGGTAGCACATGGAGCAGACCTGCTTGCACTTGCCGCAGCGGGTGCAGACCTGCACCGTGGACAGCAGGCTGATGAGCTTTTCCTTGTCCGGCAGACCGCTGGCGTGGATGTCGTTGATGAGCCGGTTGAAGGAGAAGGTGAAGGGACGCACGGGCAGTTCGCGATGCACCAGCTTGGCCGGGTTCATGACGTCGCGGGGGTCCACGCGTTCCTTGAAGGCGCGCAGGGCGTCCATCTTGCTCTTGCCGAGGAAGGAGATCTTGGTGATGCCGATGCCGTGCTCGCCGGAGACCTCGCCGCCCATCTCCTGGCATTCGGCCATGACGCGGGCCGCGGTCTCTTCGGCCTCTTCCAGCATGTGGGCGTCGTTGGAGTTGACCGGGATGTTCACATGGCAGTTGCCGTCACCGGCATGCATGTGGCTGGCCACCACGATGCGGCTGGCTTCCATGTAATCGCGGATTTTGCCGATCTTCTTGTCCAGATGGGCGTACTTCTGGCCCATGCCGGCCAAAAAGGCCTCGGCGCGCTTCCAGAGCTCGGTATCGGAAAGCTCGGCCTGCGGGTTGTCGCCGGACGCCACCTTGGAGGCAAAGGAGAACTCGCGGTTGAATTCCTTGTCTTCCATGGGGAAGCCGGGCAGGCGGCCCACTTCCTGCAGGGCGTGGCGGTAGGCCTGGGCCGTGCATTCCAGGTTGAGCTGTTCGAGGAAGAGGGCGAAGTCCGGGATGCGGTCCATGGGGATGACCACGTCCTCGTTGAGCTTGAAGCCGGAGGTGCGCTTGGCGATGGCCGACAGGCGGTGCCGGTCTTCCCAGAAGCGTTCGCCTTCCTTGTCGTCCTGGGCCACGATGATGTCCACGTTGTCCTGTTCTTCCACCACGCAGACGATGTCGTTGACGCACTTGTCCAGCAGGTAGGGGTCGTCGCCGTCCACCTGGAGGATGATGACCGAGATGGGCAGGCCCTCATACTTCTGGGACTTGCGCTTGTACTCGATGGCCTGCACGTACTTGGCGTTGAATTCTTCCAGGGCGGACAGATGGGCGTAGTCGCCTTCCTGACGGATGCGGTTGCGCAGGCCCACCAGCTCGCGCACCACCACGGCGGCGGGGTGCATGGAGCGGCCGAAGAATTCCAGCACCATGACGCGCTTGAACTTGGGCTTGGGATGGATGATGAAGCAGGCCTCGGTGATGATGCCGTCCACGCCTTCCTTCTGCATGCCGGGCAGGCCGCCCAGGGCCTTGTTGGTCACGTCCTTGCCCAGGCCGGGCAGGCGGATCTCGTCGCCGCGCAGGTGGATGACGTTGCGCACGCCGCCGCTGATGTCCTTGACCACGAACACGGCCGTTTCTTCGGGCAGGATCTTGTGGCGGGGATGGTTCTCGCGTTCCACGCTGATGATCTCGCCCGTGGGGGTGACCATGCGCCACCAGAGCAGGTTGTCCAGGGTGGTGCCGTATTCGAAGGCGCTGGGGCCGCCGGCGTTTTCGGAGACGTTGCCGCCGATGGACGAGGCCTGCTTGGAGGCCGGGTCCACGGAGAAGAGCGCCCCGGCCGCGTCCACGGCCTTGATGACGTTCTGGGTGATGGCGCCGGCTTCCACGGTGACGGTCATGTTCTCAAGGTCGATGGGGCCGATCTTGGTCAGACGGGTGAGGCTGACGATGACCGTACGCTTGCGGGCCGGCACGGCGCCGCCGGTCATGCCGGAGCCGCCGCCGCGCGGGATGAGGGCAAACTTCATGTCATTGGCCAGCTTCACCAGGGCAGCCACCTGCTCGGCGCTGTCGGGTTCCACCACCAGCAGGGGCAGTTCCATGCGCAGGTCCGTGGCGTCCGTGGCCGAGGCCACCAGGGCGGAGGGCGAGGAAAGGATGCACTCGTTGGGCAGGATGTTGCGCAGGGCGGAGATCAGCTCTTCGCGGAAGCTGCGTTCGGCCTCATAGGCGGACCAGAACATGGTGATGCCTTCGCCGATGGCGTTGGCGAAATAGTGGGCCAGGGCCATGGATTCCCGTTCGAAGCGGGCGTGCACGCTGTTGCGCACGGTCTCCACGTTGATGAAGGGGTTGTAGGCCACCAGGAACAGTTCTTCGGCAATGGCAATGGCCAGATGCCGCACAGACTCGGGCCACTCCGCGAAGTCGTCGATATTGATACGCAGGATGCGGTTGACCACATAGTCAGGTGAGATGGATATGTGCGGACCCTTGTGAGCCATGGCGTAGGTACCTCGTTGTCTTCTGCATTTTCCTTGTGCACGGGCCCGGCGGGCCGGATGCACAAGTGGAGAAACCTTGTTTTTTACTGCTATTGGCCGCGCAAGGCAAGCACGCCCCCATACTGGGGCCACTGTCTTCGCCAGAGAGGAAAAAGCCGTCAGGAACGATTCCTGTCATGCCTGTCATGCCTTGTCCTCTTTACATTTTCCCGAACTTGAAAGATGCTGTGCGCCACACACGATCCCCGGAAAGGAGACTCCACATGCTGCTCAAGCTGCAATGGCTTACAGATATTTTTGACTGGTTGCACCACAATTGGGAGCGGACCCACGTCCAGCGCAAGGTGGCGCTGGTCATCTTCTGGATCTACGTGGCGGCCCTGTGCTGCGTGGAGCTCAAACGCCAGGGCATGCTGCCGCCCGCACTGGCCCAGCTGACGCCCCACAGCCATTTCAGCGCCATCCAGCTGGCTTTCACCCTGATCCTGGGCCTGGAGGTCATGAGCCTGATCTTCATCATCTCCACATCCTTTTCACGGTCCGTGGGCAAGCAGTTCGAGATCCTGGCGCTGATCCTGCTGCGCAATGCCTTCAAGGAACTGGCGCACCTGCCCGAGCCGGTGAGCATCGCCGGCAACCTCGATCCCGTCATCCATATCGCGGTCACGGCGCTGGGGGCCCTGGGCATCTTCGTGGCCCTGGGCATCTACGGGAAGCTGGCCTCCAGCTATGCCTACATCCAGAGCCCGGAGATGCGCATGCGTTTCGTCATCAGCAAAAAGCTGCTTTCGCTGACGCTGTTCGTCATCTTTTTGGGCATCGGCATCCGGGATGCCTGGATCCACATCCACACCGGCGAGGACATGCGCTTTTTCGAGACCATCTACACGGTGCTGATCTTCGCCGACATCGCGCTGGTCCTCATCTCGCAGCGCTACATGCCGTCCTTCCATGCGGTGTTCCGCAACTCCGGCTTCGTCATCGGCACGCTGATGATGCGTCTGGCCCTTTCGGCCACCCCGCCGTGGGACACGGCCGCCAGCCTGTTCGCGGCCGCCTACGTGCTGGCCCTGACCTGGGCCACCAGATACTTCCGGCCCGCGGCCCTGCGCGGCCCCCAGCTGCCTGCCTCGTCCCGCGAGACGGAGCATCTGCCCCCGTCCTACGGCAAGGTGCCGGAGCCCGCGGAACCGCGTGAGGGCGTGCTCTACGGCAAGCCGCATCTGGAAGCCTGGCGGCAGCGCCGCAAGACCCGGGAGGCGGCCCTGCCCGTGGCGCGGGAGGAATGCGTGTTCGGCGCTGCGGAGCGCCGCGCCCGGCGCACGATGCCCCGTCCTCCGGCCGGAAAGAAGAAGGCCGCCAGCTGACGGACCGGCCGGGAGGGATGGGCGCCGGACAGCGAGCGCTTCTCCGGCTCCGGTGCCGTCCTGTCGTGATGCATGAAAAAAGGCCACCCTGCGGGGTGGCCTTTTTACGTCCGTACAAAAAACGCGGTTTATTCGTCGCCCACCTTGAGGGCGGCCAGGAAGGCTTCCTGCGGCAGCTCCACGTTGCCCATGCGCTTCATGCGCTTTTTGCCTTCCTTCTGCTTTTCCAGCAGCTTGCGCTTACGGGTGATGTCACCGCCGTAGCACTTGGCGGTCACGTCCTTGCGGAAGGCGGACACCGTCTCGCGGGCGATGATCTTCTGGCCGATGGCCGCCTGGATGGCCACCTGGAAGAGCTGGCGCGGGATGGTGCGCTTGAGCTTGAGGGCCAGCGAACGGCCGTAGGTGTAGGCGCGGTCGCGGTGTACGATGACGGCCAGGGCGTCCACGGGCTCGCTGTTGAGCAGGATGTCCAGACGCACCAGGTCGGACTCGCGGTAGTCGATGGGCTGGTAGTCCATGCTGGCGTAGCCGCGCGTGCAGGACTTGAGCCGGTCGAAGAAGTCATAGACGATCTCGGCGAAGGGCAGCTCGTAGGTCACCACCACGCGGTTGGCGGCCAGGTAGTGCAGGTTCTTCTGGGTGCCGCGCTTGTCCTCGCAGAGCTTCATGACGTTGCCCACGTATTCGTTGGGCACGTGGATGTCCATGCTCACATAGGGCTCGTAAAGGGCCTTGATCTTGGTGGAGTCGGGCAGATGGGCCGGGTTGTCGATCTCCAGCGTCTTGCCGTCGGTGGTGTCCACCCGGTAGATGACCGAGGGCGCCGTGGCGATGAGGTCCACCTCGAATTCGCGTTCCAGGCGTTCCTGGATGATCTCCATATGCAGCAGGCCCAGGAAACCGCAGCGGAAGCCGAAGCCCAGGGCCTGGGAGGTCTCGGGCTCGAAGCTGAAGGCGGCGTCGTTGAGCTGGAGCTTTTCCAGCGCGGCCTTGAGGTTCTCGTAATCGTCGGATTCCGAGGGATAGAGGCCGCAGAACACCATGGGCTTCACTTCCTTGAAGCCGGGCACGGGCTCGGTGGCCGGATTGGCCGCCAGGGTGATGGTATCGCCCACGCGGGCATCGCCCAGGGACTTGATGCTGCCGCAAAGGAAGCCCACCTCACCGGCGTGCAGTTCCTTCACGTCCGTGGCCTCGGGCGAGAACACGCCCAGGCGCAGCACTTCATATTCCTTGCCGGTGCTCATGAGGCGCACCATGTCGCCCAGTTTCACCCGGCCGTCCACCACGCGGAAGAGTACCACCACGCCCTGGTAGCTGTCGTACCAGGAGTCGAAGATCAGGGCCTTGAGGGGGGCGTCCAGATCGCCGCCCGGCGCGGGCAGACGATTGACGATGGCTTCCAGCACGGCGTCCACGCCCAGACCGGTCTTGGCGGACACGGGCAGGGCGTCGGTGCAGTCCAGGCCGATGGCTTCCTCGATCTCTTCCTTGACGCGGTCCACCTCGGCGCTGGGCAGGTCGATCTTGTTCAGCACGGGCACGATCTCGTGGTCGTGGTCCAGGGCCAGATAGACGTTGGCCAGGGTCTGGGCCTCCACGCCCTGGGTGGCGTCCACCACCAGCAGCGCGCCTTCGCAGGCGGCCAGGGAGCGCGACACTTCGTAGTTGAAATCCACGTGTCCGGGCGTGTCGATGAGGTTCAGCTCATATTCCTCTCCGTTGGCAGCCACATAGGGGATGCGCACGGTCTGCGCCTTGATGGTGATGCCGCGCTCGCGTTCCAGATCCATCTTGTCCAGGTATTGCTGGCGGGCCTCGCGCTGGCTGACGACCTTGGTCAGCTCAAGGATGCGGTCGGCAAGGGTGGACTTGCCGTGGTCGATATGGGCGATGATGCAGAAATTGCGAATATGATCCAGACTGGGCATGGTATATCCTGCATTGGGTTACGAAGATTGAAAAGTATCTTAATAAGCCAAAACAGGGCCAAAGTCCATGCTGCCCGCCCGTGCCCGCCCGGAGGGAGGGGAGAAGGAGCCTGTCCGGGAAACGGAGTTGTGCGGAACCGTTCCCGGACAGGCCGGTCTCATGCCGGCGGGGTCACCGCCTGCATGCGATACCGCGGATCTCGACCTCTGCTCCCGGGCAGAGCCCCCGGACCTCGACGAACAGCCGTGCCGGCTTGTAGGCGGGGAAGTAGGTGGAATAGATGGCGTTGAAGTCCTCAAAGTTGCGCATGTCCGTCACGAAGACATCGACCTGGGCCATGTTGTCGAGCGTCATGCCGGCCGCGGCAAGCACGGCTTTCAGGTTTTCGAGAGCCTGGATGGTCTGGGCCTTGAAGCCGGTGACGATCTGCCCGCTGGCGGGGTCCTGGCCGATCTGGCCGCTCAGATAGACGGTGCTGCCGGTATCCACGGCCTGCGAATAGGGACCGATGGCCGCCGGGGCCCCTGTGCTCTGGATCATGTCCATATGGTTACTCCTCGATATGACGGGCAAGGGTGCGCGGCCAGATGTCCAGCGCATTGTCCAGGTCTTCCGCATGCCAGATGGCCTCCCGCATGCGGGCGCATTCCTGCTCACCGAAGACGGGGGCGGTCAGGCGGGTGAACTTGTCCAGCAGCTCTTCATCGGAGGGGCTGTCGGCGGGTTCCCACTGGGGCTCCAGTTCCCCGGACCGCAGCTCCCTGCCGTCCGTGGTGGTGATGCAGACTTCGGAGAACGTCCGGGCCGGGAAGCGCTCTTCCACCACCACTTCGATCATGTCGGCAAGCTCCAGGACATCCTTGTCGAAGATGCGCGGCGGCAGGACCTGGGCCCCGCTGATCTGGCCGTCCAGCAGGGCGACAGCGATGGGATAGGTGATGTTGTACTGGGCCGCGTCCGTATGCGTGGGGTGTTCGCGGCTGAGCGAGGCCGCCTTGGAGAAGGTATGGATGACAAGACGGCGGATGTCGCTGACGGCAAGGTGGTTTTCCCTGACGATCTTGAGGGCGCCTGCGATGGAGGCCTGGGCCCAGCGGCAGCAGCAGTAGGGCTTGAAGTACAGGTCCGCCATGCGCCAGCGGCTTCCCAGTTCTTCGGCCAGCGCGGCGTCGAAATCCAGCAGGGGGGAGGTGAACCCGGCCTGTGCCAGCAGGATGGACATCATGGCCGTATGGGCCCCCCAGCCGACGCCGTCCTTGGCCATGCAGGGGGTGGCCACACCGCGGGCGATGAAGCCTACCGGGCCGTGGTAATCGGCGCAGTTCAGCGCCTGGAGCAGGACGTCTTCCTTCAGGCCGAGGATGCGGCCGGCGGCGGCCACGGCGCCGATGGCACCCCAGAGGCCGGAAGTGTAGACGCGGGCATGATCCCGGTTCCAGTACATGCCGGAGCGCATCCCCACCTCGTAGCCGACGGCCACGGCAGACAGCATATCCGTGCCCGAGGGAGGCGTTTCCGCCATCTCGGCGGCAGCCAGCATCACCGGCGTCAGGGCCGCACCGGGGCGTCCCTGGGCGGGCCGGTAGCCGTGCTCCACATCAAGGGCATTGGAGGCGAAACCGTTGGCCATGCTGGCCCCCAGGGGGGAGACCTTCCTGCCGCTGGAGATCAGGGTGCATTCCCCGCCCTGGAAAAAACGTTCGGCCGTGCGGGCGGTCAGGCGGGCCAGCGGTGTGACCGCACCGGCGGACAGGGCGCCCATGCTGTCCAGCAGGCAGCGCTTTGCCTGATGGCGGATCGGTTCGGGAAGATCGGCATAGCTCTGCCTGAGAATGAAATCCGTAAGGAGGTTAGCGGGAGACGGCATCATTTTGCTCCTTGGAAGAAAGACCTTGGGTCGGTATCCGCTTCTGCCATCCCGTGATGGCGGAAAGGAAAAGGACGAGCAGCAGGGCCCAGGCGTAGGGCATGAGGAGCGCGGAGGTGATGGGCGGGCTGACAAGGCCGTATTCGGCGGCGGCGTGGCTGACCGTATTGAACCAGAGCGCACAGACGATATGCCAGGGCAGCATATAGAAGATCGTACAGGCCGAGCAGCACAGCAGGTCGGCGGCGCGTTCGGGAGCTATGCCGAAGCGCTGGGAGAGGGGCTTGACGAAGGTCGTACCCAGCAGGACTTCCGCAGGGACGTTGGCGGAAATGGGGATGGTGATCAGCACCGTGGAGGCGATGATCGTGATCTCGGCCTGACGGGCCGTCTTGATGAAGGTCTTCTGCACCCAGTTGACGATATCTTCCATGATGCCGCTTTCCATGACGAGCTGGATCACGCCAAGGATGAAGAGGATGAAGATGATGACCCCCGTGACGCCGCTCACGCCGTTCTCGAGCAGGCCGCTGCTCATGCCGCCGGTGGTGACGGGATGGAGCAGATCCGACAGGCTGAGGCGGCCTATGGCAAGGCCGATGACGATGGCCGCGGCAATGCCCCAGGTGAGGGATTCGATGATATGGCGCCCAAGGAGCGAGGCCACGATGACGATCCCGAAGGCAAGCAGGAGCAGCAGGCAGGTGGGCGACATGGAGGCCGCGAACTGGGGCGGCGTGGAGACCGTGCCGCCACCGCCGAAGCAGGCAAAGACGATGGCGGAGATGGCGGCGGCCGTGAAGACCAGGGGCGCGCGGGTCCGGGTTATCTTCTGGATGTCAGCGTCCTGGGTGAAGGCGACGGTGATGTTGGAAGAGGAGATGGGGGAATAGCTGTCCCCCAGGGCGCCGCCGGAGAGGATGGCCACGGCCAGGAAGGCGGGGTCCGCCCCAAGGAAGACACCGGCCGGGAACATGACGGGCGTCAGCGCCAGGATGGTGCCGTTGGCGGTGCCGGTACCCAGTGAGAACAGCATGGCCGCCAGGAAGGTGATGACGGTGAACACACTGCCCTGGGCCCCTACGTTGAGCCCGAACCAGAGCAGCCCCTCGATGATGCCGCCGGCCTGCATGATCTGGCCGAAGACACTGGCAAAGATCCAGGAGGCACACAGCACGCCGACGCTCTTGTTGTTGAACCCGCGCAGGACGGTCGCGCAGTATTCCTTGGGCGTCTTGGAGAGGAAAAGGCCGATGCAGATGGCGGCAAAGCCGATGCTCCAGAAGTTCTTTGGCGTGGCCGGCCCGTGCAGGGACAACCATAAGAGGCCGCAGATGAGCAGGAGCAGGGGGATGGCTGCCCCCCACTTTCCCCCCCACATCTTGAGGGCAGCGTTGTATTCGCTCTCGGGGCGGTTCGGGACTGACATGAAGTACCTCCAGTAAATGTTTATGTGGAGCAGTCCTCCACATGTTATGAAGGCAATTCCGGATCTTGCGGGCCGTTGGCCGGGCCCTGGCGGCACGCTTTGCGATAGCTGTAGAGCGTATATTTGGAGATGCCCATGATGGAGGCGATATGTTCGACCATGCCCTTGAAGCGGAAGGCTCCGTGCTGGTCGAACTGGGCTATCAGGGCGATGCGTTCTTCCCTGTCCAGCTCTGTGGGAAGCTTGCCGAATTGCTGCAGTACCTTGCGGACGATGGCTTCCATGGTCTCTTCCGAGGTGGCGGCAAAGGTCTCCTGGGTACCGTCATTGCGGCTGTCTTCGGCGGGGGCCGTGCGTATCTGGTCTTCCAGGGCGGCGATGGCGGCCATCTGGCGGGAGATGTTCTGGTTGATGCACATGGCGAAGACAGGCACGCCCTTGTCGTCCTTGATGTAGACCAGTGATCCGCGCAGGGGTTCGCCATGGCGGCCCTGGGCGCGGTAGGGGCGCACGTCCGGTGCATCGGCGCCATAGCGGCTCAGGTGGTTGATGAGGAAATCGGTTGCCGGAGCTCCGGGGGCTCTTTTGGTCACTTCGCCGGCGATATGGGCCAGGGAGGATTCGAGACGGCTGAGGTCGTGGATGGCGATCTCGTAGTCACGCCCCCAAAAAGCGACCAGCCCGTCGGCGATCCTGCACAAATTTTCCAGAAGAGTTTTCTTGTCCATGTGGAACTCCATGAGGTGAATATACGGGGTGGCTCTCGATTTGTAAACTATTTTTTGTACGACAAAAAATTTTTTGTATAAAAATTTTCGGGTATGAAAAAGCCGCATTGCGGTTTCCCGCAATGCGGCTTGTTTTAATCAGGAGACTGATTGCCGCTAGCGCAACTGGGCCACATGCAGGCGCTCGACGGCGCGCTGCAGAGCGGCTTCCGCTCTGGCATGGTCCACATTATCGGCCTGGCTGGCCAGGCGCTTTTCGGCGCGCTCCTTGGCGGCCTGGGCGCGGGCGGTGTCGATGTCTTCGGCCAGTTCGGCCGATTCCGCCAGCACGGTCAGGACCTTGTTGTTCACATCGGCAAAGCCGCCGGAGATGAACACGTTGTGCTGCTTGCCGCCTTCAGTATAGCGCAGATTGCCAATCTTGAGGGCAGAGAGCAGGGAGACGTGATGCGGCAGCACGCCAAACTCACCCATGACGCCGGGGCACACGGCCATATCCACCTGAGCGCTGACAACGGTCTTGTCAGGTGTCACCACTTCCAGTTGCAGCATGCTCATGGGCGCTCCTTACTTAGCTTCCTGCTGGATGCGGGCTTCGTACTTGGCCACGGCCTGGTCGATGCTGCCCAGCATGTAGAAGTCGGATTCGGCAAGGTGGTCGTACTGGCCTTCCAGGATGCCCTTGAAGCCCTTGATGGTGTCTTCCAGCTTCACATACTGGCCGGGGGTACCGGTGAAGGTTTCGGCCACGTGGAAGGGCTGGGACAGGAAGCGCTGGATACGACGCGCACGGGCAACGGTGAGCTTGTCTTCGTCAGACAGTTCGTCCATACCCAGAATGGCGATGATATCCTGCAGTTCCTTGTACTTCTGCAGCACCATCTGCACCTGACGGGCCACGCTGTAGTGCTCTTCGCCCACGACGTTGGGGTCGAGGATGCGGGAGGTGGAGTCCAGCGGGTCCACGGCGGGGTAGATACCCAGTTCGGCGATCTGACGGGAAAGCACGAGCGTACCGTCCAGATGCGAGAACGTGGTAGCCGGGGCGGGGTCGGTCAAGTCGTCAGCGGGCACGTAAACGGCCTGCACGGAGGTGATCGAACCCTTGTTGGTGGAGGTGATGCGTTCCTGCAGGGCACCCAGGTCAGTACCCAGGGTGGGCTGGTAACCCACGGCCGAGGGCATGCGGCCCAGCAGAGCGGACACTTCCGAACCGGCCTGCGTGAAGCGGAAGATGTTGTCGATGAAGAGCAACACGTCCTGGTTTTCTTCGTCGCGGAAGTATTCGGCGCAGGCAAGGGCGGTCAGGGCCACGCGGGCACGGGCTCCCGGAGGCTCGTTCATCTGGCCGTAAACCAGCGTGGCGCGCTCCAGAACACCGGCTTCTTTCAGTTCGTTATACAGGTCATTGCCTTCACGGGTACGTTCACCCACGCCGGCGAACACCGAAGAGCCGCCGTGCTGCTTGGCAATGTTGTTGATCATTTCCATCAGGATAACGGTCTTGCCCACGCCGGCGCCGCCGAACAGACCCATCTTGCCGCCCTTGGGGAAGGGCACGAGCAGGTCCACGACCTTGATGCCGGTTTCAAGCAGTTCCACCTTGGTGTTCTGCTCGGTGAACTCGGGGGCGGGACGGTGGATGGGGTAGTACTTCTCAGCGTTGACCGGACCCATTTCGTCCACGGGACGGCCGATAACGTTGAGGATACGTCCCACAGCCGCCTTGCCCACGGGCACCATGATGGGGTTGCCCGTATCCACAACTTCCATGCCGCGCACCAGACCTTCGGTGGCGTCCATGGCGATGGTACGCACCACGTTGTCACCGAGGTGCTGGGCCACTTCACAGACGAGGTCAGGCGCGTCGCTGTTGTTGGGGTTTTTGATTTCCAGGGCGGTCAGGATATCAGGCAGGTGTCCGTCGCTGAACTCAACGTCCACGACGGCGCCGATAACCTGGACGATTTTACCAATGTTTTTGCTCATGCTTGGCTCCTGTTACCCGTTCAGCGCTTCTGCGCCGCCGACGATGTCGATGAGTTCGCTGGTGATGGAAGCCTGCCGTGTCTTGTTGTAGAGCAGGGTCAACGTATTGATCATCTCGTTACAGTTACGCGTCGCGTTGTCCATAGCGGCCATGCGCGCAGCGTGTTCACTGGCAGACGTATCCAGCATTCCCCGGTAGACCTGAACCTTGATGTAGCGGGGGAGCAGCTCGGCCAGAAGGGCTTCTTCCTGCGGTTCGTAAACGTACTCGCAGTGGGCTTCTTCCTGACCTTCTTCCGCTTCCGCCTCAGGGGCAGCCAGGGGCAGCAGGCTCAGTGTGCGCGGGGGCTGATGCCCCATGGACACAAACTCGCCGTACACCATCCAGACTTCATCAAAAGCAAAGGTTTCGTAGCCGTGAATGACTTCCTGCGCGATGGAGCTGGCCAGCGAAAAGTCCAGGCTGCCCATACGGTCACCGTAAGCGACCGAGATGTCGTAGCCGGCCTTGCGCACAGCGTCGCGTCCTTTGCGGCCCATGCAGGCGAAGGTGACCTTCATACCGGCATTGGTTTTTTCAGCAGCGAGCTTCAGGGCCGTGGTGATGATGTTGCCGTTGAAGCTGCCGCACAGACCACGATCGGACGTGACCAGCACGATGGCGCAGTTTTTCTTTTCCTCATGCTCGGCCAGCAGCGGATGGGCAGTGCCCTCCACCTTGCGGGCAAGCTCGGCCAGAACCTGGCGATACTTGCCGGCATACGGCCGGAAGCGTTCGATGCGGGCCTGCGCGCCGCGCAGTTTCGCCGAGGCCACCATGTTCATGGCCTTGGTGATCTGCTTGGTCTTGCCGACCCCCACGATTTTCATTTTTACGTCTTTGAGTGAAGGCATATGGGTATCCCCCGGCGTTAAGCCTGGTAGCCCTGCTTGAAGGCGGTAATCGCCTCGTTCAGCGCCTTTTCCACAGCTTCATCAATGACTTTCTTATCCTTGATGGCGTCCAGCACGTCCTTGCGGGTATCGCGCATGAAGGCCAGCATTTCACTTTCAAAGCGACGGATCTGATCCACCGGCACGTCGTCCATGTAGCCGCGGGTAGCGGCGTAGATGGAAGCCACCTGTTCCTGGGCGGGCATGGGCTGGTACTGGGGCTGCTTCAGCAGTTCCACCAGACGGGCGCCGCGTTCCAGTTTGGCCTTGGTGGCCTTGTCCAGGTCGGAACCGAACTGGGCGAAAGCGGCCAGTTCGCGGTACTGGGCCAGGTCCAGACGCATGGTACCGGCAACCTGCTTCATGGCCTTGATCTGAGCGGCGCCACCCACGCGGGACACGGACAGACCCACGTTAATGGCCGGACGCACACCGGCGTTGAACAGGTTGGGTTCCAGGTACACCTGACCGTCGGTGATGGAGATCACGTTGGTCGGGATGTAGGCGGACACGTCACCGGCCTGCGTTTCGATGATGGGCAGGGCGGTCAGGGAGCCGGCACCGAGCTTGTCGCTCACCTTGGCAGCGCGTTCCAGCAGGCGGGAGTGCAGGTAGAACACGTCGCCGGGGAAAGCTTCACGTCCGGGAGGACGACGGAGCAGCAGGGACATCTGGCGATAACCCACAGCCTGTTTGGAGAGGTCATCGTAGATGATCAGGGCATGCTTGCCGTTGTCGCGGTAGTACTCGGCCATGGTGCAACCGGTGTAAGCCGCGATGTACTGCAAGGGAGCCGGGTCGGAAGCGGTGGCCGAGATGATGGTGGTGTATTCCATGGCACCGTGCTTGCGCAGGGTGTCGGCCACCAGGGCGACAGACGCTTTCTTCTGGCCGATGGCCACGTAGAAGCAGTGAATGTCGGTTTCTTTCTGGGCCAGGATGGCGTCGATGCAGACGGCGGTCTTACCGGTCTGACGGTCGCCAATGATCAGTTCACGCTGGCCGCGGCCGATAGGAGTCATGGCGTCGATGGCCTTCAGACCCGTGGGCATGGGCTCATGCACGCTCTTACGCGCGATGATACCAGGGGCCTTGATTTCCACCGGGCGGACTTCTTCGGCTTCGACCGGGCCGAGGCCGTCGATGGGCTGGCCAAGGGGGTTGAGCACGCGGCCCATAACCTTGTCGCCCACGGGCACGGAGAAGATCTTGCCGGTACGTTTGACAGGATCGCCCTCCTTGATGCCCACATCGGAGCCGAGCAGCGCGACACCCACGTTGTCTTCTTCGAGGTTGAGCACCATACCCATGACGCCGCCGGGGAATTCCAGCAGTTCCATGGCCATGGCATTCTGAACCCCGTAGACGCGGGCGATACCGTCACCGACATACAACACGGTGCCGGTTTCGCTCATTTCTACGCGCTGCTCGTAGTTTTTGATTTGATCTTCAATGATCTTGCTTATCTCTTCAGCTTTGATCTGCATGTGCTATTCACCCCTCTTGAATGTCTCCCGAAGGATCGCCAACTGCGCGCGCAGACTTGCGTCCAGCACTCGATCACCAACCTTGAGCACCACGCCCCCAAGGATGGAAGCATCCACATCAAAGGCAAGCTCAATGCTCGCCCCCGCCTTCTTTTCAAGCTCGGCCTTGAGTTCGGCCCGCTTGTTATCCGTAAGCTCCACGGCGGTAGTGAGCGTACCACGGATAATTCCTTTGGCGTCGTCAAGCAACTTGCCATACCAGCCGACAATCTCGCCGAGATAAGCCAGACGCTCTTTGTCGGCCAACAGCAGGCAGAAGTTGCTGACGGTTTTGTCCGCCTTGATTTTCTTAAGCAGCTTGCCCATCACAGCCTTTTTTTCATCGATGCTGATGACCGGGCTTTTCAGCGCGGCGTCCAGCTTCGGCGAGGCGGCAAGCATGTCTCCCAGCGCGGCGAGATCGCTCCCGTAACGCGAGAGGGCCTCATCCCCTTGTTGTTTGCCCAGCGCAAATATGGCGCCGGCATATCTGCGAGCAACTATCGCGTCCGTCAATGGAGCACCACCTTGTTGAGGGAGTTGGTAATGAGCTTTTCATGCTCGGCGGCGGTCAGCTTTTCAGCCAGGACCTTTTCCGCTGCGTCCACAATCTCATCGGCAATGGCGGCGCGCACTTCGGCCAGCATGGCGCGGCCTTCGTTCTCGGCAGTGCGACGAGCCTGTTGCACAATCTGTTCGGCCTGACGCTTGGCTTCTTCGACGACGGCCTGCTTCACGCTTTCGGCCTGAGCGAGGCTTTCATCAAGGATGGCCTTGCGTTCGGACTCAAGGTTGCTGATGCGCTTTTCCACTTCATCCAGGCGCTTCTGGGCTTCAGCGCGGCGGGCTTCCAGATCCTGGAGGTCCTGGCTGATGCGGGCGCGGCGGCCGGAGAAGAACTTGCGGGCCAGACCGCCCACGAAGTACCACAGGATACCGGCGAAGATGATGAAGTTGAGCACACGCCAGCCAAAGTCGCCCCAGCGCGGCGCGTCATGCCCTTCAGAGGCCTGCGCCCCCACGGCGAAAAGCAGCGTAAGCGCAAGGACAGGCACCATAACTCGCGTCAAGCCCAGCCCAGCGTGTTTCCATTTGCTCAAAGCCCACCCCCTTGATTGGGTTTCTCTTGATTCTTTACCCTCGCGGTCCGAAGACCGCCCGAAAAACCACCGAGCTCGCGCGTGGCACAGTGGCAGAAACGGCGTACTAGCCACGCAGCACACGCTCGGCCAGCTGGCCGGAGAGCGTGGCGACCTGACCGCGCAGTTCCTTCAGGGAAGCATCGGCTTCGGCCTGCAGGTTGCGACGGGTCTCGGCAATGATTTCCTGGGCGCGCTTCTGGGCTTCAGCCACCAGGCTGGCCTGTTCGGCGGCGCCGGCTTCGCGGGCCTTTTCGCGGTTCTGGCCTGCATCCTGACGGGCGCGGGTCAGCTGGTTGTCATAGTCGGAAAGGCGCTGTTCGGCCTGGTATTCGTAGGATTCGGATTCGCCGGACATATCGTCCATGACGGCTTTGCGTTTGCGGATGATTTCGCGGATGGGGCGAATCAGAAGGAGGTTCAGCACGTACAGTGCAATGAAGAAGTTCACCAACTGGAAAACCAAGGTGATATTAAGGTCCAACATTACCGTATCCTCCCTCTGGACGGTGTGATGTTCAAAGCTTTTATAAAATACCCTCAACAAGGGGTTATGTCAAAGGGTATTGGTGACAAAATTCGCAAAGTCTTCGCATCTGCACAAACAATTTTATGATATTTTTCATATGTTTTCGTAAAAATCAAGTAATTTTAAGCTATTATCTCAACAAATAAAAAGCGGGATCTCTTGGGAAAAATGCGCGGCCGCAAGGGCGAAAGAAGGCAGAGCGCGGCAGGAGCCGTCAATTTTTGGACAGCGGCTCACGCTTCGCGGACTATCCGGGACCTCTCAGACCAGCAGCCACTGCTCCGCATCATAGCCGGCGGCAGCCAGCCAGCGGGCGGCATCCTCGTCGGCGCCGTGGGCGGTGAGGGCGTTGAGCAGGAAACAGCGTCCCGGCCCGGGCAGTCCGTCCCGGCCGATGACCGGCACGCCGTGCACCTTCTGCCCGATCTTTTTGGGATCGATGTCCACGAAAGCGGCCGCCTGCACGCCTTTTTCCCACAGGGGAGCCAGACGGCGGCGCGCCACCTTGCCCGCGCCCAGCAGGTAGACCCGCGGATGCCAGGGGTTGTGGCGTTCCAGCCAGCGGGCCAGCCAGAGGGCGCGCAACTGGTTGTTGGCGGCCTCGCAATAGCGGCTGTCGCTGCGGGTGGCCCGGCGCGGCGGATCGTTCCAGACCAGCAGCTCCTGCGGCAGCTTGGCCATGCGCACCCCGGCGTGCAGCCAGCGCAGCCACAACTCCCAGTCCTCGGCAAAAAAGCCGTCGGCATAGCCGCCGTGCAGCCGGGGCAGCTCGCGCCGGAACATGACCGAAGGATGGCTGACGGGCGTATCGCGAAAACGGTTGCGGCTGATGGCCTCATGATCCAGCAGGCCGTTCTGCCAGTCCACGAAATGGGCAAAGCCGCGCGCGGTCTCGCGGTCGCCGCCAAAATGTACCCGCGTGGCCAGCAGGCCCGTTTCGGGATGTTCCGCCATCCAGGCGGCCTGCAGGGCCAGGCGTTGCGGGTGGCAGACATCATCGGCGTCCATGCGGGCGATGAGCGCGCCCCGGGCGGCCTCCAGACCGGCGTTGAGCGCGCCGGGCAGGCCCTCATGCGGCCGGTGCAGGACGCGCAGGCAGGGATATTCCGCCGCCAGGGCATCCAGCAGGGCCGCCGTGCCGTCGGTGGAACCGTCATCGACGGCCAGCACCTCGAAGCCCGGTACGGGGGCGTCCGGCGCGGCTTCCTGCCGGGCCAGGGAACGGATGGCCACGCGCAGGGGCTCTTCCCCCTCTGCGGTCAGGGGCAGGGAAGCGCCGTTCCAGACCGGCAGCAGGACGGTCACCAGCGGGCTAGCAGACATGTCTCCTCCCAAAAAACGCACGGGGAGCGCATCAGGCCGCTATGGGCGTGACGCGCTCCCCGTGATGATCAATGACGCAGCAGGGTCCGTACTGCCAGGCACAGTTCCGTGATGCTCTGGCGGGCGTCCAGTTCGTGGTGGGCGGCGTCCCGGTAGAGGGGCAGGCGGGCTTCCAGCACCTCGCGCACTTCATCGTCCAGGCTCTTGCCGGTGAGGCTGGGGCGCTGGGCCTCCAGCGGATTGCGCCGCAGGCGGGCGGCCAGCACCTCCACGGGGGCGGACAAAAAAAAGACCCGGCCATGCTCGCGCATATAGCGCCGGTTGGCCTCCGCCAGCACCATGCCGCCGCCGGTGGCCACCACGCCACGGCCCGCCAGCTCCTCACTGGCCAGGCGCAGGGATTCGCTCTCGCGGCTGCGAAAGCCTTCCCAGCCCCAGCGCTCCACCATGGTCGCCACGTCCATGCCCAGACGCTCGCAGAGGTGGTGGTCCGTATCGCAGTAAGGCACGTCCAGCACTTCGGACAGGGCCTTGCCCAGCGTGGTCTTGCCGCAGGCCCGCGGGCCCACAAGGTAGATCAGGGACATGGTGCCTCCCTAGAGGATGCGGTTGCCGTCGGCCGTGATGAGCACCGTGTATTCCCAGCGGATGCCGCCCCATTGCGGATAGTAGAGGCCGGGCTCCACCGTGACCACCATGCCTTCCTGCAGGACCTTGTCGCCGCGACGGCCCAGGCTGGGGGCCTCGTGCGTCTCCAGCCCCACGCCGTGGCCCAGGCCATGGGTGAACCAGGCCTCCACGCCCGCCTTCTCGAACACGCCCCGCGCCAGCGTATAGGCCTCGTGCAGGGGCAGGCCCGGCCGCATCTTGTCCAGGGCGGCCTGCTGGGCGTCACGCACCAGCTTCATGGTCTCGCGGAACTCCTTGTGCGGCGTGTCGCCCACCCAGAAGGTGCGCGTCTGGTCGGAGCAATAGCCGTCCACGCGGCAGCCCACGTCCACCAGCACCAGGCCGTTGTCCGGCAGCTTTTTCTCGCCGGGGATGGCGTGGGGCAGGGCCGCGTTCTGGTCCACGGCCACGATGGACGGGAAGGCCAGTTCCGAGGCGCCGTTGTCGCGGAAATATTTTTCGATGGCCCAGGCCAGCTCGGCTTCGCTGCGGCCCGGTTGCAGCTGGCTTTCCTCCAGCCAGCGCAGCATGGCGTGGTTGAGGGCGAAGGAGCGCTCCAGGGCTTTGATCTCGTCCGCATCCTTGATGACGCGCAGCTCTTCCACCAGGCCGTCGGCGGCCTGCAGACGCGCGCCGCGTCCCACGGCACGGCCCAGCGAGCGGGCGAAATTGAGGCTCACGATCTCCGCCTCCAGGCCCAGGCGGCTGCCGCAACGCCGCATGAGCTGGCCGATCTCCGTGGCCGCGTCCGGGCCGTAGATGAGGATGCGGTCCTCGTCCCAGAGACGGGCCGCCGCATCCTTGTAGCGGGCGTCCGTGCAGAGCCAGTCCCGCCCGTCCGCGCAGATGACCAGGCGTCCCGCGCTCTCGTTGAGCTGCACGTCATGCAGCTCGAAGCCGGAAAGATAAAAACGGTTGGCAGCGTGGCTCACCAGCAGGGCATCCAGACCGCGGGCGCGCATCAGTTGGCGCAGGCGGTCGCGTCGGGCAGCATAGGGCGTGTTCATGCGAGGTTCCTTTGCAGGGAAGGCAGAGAGGGATGGGCGGGGGGAAGGGGGACCTTTTTGGAAAAAGGTCCCCCTTCCCCCCGGACTCCCCCAACCCTTCCAAAAACTTTTATTCAGGCCGGTATGGCAGGTCCCCGTCTGGCGGACACAGGGCATGGCATCGTGCGCTGCCGTCGGGCGAGGCTTTGGGGACAAGGTGGCATCTTAGCCGCCGTCCGGCCCGGACGCAATGGCCGGGTTTGCGGAAGGAAATACGGCGGAGATACCGGGGCCGCTTTTCCTGCCGGAAGGTCATATTGGAGGCACAGGCGGCTCCACTCTGGCCCTGGCTGAGTATTTGGGGAAGGTTATGGATCAGTCTCCCGGCCTCTTTTCCATGAACTTCCCCCTGAAAAACAAGAAAGCCTGTGTCCCCGCAGGGACACAGGCCGTGAAAGCGCGTTTGGGGAAGGATGGGGGGAGTTTGAGGGGGGGAAGGGAACCGCCTTTGTGCGCTAGCCAAAGGGGTTCCCTTCCCCCCTCAACAAAATCACTCTTACAGAGCCTGACGCGCTACCGCGGCGCGCAGGCGGGCAGGCTGGCCACCAGATCGGCGTCGGCGGGCAGGAAGGGCAGGTCACGGGCCTGGGCGGGCGTGACCCAGCGCAGCTCCTGACGTTCCCGGGCGCAGGGCGTGCCGTCGAAGGCGGTGACGTGGAAGAAGTGCAGCTGCACGTGCAGGTCGCGCTCGGCGTAATCGTGCTCCACGATCTGCCAGAGCCGGCAGGCGCGCACGCTGATGCCCAGCTCCTCACGCAGCTCGCGGCAAAGGGCCTGTTCGGCGGTCTCGCCGGGTTCGAGCTTGCCGCCGGGGAACTCCCAGTAACCGGCCATGGGCTTGCCTTGCGGGCGCAGGGCGGCCAGCAGGTGGTCGTCCTGCCAGATGATGCCGCCGGCCACGACGATGGAGGTCATGCCAGATCCCCCATGCTGTCGATGTCGGCGCGCCTGGCTTCGATGGCGGCGATCTGTTCCTCCAGGGCGGCCATGTCTTCCATAAGGCGTTCGGTCAGGTCGCGCAGCTCGTTGAAGCGCTTGAGCAGCTCGGTGGAGCGGGCGCCGTCGGCGTAGACGGCCGGATCGGCCAGCTGGGTCTCCACGTCGGACTGTTCGTTCATGGCCTTTTCCAGCTCGCCTTCCAGCGCGGCGTATTTCTGCTGCAGGGGCTTGAGCTCCTTGTGCAGGGCGTTGCGGCGCTCGGCCTGCTCGCGCTTGAGGCGCTTCTGCTCCTCGCGGGAGAGGTTGGCGCGGGGCGCGTTGTCGGGCTTCTCGGCCTTGTTGGAGGCGTTGAGGCTGGGGCTGACGCTGCCGCTTTCCAGCGCGGCACGGCGGGCCGTGTCGTAGCTGGCGAAGTCGGGGTAGACGGTGATGCCTTTCTCGTCCAGGGCCCAGGCCTCGGCACCCACCTGCGAGAGCAGCCAGCGGTCGTGGGCCACCATGAGCAGGGTGCCGTCGAATTTTTGCAGGGCCGTGCCCAGGGCCTCGCGGCTTTCGAGGTCCAGATGGTTGGTGGGTTCGTCCAGCAGCAGGAAGTTGCAGCGCTTGAGGAACAGGCTGGCCAGCACCAGACGGCTCTTTTCACCGCCGGAGAGCTTGCTCACCTGCCGGTCGAAGTATTCCTGCCCCAGCAGGAAGAGGCCCAGCACGCTCATGAGCTCTTCTTCGGTGGTGCGGGGGTCGGACAGGCGCCGGATCTCGCCCAGCACGGTGGTGTCCGGGCGCAGGGTGTCCATCTGGTGCTGGGTGTAGTAGCCCAGGCGCATCTGGGGCGCGGTGACCACGTTGCCGCCGCAGCGTTCCAGGGTCCCGGCCAGCAGCTTGAGCAGGGTGGACTTGCCGCAGCCGTTGTGGCCCACCAGGGCCACGCGCTGGCCGTTGTAAAGGGTGAAGGTCAGCGGCGGCCACATCTGCTTGCCGTCCGGGAAGTGGAAGGCCAGATCGGCGGCGGCAAGGGCCACCTTTTCCATGTGCGGGGCTTCGGGCCAGGTGAAGTTCAGTTCCTTGCGCTTGGGCTCGGGACGGTAATCTTCCAGCTCTTTTTCCAGCTTTTTGGCCATCTTCTGGCGTGAACCGGCCTGACGGGCCTTGGTGGCCTTGGCGCGGAAGCGTTCCACAAAGGCCATCTTGCGGGCCAGTTCGTCCTGCAGGGCCTTGGCCTCGCGTTCGCGCTGGGCGTTGTATTCTTCCTGAAGGGAGAGGAACTGGGTGTAGGTGGCCTTGCGGAAGACCGGGCGGGACAGGCCCAGATAGAGCACGTGCGTGCCCACGCGGTCCATGAACACGCGGTCGTGGGCCACGAAGACCAGAGCGCCCTTGAAGTCCATGAGGAAGGACTCCAGCCATTCCACGGCTTCCATGTCCAGATGGTTGGTGGGTTCGTCCAGCAGCAGCACGTCGGCCCCGGCGGTGAGCACGCGGGCCAGCTTGGCGCGTTCGCGCCAGCCGCCGGAGAGCTCGCGCAGGGTGCGCAGCCACTTGCTTTCGGCAAAGCCCAGACCGGAGAGCACGGCCTTGGCGCGGTGCTCGGGATTGTAGCCGTGGGTGGCTTCCAGCTCGGCCTGGCGGTGCATGAGCTGGGTCAGGCGCGCCTCGTCCTTCTGCTGGGCGGCCTCTTCCCATTCGGCCCAGAACTCGTTCCAGTCATGGAGCACGTCCAGCACATAGGTCAGCAGGGGCGTGTCCAGGGCCTCTTCGGAAAGCTCCTGTTCCACGAAGCCCAGGCGGCAGCCCCTGGGCAGGATGACACGGCCGCCGTCGGCGGGTTCCACACCGGCCAGCAAGCGGAGGAGGGTGGATTTACCGGTCCCGTTGGGGCCGCAGACGCACAGACGCACGCCGGAATCCACTTCCAGCGAGAAATTGTTGAAGATGTCCCGTCCGCCAAAGGACTTGGACAGTTCCTGGATGGTTATTTTCACAGCAGGCCCTCGCGCCTGTAGCCTTCCACGGCTTCTTGCATGCCCTGGTCGAGCGTGAGGGCGGGGGCATAGCCGAGTTCCTCGCGCAGGCGCGACGCGTCGCAGGTCCAGCCGGACTGGCGGGCTTCGCGGTATTTGTCCAGATTCCAGTTGGGGGCGCGGCCCTTGCGTCCCAGCGCGGCCAGCAGGCTGCCGCCCAGGGTGGACAGCAGCGCGGTCAGGCCCAGGAAGCAGAGGGGCAGGCGCAGGATGCAGGCCTTTTTGCCCATGGCCCGGGCCATGGCTCGGTAAAAGTCGGCCATGGCGTAGCAGCCGCCGTCATTGACGTGATAGACGCCGTGCGCTTCGGGGCGGCAGCAGCAGACGATGGCGCGGCCCACGTCGCGACCATGCACGGCCGAGACCGGGAAGCGGCGGAACATGCCGGGCGTGACGGCCACGCCGTAGCGCAGGCCCTGGAACACGGGCAGCAGGCCGCGGTCGCCGGAGCCGTAGATGATGGGCGGCCGCAGGGTGACCATGCGCTCGCCCAGGGCACGGCCCAGTATCTGTTCCACCATGAGCTTGGACCAGCCGTAGGCGGACACGGGCGCGCCGGGGGGGTCGTCGCCCCTGCCGGCGGCAGTGTCGCAGGGGCCGCTGGCGGCCAGACTGGAGACCAGCACCATGCGCTGCGGGGCCTGGCCCTGCGCGTCGAGGCGCTGCCAGGCCGTGGCCAGGGCGCGGGCGGCCTCGCTGTTGGCACGCAGATAGTCCTGCCAGCCCAGACCGAAGAGCAGGGCGGCCATGTGGATGCAGATGTCCTGGCCGCGCAGGGCTTCTTCCAGCCCGGCGCCGCTGCGCAGGTCGGCGCGGACAACCTCCACCCCGGCGGGCAGATGGTCGCGGCGGGACGTGGCGCGGGTGATGCAGGTGACGCGGGCCCCGGCAGCCACCAGCTGGGGCAGCAGGTGACGGCCCACGAAGCCGGTGCCGCCGGTGACGACGATTTTTTTGCCGTCCAGCCAGGGAGCGGGCATGCCCAGGGGAGTATCGGCGCTATGGCTCATGACACGATCTCCTTGCGGTACAGGCGGTAACGTTTGGTGATCCGCCCGGAAAAGTCTTCGATGAGGTCATTGACGGCCATGTTGTCCTCCAGCACCCACGAGCCTTCCACCTGGCAGAACTCGGGATGGCGGCGGGCCTGTTCCAGCATGTAGTCCAGCAGGAGCAGGGGCAGGCCCAGCAGGCGGAACTCTTCGCGGATGCCGAAGAGGATCATGCGGTACTTGCCGCGCATCTCGCCGCGCGCCTGCCAGTAATGCCAGAGGGCGCTCAGGCCCAGCTTGCCGTTGAGGCGCTTGAGCAGGGGATTGAAGTCCGGCAGGGCCACCATGCCCGCGGCGGGCTCGCCGTCATGGAAGAAGAGGACGAAGAAATCGGGGTTGAGCAGGCCCTTGAGCTCCTTCACCAGCACGTCGGCCTCGCCGTCGGAAAGGGGCGCGAAGCCCCAGTTGCCGGCCCACGAGATGCGGTAGAGGTCCAGCATGATGCGGATGTCCTCGGTGAGGGTGGCCTTGGAGGAGACGCGGCAGGTGAAGCGCTCCTGCTCCTTGAGGTGGAGGATCTCGTCCTTGAGCCAGTCCTCCACCCGCAGCTTGTCGCGCTCGATGAGGTAGGCGAACAGGTCCTGCTCCTTGCGCATGTGCCAGGATTCCAGCAGGGCGGGATAGTAGGGCGGGTTCCAGGGCATCATGAGCGCGGGGGCCTCGTCGAAGCCGTCCACCAGCATGGCGCAGGTGTAGTTGGTGGACGGATTGAGGGGCCCGCGCATGAAGGCCATGCCCTGGCGGCGCAGCCAGTCATGGGCGGCCTGCAGCAGGGCGTGGGCGGCCTCGCGGTCATCTTGGCATTCGAAGAAGCCGAAGGCCCCGCAGCGTTCGCCGGCATAGGCGTTGTATTTTTCGTCCACGATGGCCGCGATGCGGCCCACGGGGCGGCCGTCGCGCAGGGCCAGGAACAGTTCGCGCCGGGCGGTCTTCCAGAAGGGATGCTCGCCGGGCGAGAGCAGCTCGCGGTCCTGCTTTTTCAGGTTGGGCACCCAGAGGGAATCCGGCGTGTAGATGCTCCAGGGCAGTTCGACGAAGCGGTCCAGGTCTTCCGCAGTGTTGACGGGGATGATGCTCAGTTCTGCCACGCGGGCCTCCATGGAGCAGACTTGCAGGGGCTGCCGTACCCTGTTGCGGTTGGATCTTCGGGGCTGGCCGGGCCGTCCCGGCAGGCGCCGGGGCGCGAAAGCAAGGCCGGGACGGGGCGCAGTGCCCCGGACAAAAAACACCGCGCGGGAGAGCGCCTTACGGTACCCTCCCGCACGGGAAAAGGAGCGGACGTGCGTTAGGCCGTCTTCAGGGAGCCGCGCAGCTCGTCCAGGCTGGTCACACCCAGCTGGCGGCAGACGGCGGGCAGTTCCTTGACGATCTCGAAGGCGCGGTCGGGGCTGATGAAGTTGGCCGTGCCGATCTGGACGGCATGGGCACCCACCAGGATGAACTCCAGCACGTCTTCGGCGGAGCAGATGCCGCCCAGGCCGATGACGGGGATGTCCACGGCCTTGCAGACCTGCCACACGCAGCGCAGGGCCACGGGCTTGATGGCCGGGCCGGACAGGCCGCCGATGACATTGGCCAGGCGGGGCTTGCGCCGGGCCACGTCCACGGCCATGCCCGAAAGGGTGTTGATGCACGAGATCATGTCCGCACCGGCGTCCTGCACGCTGCGGGCCATGAGGGCGATGTCCGTGACATTGGGCGAAAGCTTGATGATGAGCGGCTTGTTGGGGGCCGCGTCACGGGCGGCGCGGGTGACGGCCGCGGCCAGCTTGGGGTCCTGCCCGAAGAGGATGCCGCCGCTCTTGACGTTGGGGCAGGAGACGTTCACTTCCAGCGCGGCCACGCCTTCCTCTTCATTGAGGCGGGCGGCCAGCTCGCCGAATTCGGCGGGGGAGGTGGCGTAAAGGTTGGCGATGACGGGCAGATGCTGCCAGGGCAGGCGGGGGAGCTTTTCCTTGCAGAAGGCTTCCACGCCGTCGTTCTGCAGGCCCACGGCATTGAGCATGCCGGCCGTGGTCTCCACGATGCGCGGGCAGGGGTTGCCGTCGCGGGGCAGCAGGGACAGGCCCTTGACGATGATGCCGCCCAGGCTGGTCAGATCGCCGTAGGGGGCGAATTCCATGCCGTAACCGAAGGTGCCGGAAGCCGTGAGCACCGGGTTCTTGAGGTGCAGGCTCTGCGTGGGCCCCTTGAGGGTGACGGAAAGATCCATAGAGTGCTGGTTCATGCTGTCCCCCGGCCTAGAGCTCGATCTGGTTGGCCCAGAACACGGGGCCGTGGTTGCAGGTCTGGACAAGGCCGTTGCGCTTGTCGGCCACGGGCCATTCCTCGGTGGTGCGGGTCACGCAGCCAAGGCAGGCGCCCACGCCGCAGGCCATGCGGTTTTCCAGCGAGAGCTGCACGCGGGCGTTGAGCTCACGGGCGAAGCCGTGCACGGTCTTGAGGAAGGGCAGGGGGCCGCAGGCCAGGATCAGGCCCTTCTGCTCGGCGTATTCGCGCATGCGTTCCTGGATGGTGAAGATGAAGTTGTCCAGGTCGCCGGGCACGGTCTCGCGCAGGCTGTCCAGGGGCACATGCTCGTTGATGCTGTCCACGGGGTAGCAGCTCAGCGGCTCGCGATGGCCAAAGAGCATGGTCACGTTCCACGGCTTGGGGTGCTCGCTCACATAGCCCACGAAGGGCACGATGCCCATGCCGCCGGCCAGCAGCAGGGTGGGGGTGTCGGGCTCCATGGCGAAGCCGTTGCCCAGGGGCCCCCAGACGCGCACGGTGTCGCCGGCCTTGAGTTCGGCCATGCGACGGGTGCCGCGCCCCACGACCTGGAAGAAGCAGATCAGGTGGCGGGAAGTCATGTGGCAGATGCCGAAGGGACGGGCCCAGGGCATCTCGAGACCGAACGACGTGGGCCGCACCATCACGAACTGGCCGGGACGCCACGACGGCCAGTCGGGGCGGGTGAGGCGCAGGGCGAAGAAGCGGCTTTCCTGGCCGGTCTGGCCGAAGGGGACCAGATCCAGCACCGTAAGTAGGCAGGAGCTAGGTTGTGTCATCGCGCAAGTATAGGAGCTTGTGCCGGAGCGGTCAACATTCCGGGCCCGTCAGAAGCGGCCGGAAGGCGTTTTTTTCTGCCTGCGCCGCAAGCCGGGAAAAGCGCAGGCAAAAAGGCTCGGTCATGCCCCGGGGAGAGCCTGCGTCAGGGGGGCGGACGGCGGGCGTCCGGGCCGCGGGATGCTTTGCATATCCGTCCCGGCGGCGGTGCGGGAAGGATGCGGAAAATCGTTTCGATTTCAGCGTGTTGCGACGCACCATGCCGCACGGTCGGCAAAAAGGGCGCTGCACTGCCGGAGCACTGCAGGATAACTGTGTAATTTTTCACACGAAAATTGTCAGTACAGACGCGCCGTCACATCTTCCCTTTTGCCATGATGCCCGCTATAGTCAGGTTTCTTTTGGGGCCGGGCCGGAATGATGCTGCTGCAGACCCCGTATAGCCTTTGATTTGCCCTGCATGGAGAATTGAGCATGAGCAAGAAGTTGACTGTTGCCGTTGTGGGCGCCACGGGCGCCGTGGGCCGTGAAATGCTGAAAACCCTGCACGATCGCCAGTTCCCGGCCACGGAAGTGCGTGCTTTCGCCTCGGCCCGTTCCGCCGGGACCAAGGTGCCTTTCGGCGATGACGAGCTGGTGGTGCAGGAACTGAAGGAAGATGTCTTCGAAGGTATCGACATCGCCATCTTCTCCGCCGGCGGCAGCACTTCCGAAAAATTCGCTCCCCATGCCGCCCATGCCGGCTGTGTGGTGGTGGACAACTCCTCCCAGTGGCGCATGGACGACCGCTGCCCCCTGGTCGTCCCCGAAGTGAACCCCGAACACCTGGAAGGCCATCAGGGCATCATCGCCAACCCCAACTGCTCCACCATCCAGATGCTGGTGGCCCTCAAGCCCATCCATGACGCCGTGGGCATCAAGCGCATCGTGGTCTCCACCTATCAGGCCGTGTCCGGTACCGGCCAGAAGGGCCTGGAAGAACTGGAACGCCAGACCCGCGACCTGTTCAACATGCGCGAGCCCGAAAACAAGGTCTATCCTTACCGCATCGCCTTCAACGTGCTGCCGCACATCGACGTCTTCCTGGAGAACGACTACACCAAGGAAGAAATGAAGATGGTCAACGAGACCGTGAAGATCTTCAACGATCCCACGGTCAAGGTGACCGCCACCTGCGTGCGCGTGCCCGTGTTCTACTGCCATGCCGAGTCCGTGAACATCGAGACCCACAAGAAGATGACCGCCAAGGAATGCCGCATCCTGCTCTCGCAGGCCCCCGGCGTGCGCGTCTTCGACAACCCGCGCGAAAAGATGTACCCCATGCCCGCCTACTGCGTGGGCGACGACGAGACCTATGTGGGCCGCATCCGCGAGGACGAGACCATCGAGAACGGCCTGAACCTCTGGATCGTGGCCGACAACGTGCGCAAGGGCGCGGCCCTCAATGCCGTGCAGATCGCCGAGGAACTGCTCAAGCGCGATCTGGTGCGCGTGCCCGACAAGAACGTTTTCATGTCCTAGTCCGCAGCGACAGGATACGGACAGCAGAGGGGGAGGGGCCCGTTCCCGCCGTGGCGGGGCAGGTCCTTCCCCCTGCTTTTTGCCCTGCGGCGCGCAGGCGCGGGCGTGATCCCCGGCAGCGGGGCAAGGTATTCCCCGCCGCTGCCGTTCGTGCTAGAAAAAGACGTTTCACCGGCGACAGCCGCCGGCAGGGGCCCTGCCCCCGATCAGCAACCACAACAGGCCGCTCCCGCGCGGGAGGGCCTTTCGCGGGGATGCCATGAAGATTCTGGATGCCGATGCCTGGATGGCGGCCCTGATGGCCGCGCCCCGGCCCGGGGCCGACAAGATCCTGGCCTTTTACGATGCGCGTGTGGACGCCGTCTGCCGTGACGCGCGCTGTCTGCTCCTGCCCTTGGACGACCACATGTGCCACCGGGGCGATGCCCTGTTCGAGAGCCTGTGCTACCGCGAGGGCCGCATCTTTGCCCTTGAGGAACACCTGGCCCGCCTGCGCGACGGCAGCCGCGCCCTTTCCCTGCTGCCGCCCTGTTCGTGGGACGAGCTGCGCGCCCGCATCCTGGACGTGGCCCGCGCTTCGGGCACCGATCATGGCGACATCCGCGTGCTGGTGGGCCGCGGGCCCGGCGGTTTCGGCGTCTCGCCCGAGGAGTGCCCGCAGTCCAGCCTCTACATCGTGGCCCTGCGCAAGGCCCTGCCCACGGAAGCCTTTTACGAGAAGGGCCTCACGGCCTTTGCCAGCGCCATCCCGCCCAAGCAGGAATATCTGGCCCGCATCAAGAGCACCAACTATCTGCCCAACGTCTTCATGGCCGCCGAGGCCCGGCAGCGGGGCATGGACGTGGCCGTGACCTTTGACGAGGACGGCCATCTGGGCGAGGCCGCCATCGCCAATGTGGGCATCGTGGATGCCGAAGGCCGCCTGTGCTGTCCCGAAGGGCGCCGCATCCTGCCCGGCACCTCCATGCTGGCCGCCCGCAAGATCGCGCCGCAGCGCCTGCCCGTGGTGGAACGCCCCATCCGCCGCGAAGAGATCTTCACGGCCCGCGAGATGCTGCTCTTCACCAGCGCCAGCCTGTGCGTGGGCATCAGCCACTTCGAGGGCCGTCCCATCGGCCGGGGCCCCGACGCCGGCCGTCCCGGCCCCGTGGCCCGCTGGCTGCGTGACGCCCTGCTGGAACACATGCTGGCCACCGGCACGCCGTTCTAGGGGCATATTTGAGAGGGAAGGGGCCCCTTTCCTCAAACTCCCCTCTCCCCTGCGCACGTTATCCGGGAAAGCCCCGCCATGTCAGATGAACATGGTGAAAAGTTCCATACAGGGAAATAGCCATCCCTCATGGAGCATCCCGGTTTTCTTGAATTTGTATGTGCGGGTTTTGGGGAAGGAGGGGGAATGGGGGAGGGAACCCCTTTTTGCCGCAAGCAAAAGGGGTTCCCTCTCCCATATATTTCTCCCGCTGGCCGTCGTCTGGACGCCGGGCGGGATGTTTCTTATACAGGAAAGGCCCCGTGCGGGCTTTTTTCCTGTTTTTGCCATGACATGCCGCCGGAGCACGCCGGGGCATCCACTCTTTCCAAGGAAGACGCCATTGAAATGCAAGATCTGCAAGGCGACGGCCGTGGTGGCCCTGCGCAGCCACAACGCCGCCTTCTGCCCCGACTGTTACCTCAAGTTCTTTGCCCGTCAGGTGGAAAAGGGCATCGAAGGCCAAAAGCTCTTCACCCGTGACGAACGCATCCTGGTGGCCCTTTCGGGCGGCAAGGATTCGCTGGCCCTGATGCTGGAGCTTTCCCGGCAGGGCTATGACGTCACCGGCCTGCACATCGACCTGGGCATCCCGGAATCCTCGCCCGTGGCCCGCGGCGTGGTGGAGCGCTTTTGCGCCAAGCACGGCCTGAAGCTCATGGTCAAGGAACTGGCTGCCGAGGGCCTGGCCATCCCGCTGGTCAAGGAACGCCTCAACCGTCCCGTCTGCTCGGCCTGCGGCAAGATCAAACGGCATTTCTTCAACAAGGTGGCCCTGGACGAAGGTTTCGACGCCCTGGCCACGGGCCACAACCTGGATGACGAGGTGGCGCGCCTGTTCAGCAACACCCTGCGCTGGGACACGGCCTATCTTTCGGACCAGGGCCCGCGCCTGGACGGCGAGGACGGCTTTGCCCGCAAGGTCAAGCCCCTGTGGCGCCTGACGGAGTTCGAGACCGCCAACTACGCCTTCCTCATGGGCATCGAGCACCACTATGCCCCCTGCCCCTACAGCCCCGGCGCCAGCTTCAGCACGCTCAAGGCCCTGTTGCAGCGTCTGGAAGCGGCCATGCCCGGCCGCAAACTGGACTTCTATCAGGGCTTCCTGGCCCGCGCCCGGCCGGTGTTCGCCCGGCGCGAGGCCGAAGAGGGCGTGGAACTGGCGCCCTGCACCAGCTGCGGCTATCCCACCTCGTCCGGCGACATGTGCGGCGTGTGCCGCATCCGTGAAGCCCTCAAGGACAGCAAATAGCCTTGGCTGCTCCAGAAAGATCATGGCGGGGAGGGGCGGCGCCCCTCCCTGTCCTTGCCTTCTTCCCCGCCCGGAGACCGCTGCGCTCGTACAGGGCCGGAGATTTTCCCGGAGTACCGGCAGCCTTTCCCCGGCTGTCCTTGCGCCGGAGCCCCCATGCCCGGCCTTGTTTGACGGCAGGCTGTACGGCGGCCGGGGCCATGATCGTCAGGGAGGCCCGTCATGGGCGTCGCTGAATATGTCCGGGCCCTGCTGGCCTCGGACAAGCTGGGGCCGCAGGTACGGCATCACCGCTGCGAGCCCGCGCGGGCGGCCGTCTATGCGGAAAGCCGCCTGCCCTGGCCCGCGGCCATCCGGCGCACGCTGGAGGAGCGCGGTCTGAGCGGCCTTTACAGCCATCAGACCCTGGCCACGGACCATATCCGCGCCGGGCATTCCGTGGTGGTGGCCACGCCCACGGCCAGCGGCAAGAGCCTCATCTACAATCTGCCGGTGCTGGAGCGCCATCTGCGCGACAGCGAGGCCCGCGCCCTCTATCTTTTCCCGCTCAAGGCCCTGGCCCAGGACCAGCTGGCCGGGCTGCAGCGCCTGGTCTCCGGCTGGCCCGAGGAGGCCCGGCCCACGGCCGCCCTCTATGACGGCGACACCAGCGACCATTTCCGGCGCAAGATCCGCCGCGACCCGCCCACGGTGCTCATCAGCAATCCCGAGATGCTGCACCTGGCCCTGCTGCCGCACCATGAGCAGTGGGCCCCCTTCCTGGCCGGGCTGTCCCATATCGTGGTGGACGAGGCCCATACCTACCGCGGCGTGTTCGGCGCGCACATGGCGGGCGTGTTCCGCCGTCTCAACCGGCTGGCCGCCCATTACGGCGCTACGCCGTCCTATGTTTTTTGCACGGCCACGGTGGGCAATCCCGGCGAGCTGGCCGCGTCGCTCTCCGGCCTCGACCTGCTGCCCGGCCGCCAGCCGCCCGTGGTGGTGGACCAGTCCGGCGCGCCGCAGGGCGCACGGCATTACGTCTTCCTCGATCCCGACCAGAGCCCGGCCACGGCGGCCATCGACCTGTTGCGGGCCGCGCTGGCGCGCAAGCTGCGCACCATCGTCTACTGCCGTTCCCGCCGCATGACCGAGCTGGTCAGCCTGTGGGCCGGGAGCCTTTCCGGGCCGTGGGCGGGCCGCATCTCCGCCTATCGTGCGGGATTCCTGCCCGAGGAACGCCGCCAGATCGAGGCCCGCATGGCCTCGGGCGAGCTGCTGGCCGTGGTCAGCACCAGCGCCCTGGAGCTGGGCATCGACATCGGCGGGCTGGATGTCTGCATTTTGGTGGGCTATCCGGGCACCATCATGTCCACCCTGCAGCGGGGCGGGCGCGTGGGCCGCGCGCAGCAGGAGTCGGCCGTGGTGCTGGTGGCGGGCGAGGACGCGCTGGACCAGTATTTCATGAGCCACCCCGAAGACTTTTTCAGCCGCCCGGCGGAAAAGGCCGTGGTCAATCCCTGGAACGAGGTCATCCTGGCCCGGCATCTGGAGTGCGCGGCCGCCGAGCTGCCCCTGTCCGCCCGCGATCCCTGGCTGATCCCGGCCCCGGCGCAGGAGGCCCTGCGCGATCTGGCGGCCCAGGGGCGCCTGCTGCTCTCCGCCGACGGCAGCCAGTGGCTGGCCGCCCGCAAGCGGCCGCAGCGGCTGGTGGATCTGCGCGGGACGGGACAGAGTTTCGTCATCGAGGACAGCGAGGGCACGGTCATCGGTTCCGTTGACGGCTTCCGGGCCTGGCGCGAGACCCATGTGGGCGCGGTCTACCTGCACCGGGGCCGCAGCTATGTCATCGAGGAGATGGACCCGGCAGCGGGCCGGGTGCGGGCCCGTCAGGCCAAAGTGGACTGGTTCACGCGGGTGCGCGGCCACAAGAGCACGGACATCCTTGAAGAGCTGGAGCGCCGTCCCCTGGGGCGCGGCGTGGTCTGCCGGGGACGGCTGCGCATCATCGACACCATCACCGGCTACGAGAAGCGCAGCACGCGCGACAACCGCCTGCTGACCATCGTGCCGCTGGAAGCGCCGCCGCAGATCTTCGAGACCGAGGGCCTGTGGTATGTCATCCCCGAGAGCTGCCGCCAGCGTCTGGAAGAGGATTTCGTGCACTTCATGGGCTCCATCCATGCCTGCGAGCATACGGCCATCGGCATGCTGCCCCTGCTGGTCATGGCCGACCGCAACGATTTCGGCGGCATCTCCATCCCGCTCCATCCCCAGACCGGCCTGGCCTGCGTCTTCATCTACGACGGCCTGCCCGGCGGCGCGGGCCTGACGCGTCAGGCCTTCGGCCATGCCCGCGAGCTGCTAGAGGTCTGTGCGGCGGTCATCGAGGCCTGCCCCTGCGAGGACGGCTGTCCTTCCTGCGTGCATTCGCCCAAGTGCGGCTCGGGCAACCGGCCCATCAGCAAGGCCGGGGCCCTGCGCCTGATCCGCGATCTGCTGGCGCCCGGTGCGGATGCCGAGGGCGAGGCCCTGTGCGCCGACCTGCGCATCAGCCCGCCGCCGGAACTGCTGCCGCCCCAACCTGTGGACGAGCCCGCGGCCCCGGTGCCGCCGCCCGTGCCGGACATGGCGGCCATCATGGCGGCCTGGGCCGGACAGGCCCCCGCCACGGCCCCGGCGGGCGCTGCGGGACAGGCCGGGCCGGGGGCCCGGACAAGCGTCGCTGGAGCCGGAGGAGCCGGGACGGTGGCCTCGGAAGGCGTTCCTTCGCAGGAGGAGCGTATCGAGGGCCGCGGAGGAGAGGTCTTTGTGGCCGGTACGAGCCCGCAGACCAGCGCATCCGCCGCAGCCGGGAAGCCTTTCGGCAAACAGGTGGCCCTTCCGCCCCCGTCATCCCCGGTGGCAGGACGGAAGACCGGCGGGGCCACGGCGGCAACAGCCACCCTGTCGATTATGCAAAAGCCGGGGCTCATGGCTCCCGCCGTAGCTGTCGGTGATGCGGGCAACGTCCGTGTCCGTCCCGAACCCGGTGTGGGGGCGGTGGGCAGGCCGCCGGAACATTATCTGGTCTTCGACGTGGAGACCCGGCGCAGCGCCGCCGAGGTGGGCGGCTGGAACAGGGCCGACCGCATGGGCGTGAGCATCGCCGTGGCCTATGACAGCCGGGCCGACGATTTCTTCACCTATACGCAGGAGGCCCTGCCGGAGCTCTTTGCCCGCATGCGGGCCGCGCAGCTGGTGGTGGGCTTCAACTCCTTCCGCTTCGATTACGCGGTGCTCTCGGCCTTCGCGCCCTTCGAGCTGCGGGCCCTGCCGGGCCTTGACCTCTTGCGCCGGGTGCAGGACAGTCTCAAGTACCGCGTGTCCCTGGACAATCTGGGGCAGGCGACCCTGGACGAGCCCAAGAGCGCCGACGGCCTGCAGGCCCTGCGCTGGTGGCAGGAAGGGCGGCTGGACGACATCGCCGCCTACTGCCGCAAGGACGTGGACCTGACGCGGCGGCTCTACCTTTTCGGGCTGGAACACGGCTGGTTGCTTTTCACCAACAAGGCCGGGCAGCGTGTGCGCGTGCCCGTGGATTTCAGGCAGTGACGATGGAGACGGCGGAAAAGATCATCCAATGGCGGCGGGAGCTGCACCGGCACCCGGAAGAAGGCTGGACGGAATTCTGGACCACGGGCTTCGTGGCCCGGCAGCTGGCGGACATGGGCCTTGCCCCGCATGTGGGGCAGGAGGTCATCGACCCTGCCGCACGCATGGGCCTGCCCGCGCCCGAGGTCGAAGCCCGGGCCCGGCAGCGGGCGCTGGCGGAAGGGCTGGAGCCGTACTGGCTGGAGCGCATGGGCCGGACCACGGGCCTGGTGGCCGATGTGGGCCCGGCGGACGCGCCGCTGGCGCTGGTGCTGCGCTGCGACATGGACGCCCTGCCGCTGATGGAAGCGCAGGAGGCTTCCCACCGGCCCGTGCGCGAGGGCTTCGTCTCCCGGCATGAAGGCCTGTGCCATGCCTGTGCCCATGACGGGCATATGGCTCTGGGCCTTGGGCTGGCGGCCCTGCTGACGGCGCCGGACGCGGCCCCCCTGCGGCGGCGTGTGCGCCTGCTGTTCCAGCCTGCCGAGGAAGGCGTGCGCGGTGCGGCGTCCATGGTCTCCCATGTGGCGGGGGCGCGGCATTTCCTGGCCGTGCATATCGGTCTGGGGGCCCCGCACAGCGGCGATCTGGTCACCGGCGTGGGCGCTTTTCTGGCCACCAGCAAATTCGATGTCCGCTTTACGGGCCGGGCGGCCCATGCGGGCGCTGCCCCCGAACAGGGGCGGGATGCCCTCAAGGGTGCGGCGTCGGCCCTGCTGGGCCTGCACGCCCTGCCGCGTCATGGCCACGGCACCAGCCGCATCTGCGTGGGACGTCTGGAAGGCGGCAGCAGCCGCAATACCGTGCCTGCCTCGGCCTTCATGGCCTGCGAGACACGCGGCAACAACAGCGAGGTCAACGACGACATGCTGCGGCGTGCCCGGGACGTCATCGCGGGCGCGGCCGCCATGCACGGGCTGGAATGGCGGCTCGATGTGGTGGGCGGTGCGCCTTCGGCGGCGAGCGATGCGGTCTTCGCGGAGTTGCTGGCCCGCTGTGCCCGGGAACTGCCGCCTGATGCCCGGGGCGGGGGCTGCTTCCCGCTGCCCCGGATCCGTGAGCAGGGCGACATGGGCGCCAGCGATGACGCCACGACCCTGATGCGGGCCGTGCAGGCAGAGGGGGGGCTGGCGGCCTATGCCTTCCTGGGGGCCGATCTGGCGGCCGGGCACCATCAGCCGGGCTTCGATTTCGACGAAGCCGTGCTCTGGCCCGGTGTGCGCTGGCTGGAAAAGATCTGCCGGGAGTTGGCCGGCTAGGACGTGGCCGTCCATGCGGAAGGGCCGCCTCTGGCGGGCTTGCGGGAAAAGCGACCGTTCGGAAGATGCCGTCGCGGCGACGGGAAAAGGCCCCGCAGGCCTGCGGGACCGGGGGATGCCGCCACGTGATGCGCAGCTGCCCTGATTTTTCTACATTGGGGAATATTTTTTATAATTACCTGTATACGCAGGATAATTTTTTGATGGAGCCCCTGCCCTCATCGGCAGGGCCTGTGGAAAAATGCTGTTTTCCACATTCGGGTCGAAAAATAACAGCCCCTGCTGCTGTCTGTTCTGTCAATAGATTGAGATAACAGGAAAAATCTTTACGGCATGCCTTCTGCATCATGTCCGGTATCCCGGACGCCGCCATCCGGCAAAGGCGTCGGGCAGAGCAGGAGATACACGATGGAAAGACGAAGGTTCCTGTATTCGGCACTGGCCGCAGCCTCGCTGGCGACCATCCCGGCCGTGCGGAGCAGCGCCGCCGCCACTACGACAGCACGCAGGGAAGGGAGCGCGCCCATGACACCTTCCCAGAGACAGAACCCCATGAGCTGCAACGGCATGGTCACGTCGCCGCACTATCTGGCCAGCCAGGCCGGGCTGGACATCCTGCGGCGCGGCGGCACGGCCATCGACGCAGCTGTGGCCACGGCCGCCACCCTGGCCGTGGTCTATCCGCAGATGTGCACGCTGGGCGGCGACAATTTCTGGCTCATCTATGATGCCCGTACGGGCAAGATGAAGGGCCTCAATGCCAGCGGCCGCGCCGGGGAAAAGGCCAGCATCGACTTTTACCGCAGCCGGGGGCTGAGCAAGGTGCCGGCGCGCGGCTATCTGGCCGCCAATACCGTACCGGGCGTGGTCTCGGGCTGGGACGAGGCCTGGAAGTACAGCCGGTCGGCCCTGGGCTCGCAGCTTTCCTTCGCCTCCCTGCTGGACACGGCGCGCGAGCTGGCAGAGAGGGGCTTCCCGGTCAGCACGTCACTGGCGTACTGGAGCGAGGTGGACACCGACCCCACGGATCAGGAATTCCGCGATCTGCAGCGCTATCCGGGCTTTGCGGCCACCTATCTCAGGGATGGCAAGCCCTACGGGCTGGGCGAGGTCATGCGCCTGCCCGAGCTGGCGGCCACGCTGGCCCTGCTGGCGGACAAGGGCGCGGACGAATTCTACAAGGGCTCCATCGCCGCGGCCATAGCGGCGGATCTGGAAGAGAACGGCGGCCTGCTCACCGTGCGGGACTTTGCCCGGCATACGGCCGACTGGGTGGAGCCCATCTCCGTGCCGTACCGCGACTGCCGGGCCTGGAACCTGCCGCCCAACACCCAGGGCATGGCCTCGCTGGAGATCCTGAACATCCTCAACAACTTCGACCTGTCGCAGATACGGGAAGGCAGCGCGGACTATTACCATCTTATCATCGAGGCCACCAAGGAGGCCTTCCTCGACCGCGATACCTACCTTTCCGACCCGGCCTTCGTGGACATCCCGCTGGAGCGCCTGCTCTCGGCCGGGCACGGCAAGCGGCAGGCCGCCCGCATCCGCATGGACAGGGCCGCCACCAGCCTTGCGCCGCTGGACCCCAAGGGCGACACCATCTGGCTGGGCGTGGTGGACGGGCAGGGCAATGCCGTTTCCCTGATCCAGAGCATCTACCATGACTTCGGCTCCGGCATCGTGCCCCGGGGCACGGGCGTGCTGCTCCAGAACCGGGGCAGCTTCTTCTCCCTCGACCCTGCGCACGTCAACCGCCTTGAGCCCGGCAAGCGCACCTTCCACACCCTGAACCCGGCCATGCTGACCAGGAACGGCAAGCCTTTCCTCGTCTACGGTACCATGGGCGGCGAGGGCCAGCCCCAGACGCAGGCCGCCATCGCCACCCGCGTGCTGGATTACGGCATGACCCCGCAGGAAGCCATCGACGCGCCCCGCTGGCTGTACGGCCGCACCTGGGGCAAGTCCAGCAACGACCTCAAGCTGGAGGGCCGCATCTCCGCTGACGTGGCCGACGAGCTGGCCCGGCGCGGGCACCCCGTGCGCCGGGTGGAGGACTATACCGATACCATGGGCCATGCGGGTGCCATCCGCATCGACCCGCAGACAGGCGTGCTCCAGGGCGGTACGGACCCGCGCGGCGACGGCCTGGCCTGCGGCTATTAGGCGGACGGCAGCTCCCTTTCCCGTGGAGCCGCTGCCGGTATGACGGCCGCGGCCGCCCGGGTTCCCGGACTGGACGCAGCACCCCCTCGGGAAGCGCTGTGAGGTAGAAAGGTCTCAACGAAACAAACATAAAAAGCCCCGGCAATGCCGGGGCTTTCGTCTTTTTTAGCCGGTCCCGTGGGAAAGGGGGCCCTTCCCCCGGCAGCCGTTACGCATCGGCCTATGGGCAGTCCGCAGTGATGGCGGTTCAATACAGTTTTTCCAGATCCTTCTCATCCATGCCGTAGGTATGTTCCGTTGCCGGGAAGGTCCCTGCGCGAACCTCGTCGGCATAGGTCTGGAAAGCCTGGCGCATGGCCGCGCCCAGCTCGGCATAATGTTTGACGAATTTGGGCGAGAGACCGTCTACCATGCCCAGCATGTCCTGCCAGACCAGCACCTGGCCGTCGCAGTCCGGGCCCGCGCCGATACCGATGGTGGGCACGCTGACGCTGCGGCTGACCAGCGCGGCCAGTGGTGCGGGCACGCATTCCAGCACGATGGCGAAGACCCCCGCCTGTTCCAGTGCCCGGGCATCGTCCAGCAGGGCCTGTGCGGCTTCACGGCCCCGGCCCTGGACCTTGTAGCCGCCCATGCTGTGCAGGGATTGCGGCGTGAGACCCAGATGCCCCATGACCGGGATGGACGCCTGCACGATGGCTTCCACCTGCGGGCAGAAATGGCGGCCGCCTTCCAGCTTCACGGCCTGGGCCCGGCCTTCCTGCACCAGGCGTCCGGCATTGGCGCAGGCCTGCTGCGGCGACAGGTGGTAGGACATGAAGGGCATGTCGCAGACCAGCAGGGGCTTGGTCAGGCCCCGGGACACGGCGGCGCTGTGATGGATCATCTGGTCCATGGTCACGCTCAGGGTATCGGGCTGCCCCAGCATGACCATGCCCAGTGAATCCCCCACCAGCACGGCATCCACATGATCGTCCATGAGCCGGGCGACGGTGGCGTCATAGGCCGTGAGCATGGCCAGTTTGCGTTGCCCCTTGGCCTGGCGGAAAGTGACGGCGGTCTGTTTCATGGCAGTGCTCCCTTGCTGCGGGCGGGGCATGACCGCCCGGGAAAAACGGGCCGTGGCCCGGGTAGGAAAAGAAAAGGCGGGGAAAGGACGCATGTCCTTCCCCCGCCCTGATATGGACAGGATGGCTAGAAGCCTTCTTCCAGCGGCGGCCAGACCAGCCAGGGGCCGTCAGGCGTCACGGTCTTGCGGTCGGCCGGGGCCAGGAAGACCTGGCGGCCTTCCACGCGCAGGCGGCCTTCGGCCAGCCATTGCAGGGCCTGCGGGTAGATGCGGTGCTCCAGCGGATGGATGCGGTTCATGAGGTCGTCCAGTTCCTCGCCGGCATTGGCAGGCACGGCGGCCTGGATGATGACCGGGCCGCTGTCCACCAGTTCTTCCACGAAGTGCACGGTGCAGCCCGTGATCTTCACGCCGTAGGCCTGGGCATCGGGACCGCCGTGGGCGCCCGGGAAGCTGGGCAGGATGGCGGGATGGATGTTGATGACCCGGCCGGGGAAGGCCTGGAGGAAGGTGCTGGTCAGCATGCGCATATAGCCCGCCAGCACCACATATTCCGCGCCGGACGCCTTGATGGCGGCCACCATCTCGCGGTCGAAGCTCTCGCGGTCGGCAAAGGCCTTGTGGTCGATGCAGACATGCGGGATGCCGGCCTTTTCGGCGCGTTCGAAGACCTTGGCGCCGGGACGGTTGCCCGCGATGAGGCGGATGTCGATGTCCAGCACGCCCTGGGCGGCCTTGTCGATCATGGACTGGGCGTTGGTGCCGCTGCCGGAAGCCAGGATGGCGATTTTCAGGGCCATGGTTTACCTCTGCGGGCTGTAGTGAGCTTTCAGGGCCTCCACCAGCGCGGGGATGGTGTAGGCCTCGGGCTGGATGTGGCAGGGCAGGCCGTTGTCGGCCAGGGTCTTGGCCGTGACCGGGCCGATGGCGGCCAGCTTCACTTCAGGATGGGCGCGCAGCTCGTCCGCCGGGATCAGGGAGAGGAAGTTCTCCACCGTGGAGGAAGAGCCGAAGGTCACGCAGTCCAGGGTGCCGTTCTGCATGGCGGCCAGCACTTCGTCCTTGCGGGCGGCGGCGGGCACGGTCTCGTAGGCGGCGATGACGTCCACCTGCGCCCCGGCCTTGCGCAGCTCGTCGGGCAGCACTTCGCGGGCCTTGGCGGCGCGGGGCAGGAGCATCTTGACGCCGGCCACGGGGCCCATGGCCAGCAGGCCTTCCACCACGCCCTCGGCCACATAGCGGGCCGGGATGAAGTCGGGCTCGATGCCGCGTTCGCGCAGGGCGTCGGCCGTGGCGGGGCCGATGGCCGCCACCTTGCACTGGCCGATGGCGCGGCTGTCACGGCCGCAGGTGGCCAGGCGCTTCCAGAAGTGACGCACGCCGTTGACCGAGGTGAAGATGATCCAGCCGTATTCGGCCAGACGGGCCACAGCGGCGTCCAGCTCGCTGTAATCGGCCAGGGGGCTGATCTCGATGGTGGGGCACTGGATGACGTTGGCGCCCAGTTCGGTCAGGCTTTGGGCCAGGCCGCTGGCCTGTTCGCGGGCGCGGGTGACCACGATGCTGCGGCCGTACAGCGGGCGCTGTTCGAACCAGCCCAGCTGGTCGTGCAGGGAGCAGACCTTGCCCACCACGATGACCGAGGGATTGCTGAATTTGTTGTCCACGGCGGCCTGGGGCAGGGTGGAGATGGTGGCCACCAGGCTGCGCTGGTAGGGCGTGGTGCCGCGGTAGACCAGAGCGGCCGGAGTGTCGGGATCCATGCCCGCGTCCAGCAGGTGCCGGGCGATGTCGGGCAGGTTCTTCATGCCCATGACGAAGACCAGGGTGGAGGCGCTGGCGGCCAGGGCCTTCCAGTTGTGCACGGAACCGGGCTTGTCCGGGTTCTCGTGGCCGGTGATGATGGTCACCGACGAGGCGAAATTGCGGTGGGTCAGCGGGATGCCCGCATAGGCCGGGGCCGCGATGGTGCTGCTGATGCCGGGCACTTCCTCAAAAGGCACGCCGGCGGCCAGCAGTTCTTCGGCTTCTTCGCCGCCGCGGCCGAAGATGTAGGGGTCGCCGCCCTTGAGGCGGGCCACCACCTTGCCTTCCTTGGCCTTGCGCACCAGCAGGGCGTTGATCTCGTGCTGGGGCAGGGCATGGTTGCCCGCCACCTTGCCCACGTAGATGCGCTCCGCATCGGGGCGGGCATGGCCCAGCAGCGAGTCGTTGGCCAGTGCGTCATAGACCACCACGTCCGCGCAGGCCAGCGCGTCACGGCCCTTCAGGGTCAGCAGCCCGGCATCGCCGGGACCGGCTCCGATAAGATAGACCTTCATTTATACGCCTCCACGCGCCAGTTCCAGCAAGGTGCGGGCGCCGAAGCCCGTGGAGCCCACGGGGCAGAGCGCCGTCTTCTTGGTTGCCCAGTCCACGCCGGCGATGTCCAGATGCGCCCAGCGCACGCCCTCACGCACGAAATGCTTGAGGAAGAGCGCCGCGTGGATGGCCCCGCCTTCGCGCGGGCCCATGTGGCAGATGTCCGCCACCTCGCTCTTGAGGTTGTCTTCGTAGCCCTTCCACAGGGGCAGGGGCCAGTAATTCTCACCGCCCACGGCACCGGCGGCACGGATGTGCTCGGCCAGGGCGTCGTCATCGCAGAACAGGCCCGCCACCTGCGTGCCCAGGGCCACGGCGCAGGCGCCGGTCAGGGTGGCGATGTCCACCACGGCCGCGGGCGTCCACTGCTTCTGGGCGTAATCCAAGGCGTCGCACAGGGCCAGACGGCCTTCGGCGTCGGTGTTCTGGATCTCCACGGTATCGCCGGAAGCGGCGCGCACCACGTCGCCGGGGCGCATGGCATTGCCGCCGGGCATGTTCTCGGCGCAGGCCATGATGCCCACCACGCGGCGGGGCAGCTCGTCCCCGGCGCAGGCCACCAGCGTGGCCAGCACGGCGGCGGCCCCGCTCATGTCGCCCTTCATGGCGTGCATGTTGGCAGCGGGCTTGAGGCAGATGCCGCCGGTATCGAAGGTGATGCCCTTGCCCACCAGCACCAGGGGCTTTTCCTGCTCATGGCCTTCGGGAGCATGCTCCAGCACGATGAGGCGCGGCGGACGGGCAGAGCCCTGGCCCACGGCCAGCAGGCAGCTCATGCCGGCTTCGGCCAGATCCTTCTCGTCCAGCACGGTGCACTTGAGACCGGCATCGGCGGCCAGCTTCTGCGCTTCTTCGGCCAGCAGGGCGGGAGAGAGCAGGTTGGACGGCGTGTTGTCCAGACGGCGGGCCAGGCACACGGCCTCGGCCGCGCGTTCGCCGCGGCGGGCGGCCTGCTGGCCGCCGTCGGGCACGAAATCGCCCTCAAAGGCCACGGCCAGCCACTGGGGAGCCGCGGGGGCGTCCTTGGCGGGCTTTTTGAGATCGTATTTGTACAGGGCCAGGCAGGCGGCGTAGACGCTTTCTTCCACCAGGCGCTCACGGCCGCCGGGCAGGGTGGCCAGCTGGGGTTCCAGCAGCAGGATGGATTCCAGGCCCAGTTCGTGAGCACGCTGCACACCGGTGGCCACGGCCGTGCGGATGTCGTCCGTGGTCAGGTCTTCACGGGCGCCCAGGCCGATGGCCAGCACGCGCGGCACGCGCAGTTCGGGATGGCCGTGCAGTAGGGCCTGCTGGCCCTTCTTGCCCTGGAAGTCGCGCATGGCGGGCGCGATGGCCAGCCAGGGAGCCAGATTGTCCAGCGCGGGGCAGGCTTCCAGCATGTTCTCGCCCTGGCAGACAGGCACTATGAGAATCTCGGCCTTCCACTGGTCGGGGCCGAGGCATTGAAAACGGATGTCCATAAATTTCTCCGAAGCATCGAGATGAACGGGCGTCCCGCAGCGCGGGACGGCGACGGCGGGTTGCCATCGCGAGGAGCAGAATATACGCTGTGCCGTCGTTTTTGCCAAGCCGCGAGGCGCTTTGCCGTCCCGGGGCCCTTTCCTCTCCGGCCTGTGCCGTCATCCCTGCCCATCCGCATCCCCTTTCGTCATGCTCGTCTACATCCACGTCCCGTTCTGCCGCTCCCGCTGCCGCTACTGCGCCTTCCACTCCCTGCCGCTGGGCCCTGCCTCGCCCGACAGTTCGCCCCGGGTGGCGGCCTACCGGGACAGCCTGCTGCGCGAGCTGGATCTTTGGGCCGCGCGCCTGGGCAGGCGGCCGGTGGAGAGCGTCTTTTTCGGCGGCGGGACGCCCAGCCTGCTGCCGCCCGACTTCCAGGCCGCCGTGCTGGAGCGCATCGACCGGCATTTCCATCTGGCGGCCGGGGCCGAGATCAGCATGGAGGCCAATCCCGAATCCCTGCTGGCCCGCCGGGCCGTGGACGCCTATCTGGCCGCGGGCATCAACCGCATCTCCATGGGCGTGCAGAGCATGGACGACAGTTTCCTTTCCCTGCTGGGACGGCCGCACCGGCGCGCCGACGTGCTGCGGGCCGTGGAGCATCTGCGGGCCGCGGGCTGCCGCAATCTGGGGCTGGACCTCATGTGGGGCCTGCCGGGACAGGATACGGCCCACTGGCTGGCCACGCTGGAAGACGCCCTTGCCCTGGAGCCGGAGCATGTCTCGGCCTATGGCCTGACGCTGGAAGAGGGCACGCCGCTGGAACGCGACTGGAGCGCCGGGCGTCTTTCCCTGCCCGAAGATGACGAGCAGGAACGCATGTATCTGGAAGGCATCCGCCTGCTGGCCGCGCACGGCCTGGAACAGTACGAGATCTCCAACTACGCCCGCCCCGGCTTTTTCAGCCGCCATAATATGGGCTACTGGACGGGTGCCGACTATCTGGGCCTGGGCCCGGCGGCCACGTCCACCCTGGAGGGCCGCCGCTGGACCGACACGCCCGATCAGGCGCGCTGGCAGGCCGACATCGACGCCGGACGTCCCGACCATGATGCCGAGGCCATCACGCCGCGCATCCGGCTGGAAGAGCGGCTCATGCTTTCCTTGCGTACCTGTGCGGGCTTCGGACTGGCGGAATACACGTCCCTCAGCGACCGGGATTTCATGGCCGACCACGGCGACTGGTGCCGCGAGCTGGTCGCCGCCGGTCTGGCCCGTCTGGACGGGGTCAGGCTGGCGCTCACGCCGCAGGGCCTGCTGGTCTCCAATGCCGTGGTGGCCGATCTGTTCGAGCGTCTGGACGAGCTGGGGATGTAAAATACGATGGGTGACGTGACGAGGGGAGAGGGACACCCTTTTGGGCAGATTGTCAAATGAATTGCACCGCAAGCAGGATACCCTTTTCCCGCAGCTGCTCGACAGTCGAAAGATAACCGAACTTCTTTCTTGGGCGGTGGGTTATGAGAGCCACCGCCCTTGCTATCTCTTCATTGGTCAGCCGGGAAAAATCCCTCCTTCGGGGAAAGAACTGCCGCAACAGGCCGTTGCTCTGTTCGTTCAGCGCACGTTCCCCCGGACAGCCCGGATGGCAGAAGTAACTTTTTACCTGAAGGGCCTCATCGACCTGCCGGAAGCCGAAGAACTCCTTGCCCCTGTCATAGGTCAAGGTGTGCCGATAGCGTGCGGGGACGCAGGAAAACAGCTCCTTCAGGCAGGAAGAGACGCACTCCACGTTTCGCGTCCGGCAAAATGCAGCCATGAGAAAGCCGCTTTTGCGTTCCACAGCCGTCAGGATATAGCCTGAATGCCGATGACCATGTATGAGATCGCATTCCCAGTGACCATAAATATTGGCGCCTGGGCGGTCGTCTATGTCCGGCAAATCGGGCAGATAGCGAACAGCGGACTTGGTGCGCCTGGAAAAGACTTTTCCTGGCCGCTTCAGACGAAGATATTTCCCATACCCCTTGAAAGGCCGTACCTTGCTGGAATCGCTGTCTTTCTGTATCCAACGGTAAATAGTCTTGAAACTTATCAAGGGAAGGTTGAGGCAGGCGGCCTGCAGACGCAAGCGCCCCGCGATCTGTTCGGGAGACCAGCGTTCCCGGAGTTTTTCCTGGACGTAGGCCACCAGCTCGGGTGTACGCCTGGAAGCCTTTTTGTCCTTCGTGTTCCGCCAGACAGCCTTGCGTTGCGCCATATCCGCCTGATATTTCCCGTCTTTCCCGCTGTTGCGTTTCAGCTCCCTGCTGATGCTGGAAGGCGCGTAGCCCAAGATCCCCGCTATTCTCCGAATGGAAAGATTCCCGGCAATGAGGCTGGCTAGTATTTCCCGATGTGTTTGTGTAAGCTGGTGATGACCCACGACAGTCTCCTCATTGTGAGGTTTGTTTTTTTCCAACCTTGACTGTTGTGGGTCTTCCTGTTTTACGCAAGCCCCGTGTTGCGTTTCAATTTACAATCTGCCTGAAAAAGGGTGCTCCCTCTCCCCTCGTGCTCCCCTCTCCCTTCCCAAAACCTTTGCTCCGGTCCCTGGACAATGCCGGGAGCGCCCCGGGCAGCCGTTGGCGTTGGTCTCCCGAAAGGTTTGGCGGGTGGAGGAGGCCGGACCCTTTCCTAAACAGGCTGCGGACAGGTTAAGCTGGCAGACATCGTCCCGATAAAAACGGCCGGCATCCTGCAAAGGATGCCGGCCGTTTTTAGGTGTTGCGATGCTGTGGACCCGGGCGCCATCAGGATGGCGGGGGACACGTCCCTCCCGGCGAAAGTGCGCTGGAGAGGGAGTTTGAGGGGGCTCCCCTCAAACCATGCCTGCCGCCGCAGGGCCCTTGCCTAGAATTCCAGGCTGCCGGGAGTGCGGGGGAAGGGGATGACGTCGCGGATATTGGTGATGCCGGTGAGCATCATCAGCAGGCGTTCGAAGCCCATGCCGAAACCGGCGTGGGGCACGCTGCCGAAGCGGCGCAGATCCAGATACCACCAGTAGTCCTCGGGCTTCTGGCCCATCTCGGCGATGCGGGCCAGCAGCTTGTCCAGGCGCTCTTCACGCTGGGAACCGCCGATGAGCTCGCCGATGCTGGGCACCAGCACGTCCATGGCCGCCACGGTCTCGCCGTCGTCATTGCCGCGCATGTAGAAGGCTTTGATCTCCTTGGGATAGTCATAGACGATGACGGGACGGCGGAAGTGTTCTTCGGCCAGGAAGCGCTCGTGCTCGGTCTGCAGGTCCACGCCGAAGGCCACGGGGAAGGTGAACTCCTTGCCGCTGTCTTCCAGGATGTGGATGGCTTCCCGGTAGGACACGCGGGCAAAGGGCTGGGCCAGCATGCCCTTCAGGCGGTCGATGAGGCCCTTGTCCACGAAGTTGTCGAAGAGTTTGAGGTCGCTCTCGCAGCGGGTCAGGGCATGGTCCACCACATGGCGGGTCAGGCCTTCGCCCAGCTCCATGATGTCTTCCAGTTCGGCAAAGGCCATCTCGGGCTCGATCATCCAGAACTCGGCGGCGTGGCGCGGGGTGTTGGAGTTCTCGGCGCGGAAGGTGGGGCCGAAGGTGTAGACGCGGCCCAGGCCCAGGGCCAGGGCTTCGGCTTCCAGCTGGCCGGACACGGTCAGGTTGGCCTGACGGCCGAAGAAGTCCTTGGAAAGATCCTTTTCACCGGCGGGCAGGGCGGTCACGCGGAACATCTCGCCCGCGCCCTCGCAGTCGGAACCGGTGAGGATGGGCGTATGCACCCAGGAAAAGTGCTGGCTGTGGAAGTAGTCATGCACGGCGCGCGCCGCTTCGGAGCGGATGCGGAAGGCCGCGCCGTACTTGTTGGTGCGCATGCGCAGGTGGGCGATGCCGCGCAGGAACTCGTCGGAGTGGCGCTTCTTCTGCAGGGGGAAGGATTCGGGATCGGCCAGGCCGAACACGCGGATGCTCTCGGCACGCACTTCCCACTTCTGTCCCTTGCCGGGGGAGGCCACCAGCTCGCCGGTGACGGCCACGGAAGCGCCGGTGTTGGCATCGCCCAGGCCTTCGTGGGCGGCGGTGCCCGCATCCACGATGCACTGCATGTTGGTCAGGCAGGAACCGTCGTTGATCTCCACGAAGCTGAAGTCCTTGGCATCGCGGCGGGTGCGGATCCAGCCGCAGACGGTGATCTGGCGCTGCGGGGCCTCGGAGGCCAGGGCATTGACGATAAGGGTGCGTTGCATGACGACTCCTTGTGTCGCAAAAAGGTAGAATGTGTATGGATAAGGCTCTTGCCGTATGTTCGGGACAGGGGACGCGGTCCTGTGAGCGGAACGCACCCCAACACGCTACTATAACGGCAAAGACGGCGCCCTTCAAGGCCGGGAGCCGGGGCGGCGCCGGGGGATGGAGCTTGGTTTTTGGGCGGGAACGTGCTTAGATGGAGGGATAGGACTGCCCTCCATCCCCGGCAGTCATGAAACAAGGAGACTCGGACATGAAAAAGATCGCCACGCTGGCCCTGTGCGTCCTGATGCTGGCCCTGACGGCCCCCGTGATCCAGGCGGCCACCCCCCAGGCCGGAGCGCCCAAGGCCGACAAGCCCGCCAAAGTCGATGCCCGCAGCACGCCCGTCTGGGTGGAGCTGGAAGGGACGGACAGCATCGGTGCCCGCCTGGGCATGCGCCTCAAGGAAGCCTTCAACGGCAGCAACCTCTTCAGCCTCACGGACAAGGACATGCCCAAGATGCGCCTGCTGGTGAGCACGCAGTCCGAATTCCCCGGCCGTCCGGGCGTGGGCTCCGTGTACTCCATCTGCTGGACCTTCACCCAGGGCGAAGGCTACCTGGGCTATCTGCTGGCCCGCGAAGTGGGCACCCTGACCTATGAGGAGATCGACACCCTGGTCAACCGGCTGGTGGAGCGCACCGACGGTCTCTCGGTCAAGTACAGCAACCTCTGGAAGTAGTTTTTTCTGGGAAAAGCTCGCTCTGCGCTGTTGAAAAAGCCGCTGTCCCCTTGGGGACGGCGGCTTTTTGCATGGCAGGACATGCACGCGGGAAGATGTGTTGACGAGGGGAAAGGAGGCCCTTTTGGCTGGCGCGACAAAAGGGCCTCCTTCCCCCTCGTGCTCCCCCTTCCTCCCCAAAACGCGCTCATGGCGTCCCGTGCTCCGCCAGGACGCGGATATCCGTCATGACGGGTGGTCGGGGGAGCTGCAAGCAGCCGTGCCGTCATGGGGCAGACCGGGACAGACGCAGGAAGCGGAGGGGAAAAAGGTCAGTTCCCCATGCGGGTGACGTGCAAGCGGGCGGCCAGGGCCTCCAGCACGCGGGCGGGCGTGACGTTGAAGCCCAGGGCCTCCTGCGCCTCGTTGAACCAGAAGCAGCACTGGACGCGCTTCTCGCGGGGCAGCAGGGCCAGGGCCGTGTCCAGGGGGCAAAGGGCGTCGTCATTGCCGGACATGACCCGGCTCATGGATTTCTGGCAGGCCAGCAGTATCTGCCCGGCCAGACGGGCGTCCAGGGCGTTGCGGGCGCCGGTGCGCTCGAACAGGCCGCGACCGCTGGTGATGAACAGGGCCAGGGCCTCTTCCCAGGGCTGGAGGGCCGGATCACGGGAGAGGCTGTCGGGCCAGGGCAGGGTCAGGCAGAGGGAGCGCGAGACCAGCGTGGGCAGGAGCTGTTCGCGCTGGGCGGCCAGCAGGACGAAGCAGGAGGAGGGCGAGGGTTCTTCCAGCGCCTTGAGCAGGGCATTGGCCGCATTGCTGCGGTTCTGTTCCACGCCCATGAGCAGCACCACGCGGCGGCCCTGGCCGTGGGGAGCGTCGCGCAGCTTTTGCTTGAGCTCGCGGATGTTGTCCATGTTCAGGGCGCGGATGGGGCCGGGATGGGCCTCGTCGTCGGCATTGCTGATGCGGCCGTCGTAGGCCAGCACGTCCAGATGCTCACCGGCATCGATCTGCATGCAGGTGGGGCAGATGAGGCAGGGCCCGCCCTCGCCGCCCGGCTGCTGGCAGTTGGCGCAGGCGGCCCAGTAACGGGCCGCGGCCAGGCGCTGGGGCTCGGTGCCGCCTTCCAGCAGCAGGACCTGCGGCGGGTTGGCGGCCAGGCGGTGGAGCACCTCGCGGATGCGGTCGAAGTCCGGCGTGCTGATGTCCTGGAAAAGCGGCATGGCGTCCCTCGCGGTGCGGGAGCGTGACGGTCACGCACATGGCAGGACTGCCCTGATGCGCCTCAGGCTCCACCAAAGATGGTTGGAAGGAAAAGGACCGGCCGGACAGGGCGGCATACGCCGCCGGCCGTCATGGTCCAAGCTCCCCCTGATAAAAGTTTTTGGAAAAGAGAGGGGGGAGCGCGAGGGGGGAGAGGGAGAACCTTTTTTCAAAAAGGTTTCCCTCTCCCCCCTCGCAGGATCTATCTCAAGCGCGAACGCTTAACGGACGATGGTCTGGGCGCGGTCGGCACCCACGGAGATGAAGGAGACGCGCACGCCGGTGAGCTCTTCGATGCGGGCGATGTAGGCGCGCACGTTGTCGGGCAGCTGCTCGACGCTGGTGCACTGGCTGATGTCGTCCTCGAAGCCGGGCATTTCTTCATAGATGGGCTTCACGCGGCCCAGGGCGCCTTCTTCCTGCGGGGGGTATTCCAGACGCTGGCCGTCCAGTTCGTAAGCCACGCAGATCTGCAGGGCGGGCAGGTTCTGGAGCACGTCCAGCTTGGTCAGGGCGATGTCGGTAAGGCCGCACAGGCGCACGGTCTCGCGCAGGATGACCACGTCCAGCCAGCCGCAGCGGCGCGGACGGCCGGTGGTAGCGCCGAACTCATGACCGTTGGTCTGGATGTAGCGGCCGGTGTCGTCTTCCAGCTCGGTGGGGAAGGGGCCGGAGCCCACGCGGGTGGTGTAGGCCTTGACGATGCCCACCACGCGCTCCAGGGCGGAGGGGCCCACACCGCTGCCGGCGGCGGCGGAGCTGGCCACGGTGCTGGAGGAGGTCACGAAGGGATAGGTGCCGTGGTCGATGTCCAGGTGGATGCCCTGGGCGCCTTCGAACAGGATGTCCTGACCGGCGGCCTGGGCCTTCTGGATCTCGGAGGAGGCGTCCTTCAGATAGGGCGTGATGCGCGGGGCGATGGCCAGCAGCTCTTCGCAGACCTGGTTCTCGTCCAGGGTGTCGTACTTGTAGAGCTCGCGCAGCAGGACGTTCTTTTCCAGCAGGGCGTGATGCACTTTTTCGCGCACCAGCTGCGGGTTGGTGAGGTCACCGGCACGCAGGCCCACGCGGGAAGCCTTGTCCTCATAGCAGGGGCCGATGCCGCGGCCGGTGGTGCCGATCTTCTTGCCGGCACGCTTGGCTTCGCGGGCATTGTCCAGGCTCTTGTGGTAGGGCATGATCAGGTGGGTCTTTTTGCTGATGCCCAGACGGCTGGGGGACACGTCGATGCCCTTGGCCGCCAGTTCGTCCACTTCCTTGAGGAAGACGAAGGGGTCCAGCACCACACCGTTGCCGATCAGGCAGTTTTTGTCCTCGTGCAGGATGCCCGAGGGGATCAGGTGCAGGATGGTCTCCTTGCCCTGGACCTTGATGGTGTGGCCGGCGTTGTTGCCGCCCTGGAAACGCACGATCAGCCCGCTCTGCGCGCTGAGCATGTCCACAATCTTTCCCTTGCCCTCGTCGCCCCACTGGGCGCCGATAATGACCGTATTTGCCATATATCCACCTGCACTGCCCGCATGGCGCGGGCCAAGGCTGAAGTTTTGTCGTCCACACGCGAAAACCCCGTAGCCTGACGACTAAGGGGAACAACGTTGGCCGCAATGCCTTAGTTTTTTCTAGCCGCTAACAGCGGACAAGTCAAATGCCGGGGCCGCCGGGGGAGAAAAATGGGTAAAATTTTATGAGATCCGCGTTCCGGCAGGGCCGGGGCCGCGAAAAAAGGGGGAAAGGGACATCCCTGCCGGGATGCTCCTTCCCCCCTTTCATGACGCTGCCGGAGCAGCGGGACCGTTATTGGTAGGCGCCTTCACGCGTGCACTTGGAGGCATCGAACAGGGTGCCTTCCATGCGGTACTGTTCGAAGATGTAGGCGTTCTCCTTGTGCTCGCTCCAGCGCGCGCCGCCGCAGGCATGGGTGAGGATGCGCGGCTTGGGCAGGGCGGCCGGGTCACGCATCTCGAACTCGTCGGAGGCACCCACGCCCTGCAGGGCCAGGGTGGGCACGTCGGCGCTGGACATGAAGGCATCGCTGATGCGCAGCTCGCCGCGCTGATGGGGTTCCTTGACCATCAGGAGGGCGTGGGGACGGCCGGGAGCGTAGGTCGCGGTCTGGAAGACGGTACCGTCGGGGTATTCCTTGCCGTCGTTGTAGGCACGCTGCACCATGGGGCTGTCGCTCTCGCCGTGGTCGGAGACCAGGATGATGCGCGTGTTGTCGTAGATGCCGGCTTCCTTGAGCTGGTCGAAGAAGATCATCAGATAACGCAGCAGGTGGCGTTCGGCGTAGTAGTGTTCGGGCAGCAGGCCGTCGACGAAGAAGAGCTGGCCCACGGTGGCCGGATAGGGGTCGGCCACGATCTCGGGCTGGCCGTCCTTGAGGTCGGGGGCGTAGTGCCACATGTAGTGGGACAGCATGGTGTAGAAGACCTTGGCCGTGCTGCGCGGGGCATCGGTGGTGATGCCCGAGGTGAAGGCGAAGCGGAAGAAGGCGTCGCCCGCGCGGCAGGCGTCCATGCTGGCCACCAGGATGCCGTCGCCGGCGTCATGCCAGTTGCCGTCGTCGTAGATCTTCTGCTTGATGATGTTGGGCGAGGCCTGGAACAGGCCCAGCATGGCGAAGAAGCTGCTGAAGTCCCGCAGGCTGGTGCCCTGGTGGTACTTGAGCTGGAAGTCGTCCTTGACCTGGGGCACGGTGGTGACGTTCTCCACCTTGCCGAGGTGACGCTCATAGAAGTCCTGGTTGAAGAACTCCAGGCCGTTGAGCATGCAGACATCGTAGCCGTGGGCCGCGAAGTTGCGGGGCATCACGGCAAAGGCGCTGTTGATGTTCTCTTCCAGGGTCACGTCGCGGCGGGCGTTGACGGCCGCCGGGCTGTAGGCGTGGCCGCCGTAGATGCTGGGCAGGCTCATGACCGTGGCGTCGGCCATGGAGATGGTGTCGGGGTACCAGACGAAGCCGTCCATGCCCTTGCGGAAGCCGTTGGTGAACCAGGGGTCGTCCAGCATCCGCTCGATATGGCCGCCGGTGAACATGTCCATGACGATGACGATGACGTTTTCGCCGTCCTTGGAATAGGACTGCATGTCAGCCACATAGGCGGGCGGGGTGAAGCTGGTCTTGGCCTGTTCGGGCTCTTCGGCGGTCAGGGCGTTCCAGGCCGTGAGGGCCACCAGGGAGAACACGGCGATGGAGAGCACGCGCGGCAGCTGCAGGCGCACCTTGGGGAAGGCGAACAGCAGGGCCGTCAGGCCCAGGGCCACCAGCACGGGCAGCAGGCCGTCCTTGAAGGTGCTCATGGGGCCGGTGAGGGCGGCCTCACGCAGGAAGCGGATGCCGTCCAGGGCGCCGAAGTGGCCGGGCAGCACGAAAAGGTTCACGAAGGCGAGGCTCAGGGCCCAGAAGGCCACGAAGGCCGGGATGGTCTTGGCCTTGGCCGGGAACCAGAGCCAGAGCACGAAGACCACGAAGAAGGTCAGCGAAAGGTAGCGCACCATGCCCAGCAGCACGTCCAGGGGACCGGCGGCGAAGAAGTTGGGGTCGCTGGCGTAGGACTGGAAGGGCACGTACAGGAAGATCAGGATGGCCAGACCGGCGCAGGACAGGCTGTAGACCGAGCGCATGGTGGCGGCCATGACGGTGTTCATGCCGCCCTGGGCAAAGCCGGGCTTGCGGAAACGGGGCAGGCGGATGGGCAGGCGCAGGTTCTGGAGCAGGAAGAAGACGTTGTTCATGGTCCAGAAGATGAGCAGGGCCGAGGCCGCGTTGTACAGCAGCGCCAGGAAGAAGAAGGCGATGATGATGGCCTGCAGGGTGTCCTTGCGCGTCAGGCCCGGGGTGGTCAGCGTGGCGATGATGTTGACCACGGTCATGACGATGGGCAGGGCGTTGACGCCCCAGAGCAGGCCGTCGGGCTGCGAAAGGTCGGGGATCATCAGGCAGGGCTGGCCCTGCAGCTGGGTGAGCCCCAGGATCATGTAGTACGCGCCGGTCAGGAAGGGGATCTGCAGGGCCACGCCGAAGGCCGAACGGACGGCCAGCAGCGGATGGTAGGCATAGCGCTTGTAGAGGTTGTTGATGCGGCGCTGGCGTTCGGCCCCCTTGGATTCCTTGCGGATGCGGGCCAGCTGCGGGGCCATGATCATCTGGAGTTTCTTTTCCCGGGCCTGGGTGCCCACGGCCAGACGTCCCAGGGGGATGAAGGCCACGGCGCTGATGCAGGACAGGACGAGGATGCTCAGGCCGTAGTTGTGGGTGAACTGGAGGCTGCCGAGATAGATGGCCCGGTAGATGATCTCGATGGGCAGGATGAATATTTCATACAGAAGCGACATGGCGTTTCCTTGAAAGCATATCCGGCAAGGGCCGTGCTATTTCGTTTTGGTGGCGGCAGCTTCGGCCGCGTGTTCGGCGTCCATGCGGGCCAGGGTGTCCACGGTCCACTGGGCGATGGCTTCACCGCTCCGGCCCCAGCAGGCCACGGATTCCTCGCGGAAGGCGGCGATGGCGGAGGAAGGCGTCTTGAGGGCGCGTTCCACCACGGGCACGATGTTGTTGAAGTCCTCGGGCGAGACCACTTCGCCCAGACGGGCGGCCACGGTGTCTTCCCAGATGACGCCCAGGTCCGCCACCTCGTAGAGTTCGGGGTTGCGCACGGGGATGTCCAGGGTGATGACGGGCTTCTCGTAAAGGAAGGCGAAGTCGAAGCGCACGCACGACTTGTCCGAGATCATGACGTCGGCCCGGCTCATGGAGGCGGTGGCATCCATCTCGGTATCGAAGCTGACGTTGGGGTAGTCGCGCAGCATCTCGTGGATGGTGTCCAGCATCTCGGTCTCCACCTTGAGGGACTGGGGATGCGGGCGCAGGATCACGTCATAGCCGGCCTTGGCCAGATCCAGCAGGAAGTTGGGGCCGCAGATGTTGAGGCAGCCCTTGTTGCCCCACGAGGGGGCCACCAGCACCACGGGCGGGGTGCTCCGGCCTTCCTTCTTGCGGGCTTTGGCGGCCAGCTCGTCCAGATAGGGCAGGCCCAGGGAGACGCATTCCTTGGGCGGCAGGCCGCGCAGCTCTTCCACCTTGCGGATGCTGGGCAGCATGAAGTCGCCCACCATCAGGACGGCGTCGTAATGGTCCAGGGAGCCTTTCTGGTACATGGCGATGTCGCCCACGCCGTGGCAGATATGGGCCAGGTTGGTCACGCGGCGCGGACGCGGCATGGGGAAGCCGGGCGTGCCGATGTTGGGCGTGGTGGAGAGCATGATGTCGGCGCGGCGACCGGCGGCGCGGGCAAAGGCCGCGGAACCCGTGCCGATGTAGCGCGAGTTCATGAGGTCGTTCTCGATGGTCAGGGCCGGGTCTTCCACATCCATGGTGATGTAGGAGAAGGGCACGCCGCGGCGCAGGAAGGCGTCGATGACGGGCTTGAAGGTGTAATAGTAGCTGCGGCCTTCGGAGAACATGAGGATGCGCTCGTGGTGCAGCTGCTTTTCGGGACGGCGCTCACCCTTGGCCCTGCCCATGATGGCGTAGACGATGTTCTTGACGAAATAGAGCACCGTACCCACCAGGCTGATGGCCAGGTAGACCAGCACGTTGCCCGTGCCGGGGTCGAGGTAGGCGTAGGAGGGCGCGGGGAACAGGGCTTCCAGCACCAGCCAGAGCCCCAGATAGGCGCCCACGGAAATCAGAAAACCGCGCTTCATGCCAGTTGTTCTCCGCGTTGCAGCAGTTTCAGGTTGCGGTCCATTTCCGCGATGCGGCCACGACCGTAGTCGATGCACTCGCGGTAGAAGCCCCACAGGCCCCAGATGTAATCCACGATGATCATGGCCTTGAGCAGGCGGGTGCGGTCCGCGCCGCTGGCTTCGATAAAGGCGTCCAGCAGGGGGCCGGAAAGACGGGTCTCGGTGACGAAGCTGGCGTAGTCCCAGTAGGGCGAGCAGAAGCAGGCGTACTCGAAGTCGATGAGCTTGATGTCGTCGCCCTTGCGCAGAATGTTCTCCAGCACGAAGTCGCGATGGCAGAAGCGCTTCTCGTCGCTGTCCATCTCGCGGGCGAAATCGTAGAACAGGCTGCGCTCATGGTCGGCCAGCAGGTTGACGCCGCTCTGGCGTTCGTAGAGCTTGACCTCGGAAAGCACGGAGAGCACGGCGCTGGGGCCGTACTTTTCGCGGAAGCCTTCGGGCATGCGGATGTCATGCAGGCGGCGCATGATGTCCACCACCCCGCGCACCTCGAACCGGTCCAGGGTGTCGTGGTTCAGGATGCGGTAGCCTTCCAGAAAGTCCGTGGTCTTGATGCCGCCCGCGTAGAAGTGGCACTCGGGCGTGATGTCCAGATCCTTCACCATCTCCAGCATGGCCGCTTCCACGCTGCGGTCGATGATCTGGTCGGTGCCCTGGCCGGGGATGCGCAGCACAAGGCCCTTGCCGTCCAGCTGGATGTGATAGGTGTCGTTGGTCAGGCCCTTGAGCTTTTCGGCCATCTGGGTCTCGGAGCACTGGTCGGCCAGTTCGTCGGGCGTCAGCAGGCCCAGGGAAAGGGCGTCGCTCAGGCTGTCGATCTCGCAGAGCAGCATCTTCACCCGCGTGGCGTAGACGGGCACGCGGTCCAGGATGCGGATGACGGAGTCTTCCCAGTAGTCGTCCGGGCCGCTCCTGTCCAGTTCCTCGCGGATGAGGGCCGCGGCCTCCTCGGTCCAGTAGGAGACGCCGGACATGCAGTAGCCCGAGGGCGAATCCTTGCGCACGGAGACCACGCGGTCGTCGGCATCGGTGATCAGCTCCCATTCATGGCCCTGCTGGGTCTGCTGGCAGATGAACTGCGAGACCCCGGGACGCACCAGGGGCACCACCGGACGGCGGATGTAGGTGTCACCGTCGATGACCAGGCTGTCGCCCAGGCGGTGGGCCACCAGCTGGAGGGAGGAATAGTTGTTGGCCGTGGCATACTGCGCCGAGATGATGAGCTGGACGCCGTATTTGTCCACAAGATAGTTGAAGCATTCGTGCTTGTAACCGACCACCAGGGCGATGTCGGTGACGCCGTCGGCATGGAGCTGGCGGATGGTACGTTCCACCAGCGGATATCCGCCGATGTTGAGCAGGGGCTTGGGCTTCAGATAGGTGAAGGGGCGCAGACGCGTCCCGAAGCCGGCACAAAGAATGTTGGCACGCATGGGAACCACTCCTGTGCGTTGTGCAGGGATGTGACGGACATCCCCGATGCTGGTGAGGGGGACTGCGCTTGCGCAGGAAAACCTTATCCCCCGGGGTTCGCGATCCCGGATGCCGTATCCGGGGTGCGGAGGTTTCTCACGACACGCAAAAAAAGGCAAGGGCTGTCTGGCGGTTGTCGCCGGACGGGGCAGGCCGGGAGGTGCGGAAGACGGCCCGGCCCATGCTGTACAAGGCGAAGCGTTAGTTTTTTGTGAGCGGGATGCAGCGCGGGAAGGGCCCGGCTCAGTCGTCCTTGCGGGAGGGGGCCGTATCTCCCGGCGCGGGGCGGAACGAAAGGACGCGGCAGCGGTGCGGCGCGGGAGCTTCCGCCTGGCCCTGCATCAGGTCGAAGTCGGGGGCCAGGGGCTGGGCCGCGGGGGCGGGGCCGTCTTCATGCGGCTGGGCCTGCTGTGCCCAATAATAGTTGAACAGCTGGTTCTTGTAGCGTTTGGCCTGGATCATGGAAAAGACCAGGACGGCCTCTTCCCAGCGCTGGGTCGGTTCGAAACGGCTGGCGATGGTGGCGTACTTGCTCCACAGCGACATGAGCGACGCCTCGTCGAGGGCGTCCAGCTGGCGGGCAAGGCGGGTGAGCAGTTTTTCCATGGTTTCCTCCGGCAGAAGCGCGTATATCGCGCCGTCGTTATGGCCCATTTGCGGGCCTGCGTCAAATCCGGCGCCCCTCCGGGCCGGGAAGGCGCCTGCCGGCGGGCCTTTCTCCCCCCGGGGGACGCACTGGTGGAGAGGGGCGTTTTGTGCTACACCATTGCCGCGCCGCGAAGCGCTTTCACCTTTTTTGCTAGGCATACCTGGAGGCATCATGACGACCGACCTGAAGGCCATGTACAAGAAAGTCCACAAGGACGCTTTTCCCGAGACCATGACCATTTTGCTGGGTGACGAAAAGCTTGTGTACCACAAGCGCGTCTGGACCCTGGACAACGAGGAAAAAGGTCTGCGCTACGGCGAAAACCCCGACCAGCCCGCTGCCCTGTATGAACTGCGTGAAGGTGGCATCACCTGCGGCGGCCTGCGCTGGCGTGGCCCCGGTCAGGGCATCGTGTCGGCCATGACCGAAGCCCAGATGATCCAGGCCGGCAAGCATCCCGGCAAGACCAACCTCACCGACGTGGACAACGGTGCCAACATCCTGCAGTACCTCAGCGAGCGTCCCGCGGCCATCATCCTCAAGCACAACAACCCCTGCGGCGCTGCCTGGGACGACGGCGGCGTGGCCGCTGCCCTGGACAAGGCCTTCTGGTGCGACCGCATCGCCGCTTTCGGCGGCGCGGTGGTGGTCAACCGTCCCTTCACCCGCGAGGCCGCCGAGATGGTGGCCGCCAGCTACTTCGAAGTGGTGGCCGCTCCTGCCTATGAAGAAGGCGCCGTGGAGATCCTCAAGGGCCGCAAGAACCTGCGCATCATGGAACTGCCCGGCCTGGGCCGCCTGGACGAACTGACGCAGTCCGCCTTCCTGGACATCAAGAGCCTGGCCGACGGCGGCATCGTGGTGCAGAAATCTTTCGTGAACCGCATCCTCACCGATGCCGACTTCCTGCCCGCCGAAGCCACGGACAAGAACGGCGTCACCGTCACCGCCCGCAAGCCCAACGCCCAGGAAATGGCCGACCTGCGCTTTGCCTGGGCCGTGGAAGCCGGCGTGACCTCCAACTCGGTCATCTTTGCCCGCAACGGCGCCACCGTGGCCATCGGCACCGGTGAACAGGACCGCGTGGGCTGCGTGGAACTGGCCATCCACAAGGCCTACACCAAGTACGCCGATACCCTGGCCTTCCGCGAGCACAACCTCTCCTTCTACGAGCTCAAGCAGAAGGCCGCCACCGACGCCGCCCTCAAAGCCGCTCTGGACGACATCCAGGCCCGTACCCAGGAAGCCCGCGGCGGTCTGCCCGGCACGGTGCTGATCTCCGACGGCTTCTTCCCCTTCCGTGACGGCGTGGACGCCGCCATGGCCCAGGGCGTCACCGCCATCGGCCAGCCCGGCGGCTCCATGCGTGACACCGAAGTCATCGCGGCCTGCAACGAAGCCAGCCCGCAGGTGGCCATGGTCTTCACCGGTCAGCGTTCCTTCAAGCACTAGTCTCCCGCAGGGCACGACACCGGCCGGTGTCGTGCCCTTTTTTCATACCCGCGGCCCTGCCGCCTTCCCGTCAGCCAAGGATGCCCGCCGTGTCTTCCCATCCCCGCACGCCCCGCGCAGGGGCCTCGTCCGCCCGTATCTGCATCTCCGCCCTGTCCGGGGGCGGCGGCAAGACCCTGCTCTCGCTGGGCCTGGCGCGGGCCTTTTCCCGGCAGGGGCTGGCCGTCCAGCCCTTCAAGAAAGGCCCGGACTATATCGACGCGGCCTGGCTCTCGCTGGCGGCCGGACGGCAGGCCAGCAATCTGGACCCCTATTTCCTGTCCCCCGCGCGTCTGCGGGCCCTGTTCCGTCATGTGATGGGGCGCAGCGGGGCCCGGCTGGCCCTGCTGGAAGGCAACCGCGGCCTTTTTGACGGCATGGACGTGCGCGGCTCCTGCGCCACGGCCGAACTGGCCCGCACGCTGGACTGCCCGGTGCTGCTCAGTCTGGATTGTACCAAGATGACCCGCACGGCCGCTGCCCTGGTGGCCGGGGTACGGAATTTCGAGCCCGGCCTGCGTCTGGCGGGCGTGGTGCTCAATCAGGTGGCCTCGGCCCGGCATGAAGGCATTTTGCGTGAGGCCATCACCACCTACACGGACGTGCCCGTGCTGGGGGCCATTCCCCGCCTGCGCGAGAACCCCCTGCCGGAACGGCACATGGGGCTCGCCTCGCTGTGCGGTGACGATCTGAGCCCGCAGGCCCAAGAGATATTGGAAAAACTGGCCGATGTGGTGCGCGACCATGTGGATATGGACCGCGTGTTGTCCATCGCCGACGACCTGCCCGCTCTGCCCGAAGAGCCGGATTTCTGGGACGAGACCGCCTGGGCCGGGGAGGGCGCTGTGGCCTCTTCCGGCGAAGGGCAGCCTGTGGTCTGCTCCGAGGCTCCGGCCCCCGCTGCCGGGGCTGGGACGTCCCCCCGGGCGGATGCCCCGCGCATCGGCTATGTGCGCGACCGGGCCCTGTGGTTCTATTATGAGGAGAACCTCGAAGCCCTGCGCCGGGCCGGTGCGGAGCTGGTACGCCTTTCCCTGCTGGATGACGCGGCGTGGCCGGAGCTGGACGGCCTGTATCTGGGCGGCGGTTTCCCCGAAGACTGGGCCCGGGAGCTGTCCGCTTCGCCGCATCTGGCCCGGCTGGGTACACTGGCCGCCAGGGGCTTGCCCATCTACGCCGAATGCGGCGGCTTCATGGTCCTGGCTTCGGCTCTGGAGCGCGACGGACAGCGCTGGCCCATGAGCGGCATCTTTCCCGTGGAGACCCGCTTCTGCCCCAAGCCGCAGGGCCTGGGCTATGTGCGGGCCGACGTGGTGTTGCCCAATCCCTATTTTCCCCAGGGCTCTGTCCTGCGCGGACATGAGTTCCACTACTCCCTCTGCCACGAGCCTGCCGCCGTCAGCGGCCGTCTGGATCATGCCCTGCGCCTGCGCAAGGGCACGGGCATGGGCCGCGATGCCGAGGGCCACGGCCGGGATGGTCTGGTGAGCGGCCGGGTCTGGGCCGCCTATTGTCATATCTTTGCCCCGGCAGTGCCCGGATGGGCCCCCCGTTTCGTGGAGCTGGCCCGTTGCTACCGCCAGGAACGGATGGGAGGATAGCATTTTTATGAGGGGGGAGAGGGACACCTTTTTGGAAAAAGGTTCTCCCTCTCCCCCCTCATGCTCCCCCCTTTCCCTTCCAAAAACTTTTATCAGGAGGCGTCGCAGGATATGGCGGGCCTGCTGACAGTGCTATGGCGGGTACGATCAACGGATAGCGGCCTGTCTGGTGTTGATGAGATGGAAAAGGCAGCGTTCCCGGAATATTGGCTCCGGGAACGCTGCCTTTTTTGCTGTGGGGGAACGGAGGATGCGGGAAGGGAGCGGTGACCGGAGGCAGCCCGAAGGGCCTGCCCATGGTTGATGCAGGCCTCTTGTGGGGCCCGGCAGCAGAGATATGGGGCTCCCCCCAGTGTGTCCTGTGCGTTCCTAAAAACGGTTCAGGATGAGCTTGTCCAGGGCCAGCTTGGGCACATAGTGCACCTGTTCGGCGTCACGCCAGTAGCCCAGGGCGCCGCTTTCGGGTACGTCGGCCACGCGGCGCACTTCCTTGGCCACGCCAAGGCCCAGGACCAGCGTGGGGCGCAGCTCGTCGGGAAGCTGGACCAGCTCGCTCACGCCGCTATGGTCGAACGAGGCGATCATGCAGCAGCCCCAGTCACGGCTGGAGGCCGCCAGCTGGATGGTCTGGGCCGCGATGCCGGTATCCAGCCAGACCAGGTCGCCCGCGTTCTTGGGCATGCTCATGACGATGAAGCCCGTGGGGCGCTCACCGGGGAAGGGCCCCCCCCAGTCCTTGAGGGCCGCCGCCCATTTGGTCATGCCGAACAGACGCCGGCAGGTCTCGCCGGGACCCACGAGGCTGTAGCGCAGTTGCTGGGCGTTACGGGCGCAGGGGGTCAGGCGGGCGCAGTCTACCAGCCATTCCAGATCCGCCATCTGCAGCGGACGCTCTTCTTCGAAACGGCGGCAGGTACGGGCCGCCAGTGCCAGTTGCTTGAAATCCATATGGGCTCCGCAGGTGAGAAGGGATCGCCGGGATCGCCCGGCGGGGAGGAGAAAAAAATAGCACCTGCCGGAGCACGCGTCTACCGTGGGCAGAGCGGCTGCGGCGAAGCGGAAGGCATGGTCGGGATACGATGTGGCGACACGGCCGGGAAATGCTGGCGGCAGGGCGAACAGACCGGCAGTCACGCAAACGGGGCCGCGGAAGTTGCCTGCGCTGGGCCGTAGGGGAGCCATCGTGCCGTCCGCAGCTCTCGGGCACGGCGCCATGCAGAGCCTGGGCGTATGGCCTGTGGGCGGTCAAAGATAAGAAAGGGGAGACGCCTGTGGGCATCCCCCCTGAAAAATCATGGCGGCCTGGCCTAGCGGTGCTGGCTCGTGTGATCGAAGGCCAGGGCGTAGAGATGGTGGAAAAAGTCCACATACTCCACATGCACATGGTCCGGGGTCTTGATGCGCGCCGGGGCGAAATTGAGGATGGAGGTGATGCCCGCATCCATCAGGTGCTGGGCCGCACGCTGGGCGCGTTCGGGCGGCGTGGTGATGATGCCGATCTCGATGTTCTGCTCGGCCACCATGGCCTTGAGGTCCTTGGTGCAGTGCACTTCCAGACCGTGGACGATCTCACCGATCTTGAAGGGGTCGCAGTCGAAGATGCCCACGATGTTGAAGCCGCGGGCGCGGAATTCACCGTGGTTCAGGATGGCTTTGCCCAGGTTGCCGACGCCCACGAGCGCCATGCGCCATTCGCGGTCGACCCCCAGGGAGGAGGTGATGGCCGCAATAAGGGAGGTTATGTGATAGCCCACGCCGCGGATGCCGAATTCGCCGAAGTAAGCCAGGTCCTTGCGGACCTGGGAGCCGTTGACCCCGCAGGCTTCGGCCAGGGGGTTGGAGGAGATGACTTCAACGCCGTCGCGCGCAAAATTTTCCAGCACCTGCACATAGGTGGCCAGGCGCTGGATCGTGGCGCGGGGGATGTGTTTGCTTTTGGGTTCCGTGGGCATAATCAATACCTGCTCAAGCTTGTGATGCTTTTGTGAAATTTAGTCTTTTCAATTTACTGGAAAAAAAAAGAATCCGCAAGCACCGGAAATACAACCTTTATTCCTTGCATGCCCGGGCTGGCGAAATGATATGCCAATATAATCAGTCTGCTGGCGGTGTGAATGGGGGAAAAGGAAAAAAGTTGGATTTTAGAAAATATTTTTAAAAGTTTAGGGACATCCTTTCAGCACCCGGGGTTGAGGCCGGTCCGCAGAAAAAAAGACATTTTGTTACATTATGAAATAATTCCGTGAAGGGGCGAACAACCACGGCCTGCGCAGGATCAAAAAAAAGGGGGGACCGAAGTCCCCCCGTTGCAGCATTACTGCCTGGACGGCCTACGCATAGGGGTTGGCGTACAGCAGGATGAAGCTGATAACCAAGGCGTAAATGGCCAGGGATTCGATGAAGGCGAAGGCCAGGATCATGGTACCGGTCACTTTGCCGCTCACGTCAGGGTTGCGGGCGATACCTTCGCAGGCGCCCTTCAGGCCCAGACCCATACCGATACCGCAACCGAAAGCGGCGATGCCGATGCCGAGAGCGGCGGCCAGGCAGGTGTAACCCAGGGAAGCGGAATCAAGCTGGTTGGCGGCGAAAGCCATGGAAGCCATACCCAGCAGGGCCACGGTGTTCAGGGCGATCATCAGAAGTTTGCGCATGTGACACTCCTTCAACAGTTTGTATAAGTTGGGTCGTTTCCGACCATTCCCCACATATTCGGGGCTGCCGCAAGGGCAGCGGGCTGATTAATGTTCCGGGGCCTCGATGGCGCCCTTGATGTAGAACATGGTCAGCATGAAGAACACAAAGGCCTGCATGGTCTTGCCCAGCAGGAACAGGGCGTAGATCGGGATGGTGCCCAGGATGGGAGCCATGATGAAGAAGAGCACCATAACGATTTCTTCACCGCGGATGTTACCGAAAAGACGGAGAGACAGAGAGACGGGACGCGACAGGTGCGACACGATCTCCAGGGGGAACATCAGCGGGATGAGGAACTTGGAGGGCCCGGTGAAGTGGTGCACGTAGTGCGCCTTCCAGCGGATGATGCCCAGGGCGTTGTAGAACACGAGCACGAACAGGGCCATGCTCACGGTGGTGTTCAGGTTGGCCGTGGGGGCGTCGAAGCCGGGGATCAGGCCCAGCAGGTTCATGCCGAAAATGTAGATGAACATACCGGCCAGCAGCGGCACGAAACGGCGGCCGGCCTCGCCCATCGTGTTGCAGATGAAGTTCTCGATGGTGTCGATGAGAGCTTCAAAGAAGTTCTGCATGCCTCCGGGCACCAGGGTCAGGCGACGGCGCACGAGATAGGCCACCACGAAGAGCACGGCCATACAGACCCAGGAGTAGAAGACATGTTTGAATTCCACCACCTGTCCGCCGATCGTGATCTGGTCCATGTTGCAGAACGTGGAGAGTAATACCGGATGCGGCAAACCACCAGCCATGAGACATGCCTCCTGCTCGGTTAAGGTGAAAAATCCGGCGCTAGCGCTTTCCGGCCGCGCGGCTTGCCCACGCGTAGGTAATGAGCGCCAATGCCGTGGCGGCGGCCAACCCTCCCAGCAGGGCCGTCAGCGGCGCCCCGCACACTGCAAGGGCCACATAGGTCACCACGGCCAGTACGGCCAGTCTGCCTCCCCAGCGCAAGAGCACCACGCGCAGGAACGCCGTACTGTATTCACCAAGGGGCTGCCGCAAGAAAAAGCGGGCCAATCCCCAAAAAGTCCAAGTAATCATTGCCGCGCCCACGCCAAACCAGAACAGGCCGGGCATGTGCGCATAACCGACGCCGCCCATCCCAAGGCAAATGCCGGTAAACAAAATCAAATTCCGCACCAGCGGCAGAATGACCGGATGACTTATACCCCGACGCCAGAGCCAGTTGTCAATATCTTTCAGCAAGGGTCCCAACATTATCCGTCATTGCGGTCGTGACCGCCGGTCTTCGTGCCTTCGCCCTCGGGGGCTTCCGGGCTGGTCGTGCCGGTGCGCAGCTGCGCACTGGGGGCCCTGCCGCCGGTTTCCCGGCTGACGGCGGCGGTTTCCGCCGCGCAGGCCCGGGCGATGCTGTCCGGGACGACCGTTTTTTTCTTCACCGTGACGCGCTCCGGCCTGTCGGCCAGGGCTTCGGCACGTTTTTGTTCTTCTTCGCGGGACATCTTGCGCAGCAGACGCTGGGTATCCTCATAGACGTTCATGAAACCGGCGATGATCCCGATGACCAGGAAGACCAGCTTCAGCCAGGGACCCGTCTCCAGCCAGGCGTCGAGTCCGTAGCCTATGGCGAAACCCACCAGCGGGCCGCTCACCATATGCATGCCGATGGTGCCCGTGGTGGCAAGGGATTCCATGCCCTTGCTCTGCTGTTTGAAAATGTCCTTCAGTGACACGTTTTCTCCTGCCTTCGGCTGTGATGACGGGCGGGTGAGGATCGCAAAATCCTTTGGACCCCCTGAAGCCGTGTCAATGTACAAATTATCACAATGGCATCGCTGCGTCAATGCAATTTGTGGATTTGCACCGGCTCCCCGTCTGGAAGACCTTGTGAAGTGTTGCGCTATCTTATTGAAAAATAAATTGTTTTTTAACTATCTGACATATTTTATAAAAAGGATCGAAAACCCCGGAAGCGTCAAAAATCCGTACCGTGCGACACCGGCAAAAGCGGGCCGTCTCAGGCGCGACGCTGCCAGCAGCTCACGCTTTCCACGTGCGGGCTGTGGGGGAAGAGGTCCAGGGGCGTCACCTGCACCAGCTCATAATCGGCGGACAGCATCCGGGCATCGCGGGCCAGGGTGGCCGGGTTGCACGAGATGTAGACCAGGCGCTCCGGAGCCAGATGGAGCAGGGCCTCCAGCGCTTCCGGGGCCACACCGCCGCGCGGCGGGTCCAGCAGGGCATGATCCCAGTGCCCGGGGCCGTGCTTGCGGGCCAGGGCCGTCAGCAGGCGGGCGGCGTCCCCGGCCTCGTAGCGGCAATGGCCGAAGCCGAAACGGCGGGCATTGCGCTCCGCCAGGAGCACGGCGCGGCGGTCGTACTCCATGCCCAGCACCTCTTCAAAGTGTCCTGCGGCCAGCAGGCCAGGAGCCCCCGCACCGCAATAGACATCCAGCAGACGGCGGGGCGTCACGCCCGCCTGGGGGGAGAGGAGCAGATCCACGGCCGTGGCGGCCAGCAATTCGGCGGCCCGGCTGTTGACCTGGAAAAAGGATGCGGGATCGATACCGAACCAGCGGCCGCCCAGGGGGAGATACAGCGGCGCTCCGTCGTCCGGCAGGGCCTCGTCCCGGCGGTCGAGGCAGAGCACGCGCGTCTCTCCGGCCACCAGAGCGTCAGGGGTGGCACGTTCCTCATGGACGAAGGCCTGGATGTGCGGGAAGGCGTCCAGCAGTTCCCGGCCCATACGGGCCACGGTACGGCGCTGTTCCGCCGTGCCCGGGCTGGTGACGCAGGTGAGCCACCAGCGGCGTCCCGGAGCATCGTCCGCGGCGGCCTGTGCCGGAGCGGGATCGGGCCAGCCGTAGCGCACCACCAGGAAGCGCCAGAAACCGCAGTCTTCCGTAGCCGGGCGTTCCCGCCGGGGGCGGCGCCCGCGATTCTTTTCCGCCCGGGGCCGCAGGCGGCCTTCCTCGGCGGCGCTGCGCGGCGGCACATAGGCGGGCAGGCCGCTGCGGGCGGCCAGATCGGCGCAGGCCCTGACCAGCTCCAGCCCCTCGCCGGGCGGCAGGGCGCAGCCGGGCACCGGCAGCACCTGCAGGCCGCCGCGTCGGCGCAGGCCCAGGCACAGGCCGCTGCCGTCGGCAGGGCCGAAGGCGAATTCCATCTTGTTGCGGAAGGCCCGCTGTTCCGGGGAGCCCAGAGCGGGCCGCAGGGGCAGGGCCGCATCACGGCCCAGACCGCCGATGCGCTCCAGGGCATCGCGTACCAGCTGGCCTTTCCAGCGCAGCTGGGCCGCATAGGGCAGGCGCTGCCAGGGGCAGCCGCCGCAATCCTCGCCGTGGGGACAGATGTCCGCCGCCAGGGCCACGTCCTCCAGCACCGCCGTACGCTGGGCCTCCCAGAAGCGTTTCTGGCGGCGGATGATGCGGGCCCGTACCGTCTGGCCGGGCAGGGAGCCCGCGACGAAAATGACAGGCCCGCCGTCCTCGGGGCGGTGCAGGCCGCGGCCGTCGTGGCTCAGGGCGTCGATGCGGCAAACGATCTCATCGGTCATGGCGGAACAGGGGGTTGGAGTGGCGGGGAACAGGCCGGAGAGGCCTGCGGCACGATGATCTTTCTTGTAGCGGCTTTGCCCCGGGCTGGCAATGCGCGGCAGGGCGGAGCAAAGGGGGACAGCCGTCCCTCTGCGGCGGGAAAAGCGCGTCCGGCGCGGAAAAAAAGCGGCGGAAGGCAAAAAAGCATTGCCTCCCGGCGCTTCCTGTGCTATGCAACGCAACTGGCCTACGCCTCTGTCTGGCCCCGACTACCGCGCGTCCCACCACAGGATGCGTGGCCTGTGGCGCGGCCAAGAACAAAAATCACTTGACTTTTCTTGTAGCATGAGGCAAACAGGCCTCTCTCTTTTCGGAGGTTTAAGAGCATGTACGCTATTATTGAAACGGGCGGCAAACAGTACCGCGTCGAAGAAGGTTCCAAGATCGTTGTGGAAAAGCTCGCTGGCGAAGCCGGCAGCGAAATCAAGCTGGACAAGGTGCTGATGCTTGGCGGCGCCGACGTGAAAGTGGGCGCTCCCTATGTGGAAAACGCTGCCGTGACCGCCGAAGTGGTGGAACAGGGCCGCGGCGCCAAGGTCATGGTGTTCAAGCGCTGGCGTCGTAACGACTCGCGCAAGCTGCGCGGTCATCGTCAGGACTGCACCACCATCCGCGTCAAAAGCATTAACGGCTAGCTTGACGGCGTGTCCCTGCGGGGACGCACGGCAATCTGCCTTGTAAGGAGTATACCATGGCTCATAAGAAAGCAGGCGGCTCTTCGCGTAACGGCCGCGACAGTGCGGGCCAAAGACGCGGCGTGAAGCGCTTTGGCGGCCAGAACGTGCTGGCTGGCAACATCATCGTGCGTCAGCTCGGCACCAAGATCTATCCCGGCACCAACGTGGGCATGGGCAGGGACTACACCCTGTTCGCCAAGGTTGACGGCGTGGTGCGTTTTGAAAAGTACATCCGCAAGCGTCGCGTGCTCACCCGCGTGCATGTGGAAGCCCCCGTTGCCGAATAACGGCGCGGCAAGGCGTGATTTTTGAAGGGAAGAGGCCGCAGGGCTTCTTCCCTTTTTTGCTTTTTTCAGGCCCCTGTGGCCTGCGGTACGCCCGCAAGGCGTCCCGAAGATCAGGGTGGTGACACCCGGGAGATTTTTCATGCGTTTTGTGGACGAAGCTACTATCCAGGTCCGGGCCGGCAAGGGCGGCCACGGCTGCGTGTCTTTCCGGCGTGAAAAGTTCGTGCCCCGCGGCGGGCCGGACGGCGGTGACGGCGGCAAGGGCGGTTCCGTCATCCTCAAGGCGGACAGCCGCCTGCTTTCCCTTTATGACTTCCGCCTCAAGCGCCAGTACGAGGCCCGCAACGGCCAGCCCGGCATGGGCAGCCAGTGCAACGGCCGCAAGGGCGATGACCTCATCCTGGGCCTGCCCGTGGGCACCCTGGTCTATGCCCGCGACGAGATGGGCGAAGAATACCTGCTGGCCGACCTGCGCGAGCCCGACATGGAAGTGGTGGCCGCCCAGGGCGGTCGCGGCGGCATGGGCAACGAGCATTTCAAGACGTCCACCATGCGCGCCCCGCGTTTCGCCCAGCCCGGCGAACCCGGCGAAGAACGCGAGCTGCGCCTGGAACTGAAGATCCTGGCCGACGCCGGCCTGCTGGGCCTGCCCAATGCGGGCAAGTCCACCTTCATCTCGCAGGTCTCGGCGGCGCGGCCCAAGATCGCGGCCTATCCCTTCACCACGCTGACGCCCAATCTGGGCGTCATGATCGACGAATACGATCCTGACCGCCGCATGGTCATCGCCGACATCCCCGGCCTCATCGAGGGCGCCCACGAAGGCCAGGGCCTGGGCCACCGTTTCCTCAAGCATGTGGAGCGCACCCGCTTCCTGGTGCACATCCTCAGCATCGAGGACGTGAGCGACGACAATCCCTGGGCCGGTTTCGAGCTCATCAACGAGGAGCTGCGCCGCTTCGACCCCGAACTGGCCGAACGTCGCCAGATCGAAGTGGTCAACAAGATCGACCTGGTGGACGAGGAGCGTCTGGAAGAGCTGCGGGCCCGCGCCCGCGCCGACGGCCGCGAGGTCTTCTTCATCTCGGCCCGTGACGGCATCGGCATCGAGGATCTGGTGGCCGCGCTCTGGAAGCTGCGCGACGAAGTGCAGGTGCACGAGCCCCTGCACCACTTCGTGGAAGCCGAGAACGTGGACGAAGAGGAATTCGAGGACATCGAAGTCATCTACACCCGCGAGTGATGCGTGCGGGGCAGGGATGCGGGACCGCCGCTTGGCAGGCCGCGTTCCTGCCCCGTTTTTCGTCACTCAGGAGGAGAAGCATGAAACATATCCTTCTGTCCTGCCTCCTGCTGCTGGCCCTGTGCGCCACCGCTCTGGCCGCCCCTGTGGAGAAGCAGACCTTCCGCGTGGTCGCCCCCGAGGGCTGGACCGTGACCGCCGTGCCGGACGTGAGCGAAGGCGTGGTGCTGGTGGCCCCGGACAAATCCGTGAGCGTCACCATCGTCACCGCCGCCAGCGGGACCATGACGCCGGAACAGCTGGCGGCCGATTACGAGCAGAAGCTGCACGCCGCCCGTGTGGCGCAGAACGGCAACTATTACGGCCTCAAGGGCATGGCGGGCGATCTGCCGCTGGAGGTCTGCCTCTGGACCTTCGACGGCATGCACGGCGTGGCCAGCATCGTGGGCCGTACCGGCCATCCCGCCCTGCAGGGCATCGTGGACTCGCTGGAGTTCTACAAGTAGTCCCGTACCCCAGTGTTTTATGAGGGCGGGGGGACTTTGTTCTGCTGTCGCTGCCCGTAACGCCCGTATGGTAACGGGCACGGCCCTCCGGGCCGCCTTTCGGCCGCTCTGCAGAAAAGTCCCTCCGCCTTCATGCCTTCTCACCCCTTCAAAAATGTTGTCCGAATCCCTGTGAGGAAGACGGGAAACGGCAGGGCCCCGGCCTTCTGTCTTCCGTGCTGCCTTCAGCAGCCATCGAGCAGGGGGATGCATAGCTGCCTGTGCTCCCCTGTGCCGGGAAAAGTCTCGCAGGCTGCCGGATGGGATGCTTCCGAAGGACATGCGCCTCTAAGGGCATAGGAAGGCCTCCCTCGCGCGCCGGCAAATGGCGGCCCCTCCGGGACAGCGCCCGCTGGATGCAGAACACTGCGGATACCGGCAGCCGCTATAGGCGCCTTCTTCGCTGGCGCGGCCGCAGGGTGCTGGCTGTTTGTCGTGCTTTGGGCTATGGTCAGGCGGCGTCCGCCGGAGGCGGACAGGAATTTTTTAGAGCCCTTGTTAGGAGCGATCATGGAAAGACAGGCCGATTGGCGACAGGAAAAAGCACAGGCGCTGGCCCGTGCCCGTGTGGTGGTCATCAAGGTGGGCAGTGCGGTATTGACCGATGCCCAGGGGCTGAGCACGCCCGTGCTGGAAAGCCTGGCCCGTCAGATGGCCGCCCTGCGCACCGCGCCGGACGGGCATGAGCGCCGTCTGGTGCTGGTCTCTTCCGGGGCCGTGGCGGCCGGTCGCGCCGTCCTGCGCGCCCACGGCCACAGCGGCGAGACCTCCGGCCTGTCCGCCCGCCAGGCGGCTGCCGCCGTGGGACAGGGCCAGCTCATGCGCGCCTGGGACGAGGTCTTCCGGGCCTATGATTTCCCCACCTCGCAGGTGCTGCTCACCCGTGACGACCTGCGCGCCCGCCAGCGTTTCCTCAATGCCCGCAACACCTTCGCCGAGCTCATGGACTGGGGCGTGCTGCCCATCGTCAACGAGAACGACACGGTCTCGGTCAGCGAGCTGAAATTCGGCGACAACGACTGTCTGGCCAGCCTGCTGGTCAACCTCATCGGTGCCGACCTCTACATCAACCTGACCTCGGCCCCGGGCGTCTACGCGGCCAATCCGCAGGAAGTGCCCGACGCGGGCATCCTGGAATGCGTGGAGGACGTGGCGGGCCTCGATCTGGGCCGCATGTGCGGCGGCAAGACCAGCGTGGGCACCGGCGGCATGTACTCCAAGCTGCAGGCCGCGCGCCGCGCCGCCCAGCTGGGCGTGCCCACCCTCATCCTGCCCGGTCGCGAAACGGACGTGCTGGCGCGCGCCTTTGCCGGTGAGGCCGTGGGCACCTGGGTCCGTCCCGAGGAACACGCCATCCCGCGGCGCAAGTTCTGGCTGGCCTACCAGTCCGATCCGGCGGGCACGGTGCTGGTGGATGCCGGTGCGGCCGAGGCCCTGCTCAGCAAGGGCAGCAGCCTGCTGCCCGGCGGTGTGCGTCAGGTGCTGGGCAATTTTCAGAAGGGCGCGCTGGTGCGTGTGGCCCGTCTGGGCGAAAGCGACGGCCACGCCAGCCTGGGCGTGGGCCTGTCCAATTACAGCGCGGCGGACCTGCGCAAGATCATGGGCCTGCGGCGCCATGAGGTGGCCGCCATCCTGGGCGATGCCCACTATCCCGAGGTCATCCATCGCGACAACCTGCTCATGGATGCCGCCATCTAGGCAGCAGCGTTTGCCGGGCGGCAGGGCGTATCCGTAGGGCATGCAGCGCTGAAGAGCGGGGCTTGGCCCGACGGCGGGAGCCGGAGCGGCTTCCCTCCTTGGGCGGAGGAGCCCGGAAGACGGGCAGATCCTTAGGAGTTGGTGAGCGATGGTCATATTGATCGCAGGGGAGAGCCATACGGGAAAGACCCTGCTGGCGCAGAAGCTGCTGGAGGCATACCGCTATCCCTGCCTGTCGCTGGATCACCTGAAGATGGGGCTCATCAGGAGCGGCCAGTGCGCGCTGTCTCCTGAAAGCGATGGTGCCGAGCTCACACGCTACCTGTGGCCCATCGTCAGGGAGATGATCAAGACATGCATAGAGAACCGCGAGAACATGATCATCGAGGGATGCTATATCCCCTTTGGCTGGGAAAATGATTTCCCGGACGAGTACAGAAAAGAAATCGCCTATGTCTGCCTCGTGTTCAGCGAGGGCTACATCAAAGAACGATATGCGGACATAGCCAGATATGAAAGCGTGATCGAAAACAGGAAAGAAGCATGTCCTGCGCCTGAGAGCCTGCTTGAGGGAAATCGGCGCAATTTGCGGCAGTGCATCCTGCATTCCTATAAGTACATTCTGATGGACAAAGACTATGCCCTGGATATCGAAATGATACGGCGGCTCCTGCATACGGCAGCGCCCAAGGCCGATGCCGTTGCGGGATAATGAAGTCTTTTTCCCGTGCGCCTGCCCCAGCAGGCAGGGCATAGAGGCATCCTGCAATCCACTGCTCTCTGTCATCAAGGAGGGACCATGTCCGGCAAAACAACTGTCATGAAACCCGGTGCGGCCATCGCCGCCTGCTTCGGCAAATTCGCCCGCTGCTACGGTCGCAGCTGCCGGGCCGAGTTCATCTGGTTCCTGCTGTTCTTCCTGGTGCTGGGGGCGCTGGCCGTGTGGTTCACCTCGCCCATGATCGTGGGCATGCTCTGGGCCCTGCTGATGATCCCGCTCAGCTCCGTGGGCATCCGCCGTCTGCACGACCTGAACCTGCCCGGCGGCATCTGGACGGTCTGGCTGACCATCACCGTCATCCTGCCCATGTTCGGCCTTTCCAACTACATGAACAATGAAGGGCATTTGTCGGACTACATGCTCTATCTGCACTATGCCTGGCTGTTCGTCACCGGTACCTTGCTGCTTTTCCTCTGCTTCGCCAGCGGTCAGGAAGGCCCCAACAAGTACGGTCCGGCGCCGTGCGTGAAGGCCGCCGTCGCTGCGGACGAGGAAAAAACGGCCAAGGAAGACTAACCATCTTTTCCTGTTCGATACATTACATGATGAAGCGGAGCCCTCGGGCTCCGCTTTTTTCATGGCGCACGGGGCGGCCCTAAAGAGGCCCCGCATCTTTGTGCGAGCTCTTCATATCCGCAATGGCCGGGCTGCCCCATGAGCGGCCATCCGTCATCTTGCGCATCGACTTTTTTGCCTGTCATCAAAAAAGGCCCGCGGCCCGCCATCTGGCGGGACGTGGGCCTTGGTAAAGCGCGCTGGGGAGGGATGGGGGTACGGGGGAAGGGGACACCTCTCGCGCCAGCAGAGGGGGCCCCTTCCCCCGTCCAGTTCGTTACGCGAAGTCGTAGCCGGCCTGCAGGGCCTTGGCGTTGACCGGGATCAGTTTGGCGTAGTGGGCGCTGACCACGCGGTTGAGGGCTTCCTGCACGGCTTCCAGGGGCAGGGCGCCGGTGGCCTTGATCCAGGCGCCCAGGGCCACCATGTTGGCCAGTTTCACATTGCCCAGTTCGTGGGCGATGTCGTTGACCGGGATGTAGACCGTGCGGTGCTTGCCGTCCAGCAGGCCTTCGGAGATGAGCGAGGCGTTGACGATCTGCACGCCGTCGGGATGCAGCCGGGGCTGGAACTTGGCCAGCGAGGGCTCGTTGAGCACGATGATGGAGCGGGGCGTGTTGACCAGGGGCGAACCCACGGGATGCTCGTCCAGCACCACGGTGCAGTTGGCGGTACCGCCGCGCATCTCGGCGCCGTAGACCGGGATGAAGCTCACTTCGAGGCCGTGTTCCATACCGGCCTGGGCCAGCAGGTTGCCGATGAGCATGACGCCCTGGCCGCCGAAACCGGCGATGATGACGTCCTGATACTTAGCCATGCTGCACCTCGCTTTCGGCCGGGGCGGTCACGTCTTTGTACACGCCCAGAGGGAATACAGGGATCATGGCCTCGCTGATGCGCTTGTTGGCGCTGACGGGGTCCATATGCCAGTTGGTGGGGCAGCCGGAGAGCAGCTCCACGAAGCCGAAGCCCAGGCCCTGCAGCTGTACTTCGAAGGCCTTGCGCAGGGCCTTCTTGGCCGCGCGCACATGCTTGACGCTGTCCAGGGCGCAGCGTTCGGAATAGGCCACGCCCGAGAGCTGGGCCATGAGCTCGGCCATGCGGATGGGGCCGCCTTCGTGGCGGGCCATGTCGCGGCCGCGGGGGCTGGTGGTGGTCTTCTGGCCCAGCAGGGTGGTGGGGGCCATCTGGCCGCCGGTCATGCCGTAGACGGTGTTGTTGATGAAGATGCCGGTGATGAGTTCGCCGCGGTTGGCCGCGTGGATGGACTCGGCCAGACCGATGGCGCCCATGTCGCCGTCGCCCTGATAGGTGAAGACAACGCTTTCGGGGCGGGCACGGCGCACGCCGGTGGCCACGGCGCAGGCACGGCCGTGGGGGGCTTCGAGGCCGTCCACGTTGAAGTAGTCGTAAGTGAAGGTGGCGCAGCCCACGGAGGCCACCAGGATGGTCCTGTCGGCCACGCCCAGCTCGTGCAGCACCTCGCTCACCAGGCGGTGGGCGATGCCGTGGTGGCAGCCGGGGCAGTAGTGGGTCACGCGCTCGTTGAGCACGGGATTGGTGTCGAAGACCAGGGTCTCGCCATCCTGGGGCACAAGGGCCTGTTCAAGTTCGTGCGCGTGCATCTTAGTTCTCCTTGCAGGCCTGACGGATGGGATCTTCCAGGGCATCGGCGCCGATGAACAGGCCGGGCATGACGCCGTGCCAGTCCACCTTGGCGTTCTCGCCCATCAGGGACAGGCGCACATCTTCCACCATCTGGCCGGTGTTCTGTTCGATGACCAGGAAGCGGCGGCCCGGAGCCAGGGCGCGCAGGGCGTCGGCCGGGAAGGGATAGAGCGTCTTGGGACGGAACAGGCCCGCCTTGAGGCCTTCTTCGCGCAGCTTGCGGATGGCGCTGCGGGCGATGCGGGCCATGGAGCCGAAGGCCACCACCACGAGTTCGGCGTCGTCGGTGTTCCAGCATTCGGCGCAGGCTTCGGCCTGCATGGCGGCGTACTTTTCCATGAGCAGGCGGTTGCGGGCGGCCAGGGCGCCTTCGGCCAGGTACACGGACTTGAGCAGACGGGGCTTGGCGCCGGGGCCGCGCTTGCCGTAGCCTTCCATGCGCCAGGGCGCGGCCAGTTCGGCCAGGGCCTCGGGGCTCAGGGCGTCGGCCGGGGGCTGACGGCGCACGGGCTCCTTGATCTGGGCCACGATGGCGTCACCCAGCAGCATGACCGGGTTGGCGTACTTGAAGGCCAGAGCGAAGGCGCGGAACATCATGTCGTAGCATTCCTGCGCGGTGGAGGGGGCCAGCACCAGGTTGCGGTGGTCGCCGTGACCGCCGCCCTTGACGGCCTGGAAGTAGTCGCCCTGCGAGGGACCGATATCGCCCAGGCCCGGGCCGCCGCGTTCCATATTGACGATGACGGCCGGGATATGGCTGCCCGCCATGTAGGAGATGCCTTCCTGCATCAGCGAGATGCCGCAGCTGGACGAAGAGGTCATGGCCGGGATGCCGCAGGCGCCGGCGCCCAGCAGCATGTTGATGGCGGCCACTTCGCTTTCGGCCTGCACGAACTGGCCGCCGCATTCGGGCAGCCGGAGGGACATGGTCTCGGGGATCTCGTTCTGCGGCGTGATGGGATAGCCGAAATAGCAGCGGCAGCCGGCGTCCAGGGCGCCAAAGGCCACAGCTTCATTGCCCTTGATGAGAATGCGGTCGTGACTCATGCGGTCTTCTCCGTTTTTTTGGATTTGAAGACACGGATGGCCACGTCCGGGCACATGAGCGCACAGGAGGCGCAGCCCGTACAGCGGCCTTCGGTTTCCATCACCTCATAGCCCTGGCGGTTGAACCGTCCCGAGGGGCGAATGATGTGCGCCGGGCAGACCGTTACACACAGGCCGCAGCCTTTGCAGCGTTCTTCCAGAAAAACAATTCGCGACATGCTGTTCCCCTGATCGATACAGATTGCACATGGCGCGGCATCCTGCCACAGGGTGCCGCACCATGCGGTGTTGACACTTATCATGCCCCGAAGGGCCGGTTGCGGATGCGTCCGGCTCCGTCCGTACCGGAAAGCCGGGCAGCCGCAAAAAACGCCTACCGGATGAGCATGGCATCCCCGTAGGAGAAGAAGCGGTAGCCTTCCTTCACGGCCTCCTGATAGGCTTCCAGGATGCGTTTGCGGCCCGCGAAGGCCGAGACCAGCATCAGCAGGGAGGACTCGGGCAGGTGGAAATTGGTGATGATCCCGTCCACCACGCGGAAGGGACGGCCGGGGTAGAGGAAGATGTCCGTCCAGCCGGCAAAGGGCTGGGCACGGCCGCAGACCTGGGCCACGCCTTCCAGCGTGCGCACCGAGGTGGTGCCCACGGCGATGACGGGCCGGTGCCGGGCCTTGGCCTCGGCGATGGCGTTGGCCGTCTCTTCGGGCAGTTCCACGTATTCCCGGTGCATCTGGTGGTTGCGGATGTCTTCGCAGCGCACGGGGCTGAAGGTGCCGTAGCCCACATAGAGCGTCACTTCGGCCCACTGGAAGCCGCGCCGGCGCAGGGTCTCGCGCAGCTCGTCGGTAAAGTGCAGGCCCGCCGTGGGCGCGGCCACGGAACCGGTCTTCTCCTCGCGGGAGTAGATGGTCTGGTAACGGCTGAAATCTTCTTCGGCGTCGGAACGCTTGATGTAGGGCGGCAGGGGGATGTGCCCGGTGGCGGCAAAGGCGTCGGCCACGTCGCCCTTCCAGCACATGCGCACACGCCGGTGGCCGAAGGTGCCGCATTCAAGGATGGTCACGCTGATGCCCGCGCCGAAGTGCAGGGTCTCGCCTTCGCGCACGCTGCCCCCGGAACGGACCAGGCCGTTGACCTCGGCGCTCCAGGTGTCCTCACGGCCCTTGACGGGCGTGGCGGCGGCCCGCACCAGCGGCAGGGGCGTCAGCAGTAGGAATTCCACCTTGCCGCCGGTACTGCGGCTGCCCAGCAGGCGGGCCTGCAGCACGCGGGAGTTGTTGGCCACCAGCAGGGAGCCTTCGGGCAGGCAGTCCGGCAGGTCGCTGAACATGTGGTGCTCCAGGTCCAGGGCGCCGTTGCGGCGCATGGTCAGCAGGCGCGACGTGCCCCGCTGCTCCGGCGGATACTGGGCTATCTGCTCCTGAGGCAGCTCGTAGGTATAGTTTTGCAGCAGAAAATCATCTTCGGAAACGAAAACAGGCGGCATGGGTCTTTTCCTTCACTTCTCTTCGGGCCGCGTGGCGGCCGCAACATCTGCCGTCGGACAGGGCCGGGCGATGCCGTTTTCCATGCCCGCCCCGCAGGGGGAGGGGCAGCCGGGCAGCCGGAGAGACGCTTGTCAGTCCGTGCCGGAGAGGCTATCCTTTTCGGGCTGTCCGGCCTTCCGGACGACAGTTGAAGGAGTATAGCCAATGCGACGCCTACTTGTCACCTTGATCCTTGGGGTCTTCCTGGCCAGCGCCGCCGGTTGCGCGGACCTGGGCATCAGCAACCCCTTTGAATCCACGCCGACCGCCGCAAACAGCCAGCTTTTGGGCATCAGTCTGCCTGCGGGCATGGAACTTTCCACGCAGCACTGCGCCCGCACCACCGGCAGCGACGGCCAGCCCCAGGGCATGGAGACCGCGTACGGTCAGGCCGACCGGATGCAGGTGGCGCAGAGCCTGTTCAACAACATGCAGGGGGCGGGCTGGAACGTGCGCATGAGCCTGCGCAAGGCCGACCGCATCATGCTGGCCTTTGAGAACGGCAACCGTCTTGCCGTGATCAGCCTGTATTCGCAGACGGTCTACAGCTGCGTGGCCGAGATCTGGGTCTCGGAAAAGATGGCCGACGGTTCCTCCCTGAACCTCCTGCCCCTGCGCGGTGAGGGCGGCCAGAACAGCGGCGGTTTCGGCGGCTTTGGCGGCAGCTCCGACGGTGTTTCCGGCGGCGGCTTCGAAAGCAACGGCCCCGCCACGGGCGGCGGTTTCGAGACGCCCGACGGCGGCAGCACGCCGCCTCCGGTGGGCAACAGCGGGGGCTGGGGCTCCTCTTCGGGCGGCAGCAGCGGCAGCGGTCTGCAGGAGCGTCTGCTGTGAGCGCGTCGCCCTTCCACAACAGCCGCCGTTTCGCGGGCAAGCGTCTGCATCTGGGCGTGTGCGGCTCCATCGCCTGCTACAAGGCGCTGGATCTGCTGCGCGCCCTGCACGCCCTGGACATCCACGTTTCCGTCACCCTCACCGACGGCGCGCGCCGTTTCGTGACGCCCCTGCTTTTCGAGGCCCTGGGCGCCATGCCGGTCTATGGCCGCATGTTCGAGGGCGACGAGGTCTTCGATCATCTGGAGCCGGGCCAGCGGGCCCAGGCCATGCTGGTGGCCCCGGCCTCGGCCGATGCCCTGTCGCGTCTGGCGGCCGGAGCGGCGTCGGACATGCTCTCGGCGCAGGCGCTGGCCTTTGACGGGCCGCTGGTGGTGGCCCCGGCCATGAACCCGCGCATGTGGCGGCACCCGGCCACCCAGGACAATGTGGCCACCCTGCGGCGGCGCGGGGCCCGGGTCGTCGTGCCCGGCTGCGGCGGCACGGCCTGCGGCGATACCGGCCAGGGCCGTCTGGCCCCGGTGGAGGATCTTTTTCTGGCCGCCCTGCGTGCCCTTTCGCCGCAGGACATGGCGGGACAGCGCGTCATGCTGACTATGGGCCCCACCCGCGAAAAGTGGGACGGCGTGCGCTACTGGACCAATCCCAGCAGCGGCACCATGGGTGCGGCGCTGGCCACCTCCGCCTGGCTGCGCGGGGCCGAGGTCACGGCCGTGTGCGGGCCCGGCTGCCCCGACCTGCCCGCCGGGGTGGAGCGCATCGGCGTGGGCAGTGCCCGCGAGATGTTCGAGGCCGCGTCCGACTGCTGGCCCCGCATGGACATGGGCCTGTTCTGCGCCGCTGTGGCGGACTTTTCGCCCGAACCGCTGGGCCCGCAGAAGTTCAAGAAAGAAGGGCGGCAGGACGGCTTCAGCATCCGCTTCACGGCCAATCCCGACATCTTGCGGACCCTGTCGCACCAGCGGCGGGAAGGGCAGAAAGTGCTGGGCTTCGCGGCCGAGACCACGCCCGACATGGACAGCCTGCTGGAGCTGGCCCGCGGCAAGCGTGCCCGCAAGGACGCCGATCTGCTGGCGGGCAACCGCGTCAACAGCGGCGACAGCGGCTTCGGCGCGGCCACCAACAGCATGGCCGTGGTGGACCGTACCGGCCATGAAGAGATTTGGCCCAACCAGAGCAAGGCCGACGTGGCCTGGGATCTTTGTTCGTGGCTTTTGCGCCTGTAAACCCGCTGGCGGCCCCCTGGCAGGCACGCGGCCTCGACTGGCTGCTCATGCCCGAGGATCTGCCCCCGGAGCTCTCCCTGTGCGTCATGCCGGACGCCGTCCCGGCCGCGCCCGTGCGCCGTCCGCAGCCTGCGGCCCCGCGGGCGCCCCGTCCCGTGCGTCCTTTGCCTTCCCAGCTGCAGCAGGAAGGCCAGGGCAGTGCGTCCGCCGCACCGGCACAGGCCGTGAGGCAGGGCGGTGCCCCCGTGGCTTCTCCCGCTCCCGCAGCGCCCGCCCCGGAACAGCGGCGCCCGTCCCGTCCGCAAGCCGCGGAACAGGCCCCGGAGACCGCCGCACCGGTCAGGAGCTGGCGGCCCCTGCCGCCCCACGTCTGGCCCGCCGTCTGGCAGGAGCGCCTTTCGCGCACCCGGCAGGGACGGGTGGTCTGGACCTACTGGAACCTCGGCCCGGACCTTTGCGAAGCGCAGGCCCCGGGCAAGGCGCAGCGCAGCGCCTTTTTCCGCCGTCTCATGCAGGATCTGGCCTATCCGGCGGGCACCAGCACCTTCTGGCCCGCCTGTCTGCCCGATCCTGACGCCATGCCCGCCTCCCCGGCCCCGGCCGAGGGGGAGGACAGGCCCCGCTACCAGCCCAATGCCGACGTGTTCTGGTCCGGCGTGCAGGCCCTGCATGCCCGTGCCGTGGTGGTCATGGGCTCCGTGGCGGCCCGCGCCCTGGGGCTGCCCGCCGGGGTGCGCCCCCTCCAGCAGTTGCGGCATCGCGGCACGCTGGTCTGGGTGCTCTGGGACGTGGAATTCCTTCTTGATGAACCGCAGCGCTACGCGGCCATGCTGGCCTTTGTGCGCCGGGCGCTGCAACAAATCTCCAGACGCTGAAAACAACGCCATGTTCACTGCTATCGGACTGATGCTCACGGGCATCGCCCTGGGCTTTGCCCTGCGCTCTTTCCAGTGGCCCGAACTGCTGGGCCGCGCCATCTCTCCCACCATCATGCTCATGCTCTTCGCCCTCGGCGTGGCCGTGGGCGGCAACGAGACCCTGATGACCAATTTGCCCGTACTGGGCGGCAAGGCCCTGATCCTCACCGTGGCCTGTGTGGCGGGCAGCCTCATCTGCATCGTGGCCGTGCGCCGTTTCTTTCCCGATGCCGGGCCCCGGCGCCATGCGGCCGCTGGGGCCGACAGCGAGGACGCGGGCGCGGCCATGAGCGTGCGCCGTGACCGGGAAGACGGGGAGGGCCGGGCATGAGCGGGAGCCTGATGATCCTGGGCTGTTTCGTGCTGGGCGTGCTGCTGGCCTGGCTGGGCTGGATACCGGACTATTTTCTGGAGCACGACGGCACGCTCTACATGCTCTATGTGCTGATGTTCCTGGTGGGCATCTCCATCGGGCACGACCGCCGTCTGGGCGAGATATTGCGCACCCTGCGGCCCCGGGTGCTGCTGCTGCCCCTGGCCACCACCGTGGGCACCTTTGCCGGGGCGGCCCTGGCCAGCATCACGCTGGCCTATTCCCTCAGCGAATGCCTGGCCGTGGGTTCCGGCTTTGCCTATTATTCCCTTTCGTCCATCTTCATCACCCAGTACAAGGGCGCGGAGCTGGGCACCGTGGCCCTGCTGGCCAACATCATGCGCGAGCTGGCCACATTGCTTTTCACGCCGCTCATGGTACGCTGGATCAGCCCGCTGGCCGCCATCTCGTGCGGCGGCGCCTCCACCATGGATTCCACCCTGCCGGCCATCACCCGCTTCGCGGGCAAACAGTGGGTGTTCGTCTCCATCGTGCACGCCATGATCCTGGATTTCAGCGTGCCTTTCTGGGTGACTTTCTTCTGTACCCTGTAACGCAAGGAGCTGCGCCATGGCCCGTATGCGTGCCGTCAAACAGCAACTGAAAGATCTGCTTTCCGCGCCCGACTGGCGTGACCATCTGTCCGAACTGCGCTCCATGGGCCAGCCCGCCGTGGGGCCGCTCTTCTCCTTCCTGCTGCTGGAACCGCTCATGCGCCACAAGGCCGCCCTGGCCCTGGGGCAGGTGGTGGCCGGTCTGGAAGAGGGCAGCGCCGAAGACATGCACAACATCATGCGCCGTCTCATGTGGCACATGAACGAGGAGTCCGGCAACATCGGCTGGGGCATCCCCGAAGCCTTCGGCGAAGTGCTGGCCGCCTGTCCCCGCGCGGCCAAGGAGTTCCACCGGGTGCTCATCTCCTATGTCATCGACCTGGGCCGGGACGACAACTTCTGCGATCATGGCCCGCTGCGCCGCTCCTGCTTCTGGGCCATCGGCCGTCTGGCGCAGGCCCGGCGGGACCTGGCCGTCATCGCCCGTCCCTGGCTGCTCAAGGGGCTGGAGGACGAGGACATTCCCTGCCGCGGCATGGCCGCCTGGGCCCTTGCCCAGCTGCCCCGCGACTTCATGGATGCCCCGGCCCTGCGCCGTCTGGCCGAAGCCGGACATGAGGAGATCTGCGAGGTCTTCGACGGCGAGAAGGTAGTGGAAAAGACCGTTTCCGAGCTGGCCCGCGAGGCCCTGGGGTAGAGTGATGCCGTGTTGAGGGGGAGAGGGGAACTTTTTTGGGTAAAAGTTCCCCTCTCCGCCTCAAGCTCCCCCTTTCCCTTCAAAAAACGCTGTTCCGGTCATTGGGCGGGGAGCGTGGCGCCCCTGTCCGTACCGTGTTTGATGGTCCCCCGGTAGTGCGGGGGACTTTTTTTGTGCCCGGTGGACGGAGCGGGGGAAAGGATGGGCCGGGGACAGATACCACAGGATGGGGCAGGCAGGACGGGAGCGGGGCGGGGAGGATGGCGCGGACGTCTTGGGATGGAAAGAAAGGCAGGGGAGCGGGCAGTTCGGACAGCGTCCGCTTTTTGAGGCTGACGGGCTTGAAATATATGCAAAAGGCCACCCGAGCGGGTGGCCTTTTGTGTTCATGGGGATGCCGGAGCAGGGCAGGCCCGCTCCGGGGGATTTTTTACAGGCCCTTTTCCTGCATCAGGCAGACCAGGTCGCAGACGCGGTTGGAGTAGCCCCATTCGTTGTCGTACCAGGCCACGACCTTCACCAGATTGCCGTTCTGCACGGTGGTGTAGGGCGCTTCCAGGATGGAGGAATGCGGGTCGCCCTTGAAGTCCATGGAGACCAGGGGCAGGGTGTTATAGCCCAGGATGCCCTTGAGGTAGGTCTCGCTGGCGTCCTTGAGGGCGGCCAGCAGGGTCTCGGTATCGGTCTCCTTTTCCAGGATGCCGTTGAAGTCCACCACGGAGACCGTGGGGGTGGGCACGCGCAGGGAGTAGCCGGTGAATTTGCCGGCCAGTTCGGGGATGACCTTGGCCACGGCCTGGGCCGCACCGGTGGAGGTGGGGATGATGTTGCAAGCGGCGGCGCGGGCACGACGCGGGTCCTTGTGGGCCATGTCGAGAATGCGCTGGTCGTTGGTGTAGGAGTGGATGGTGGTCATGTTGCCCAGCTTGATGCCGAAGTTGCGCTGCAGCACCAGGGCCACGGGCGCCAGGCAGTTGGTGGTGCACGAGGCGTTGGACACGATGTGGTGCTTTTCGGGATCGTACTGGTCGTGGTTCACGCCCATGACGATGGTGATGTCTTCTTCCTTGGCCGGAGCGGTGATGATGACCTTTTTGGCGCCGTTGTCCATGTGCACGGACGCCTGGGAGGCCTTGCGGAAGATACCGGTGCTTTCCACCACCACGTCCACGTCATACTGGCCCCAGGCCAGCTGATGGGGATCGCGCTCGGCGAAGCAGTGGATGTTCCAGTCACCGACCTTCACTTCCTGACCGTCCACCTGGGCGTCCAGGAAGGCGCGGCCATAGACGGAGTCGTATTCCAGCAGCTGGAAGTTGGTGGTGGCGTCGAAGAGGTCGTTGATGGCCACCACTTCCACGCGATCAGCGTAGCTCTGGCGCAGGGCGCGGAACACTTGGCGGCCGATGCGGCCGAAACCATTGATACCGACACGAACTTTTTTCATTGTATTCACCTTTGCCCTTGCGGGCATACTGTCTTGATGGGGGCGGAGCGGCACGGCGGCGGGCAGGGCCCTGATGCCGTCATGCCGGGGCGCATGCCGCCTGGCCTGGCGGATCGGGACGTGCGGCAGGGCCGGCTAGTCTTCGTAGACCGAGTAGGCGTGTTTGGCCATCAGCTCGTAATTGTTGCGCAGGGCGTCATGCAGACGGGCATTTTCGATGGCCACGGCGGAGATGGCGGCCACGGCCATCATGAAGCTGTCTTCGTCGTCGGTGAACTCGCGCTCTTCGGAGGAGTAGACGCGGATCAGGCCGATGACCTTGCCGCCCACGCTCAGGGGAGCGGAAAGCACGGAGACCAGGCCCTCAGCCTTGGCGGATTCGGGATACTGGAAGCGGCCGTCAGAGGTGGCGTCCTTCAGGTGGATGGCCTTGCCGGACAGCACTTCGCTGTCCAGGCCGCTGCGTTTCACTTCCACGGGGCCTTTGCGCATGTAGGTGGCGGAGAGGCCGTAAGCGGCGCTGGGCAGCAGGAAGTGCCCGGTGCTGTCCAGCAGGCGGATGGTGCAAGCCTTGCAGTTCATGGTCTGTGCCGTGTGCTCGCTGATCTTGTGCAGCACGTCCTTGGGATCAAGGCTGGCATTGATGGCCAGGGCCACATCACGCAGGGCGCGGAAATAATCCTGGGGCATGGAAGACCTCCTTTGGATGGGGTGACGCCTTCCCCGGCAGGCGTCGGTGATTGCCGTTGGCCGCCCCGGGCGCAGGCGCGTTACCGGGGATGACGGACGCGCGCGGGACGGCGGGGATGGGATAGTCGTCGGCCGGTCGCCCGGCAACGGGATATCCGGATGGGACATGCGGCGGGTTCCCGGCTGTGCCCCGGGAAAGGAGGTGGGAGCTCTCCTGTCCGGCATGCCTGTCCAGGCAGGCATGCCTCAGGCTCAGCTCTTGAACATGAAGCGCCGCATAGAAACATTAAGCACGATGCCCAGTAATGTGAAGTTCACTACCGTGGCACTGCCGCCGTAGCTGATGAAGGGCAGGGGGATGCCCACCACGGGCATGAGCCCGATGACCATGCCCATATTGATACATATCTGCCAGAAAAAGTAAAAGAAGACACCCACGGCCAGCATGCTGCCGAAACGATCCTTGGCCTGGACCACCGTGGAGAAGATGGACAGCAGGAACAGGCAGAACAGCGTCACCAGGGCCACGCAGCCCACAAAGCCCCATTCCTCGCCGAATACGGCCAGGGCAAAGTCCGAGTGGCGCTCGGGCAGGAAGTTGAGCTTGTTCATCATGCCTTCCATGTAGCCCTTGCCCCACAGCTCGCCGGAACCGATGGCGATGCGCGACTGCAGGATGTGGTAGCCCGCGCCCAGGGGGTCGTCGCCGGGATTGAGGAAGGTGAGCACGCGCTGCTTCTGGTAATCGTGCATGAGCACGCACCACATGAGGGCGGCCACGCCGGGCACGGCCAGCAGGCAGGTGCCCAGCACATAGCGGCGCAGGCCGTGGAACAGGATCATGCCGCCCATGATGAGCAGCACCATCATGGCCGTGCCGAGGTCGGGCTGCTTGAGGATGAAGACCACGGGCACCAGCCCCACGGCCAGGACGGAAAAGAAGTTCTTCCAGCCCAGGGGCTGACTGTCGCGGGCCAGCAGGCGCGCCACCAGAATGAGCACGGCGATCTTGATGGGTTCCGAAGGCTGGATGGTGAACAGGCCGAAGGAGATCCAGCGCTTGGCGCCGTAGAAGGTGGAGCCGACCAGGGGCACCAGCATCAGCAGTACCAGGAAGATCAGATAGGCGGGCCAGGCCAGATTGCGCAGCTGCCGGTAGTCGAACAGCGTGGTCAGCAGCATGCAGCCCAGGCCGCACAGGCCCCAGACCAGCTGGCGCTGGTAGAAGCTCTCGAAGGCGAAACCGGTCTCCACGCGGGTGCCGCTGGCGGAATAGAGGTTGGCCACGCCCGTGAAGTAGAGCAGCAGCATGCAGGCCAGCAGTGCCCAGTTGATATAGCCGAGAAGGCGCTTGTCCATGGGGCGTTCCTGTTGTCGTCAGCGGCGACGGCGCTTGGGGGGATCGTTGCTGTCGTTGGTCATGCCCGGCAGGGGGCCTGATACGGTGCCCAGCATCCTGCCGGCGGGCTGGGGCGCTTCCGGCGCCCTGTAGCCGGGCGCGGCGGTATCCGGCCCGAAAAGATATTCGTAGACTTTTTTGGCCACGGGGCCGGCCACGCTGGAACCGCCGCCACCGTGTTCCACCATGACGATGACCACATAGGTCTTGCCGTTCTTGCTGCCCCAGGTGGCGATCCAGGCATGGTCGCGGTGCAGGTAGGCCAGCTCCGCGGTGCGCAGGCGGCGGTCGTTGGCGGTCATCTTCAGTTTGGTCACCTGGGCCGTACCGGTCTTGCCGCCCATGTCGGCATTGTGGCGGCCCACCACCTTGGCGGTGCCGCCCCCGGCCGTGCGGCGCATGGCCTGGACCACGAAGCGCAGATGGCCCAGCTCGGCGGGGATGCGGCCGCGCACCTCGCGGGGGGCATCTTCCAGCAGCTGGGGCTTGAGCAGGTCGCCGCCGTTGAGCATGGCCGACACATAGACGGCCATCTGGATGGGCGTGACCAGAGTGAAGCCCTGACCGATGGAGGTGTTGAACGTATCGCCGCGCACCCAGACCTGCTTGCGGTAGCGCTGCTTCCAGTCACGCGAGGGCACCAGGCCCGAACGCTCGTGGGGCAGGTCCACCCCGGTGGGGCGACCGAAGCCGCATTGCTTGGCAAAGGCCGAAATCTTGTCGATGCCCAGGCGTTCGGCCATGATGTAATAGTACACGTCGCAGGAGTTGATGAGCGACTGCTCCAGCGTCTGGCTGCCGTGCCCGCCGCGCCGCCAGCAGCGGAAGATCTGGTTGCCCAGCTTGGTCTGGCCGCCGCAGAAGACGGTCTCGCGGGGATCCACGCCGTTCTCGAGGAAGAACACGGCCATGAGCAGCTTCCAGACAGAGCCCGGCGGGTAGACGCTCTGGATGACGCGGTTCTGCAAAGGATAGCGCTTGCTGGTGCGCAGGGCCTCCCAGTCGCGGCGGGAGATGCCCGCGGCAAACAGGTTGTTGTCGTAGGCCGGGGAGGTCACCAGCGCGCGCAGCTTACCGGTGTCCGGCTCCATGACCACCACGCAGCCCGCCTCGCCGGCAAGGGCGTCCCAGGCGGCCTGCTGCAGGTCGCGGTCCAGCGAAAGGGCCAGCTCCTGTCCGGCGCTGGGGGCCTCGCTCAGGCTCTTGGCCAGCATGCGCCCGTGGGCGTCCACTTCCATCTGGTACAGGCCCTTGTGGCCGCGCAGGCGCTTTTCCAGCTCCAGTTCCAGACCGGCTTTGCCCACCAGATCGCCCATGGCCAGATCGGGATCTTTCTCCATCTCGGCGCTGTTGGCTTCGGCCACATAGCCGAGCACGTGGGCGAAAAGGTCTTTTTCGGGATAGTGGCGGTTGGTGCGGACCATGATCTCCAGGCCGGGCCAGTTGACCAGCTCGGCCTCGATGCGGGCCACCTGGCCGAAATCCAGACCGGAGACCAGCGGCAGGGCCTCGAAGGGCTTGGTCTTGAAGCGGTCCTGGTTGTAGCGGTTCTGGAGCTGCTCCAGCGGCGTGTCCGTCCACTGGCTGATCTGGGCCAGGGTGGCGGGGATGTCCGGGCAGTCCTCGCGGATGATGGCCAGGCCGTAGGCCGTGCGGTTGTCGGCCAGGATATTGCCGTGATCGTCGAAGATGCGGCCGCGCGGGGCGAAGATGCGCTCCGTGCGCAGGCGGTTTTTCTGGGCCTGTGTGGTCATCTCCGGCCCCAGATGGAGCTGGAGGTACCAGAAGCGGGTGACGAAGACGAAAAAGAAGATGCCCACCAGCACCTGCAGGAGCAGGATGCCGCTGCGCGGCGGCTGGTAGCGTTCGCTTTCCACTTGTATGGTCAGCCAGGAACGCCAGTTCTTGCGCTTGCGGCGGGGGGCCTCCGTCAGGGGAGAGGCCGGTTCCGGAGCGGCAGAGGGGAAGATACGCCTATTCTTCGTCATGCGAACATGCCAGGGGCCGCGTGGCCGTCAGAAGCAACCAGGCCACGGGCAGGTAAAGGGCCTGGATCAGGCTCCTGTCCAAAAATCCCTGCGGATCGAAATGCACGGCATAGAGCGGGGAGAACAGCCAGCCCAGGCCGAAGCAGGCCCCGCCCAGGCAGATGGAGAGTAGCAGCACGAGGAAGAAGTTCCCCAGGCCCAGCAGCCAGCGCAGCAGGCGGTAGATCAGGCAGACCAGCGCGTACCAGACGATGGTGGCCCCGAAGGGGCTGGTGCCGATGCCTTCCTGCAGCAGGACGAAGAGCGGCAGCAGCCAGCAAAGGTTTTTGTAGTCCCTTTCCTGCAACAGGATGACCAGCCCCACCACCAGGGCATCGAGGCAGGGGACGAGGCTTTGCACGCAGATGCCCAGGGCCACGAAGCACAGCCACCAGAAGATGTTGCGCACGGCCTGCATGGGCTAGCGCTCCCTTTTGGGGTGCCGGGGCGGGCCCACGAAGTCCGGGGCGGGCTCGCTGGGGCGCAGGGGCCGGTTGATGCCGCTGGGCTCCAGCAGCAGCACCTCTTCCAGACGGCGCACGTCCACCAGGGGCCGGGCCGTGACGGCCAGAAACTGGGTGGAGTCCGAGGGGGCCACGCTGTCCACGGTGGCCACGGGGATGCCCTTGGGATATTTGCCGTCCAGACCGGAGGTGATGAGGATCTCCCCGGCGGTCACCGGGGCGTCGCGTTCCACAAAGCCCACTTCCAGCGGCTGTTCCAGACCCTGTCCGCTCAGGATGCCGGCCGAGCGGCTCTGCTGGGCGAACACGGCGATGCGGCTGCCCGGGTCGGTGATGAGCAGGACCGTGGCGGCATGGGGGCTGGCCCGCAGCACGCGGCCCACAAGGCCCATGTTGGTGACGATGGGGGTGCCGGGGCGGGCGCCCGAGGTGTAGCCCCGGTTGATGGTGATGCTGTCCTGGATGGCGTTGGGGCCCATGCGTCCGGCCAGGATGCGGGCGCCCACGGGCTTCCAGGCGCTGTCCACGGGCAGCTGCACCAGCTCGCGCAGCCGGGCCAGTTCCGCCAGATCCTCGCCGTGGGAGACGATGCGGGCCTGCAGTTCGGCCACCTGGGCGCGCAGGCGCTCGTTTTCTTCGCGCACGCCCACCAGATCCACATAGCGCCGCCAGGCGTCCATGACGCTGCCCTTGACGGAATCGAAGGTGCCCAGCACCGTGCCGCTCATCTCCAGGCCGACGTTGGCGGCGATGTCATCGAGCGTGTGCGTGCGCTGGTTCCAGGAATACATGCCCAGAAACAGCACCAGAAGGCCGCCCGCCATGAGGAGAAAGCGTCGGAATGTCACAGTGGCACCCGTGAGAGCAGCAGGAAAAAAAAGGACGGCCGTGCCGGAAAAAGGCGACGGGCCGTCCTGCACTTGCAAAGATTAGTCGATGCAGACGTCTTTGAGCACGTGGATGTTGTCCAGGGCCCGGCCCGTACCCATGACGACGGTGGACAGGGGATCGTCCACCACGGTGATGGGCAGGGAGGTCTGCTCGCGCAGCAGCTGGTCGAGGCCCTTGAGCAGCGCGCCGCCGCCGGTCAGCACGATACCGCGGTCCACGATGTCGGCGGCCAGTTCCGGGGGCGTCTGTTCCAGGGCGATGCGCACGGCCTGCACGATGCTTTCCACCTGTTCGGAGATGGCTTTGCGCACTTCCTCGGAGGTGATGATGATGTTCTGCGGGATGCCCGTCACCAGGTCGCGGCCTTTGACCTCGATCTGCTGTTCGGGATCCATGGGATAGGCCGAGGCGATCTTGATCTTGATCTCTTCCGCCGAGGCTTCGCCGATGAGCATGTTATACTTGCGTTTGACATGCGTCATGATGGCTTCGTCCATCTTGTCGCCGCCCACGCGCACGGAGCGGGCATAGACGATGCCGGCCAGGGAGATGACGGCCACTTCCGTGGTACCGCCGCCGATGTCCACCACCATGTTGGAGGTAGGCTCCTGGATGGGCAGGTCGGCGCCGATGGCGGCGGCCATGGGCTCCTCGATGAGGTAGACCTCACGGGCACCGGCGGACTGGGCCGATTCCTTGACCGCACGCTTTTCCACCTGCGTGATGCCGGTGGGCACACAGACCATGATGCGGGGGCGAACCAGATGACGGGAATTGTGCACCTTGGTGATGAAGTGGCGCAGCATGGCCTCGGTCACCTCGAAGTCGGCGATGACGCCGTCCTTCATGGGACGGATGGCCTTGATGTTGCCGGGGGTCTTGCCCAGCATGCGCTTGGCGTCGGCGCCCACGGCCAGGACCACGGTGTTGCCGCGCGAATCTTTCTTGACCGCCACCACGGACGGTTCACGCAGGACGATGCCCTGACCCTTGACATAGACACAGGTGTTGGCCGTGCCCAGGTCGATGGCCAGGTCATTGGAGAACATTCCCAAGAAGAAATCCACAATTTTGGACATTACGCTAGCTTGCCTCGTTCTACTGGTATGCGTATGTTGCTGCCGGTCGTGCGGAGAAGGGAGGGCGGAACCTGTGGGGGATGCCGTAAGGCTCCGGGCCGGTTCCCGCGGGAACCATGGCCTTGAAGGCGAAAAGCGCACGGCAGCAGACAAAACTTGTTCGGCTAAAATGGGCTTGAAGTCAAGCTGTTGCGGACACAGTACAAATTTTTTCTCCTGTCCGCGGCCCTGAAAAATCCGCTAAAAAGGCGTGAATCATGCTGCTTTGGCATACCCTGGCCACCTATTTCCGGCGCAAATACGGCGTCCGGGTGCAAAAAATTCCACTGGATGCGGGCGCCACCTGCCCCAACCGGGACGGCACGCTCTCCGCGCGGGGCTGCATCTTCTGCAACGACAGCGGCTCCGGTTCCGGCATGGGCCTGCGCGGTCTCGACCTGCGCGCCCAGTGGGACGCCTGGTACACCAAGTACACCACCACGGACAGCGACCGCCTGTTCATGGCTTATCTGCAATCCTTTTCCAATACCTACGGCCCGGCCTCCCGGCTGGCGCATCTGCTGGAACAGGTGGCGGCCCTGCCCGGCTGCCGGGGCATCGCCGTAGGCACGCGGCCGGACTGCCTGGACGGGGAAAAGCTGGCCCTGCTGGCCGGCTGCGGGCTGGACGAGATCTGGCTGGAGCTGGGCCTCCAGACCTGTCGGGACGACACCCTGCGCCGCATCAACCGCGGGCACACGGCGCGTCAGGCCGAAGAGGCCGTACGCGCCGCGCTGGATGCCGGGCTGCTGGTCTGCGGGCACCTCATGGCCGGGCTGCCCGGCGAGGACGAGGACGATTTCCTCGACGGTGTGGACTGGGCCGTCTCGCTGGGCATGCAGGGCCTCAAGCTGCACAACGTCTATGTGCCGCAGGGCACGGAACTGGCCCGGCAGTGGCGGGCGGGCGGCTACCGTCCCCTTGCCCGGGACGAATATGTGGACATGCTGTGCGCCGCCCTGCCGCGCATCCCCTCCACCGTGGTCATGCAGCGCATCCAGGCCGACCCTGCGCCGGGCGAGCTGCTGGCCCCTGCCTGGGCCCTGGAAAAGCGCGGCATCATCACCGACCTGCGCCGTGCCCTGGCCGCCCGCGGCCTCTGGCAGGGCTGCCGCGCCGATGCCGCGGAGGCCCGGCCGGAGTGGTTCGGCGGGTAGGGGACAGGAACGTTTTTTTGAGGGGCTGGGAACTATGGTGCTGTGACCGCGGTCTCCGGGAAGGGGAAGGTGAACAGACCGGGAGCGCCAGGCCATCGGGGAGATAGCATGCGGGGCAGGCCGCCCCGCAGACAGGCAGGCAATGGGCCGTGCCCTTCCTTGCGAACGGACGGGCTTTCTGGCATACTTTCTGCCTGCGGATTCCTGTGCGCGGGGCATCTGTTCCCCAAGGAGTATGACATGCAGCCAGAGCTTCTTCTTTTCGACATCGGCAATACCTGCATCAAGGTCGGTCTGGCCGACTCCCGGGGGGTGATGACCTCCTACAATCTGCGCACGGACCCCGCCCAGACCTCGGACAGTCTGGGCCTGACCCTGCTGGAGCTGCTGCGCCACGCCGGTGCCGGGCCCCGTTTCACGGCCTGTGTGGCCTCGTCGGTGGTGCCGGGTTTCGATCCCCTGTTGCGTGAAGCCGTCCAGCGCTATCTGGGCTGCCCCCTGTGGATGGTGCCGCAGGACATGCCCATCCCCCTGCAGAACCATTACGAGCGCCCGCAGGAAGTGGGCGCCGACCGCCTGGTGGGCGCCTATGAGGCGCGCCGTCTGCATCCCGGCCCGGAATCCCTCATCGTGGTGGACTTCGGCACGGCCGTCACCTTTGACTGCATCAGCGGCAATGCCTACCTCGGCGGCCTGATCTTTCCCGGCCCGCGCACGGCCATCTCGGCCCTGGCGCGCGAAACGGCCCAGCTGCCCCGCGTCAACCTGGACGTGGACGCCCTGGAGCCCGCGCCCGGCCGCAGCACGTCGGTGAGTATCCAGCACGGTCTGGTCTTCGGCTTCGCCTGCATGGTGGAAGGCCTGACGCAGCGCCTGAAAAAGGGTCTGCCCGGTGACTGCCTGGTGCTGGCCACGGGCGGCTTTGCCCCGTCCATCGCGCGCATCAGCCCCGACGTCTTCGATGCCGTGCTGCCCTCGCTCTTGCTGGAGGGCCTGCGCCGCCTGTATTACGAACGTCACCCCTATTGAGGGCCGTACCGGCCGTGCCGCCCCGTGCGGCAGTGGGCCCGGGCCTGCCGTCGCGCGCAGGGCCCGGATGCCCCCTTGTGGGGAAGAAAGATTTTTGCGGCAGGGCTTCCCTGCCGCCGGACAATGGCCCCGCCACCGCCCGTGGGGGCGCAGCGGAGAAAACGACTCTTTCGCGCGGCGGAAGAATCAACCTTCAAAGGAGCGATTATGAGCAGCAGCATTGCGTCTGTGTATGCCCGCGAGATCCTGGATTCGCGCGGCAATCCGACCGTGGAAGTGGAAGTTTCTCTGGAGTCCGGCCACAGCGGCCGCGCGGCCGTGCCTTCCGGCGCCTCCACCGGCAGCCGTGAGGCCCTGGAACTGCGTGACGGCGGCAAGCGTTACGGCGGCAAGGGCGTGACCAAGGCCGTGGAGAACGTCAACAGCGAGATCGCTGACGCCCTGCTGGGCCTGGACGCCCTGCAGCAGGTGCAGCTGGACAACACCCTCATCGACCTGGACGGCACCGACAACAAGAGCCGTCTGGGCGCCAACGCCATGCTGGGCGTGTCCATGGCCTGCGCCCGTGCCGCCAGCGAATACCTGGGCCTGCCCCTGTACAAGTACCTGGGCGGCGTCAACGCCAAGGTGCTGCCCGCGCCCATGATGAACATCATCAACGGCGGCGCCCACGCCCCCAACAACCTGGACATCCAGGAATTCATGATCATGCCCCTGCGCGCCCAGAGCTTCCGTGATGCCCTGCGCATGGGTTCCGAGATCTTCCACGTGCTGAAAAAGCTGCTGGAAAAGGACGGCCACGTGACCAGCGTGGGCGACGAAGGCGGCTTTGCCCCCAACCTGAAGAACCACGACGAAGCTTTCAGCTACATCGTCAAGGCCATCGAAGAAGCCGGCTACATCCCCGGCAGCGAAGTGGCCCTGGCCATCGACGCCGCCGCTTCCGAATTCTATCAGGACGGCAAGTACGTGCTGAAGGGTGAGAACAAGACCTTCAACAATGCCGAAATGGCCCAGTGGCTGGCCGAGTTCACCAGCAAGTACCCCCTGATCTCCATCGAAGACGGCATGGCCGAAAGCGACTGGGACGGTTGGGGCATGCTGACCGCCAGCCTGGGCGAACGCACCCAGCTGGTGGGCGACGACGTGTTCGTGACCAACCCCTCCATCCTGGCTGAAGGCATCGCCGAAGGCGTGGCCAACTCCATCCTCATCAAGCTGAACCAGATCGGCACCGTGACCGAGACCCTGGACACCATCGAGATGGCCAAGGAAGCCGCCTACACCACGGTGGTCTCCCACCGTTCCGGCGAGACCGAAGACAGCTTCATCGCCGACCTGGCCGTGGGCGTCAACGCCGGCCAGATCAAGACCGGCTCCCTGTGCCGCTCCGAGCGCATGGCCAAGTACAACCAGCTGCTGCGCATCGAAGAAGAACTGGGCGACGGCGCCGAATTCTTCGGTCCCATGCTGGCGGAATACTACGCCCTGGACGAGAGCGAAGACTGATCCGGCGGGCGCAGGCACGGCCTGCCGTCATCCGTATTCCCGAGGGGGCCGCAAGGCCCCCTTTTTTATGCGGCAGGGAAAGCTTGCCGGACAAAAGCGCCGCCTTCATCAAGAGAGGGCGGCGCTTTGCATTTGGGGGAGGGGCGTCAGACGGAGCCCTTCTCCGTCGGAGAAGAGGCCTCCGGAGCATGTGGCTATTTTCGCTCCAGTTCGTGGGCATCCACGTAGGCGTCGAAGGTCTCCAGATCCATGGGCGGGGAGAAGAGATAGCCCTGTCCGTACTTGCAGTGCGAGGCAAGGAGCTTTTGCAGCTGATCTTCGGTCTCCACGCCCTCGCAGAGGATCTCGATGCCGAGGCGGCGGGCCATGTCCACGAGCGAGGAAATGATGATCCAGACCGAGCGCTGCTTTTCCTGCCCGAGGGCCAGGAGGGCCCGGTCCAGCTTGATGGTGTCGAAGCCGAAGGAATGCAGCATGGCCATGGAGGAATAGCCCTTGCCGAAGTCGTCGAGGCTCAGGCCGATGCCCGCACGGCGCAGGGCATCAAGGGTGCGGATGAAGGCTTCTTCATCCAGACAGGCCATGCTTTCCGTGACCTCCACATGCAGCAGGTGGGCGGGAACATCGTGGCGGGCCGCGATGCCGAGGACGGTCTCGACATAGTTGTCGTGGAAGAACAGGGCCTTGGACTGGTTGATGCTGATGGGGGGCACCTTTTTGCCTTCGTCCAGGCGGCGGCGTATCCAGGCGCAGACCGTATCCAGGACAAAGAGGTCCAGTTCGCGGATGAAGCCGTTCTGCTCGAACAGGGGGATGAATTCGTCGGGATAGACCATCTTCCCGTCCGGGCCCTGCCAGCGGATGAGGGCCTCGGCCCCGATCAGTCTCCTGTCCGCAAGGCAGACCTGGGGCTGCATGAAGACGGTGAACTCCCCGTGTTCCAGGGCGTTGACCATGCGGTTCTCGATGTCGTTGGCCTTGAGCTGCCGGGCCCCGATGAGCTCGTTGTAGATCAGGAACTGCGAGCGGTAGCCGCCGGAAGCGATACTGGCTTCCGCCGTTTCGGCATAGAGCAGATAACGGGAGACGAAGCTCATGGATTCGTTGATGTTTTTTCCCGTCCCCGACGTGGGCTGCGGTTCGTGTTCTTCCATGTCGGCGTCGTTGCGGATGACGTACACGCCGCAGGAGAAGCTCACCGGGCGCTGGTACAGCTTGCGGGCCATGTCCGCGACGCTGCACAGCTCTTCCATGCGCTGGGTGAAGCTCGTCTCGTCAGGGCATTTCCAAAGCAGGAGATACCGTCCCGAGCCGCTGTAGGCGGCCAGTTCCCCCTGACGGCTGCGCAGGGCGAACTCGCGGTTGCAGAAGCGGATCAGGCTGTCCCCGGTGCGCAGGCCGCAGGCCCGGTTGATGAGCTTGAGCTTGCGGATGTTGATGGTGGACAGATAGTAACGCCGCGGGTCCTTTTGCAGGATCTTGGCCGCATCCATAAGGAATCTGGCCCGGTTGGGGCTCTGCGTCACGGGATCGGTGAGCGCCGCCGCGCGGAGATCGGTCAGACGCCGCCTGTTGTGGCGCATGACGAGGAGCATGATCAGGCCCAGCAGCAGGCCCAGACCGCAGAGCGTCTCCACCAGGTTCCGGCGCAGGAAACGGCGGATGACGTCCAGCAGGGAATCCGGCGCGACGGAAAGGAGCAGGGCGTCGATGGTGGCCGTGGTGGTGGAGGTGATGACCTTGTCCAGCACGGAAGTCACGAGGGGCGAGGCATGGGGCGAGATGCCCAGTACCATGGGATACATGGCCCGGGTGGGGAGCAGGAGCCCGTCCTTGGGCGGATCGTCCTGGAGGGCAGCGGCGGGATAGGGCCAGAGGTAAACGTCCACTTCCCCTTTCTCAAAAGCTTTGCGGCAGGCGTCGATATTGGGGAAGATCTTGGGGATGTCCTCGGGGTAGGCGCTCTGGTAGGCCAGCATCACGCTGCGCATCTCGCGGGTGAAGCCCACCGTGCAGGACTGGCCGGGGATATTTTTGTCATGGAGCCGGCCCACCACCGTGATGGGCGCGTTATAGAAGGGCCTGCCCGAAAAGATGTTCTGGCTGCGCAGGAAGGAAAGCTGGGGATAGACGTCGGGCATGATGTCCGCCGTACCGTCGGCCAGCGCCTTGAGACAGGCGTCATAGGAAGGCTGGGGAAGGAATTCGAAACGGATGCCGCTCTGGCGTTCCAGCATCTTCAGGAAGGCATAGAGGAAATTGCCCCCGAATTCGGGGTCCATCATGTCCTGTTCGCGGCTGTAGGCCACGCGGATGGCGGGCTTGGTGGCCAGCCACCGGCATTCGGACCGGGTGAAGACCACGGGCACGTCCGAGGAGATGTTGAGATAACTGTCGTACAGGCGGGCCAGATAGCTGGGATGATTCAGGAGGATCTGGAGCATGGCCTCGTTGAGGGGAGCCATGACCTCCATATCGTCCTTGCGGGTGACGAAGAAGAAAGGATCCGTGGAGATGGTGGCCACCACCTTGGTACCATTGCCGCGCAGCACACCGTCCACATAGCCGTCGATGCGGCCTTCGGCCAGGGCCTGGGCCATCTCGTAACTTTCCTCAAAAAAAACGGGGGTGAACGAAAAGCCGTTCTGTGCCGCGAAACGCGTCATCACGACATATTGCTGGGAATCGTTGAAAAAGCCGATGCGCATGCCGTTGAACGCATCGAGATCCATGTAATATATGTCGCTCATGCTGGAGACATGCAGACAGGTGTTCTCGTATCCGGCACGCAGTTTGGAAAAGCTGTAGAGCCGGGAACGCTCGGGCGTGAAGCTGATGCCGCAGGAAAGGTCGATGGTGCCGTCGTCCAGGCGCTGGGCCAGCTCGTCGAAGCGGATCTTGACCCACTTGTATTCCCATCCCGTATAGCGCGAGATGGCCGTGAGCAGGGCCACGGCAAGCCGGAAAGGTGTTCCCCTTCACCTTCGAAAACGCCGTGCTGGTCGAAATAGCCCACACGGATGATCTTGGATGCTTTATAATTGGCGGCGATGTCTTCGGGAGAGAAAAAATGGAAAGTCGTCCTGTTCAGGGGCAGGCTCGTTTCCGCCTGGACCGGGCTTTTCCCGGAGGCGGCGGCGAGAGCTCCCTGGGGAACGGGCAGGAGCAGGCAAAGCAGGAAAAGCAGCAAAGTTCGGAGCATGGTACGTTCTCACATCATGCCGCCGCATCGGAGACATGGCATCACGGCAGGGACTTCCCGGGGACGGGAAGGGCCGTTCAAAGCATGAATGTACAACGCATCATGCTCGGAGCGCAAGACGCTTCGGGGCCTATGGGTCAGGGATATCGCGGACTTGAGCTTGCCGCGCTCCCGGAGTATACTCCGCCCCTTCCACGCGCCGGCCCCGGCGCCAACGTCAGCCACGAGGTCGCCATGATCCTTATTGATGGAAAGCAGACTGCCCGCGACATCCGCGCGGAACTCAAGGCCCAGGTGGAGGCCGCTGTGTCGGCCGGCCGCCGCGCTCCCGGCCTGGCCGTGATCCTGGTGGGAGAAGATCCCGCATCGCAGGTCTACGTGCGCAACAAGGAACGTGCCTGCGCCGAGGCGGGCATCCTTTCCTTCCCCTACCGTCTGCCTGCCGATACCACGCAGGAGGCCCTGCTGGCCCTCATCGCCGAGCTCAACGGCCGTGACGACGTGGACGGCATCCTTCTGCAGCTGCCCCTGCCCAAACATCTTTCCGCCTCCGCCTGCCTGCTGGCCATCGACCCGGCCAAGGATGTGGACGGCTTCCATCCCGAGAACGTGGGGCGCCTTTCCCTCAACCTGCCCGGCATGGTCTCGTGCACGCCGGCGGGCGTCATCGAGCTGCTGCGCCGCTACAACCTGCCCACCCGCGGCAAGAAGGCCGTGGTGCTGGGCCGTTCGGACATCGTGGGCAAGCCCCTGGCCCTGCTGCTGGCCCGTCCCGGCGAATTCGGCGATGCCACGGTGACCCTGTGCCACTCCCGCACGCCCGATCTGGCGGCGGAATGCCGCAGCGCGGATTTCCTCTTCCTGGCCATCGGCCGCCCGCGCATGATCACGGGCGACATGGTCCGCGAAGGCGCGGTGATCATCGATGTGGGCATCAACCGTACGGACGACGGCCTGTGCGGCGACGCGGACTTCGAATCCGTGAGCGGGAAGGCCGCGGCCATCACGCCCGTGCCCGGCGGCGTGGGCCCCATGACCATCGCCATGCTGCTGAAGAACACCGTCCAGGCCTGGGAAGGCCGTGCGTAACGGCCCGCTCGCGGCATAAACCTGACTTGTATTGGGGGAAGGAAGCATCCTGCGTCCTTCCCCTTTTTTCGTCCTGCCGGTCATCCCTGGCGGATGGGGTACTGTGCTGCTGTTGCTTCGATACCCGTGATGTCCGGCCGTCTGCGGAGGGCCCGTCTTCCCTGCTGCCGGTTTGTCCGCAAGGCCGGGGGGGCGCTGCGGCGGACAGGCGGAGGAAGCCTGTGTTGCAGGGCGGGACATGCCGGATGGCCTGCGTACAGTGCGGCACAAGACAAGGAACGTACTCTGGCCGTGGTAGACACGGCCGCGTCCCCGAAAGGCGGGACGCCGGCAAATAAGAAGGAAGGAGACGCATCATGCGCGTGATGATGGCCCTGCTGCTGGGTCTGTATCTGGTCGTGCCCGCGCGGGCGGCCGACGGCGGGCCGGTCCTGCTCCTGCCGGGGCTGTCCGGCCCGACGGCGGAAGCGGCGCCGGGCTACCGCTGTGCCGATTTTCTGGAAGAGGCGGGCCTCAGGCCGGAAGGGCTGGAATATCTTTTTTGCCGTCCTGCCACGGAACCGCGTACAGGACGCCGGACCCTCACGGCCCGCTATCGTGTGCCGGGGCCGCAGGCCGCCGCCGTGGAGACGGCCTTGCGGGAGCGCACCGGCATGGCCGCTCTGGAACGCCGGATGGGCATCTGGCAGCTGCCGGAAGGCGGGGAAGGTCGGTTCGTCCTGCGGCAGAGCGCAGGGGAGGGCAGGCCCGGCGGACAAATGGCGGGCACGTTTTTTTCGGTCCAGGGGCTGCGGGACGGTCTTTCCGAGGATGGCGCCACCGGCAGCGAGGCCGGCACGCTCCCGTCTGCCGGGCGCTCTGTCCCTGCGGCACAGGATGACGGGATGGCCGGAGCTGCCGGAAGCGTCGCGAAGGGGAGCCCGGCCGCTGTACCGGGTGCCGCAGCTGAGGAGAGGGCGGCCCTTGCGGACAGCGCTCCAAAGAAGGGGCCGTCCTGCACGGTAAGCATGGGAGAGGTCCCGCAGCAGGGGACGTTCGCACCACAGCGGGAAGACTGGGGAAAAGTGTCCTGGTTCGCGGTGACGGTACGTTTGGAGCTGCCCCGGTAGCTGGTGGTTCTGGAAGGCCTGTCCCGTGCTGCCGGCGCCGGCAGACAGGGGCGGCAGCCTTTCGGCAAGAGGCTTACTTTTGCCGGGGCGGCATCTCGGCCTTGATTTGGCGCAGGAGCCGGCGCTGTTCCGGGGACCAGAGCAGGGGCTTCAGCTTGCGTGTCCAGGGCGAGGTCAGGCGGGCGAACATGCCCACCAGGACGGCCGAGAGCACGGTGCCTTCGCGCAGGCCCACGATGCTGCCCAGCACGGCAAGGCCGAGAAGGCACGAGGCCAGGACCAGCGAGCAGTCGAACAGGACCTTGATGTTGCCGAAGTTCTTGCGGGAACGTGCCGCGATGACGATGACCAGGCCTTCGCCGGGGATGACCGTGGCATTGCTCATGATCTCAAGACTGATGCCCGCGCCCAGCACGGCACTGCCCACGATGCACATGACGATCTGCCAGACATAGACGTCCGTGACCAGCGCGCCGGTGAGGTGCATCCAGAAGTCGATGAACACGCTGAAGATGAGCACGGCCGGGATCTGCAAGAGCTCCGCGATGCCCAGTCTGCGCCGGAGCAGGATGCGCTGGAGCAGCAGGAAGAGCAGGTTGCAGGCAAAGGTCGTGGTGCCCAGGGTCAGGCCAAAGATGGCGGCCAGCGTATAAGGCAGGGTCGTGATGGGGGTGGTGCCCAGGTGGGCCTGGGTGATCAGGGCGATGCCCAGGGCGTTGAAGAACAGCGAGACGGAAAGACAACCATACCGTTTGACGACATCCGAAGTTTTCACGATGGCCCCCTTGCACGCGGCATGTCCGGGAAACAGCAACCGCCCCTTCCCTGGACGGCTGCCGGGAGCTGCCTGCTGGTCTGCAGCATATCCCCAGAGTAATCATCATGCCCGCATTCGCAAGGGCATCACGAATATCCATGAAATCATGGCTGTTATGGAAACACACCCCTGCTCCCACCGTTGGCGCGGTGGGGCAGGGGATGTATCCGGGGCATGCCTCGTGCTTCTGGAAAGGCTGCCTGAAGAGGGGGACGACCTGTAGGGGTGGGAGATCAGGCCGCCCCCCCACCGGAAGGAGGACGCCAGGCCGGATGACGGATCAGGGACGAAAGGATGCCTCCGGCCTGGAGATGGATGCTACAGCAGGGCTGTATAGATGCCGCTCATGTCGGCTACCGTCATTTCCTTGGGGCTGTGGGCCAGCAGGCGTTGCTGGGTCCGCAGGACGGCCTCTGCGAAAGGCTGGGCCTGGGAAGGCTCCATGCCGTAAGCGGACAGTCTCTTGAGCGGGAGGATCTTTTGCAGCAGGGCATCGAGGCTGTCCATGGCGTCGGAGGCGGGGCAGCCCAGTTCCCGGCCCAGGAGCTCCTGCAGGTCTGCCAGGCCCGGGACCTGCTGCTGTTCGTAATGCCGCAGCACACCGGCAAAGACGGCGTAGTTGGACTCTCCGTGCGGGATATGGAACGTGGAGCCCAGCGGATAGCTCATGGCATGCACGGTGGCGCATCCTGCCGTACCAAAGGCAAGCCCGGCATAGGTGCTCGCCAGCAGGAAGTCGCCAAGGCGGGGACGCAGGCTGTCCCTGCCGTGCAGGGCCACGTCCGTGTAGCCGGCCAGGATGAGCCGGATGGTTTCCGCGGAGAACATGCGGGTAAAGGGGCTTGCCGCGGTGGACAGGTAGGACTCCACGGCATGGACCAGGGCATCGAGCGAACTGGTGGCAAAGACGGGATAGGGCAATTTCTCCAGCAGCTCGGGCACCAGGACGGCATGACGTGCGTACAGGCTGTCGTGGACGAGACCCACCTTGATCCCGAGGCAGGTGCGGTTGATGATGGAGATATTGGTGACCTCGCTGCCCGTGCCGCAGGTGGTGGGCAGGATGATGAGTTCCTTTTCCTGCTTCGGTTCCTTGCAGTCAAAAACGGCACTGGTATCACTGCCGGCCGGAGCCACCGCCAGGACTTTGGCCACGTCGATGACGGAACCGCCGCCGATGGCGATGATGCGGCGGAAATCATAGCGGGAGGCCGCTGCCAGCAACGCGTCCACCATGGTGTCGCTGGGCTCTCCCTGGCCGTAATCTTCCAGAAAAAGCGCCTTGGCACGGCAGTCGAGACCGTCAAAAAAGGGTTTGAAGATATACGCGTTGCTGAGGACGAGGTCTTCCTCGCCGATGTCGAAGCCTGCCAGGAAGTCCTTGCAGGTGGGGAACATGTGGATGGTCGGTTTGCAGACGAACTGTTTCATTACCGTTTCCGGCCCGGTGTTTCCCGGGCGATGGGTTAGATGGTTTCGGCTGTGGCCGTGGTCTGCCAGACCGCATCACAGATGCGCGTCCCGCCGTGGCAGTCGCCGATACTGTGGACAGGCACGGCCATGCCGCGCAGGGCTTCGGCAAGCGCCGTACGGGGGCGGTAGCCCGTAGCCAGCACGATGCGGGAGCAGGGCAGGTGCTCTTCGGCATGTCCCGTCCTGCACAGGACGGCTTCCCCTTCCCCGATGCGGTCGACCCGGCAGGAGGTCAGCGTCCTGATGCCGTATTCCTTCAGATGCAGGAGCATGACGGCCCGGGAGCGGGGCTCGATGTCCATGCAGAGATCCTCGCGCATCTCTGCCACCAGAGGATGGCAGCCGTTTCGGGCAAGGAAGAGCGCCGTCTCGCAGCCGACCAGTCCGCCGCCGATGATGAGGACGTCCTGTCCGGGGGTGGGCCCCTGCTGCTGCAGGACCTGTTCCGCAAGAAGGAAACGCTCCGGTGCAAGCCCGGGGATGGGCGGGATGACGGGCTCGGAGCCGACAGCCAGCAGCACGACGTCCGGTGCCAGTTCGGACACCAGTGAGGGCGTGGCCTTGGTGGAGCAGCGGATGTCGGCGCCCAGATCCCGGGCCTGCCGTTCCAGCCAGACGGCGTAGCCTGCCAGCTCTTCCTTGAACGGAGGCCGGGCCGCAAGAGGGATCTTGCCGCCGCAGGCGGCCTCTTTTTCCAGGACCGTGACCCGGTGGCCCCGCCGGAGTGCCGTACAGGCAGCCACGAGCCCGGCCGGACCGGCACCGACGATGAGGACATGCCGCGGGCTGGCGACCCGGCGCGGCAGGGGGCGGTATTCATTGCCCACACGGGGATTGACGGCACAGCAGATGTCGAGCCCGCGGGACAGGCGGCCGATGCAGCCTTCGTTGCAGCCTATGCAGGGACGGATGTCTTCCTCCCTGCCCTGCAATGTCTTGAGCGGCAGTTCGGGATCGGCCAGCAGGGCGCGCCCCATGACCACGAAATCGACCTTTCCGGCCGCGATGAAGCTGTCGGCCAGGGAAGCGGACGTGATCCTGCCGATGCCGATGACGGGCCTGGAGGCCTGGATGGCCTGGCGTACGGCTGCCGCCTTTTCGATATGCGTGCCCCGGGGCAGGGCCAGGGGCGGCGTCACCCACATGCCGCCTTCCCGCATGCCGGCCGTCACGTCGAAGGCGTCGATGTCCTCCCGGGCCAGGATGCGTGCTGCGGCCACGCCGTCTTCCAGAGTCAGGCCTCCGCTGGCGGGTTCCGCCACACCGAGGCGCAGGATGATGGGGAAGTCCGGTCCGACAGCCGCCCTGACGGCCCGGATGGCCTCCACGGTGAAGCGGACGCGATTCTCCAGGCTGCCTCCGTAGCCGTCCTGCCGGGCATTGGTGAAGGGCGAAAGGAACTGCTGGGGCAAATAGCCGTTGCCCGCATGCAGCTCCACGGCGTCGAAGCCTGCTTTCTGGGCCCGCAGGGCCGCGCCGGCATAGTCACGCAGGACCCTGTCGATATCTTCCTGCCGCATGGCGCTGGTCTCGTCATTGCCGAAACGGGTCACCGAGGGCGAAAGGAGCGGCAGGCCGGTCACGGCCCGGGAGGTCTGTCTGCCGGCATGGCACAGCTGGACGGCGATGCGGGCCCCCGCCGCGTGGACGGATTCCACCAGACGCCTAAGGCCGGGCAGCAGGCCATCGTCATCGATACCGAGCTGATGCGGGAAGCTCTTGCCGTCGGGGCTGATGTAGGTGGCTTCCGTGATCAGGAGACCGGCACCGCCTTTGGCCCTTTCCTGGTGGTAGGCCACCAGCCTGTCGGTCACTTCGCCCCGGGTGGAACAGTAGTTCGTCACCATGGCGGGGAAGACGATGCGGTTGCGCAGTTCCAGCCGCCCCATGCGGGCCGGGAGCAATGTCGTATATGTCATGTTCGTTCCTTGACTGTATGGCCGGTCATGCCCTGGATGTCAGATGATGCGGTAGACGCCGGGGGCCACCTGGGGATGGCGTTCCGTGATGGCCGGGTCGTGTCCGGGCAGGATGTCGTCCGCGGATCGGGTCATCCGGCTGACGGTCTCGAGGGCCTGGAGGGCTTCGGTGACATCATAGTGGATGCCGCAGGGGGTCATCTCGCTGATGTTCCGGTAACGCGGGACGACATCGCTGCAGATGATCTTCGTCCCGCCTTCGGTCTCCACCGCCACGGACATCAGGCCGGGCGTATGGCCGCCCGTCCTCAGGCAGGTGATGCCTTCGCAGATCTCCTCGCGTTCATCCTGGACCAGATGGACCCGTCCGGAAAAATGCAGGTGGAGCAGATGCTCGATGGCCTTGAAGTTGTAGTGCTGCGCATAGGTCGTAAAGCGCATCAGGGGGCCGGTCACATATTCCAGTTCCTTCTGGTGTACATGATAGCGGGCATTGGGATAGAACTCGTCGCCTGCGTAGTGGTCCCAGTGCAGGTGCGACAGGATGACATGGCGCACGTCCTCGGGACGGACATTGATACGGTCGAGCAGCTCAAGGGGGCCTTCCTTGACCTGATAGGGGATCTTCATCTCGTCAAGGCATCGCTGGGTGAACGACTGGTCGACCAGGATGGGGCCTTCCTTCTCGTCCAGGATGCACCAGAAGAAGAACTGGGTGCACAGGGATTCCTTGATGTCGGGACGCATGTAGAAATGGTTGGTGATGACGACAGGCTTCTGGCCGGCGGTGAGGGCATAGATGGTACGGGATGACATGGCAAGGCTCCTTAGGCGTTGTGCAGGGGATGGCCGATGAGGTGCAGGGCGTTCTTGTGGAGCATGCTGTCCCGGGCTTCGTCCGAGAGCCCGAGGCGGCCGATCTGCTCCAGGGCCTTGTCCACATCCACGAAAGGATTGGCGCTGGAAAAGACGAAGCGGTCGGCAAGGCAGTCATTGGCGGCTTTGACATAAAGCTCGCCCCCCGGTTTGTTGATGGACGAGGAAAAGTCCAGGTAGATGTTGCGGTGCCGCAGGCAGACGGCGATGGTCTCGCCGGCCCAGGGATAGCCGCCGTGGCTGACCAGGATGCGCAGGTCCGGGAAATCGGTGGCGACCTTGTCCAGGGCCGCAGGCGATGTGGGGCTCAGCAGGACGCCGGGCATGTGGGGCGACAGGCCCGCGGTGACGAGGAGCGGCAGGTCATGGTCGCAGCACAGGGCGTACAGCGGATAGTAGCGGGCATCGTCCAGAGCGCAATGGGCCATGGCCGGTTCGATGGATGCCCCCAGGCTGCGCCCTTCGGCAAAAGCTTGCCGCATGGCCTTGTAGGCCCGCATCCCCTTGTGCGGATCATAAGCCGTAGATGCCGATGAAAAGGTCGGGGAAGGCCGCTACGCAGGCATCCACAAGCCCGTTGGAGGAAGGGCTGGCATAGGTGCTTTCGATATCCCTGCCCGAGACAAGGGCCTTGCTGATGCCAAGCGAGGCCAGCTGGGCCGCACAGGCCGCAAGGGACTGGGTGGGCTTCCGGTCGAAGTGCGTGAGTTCGACATACTCCGCGTAGACCGGGTTGCGGGTAAAGGTCGCCATCCATTCGGGCGTATTGGGTCTGTATCTGCAATCGATGATGTTCATGGCCATTTCTCTTTACTTGAGGAAACCGACCATCTTCCAGTAGGGCACGAGTATCAGGGGAATGAAGAACGCGAAGGCCACCATTCGGATGGCGAAAGCGCCCATGATGTGGCGCAGGGTGACGGCGCCGCTCATGAAGGTGTACAGCAGGTAGCCGATCTCATAGGGGAAGAGCAGCTGGCCCAGACCGTACAGCAGGGCGTAGACGAGGGTATAGGGGTCCATGCCCAGGCTGACGGCCAGCGGGCTGCCCAGGGCCCCGACGGCCGCCATGGGGGTCATCAGGAAGTTCACGATCACGCCCAGCACATAGGAGAAGCTGATGGCCATGACCGCGCCGCGTCCTTCGAACAGGGAAGACATGTGGGCCGAGATCCACTTGGGGATGTTCAGGTCCTGCGCCACGGCACCGATGGACATGCAGGCCGCCAGGAAGATGAGGAACGAAAGGTTGACCTTGCGCAGATCCTGCTCGGTAGCCAGGTTCATGCCGGGCATGAAGCAGGCCATGCCCACCAGGGCAAAGACGAACGCGCCGGGGAGATGGTGCCACTGTTCGGTCACGAAGGCGATGAAGCCGATGGACAGCACCAGGAAGATCTTGATTTCATCAGCGGAGACGGGCCCCATCTCCTTCAGGCGTTCCTCAAGGACGGTCTTGAGGGATTCTTCGTTCTGGAGCCGCTCCTTGCCGCGGATGATGAAGACCATCATGATGGAACAGGCCATGTAGAAGATGGAGAAGGGCGCCATCTGGATGATGAAGTCGACATACTCCACGGGAACACCGGTGGTGTTGGTGACGACCTGAAGGGCAAGAAGGTTCATCTCCGTACCGGTGATGCAGAACAGGCCGGGGGCGATGGCCGCCAGATAGCCGCCCATGATCAGGGCCGAGGACATGCGGGAGCGGGTGTCCACGTTGAGGGCCTGGATCAGGCCCTGGGCGATGGCGACGAAGATGACCGTGCGGGCCAGGCCGGAGGGGACGAGCAGGGTCAGGATGATGCCGGCCCCCATGAGACCTATCATGGTCTTGGTGAAGGAGGAGCCCATCAGGATCATGCTGTGCAGGGCGATGCGCTTGCCGAGGCCCGTACGGTTGAGCACCTGGGCGATGATGAGGGCGGAGAAGCACATCCACGGCAGGAAGGTGCACCAGCTGGAGAAGGCGACGGCAGGCTTGGTGACAAAAAGCGCATACAGGAACGTGAGGATGGCCGCGACGATCGCGGAGGGCAGGATCTCCACGGCCCAGGCGATGACGGCCCACAGGGTGATCGCCAGGAAAAGCGGCGTCTTCGGGCTGGCGATCTCCATTTCCGGGACGGTAAAGAATACGATCCGGGGCAAGCCCAGGCTGAGAGCCCACTTCCACCAGTTACCTTGGACCATGATGACCTCCATTATAATATACCGACAAGATTGGTTTTATTTTTTCTCTCGGTAGAACGCTCTTTTTTTCACTAACATCAATAAGCGTGTCATTTTAAAAAGATTATTAAAATCAGTATGTTATTAAAACAGAAATAATAAAATGAACATGATGTTGCAGATAATCTTAGACAATATATTGAAATTATTTTATATTATTTTTGAAACATTTGAAACGTAATGTCCATCCTGCCGGATGGGCAGGCGGGATCCGCCGTCCTTTCACAAAAGGAGTCTCCATGCACCCCGGATTTTGTGAGTCCATCATCCATGTAGATAGTGTCGTCAAATTATGTTTGCCCACAAAGATATGCATCTGATTTGAACGGCGGCAAGAAAAGATGCACATCTTTTGGCATATCGTGTGGCAATTCCCCGCCAGCGCTTGAGATGGAGAAAAGCATTCTCGACAAGATGCCTGACTTTGTAGAGCTCTCTGTCATAGTTGCGTGATATTTTACGACTTCTCTTTGGCGGGATGACAACCTGGAAACCGGATTCACCTGCTTTGCGGAGAATACTCTCCGTATCGTAGCCTCTATCAGCCAAAAGTGCCCCGGCACTCAACCCGTCAATCAACGCACAGGCCTCTTTGCAATCAGCTCGGGTACCTTCTGTAACAATAACTCTGACCGGCATACCATGCGCATCCACGGCCAGATGTATTTTTGAGTTGAGCCCCCTTTTGTGCGGCTCATGGCCTCATTACCTCCCGCAGCGCCCGCCGCATGGGGATGTACTTTGCAATGACTGGCATCAATGATGAGCCATTCAAAATCAGGTTCGACAATGAGAGCTTCGAGTATTTTCTCCCAAACTCCCCGATCTCGCCATCGGCAGAAGCGGCGATGTGTATTTTTCCAGTCGCCAAGATCGGGGGGTAAATCCCGCCACGGAGCCCCGGTTCTCAGTATCCAGAAGACGGCGTTGATAAACAATCGGTTATCGGCGGAAGGACGACCGACAGAGCCTTTGGAACCGGGAAGAAGTTTTTCAATATTTGCCCATACCTTGTCGGAAATATCATGCCTCCGATGTGCCGCCATATGGTCTCTCCTCATTGTAAGTGAAGAGATTATAACATACTTTTGAATTTGACGACACTATCTAGGTGAGCAGCCTGCGGATTTTTGTGTCGTCACTCCGTTCAAGACGCTGGCCAAGTATGCCGAGGAGACGGCCCATCAGCTCAACATGCGGACCTGCATCGCGGTATCGAAGTTCGACAATGACGTAGAGGTCGCCCTGCACATCCTCAATACGGAAAAGATCAAGCTGCTGGCCACACGCGGGCATGCGCTCCACATCCTCAGGAATTCCACCTCCATCCCCATCCTTTCCATCGAATACTCGGCCGAGAATTTTTTCGAGACCCTCCTGCCTTTTCAGAACAGCAACATGCGTGTGGGCCATCTCTGCTTTCCCGGCCAGGGGCTCAAATTCATGCGGATAGCACAGCTGCTCGGTCTGCGGGGCTACAGGCTGGAGGTCGAGGACAGGAACAATATCGAAGCGGCTCTGAAGAAGGTCCGGGAGGAAAACATATCTCTTCTTGTGGGAGGATTTGGCCTGATAAGCAAGGCAAGGGAGGAAGGATTCCACGCCATTCCCCTGCTTTCTGAAAATCAGGAAGCTGTCTACAAGGTGTTTTTGGAGGCAAAACACATCATAGAAATGGATGCTCTGAATATACAGAGACGAGATTTTATAAATACTGTTTTGAATATCAATCCGAATATCATCATAGTCGTAGATAAAAACTATACGATACGCTACGCGAATGACAAAGCCCAGGGGGTCTTTGGCGTCATATCGGAGCAGATCATCGGCATGGATCTGGGCAGGATATTCCCCAGGACGGATTTCTCGCGCATCATGGGAGAAAGGAAAGGTGCATCGGACTCCTTTATCCTGAAAGACATGATAAAGCGTGAGTTCCTCTTCACCATCGTCGATATCAAGCTCAAGGGGAATTTTGACGGCTATGTCCTAAGCCTGAACAATACCGTCGATATCCAGAAGAATGAACGGCAGGTGCGGCAAAACATCTACCAGAAAGGGAAGCGCCGTTACTTTATGTTCAACGACATTATCGGCGACAGTGCCGCCATCAGTCAGGCGAAGTTCATAGGGCAGCGTTTCGCGGACAGCGACGGGCCCGTGCTGCTGATCGGAGACACGGGCACAGGCAAGGAGATGTTCGCCCAGGCCATCCATGCGCACAGCCGGCGGCAGGAGGCGGCCTTTGTTTCCGTCAACTGTGCGGCCGTGCCCGAAAGCCTGCTGGAAAGCGAACTTTTTGGCTATGAAGAAGGCGCTTTTACCGGGGCCAGACGCGGGGGCAAGACGGGGCTGGTGGAGCTGGCGCATGGGGGGACCCTGTTCCTTGACGAGATAGGGGAGATGCCCTTGCGCCTGCAGGCCCGCCTGTTGCGGGTCCTGCAGGACAAGGTCGTGACCCGTCTGGGGAGCACCCGTTTCGTGCAGGTGAACGTGCGCATCATCTGTGCGACGAACAGGAACCTTTTTGCCATGGCCAGGCAGGGGCAGTTCCGGCAGGACCTGTTCTACAGGATCAATACCCTGCTGCTCAAGATCCCGTCGCTCGAAGCCCACAGGGAAGATATCGGTCCCATCGTCCTTGCCTATCTGCGCAGGCTGCGCGGGGAAGGCTACAAAAAGCTCTCGATCTCGGACGAGGCCATCGAAAAGCTGGAACAGCATGACTGGCCCGGCAATGTCCGGGAGCTGCTCCACGTGGTGGACAGGGCCATCGCTCTGGCCCGGCAGCCTGTGATCCAGGCCTCGGACATCCTCTTCGATGCGGATATCCTGGATGAGGAAGAACCGGAAACGCCTTTCGCCGGCAGAGGTGAGACGGCGTCGTGCGCCCGCCTGGAAGCCGTGCTGCAAAAATACAGATACAACAAGACCCAGGCTGCCGAGGCTCTGGGCATCTCACGAACGACCTTGTGGCGCCGGATGAAGGAGTGCGGGCTGTAACGCCGCGGTCGGGATTTCGTATCCGCCTGTTTGGCAGGCCATGTACTGCGGGTACTTGCCGGGGGCATCCGCAGACCGGTTGCCCATGGAGTGCAGTCGCGGGGCAGGAAGATCCTCTTTTGCGTCCTTCCTTCTTTTCAAAGGGGCACCAGGGGATACTTGGAAAATGTGCTGATAGTGTCCGCAAAGACGCATGAATGGCCAAAGGCCGAGGAGACGATCTCCGGCCTTTTTTATCGGCTTCGCACTTGGTGAAAGTTAGCATAGGCAAATTATATGCCGGATAGCTTCTTAACGTACTATTCATGATACTGACTTGAATTATCTTGTTGAGGGAGGTATTACCTTTGTAAAGGAGCATCTAGCGATGAAAAAATTGATTTTATTTGTAGTTATAATATATATTTGTTGTTTTTCTATTGCCATTTCAGCTTCTTTTGAAGAAACAAAGCATGCCGCTGAACAGGGAGATGCTAGTGCTCAGTATAGTCTAGGTCACTATTATTATTTACAGCAGGACTATAAGCAATGTAAAGAGTGGTCCGAAAAAGCTGCTGAACAAGGACATGTTGATGCTCAGATTGAGCTTGGACTTTGGTATTATTGGGGAGAAGATGCAGATCAGGACTATCAGAAGGCAAGACAATGGTTTGAAAAAGCTGCTGATAAAGGAAGTGCTGACGCTCAGTTTTTTCTCGGTAAGTTGTATGAAGAAGGCCAAGGTGTAGCTCAGGACTATCAGAAGGCAAGTCAGCTATATGAGGAAGCTGCTGCGCAAGGAAACATTAACGCTCAAATTGGACTTGGCAGTTTGTATTATTTGGGTCAAGGCGTAGAGCGTGACTATCATAAGGCTAGGAAATACTGGGAAAAAGCTGCTGATAAAGGAAGTGCTGGAGCCCAATTTAATCTTGGTATTTTGTATGAAAATGGTCAAGGTGTAAATCAAGACTATTATAAAGCAAAACAATTATACGAAAAAGCTGCAAGGTACGAACATGCTGGTGCTCAGTCTAGGCTAGGTGCTTTATATTATTCTGGCCACGGCGTACGTCAGGATTATCACAAGGCTTGGCAATGGTGGAAAAAGGCTGCTGACCAAGGATATGTTGGCGCTCAATATAGTCTTGGTGTTTTGTATGAAGAGGGTAAAGGTGTGCGACAAAATCGCGCCACAGCCAAGGAGTGGTACGGCAAAGCCTGTGATAATGGCTTCCAAGGCGGCTGTGATGCATATGCGCGTTTGAATACTGCCCGCTAAGAGATAAAGGAGGGTCTTCAGATTCGCTGTGGTAACAAGAGCCGTGCGTTAACGTAATGAACGAGACCAGCTAACTGATAATCGAAAGGCCGGGGGACGATCTCCGGCCTTTTTTGTCGGCTTCGCACACCTACCCCAGCCAACACGTTTGCCGAGCGCAAAGAAACCGCCACAGGCAAGGCTGGGCAGCCTGTTTACGTGCCCCCCTGGAAACGGCTGTTTCGGCACGCCGGTATACTCCTTGGTATACATCTTTGCCGGGGAGGCTATTTTTCAAGCACGAAAAAAGCCGGTAAGCTACGTGTTGTAACCTACCGGCTTTGCTGCCTTAGTGGCGAGGGAGGGAGCCAATTGTATCACTCAATATATTGAAATAATTGGATTACACTTCCCCGGGAAAAGCTGCTGTACCACCGCTGGTACCACCGGACTTCCTATCACGATTTTCTTGTCACAGAAGGGCTTTCGCGCTTTTGGGATTCGCCCGACACCGCCAGACGTTCCCGCGCGCTTTTGAAGTATCTCTTTGAAGAGGAAAGGCGTCAAGGTCTGCCTCACGCCTTTCCTCTCTGTCTGGATGGTTAGCGCCGTTCCGACATGGCGCCACGGAGAACCGTCAGGGCGGCAAGCACGATGTCTACGATCACGACAGGGTTCATACTCTGCTCCTTTACATTTACAAGGTTAAGGTGAACAGGCCGAATAAGGCCTCCGGTAGTTCTGCGACAGTGCGGATGACGGCTGCCTTTGAGAACAGGTTCGTCACGGCGCGGGCGTCGATACCAATACCGCAGACCTCAATGCCGAGCCGTTCTGCAGTGTCGATAACGTCCATTGCCGTCCTGAAATCGTCAGGGCTGCCGTCGGTGAGTACGATAAGCAATTTACGGCGTTCCCTCTGTCTGAGCAGCTCGCGCAAGGCGTAGAGCATGGCCTCCGCCATGGGTGTACTGCCGTGGGCGGTCACAAGACAGGCATCGGAGATACGCTCTCCGGGACGAAACACAGGACATACAGATGTGTTGTCATCTGTGGCAGGGAAGGCGGTAAGGGCTACCCGGATACCTGGGATGCGCGACAGGGCTGAGGCCACGACATAGCATGACGCACAGGCCGTACTGAGTTTATGTGCCATGGAGCAGGAGCAGTCCAGCAGGATATGGACAGTCGTATCCAGTCCTCTGATTTCAGTCTGCTGCATGAATACCTGTGCGCTACCTGTCGCCAGACGATGCAGCAGGTGGCCGTCGATCCTTCCGCTACGGCTTGCTCGACTACGACGCAACACTCTGGTTTGCAGCCGGGCTCCCAGGCGTGTCTGGAGAGCATTGCTCATCCGTTTACAGGCTGCCAGCTGTGCAGGATCCAACCTGTGGAGAGGACAGCGCTGTTCTACGAGCATAGCCGTGTGCGGACGGCAATTCTTCGATTGCTTCAGGCAGGCTTCGAGTTGTTTTGCGATGCGTTCTCCTTCATCAGCGGGCAAGCCTGTGCTTTCTCCGTCCAGAGCTTGCGCCAGCGCCTCCTGTGGCGTGGGAGATGCTTTGCTGTGACCGGAAACTTCGCTTTTTTGATTCTCGCCAGCCGGTTGATCTTCATTTTCTTGCAGTGCCCCCTCTGCTTGTCGCTGCTTTTCCAGCTTGTTCCTTTTGGGGAGTGTCGGCTGCCCGGACTGCTCGGGAGCAGTAAGAGCGGCCGAGTTCGTCTGCGACGGGAGTGGGGTATTTGTTTCAGGTGGTTCCTCCTGTTGTGTGGGGGAGTGCAAATAGCCGCGCAAAAGGATTGCCGTCTCTCTGGCAAGGGAAAGGCAGTCGCGGGTGCTTCGGCAGTCCGTGACTCTGCTGATGAGCGGGGTGAACCCGCCCAGCAGGTTGGGATAATGATTTTCAACGATCTGTCCCAACAGACAGACTGATCTCTGCAAGGCGGGTAGGGAGAGAGCCCTGACAGAGTACAGGACATAGTCCAGCAAGGCGGCCAGTGGTTGTGCCGCATAGTTCTCCAGCTCCTCCCGAGAGAAGGGAGTCGCGAACAGATGCCGTATCAGCCAGAGAAAGTCCTGGCGACAGCCGGGATAACGTTCTGTCATGCGCTGCTCGACCCGGTAATCTTCAAAATAGTTGAAGAGACGCTGTTCCAGTGCTGTGAGTGCTTCTGCCCGCAGGTCGACAAAATCCGTGTATCGGATATGTCCGGCCTCATGGCTGATGTACCCCCGCACAAGCCCCAGCTCTGTTTCATCGCCTTCAACACTGAGTTTGGGCAGGAATATGGAAGTTCCATCCGTCCAGGCTGTGCTGTGTTCACCGATGCTGACTTTCACGCCCAGTGAATCCCCCAGTATGGAGGCCACAACCGGCAGGGCCGACATGATATGTTTGGTTTCTGCTTGCATGGTGTCACCACAGGCCGCCGGAATTGAGGCATGCGGGTGTGACCGGTACCACTGTTTGCTTGTTCGGGGAGAAGGCGGAAACAATAGAGTTCAAGGTTCGCTGTGCATTGGACGTATTTTGCATGGCCTCTGCCTGCTTGAGCAGCGCTTGCTTGTCCTTGAGCAGGCAGACAAGGCCTTGCAGGTTCAGCAGCGATTGGCCAGCAATGTACTTGCCCTTGTCCGGCACGCCTTCCATTACCGTATCCATGATTCTGATCACGGGCATGGCGTGGGGAGAAACGAAACTCAGCCCCTTGAGTTTGTCCCGCAGCGTCAACAGCGGAGACAGGGCTTTATGCGTGACTTCCGTCTTTCCTTCGTAGACCCGAGTCCAGATGTCGGCCGCATCTTTGGCGATCTCGGAGAAGAGCTTGTTTCCCAGGTCGGAGAGACTTTCGTCCAGCGTCGAATCCACCTCAGACGATTTGACACGGAAGAGCTGCCAGGCAAACGTGAGCCTTTGAGCGACATAGTCTGCCGAGACCGTGCTGCTGGCGAGAAATTCCCGCCATACCTCATACTTGCTTATCCACTCCGCGATGAGGCGGTCATAGTTTTGCAGGAACAGGGTCTTTTCGGTATAAAATTCATCTTTGATGGCCTTCAAACCGTCGAGGATGCTGTCAACCTTGGTTGAAGGCACGGCCCAGCCGCCAAGAAAGCGGACAGCGTGCCTGTCAAGAAGAGAAACAGCTCTGGCCTTGAGCCTGCTGAACACAGCCATATGGGCCGGATCACAGATTTTCTTGAAGCCCAGACTGGCAAGGGCGGAAGGCGGCAGCTGGTTTTCACTGTCAAAATCGGAGGCCGTGAGTTTGCGGCAGGCAGACCAGATGGTCGTGTCGAGGTTGAGGACATACAGCTTGTCGAGAGCGTCGGGGGGCGTGATGGTAATAATATCGTTGGGCATGGAATATGACCTTATGGTTGCTGGTTAGAAGTCATTTCATAATTCCTTGATGACTCTTCTGAGTAAAATCATGGAAAATGCCAAATGAACAAAGGCGGTAAAGTGTTGGTGGAACCTGTCCCAGCGTGCCATTGTCCGCTTGAACGTATTGAGCCAAGCAAAAAGTCGTTCGATTTTCCAACGGCGACGATAACGCCGCAAGGGGCGACCATCCTGCGTTGCTTTACGCTTTCGATTGCGCCGATGTGGTGCGATCATCTCAATCCCTTGGGCAGCAAGGGCGTTATCGAGCGGATCACTGTCATAGGCACGATCCCCAATAATTCTTCTGGGCTGTCCCACTGTGACAATTTCATCGAGGGTAGCTTGGACAAGGGTGACTTCATGAGGACCAGCAGAATCCGTGTGCAGGGCGAGTGGAAGACCAGAAGCGTCTGCAATAACCATGAGCTTCGTACCTTTCCCCCGCTTGGTCTTTCCCACTTTTGCGCCCCTTTTTTTGCTACCACGAACGTGCCGTCAATGAAGCATTCCGAGAGGTTTATGGCCCCACGCTCTTCAAGGTCACGGGCGAGAGCCTCAAGGATTTTTCGGAATACGCCCGTTTTGACCCACTTGCTGAATCGGCGATAGCAGGTTGATGAAGACGGGAATCTCTCCGGCAAGTCAGCCCAGGCGGCACCAGTGCGCAATACCCATAAGATGCCGTTCAGTACAGAGCGGTCATCATGGACAGGAGGCCTTCCCCGCACGGAAGAAGCCTCATTTGCAAGGAGAGGTTCCAAAATTGCCCATTGGTCATCTGTTAATCTTTGGTATTTGCTCATGAAATTCGATTACACGATTTTTATGACTTTTTCTGGAATTATGAAATGACTTCTAGTGAGATGCAGGGAAATATTTTCGCGCGAGTTCGTGCAGTACGGCTTTGTCAGATGCGGAGGCGCGGGAGGCCAGGGCCCTGTCCAATGCATGGATGATGGGGCTGATGCCCTGCGCCGAAAGCGGGTGGTACGCCAGAGTCAGCCCTGCCCAGCGCAGCAGCGTGCGTGTGGACAGGGTGACAGAGAGAGCGTCGGGACCGCTGTCCGTCCCCATGAATTGCTTGCGGATGTCATTGGCGTAGCTGACCATACTGGTGACAAGCTCCTGGGGCAGTTGCGGGAAACGTTGCCGGAGTAGTGCTACTTCGGTATCGGCTTCGGGATAGCCCATTTCGATCAGCATAAATCTGTCCATGAAAGCCAGATTCAGTCGCAGCACGCCCTGGTACAAACCGGTGTCATCACTCCCGCCATTGCTGTTTGCCGTAGCGATGAAGCGACACATGGGGTGGGGCTTGACGAGTTCGCCGTTGTTTTCGGCGATACACAGTGGCGCGCCGTCTAGGATCGTATTCAGTCCTGCCAGTGTGGCGGGAGAGCAAAGATCGATTTCATTGAACAGCAGCAGTCCCCCCTGCCGCAGTGCCAGGGTGAGCGGTCCGTCAACAAAGCACATTGAGCCATGCTGTACGGACAGATGACCTATGAGGTCAGAGCTTTCCAGACGCTCGTGGCCGTTGACTTCGAAAACAGGATAGTTGAGACGCGCCGCTATCTGGCGTACGGCACTGGACTTGCCACAGCCAGTGGGGCCGCTGATCCAGAGCGGGTCGGGGTGTTCCATCAGAAACCAGAGAACAAGGTCCCTTCCTGACGTAGGATTGAACGAATACTGCGAATCCAGGGCCGGAGTATAAGCTGTAGGGGCGTCATACCCTCTGATTTTCGTCCCTGATGCTTTGCCGGAAAAAACAAAGCCAGCGTCAAAGTCCGTGATTTTTGCCATGAGCGTGCTCCCATAAGAAAAAGGCTCGCCGTGCGGGACACGACGAGCCTTCGGTAAAGATGAAAAAAGCCGGTCTTATTTACCGGCGTGGTGTCTTGGCTTTCTGAATGACAGGCTGCGTTTTACATCGAGCCGGAACGGATTATCCCGGTAGTCGCCGCTTGCCTCTATGTCATCGGTTTCTTCGCCGATGCGCAGGAATCGGAAGGCCCCCATTTCCAGCGAATCCAGAAAATATTCCACATATTCGATCTCAGGTTTGTCCAGAGACCAGGAGACGTCGTTCCAGAGGAAAACCTCGGCGCCATCTTTGGCCTTGTAGCACTCCGCGCTGTTAAACAGGGCAAGGATCTGGACATTTTCTTCCTTTTCCTTGCTCAGGTGAGACAGCTTTCTCGTCAAACTGCCGGCAGCGGCCCGGTTCAGGCACAAGGCCACATTCGAGGAGTAATCCATATCAGTTCTCGTATTAGGCGTCAGTTATTGTGTTGGAGAAGGGCAGCAGCATAAGGCGCTTTCCGGGGGCCCCCTGCTTCTCATGCTTTGCAAAAAGCGCCGGTACGTCCAGAGCGATTCCCTGATCCCGCATCAGACTGGAGAGTTCGTTGGCCAGCCCGTGTTTATCCAGAGTACGTCGGCCAGCCAGAGGAACGACTTTGAAGCGGTGTTTTCCGGCTATGACCCAATCCCCCTGAGCGTCCGTCCGGGCATACCATTCTTTCATATCGGTCTCTGCCTCCTTGATACGTTCATCCAGCGCAGTGCGGTCTGTTTTCCAGTCAACCAGCTTTTGCAGGCGTTGCTCCAGTTCAGGATGCTCAGGACCGGCGAATTTGGGGCAGGTCACAGCATGATCGCAGCAGGAGCAGAGGGGATGAAAGCCCTCAGCCACAGGCAATCTGTCAACAGGATGTGGGAGAAGGCCGTACATCTGCACCGCCATATCAAGGATCGCAGTCTTCATAGTCCTGTTGTAGTGATAAGGGCCGAAGCCTTTGCCGTCGGTCATAGTCAGGGCCAGAAGCCAGGCCTCGACATTTACCTTGCGGATGTTGTCCGGGAAAGATTCCCCCCAGAGTCTGGCGACCACTTCAGGGAAAGACAGCCCCGTGAAAACCGGTGTGCCCTGTTCGTCCCGCAGACTGAACACATGCCTGTTGTAGTAGGCATGGAACAGCGCGATCTGTCCGTAGGCCTGAAGTTCATGGTTGGCGTAAACATGTTCGGGCAGGGCTGTCATACTTTTCACTTCAAGGATACGGATGGTTGGCGTCGGGGAAGAAGACACCAGCACAAGATCAAGATGCGCCTTGATGGGAACGCCCTTGTAGGTCACAGCTATTTCAAGCTGGCGCAGAGGGGACAGGCCTGTGGCTTCCAGAGCGGAAGCTATGCCGTCTTCATACCAGTGTCCCCGCTGAAGCGTCAGTGTCTTGGCAAAATTCGCTGTTCCGGGCTGCTGTTTTTGCAGGACAGCTTTACGGGGGCAGACGCTGAAGGCGGCGATGTCGGACAACCCCACATAGCGCTTCCTGTCTCCCAGCTGGGCCTGTGTCGTCTTTGCAGCATGGAGCCGCAGGCCATTGTGCAGAAGGGACATCAACGCCAGGGGGCGTTGCGAGTTAGTTTCTTTCATACAGACTCCTCACAGCGAACAGCTCTGGGCGCTGTCCTGATTTTCAATGTCCGCGTATCTCCACCAGCACCGCTGCTTGTTGTCCCATCGGAAGCCCGCTTTCTGGAGAAGGACTTTCTTTTCCATTGTTCCGCCGACAGCGACAACATATGGTCGGCCCTCGGAGCTGGTGGCCGTGCTGTAGCTGACCCCATCGAGCTTCGGCAAAGATGCCAGGAGAGAACGTGCTTTCTTGGGGCCGGCCGTTACGTTTGGCGCTTGTCGATTCTCCAGACAGGATGCGGCATTGCCGTCATCATCTTCTGTAATGATGCCCAATATGGCGCAGAGGGCATAACGCCTTGCGTAGGTAATGGCACTGCCCAGTCCCTGGGGATCCGCTTTGGGCAGAGGGACAATGGCAGTGCTGGCAAGATATTCACCGGTATCCACATGAGTGAGTCGCGTTTCGAGAGCAAGGACGTTCTGACCGAGTTCTACAGGCTGGACGACAGGCATCTGGGTAAGCAGGATGCCATGGCTGATAAGCAACTCACGGCAGCTTGCCATGACACTGTTGAGAGTGGCGTAGCGGGTGGCATGATACGGATTTTTACCATCCTTTGTGGCGGGTTGCAGCGCCTGCTGGACGCAGAGAAGAGCCGATGCAAGGCTGGAAGACTGATTTGTGGTAGTATGCATAAGAAGCCTCCTAACATGCTTTTTTCTATACCCTTATAACAAGTGCCAAGGCTTTTTTTTGACTGCTGGTTGCTTTTATCCATGCAATCTTTTTGCGAGGCTTACGTTCTGTATGCAGAAGAAAAAGGAGTTCCTTTCTGAAATTTTGGAAAAGAGGAGGCCAATATTTCTGTATCAAGAAAAAACACGAGGTGACTTATGCAAAATAGTGATAAGATTCGAGTTATTGGTGCAGGTCTTCCGATCGAGACTCATGCGGCGCTGCGTGATGTGTTGGACAGAAAGCTCTACGGCATGGGGCCGTCGGCTTTTTACAGAAGAGTGACGGAGATGCTGCTCAAGCTTGATGACAAGGCTTTGTATGCCATTTTTAATGATTCTGATTACCTGGCACGCACGCTGAACGAGTCGGTACGATGACTCAGGCAACCTGCACGAGCGAGTCTGTTTTCGTCCAGAAAACAGAGAATGGCATTGCGCCGGTGTTGCTCGCTGGCGAGTGCCCGGCGCAATGGAAAGAGCGACTTATGGCCGCATTCGGGGCGGAAGACGAGCCTGCGGCGACGTATTTGCTTCATTGCTTGTCAAGAACAGCCAGAGGAAAACGCTCGGATTTGCTGTTCAATGCCTGCATTACCGCCATCCGGGAGATTAGGCCAAGCAACAGTCTTGAGCGCATGCTTGTGGTGCAGATGTGTCTTGCCAATGAGTACGCAGTGAATGCCTTGAGCAGCAGTGACACGGCTGTGTTTACGGAAGACAAGGAACGTCTTTCGGCTATAGCGGCCAAGATGATGCGTCTGTACCTGCAACAGTTTGAGATACTTCGACGCTACCGCAATGCCGGAAGGCAGAACATCCAGGTCACACACGTCTACGCCGATCAGGCCATTGTTGGAGATGTCGTCCAAAGGAGGAAGTAAAAATGGCTGAATCAACACCCAAAGGCGGTGCGCCGTACGGGAATCGGAATAGTTTCAAGCACGGGATGTATACGCGACAGGAAATAGCAGCCGCAAAGGAGCGGGGGCGATTTTATCGCGACTGCGGTAGCCTGTTGAAAGAGATACGTAAGGCTGTGGAGAAAGTACGCTTATCCTGAAAGATAACGATGTGGCTGTACAGCGACCCTATAGGCTGACTGCATGAACAAAAAAGAGGCCTACCAGTTTTTGCTGGCGGGCCTCTTTTTTTGGTGGGGGAGGGGTGACCTGATACGGAGATTCTAGACCATAAAAACTTGAGGAAATGCGGCCAATCCAGTAGGGATTGATTCCATGAGAAAAGGAAGATTTACCGATGAACAGATGGTGGTCATACTCCGTGAGGCAGACCGGGAGCCGGTTGCCTAGGAGGATGTCCGGCATGTTTTTTGATTTTAAAAGGTGTGGTAATCTCGTCCCATGAAACAAACAGATTTTCGTGATGTGCCTGATGAGCTGTGGGAACGTATCGAGCCTCTCCTTGCCCCGTTCAAACGAAAAAGAAGCGGCGGCAGCAAACCGCTTGCGCAGCGCACGGTTCTGGCAGGAATCCTCTACAAATGCCGGACAGGATGCCAATGGGCCATGCTTCCCGCCTGCTATGGATCAAAAAGCACTGTCCACGAGCACTTCCAGCGATGGAACAAAGCTGGCATCATGGCGGAGATTTTTCGCATCCTTCTTGCTGAATATGGGGAAAAGGTCGGCGTCGACGCCCAATGGCAGGCTATGGACGGCACCTTGCTGCAAGCCCCGACGCGCTCTCAAAAAATCAGCGACTGAGGGCCTTGGACGCAACCCGACGGACAGGGGCCGAAGCGGCGGCAAGATACATCTCCATGTGGATGGTCAGGGTATTCCTCTGGGAGTGACAGTCACAGGTGCCAATGTTCATGACAGCCGCCTGATAGAAGCGACGCTGAAGAACTCCCGGGAAATGGGCGGCTGGTTTCTGGGGTCTGCCGTACGCCATCTCTGTCTGGACAAGGGCTATGACTACCCGCGAGTCAGCGAAGAAGTCTACGTAAACGGATTTGAGGAGCATATCCGCAGCCGGGGGGAAGAAGTTCGGGACCGCTGGAGGACTCCTGCCCGCCGCTGGGTAGTAGAGCGGACATTCGCCTGGTTGAAGGGTTTTCGGAGCTTGCGCATTCGCTACTGTTGTTACCTCGTCAATTTTATGGGGCTACTTTACCTTGCTTTGGCCTGTATCCTTTGGAGAAAACTGGTATAGCAAAATGTATGCCGGACATCCTCTAAATGTCGCGAAGTCATTAGTTTATCAACACCCTCAAACCATAACCTGATATTGCGCCACCCAATATTTTAAGAAAGAAATTTTGCGACTTTTTCCTGGAGGAATGACAACTTGAAAACCAGATTGGTCAAGAAAACGAAAAAACAGACACGCTTCCGGCCCTGATCCTCCCCAAAACGGACACGCTTCCGGCCACAGGCCACATTTTCCCGGCGACCCAGCCGGGATTTTTCATATGACATGACAAAAAAACACGCTTTTTCCATCTGTCGGCAAAAAAGATGGAAAAAGCGTGTTTTTTGCATCTGGTTCCGGGCCCCTCCCCATCTCCGGCAACACGTCCGCATGGCTGCCTCCCCTGCGGCGGATGGCGTATCCCCTCCGCAGTGTCCCGGAAAAAGGACAGGCCCCGACCGGCCATACCAAGGAGCATGTCATGCACAGCGTGTACGATTACGCCCGTGTATCCAGCACCGACCAGAACGCGGAGCGCCGGCATCTGTCCCTGCAACGGCAGGGCATCCCCAGGCACAGGATCTTCACCGACCGGATGTCGGGCAAGGACTTCCGCCGTCCCCGGTACGAAGACCTGTCGGCCCGGCGACCAGCTCTGCGTCACGAGCATCGATCACCTGGGCCGCAATTATGAGGAAATACAGCGGCAATGGCGGCTGCCCACGCAGGAACTGCATGTGGACATCCTTTTCGCCGAAATGCATGAACTGTGGAAAACGGGAAAGCTCTCCTCAGTAAAGGCCGCAAACGGTGCGGCATGGCACGGTCAATACTCCGCTACCGCGCTGAATCCACAAAAAAGTCTGAAGATTGAACATGGCAAAAAGGTGTACTTTTTCGCCAGTGGGAAAAATCACGTTTTTGACGGAATAGGGCTTGGAAACGTCGGTTTTTTCGGCTAATGAACAGGGAAATGGACTGTGGCGAAAAAGTACACTTTTTCGACATTTCCTGCCGGATGGCCATGTTTTTGAGCTTCATCTGTAACAGTCAACACACTGAAAAATTTCTTCCCGGTTCCAAGGCGATACTGGTCGTCCTTCCGCAGATAACCGGTTGTTTATCAACGTCGGCTTCTGGATATTGAGAACAGGAACTCCGTAAGAGAAGCGCTTTTCTTGGCATACCGTGTAGCAATACCGCGCCAGCGCTTGAGGCGAAACGATAGGGGGAACGATGTTCATCGGAACACTGACAAGCTGGGATGCCGAAAAAAATATCTTCCCGATATCTTTAGTCAGGTAACGGATTTTCTAAAATCCATCGATCCTGAAACGATCGAACCTGGTACCTACCCAATCCAGGGGAATGAGATTTTTGCGAAAATCGAATGCGGCAGCGGCAAGAGCGAAGCTGAGCGCCGCTTTGAACTGCATCATAAATATATTGATGTTCAAATGCTCCTGACCGGATTTGATCTTGAATTCAATGGCAGCCCTTAATGTCTGGCTAGCCTGCAAGAATACACTTAGCCTGCCTTAACTCTGGAGCTTCCGTCATGCCTTCGTCTAAAGGTCCTGCTGTCAGTGTCATCATCCCTGTACGAAATAGTGGCCGCTACTTTCGGGAATGCCTCGACAGTGTTACGGGACAAACATTACGCAATATCGAAATCATCATCATTGATGACGCATCTACGGATGGAAGCGATGCCGTTGCCGAAGCCTACGCAGCCCAGGACTCCCGGATTACCATCATCCATCATGACGAATCTACAGGTGCCGGTCCGGCACGCAATGATGGCATGGCCATTGCTAAAGGGGAGTATATCGCTTTTATGGATAGCGATGATTTGTATCCTTCTATGGATACGCTTACCGTACTTTACCAAAAAGCTATTCAGCAGCATGCTAAGATTTGTGGTGGATCACTATATAAAATCGATACTGCTACAAATACACTATCTTATAGAATTCCTGATCAATACTTTGAACAAGAAGGATGGATTTATTATACTGATTATCAATATGAAGGAGGGTTTACAAAATTTTTATATAGCAAATTATTTTTATTAAATAATAAACTGGAATTCCCTGCCTTGAAACGTTTTCAGGATCCAGTTTTTTTTGTAAATACTATGATTCTCGCAAAAAAATTTTACGCTGTGCCAGCTCAAACTTATGCATATAGAAAAACACATAAAATGATATATTGGTCGCATGATAAAATTTTTGACCACCTGAGAGGAGTCAAATATCTTCTTGGCACCTCGAGTAAATATAATTTAAAAAAATTACATTATAATATGGCAAAAAATTTGCTAGACTTTCTGCACTATAAATTAAATTTTTTTCAAAAACTGATAAATATAGGTATTATATATGAAACCTATCGAAGTATCAAATGGGATTTGCTGATACTATACCCTGGGAATGTTCATATTAAAAAATATAAATATTTTCTATATTTTTTTCGTTCAAAAACAAATCAACTCTAAAATCAGTCAAAAAGAGTAACTTTCATGAATACATACGAAAAACTTATGACTAAAAAGGCGACCCTGGCCGTGGTGGGCCTGGGCTATGTGGGCCTGCCCCTGGCCGTGGCTTTTTCCCGCCACATGAACGTGCTCGGTTTCGACATCAACGCCGGACGCATCGAAGAGCTGCGCAAAGGCCATGACCGCACCAACGAAGTGACCGACGAAGCCCTGGCCGCCGCCACGATCGAGTACACCTGCGACCCTGCCGACCTGGTCCGGGCCGCCGTGATCATCGTGGCCGTGCCCACCCCCATCGACGAACACCGCTCCCCCGACCTCACCCCCGTGGTGGGCGCCAGCCACACCGTGGGCCGCCATATGCCCAAGGGCTGCGTGGTGGTCTATGAATCCACGGTCTACCCCGGCCTCACCGAAGAGATCTGCGTGCCCATCCTGGAGCAGGAATCCGGCCTGACCTACGGCACGGATTTCACCGTGGGCTACTCGCCGGAGCGCATCAACCCCGGTGACAAGGTCCACACCCTGGAGACCATCAAAAAGATCGTCTCCGGTTCCGACCAGGCCACGGCCGACCTGCTGGCCCAGGTCTACGGCTCCGTGGTCAAGGCGGGCATCCACCGCGCTTCCAGCATCAAGGTGGCCGAGGCCGCCAAGGTCATCGAGAACACCCAGCGCGACCTGAACATCGCGCTCATGAACGAGCTGGCCATCATCTTCGAGCGCCTGGGCATCGACACCCTCGAAGTGCTGGAAGCCGCCGGTACCAAATGGAATTTCCTGCCCTTCCGTCCCGGTCTGGTGGGCGGCCACTGCATCGGCGTGGACCCCTACTACCTGACCTTCAAGGCCGAGGAGATGGGCTTCCCCCCCGAAGTCATCCTGGCCGGTCGCCGCACCAACGACAACATGGGCAAATATGTGGCCGAATGCCTGGTCAAGCGCCTGATCAAGAACGGCAACGTGGTCAGCGGCGCGCGCGTGGGCATCCTGGGCTTCACCTTCAAGGAGAATGTGCCCGACCTGCGCAACACCCGCGTGGTGGACGTGATCCGCGAACTCAAGGAATATAATGTGGTCCCGCTGGTGCATGACGCCGAGGCCGACCCGGCCGAAGCCATGCGCGAATACGGGCAGGAGCTGGTGGATCTGGACCAGCTGCGCGACCTGGATGCCGTGCTGCTGGCCGTGAGCCACAAGGCCTACGCCGCCCTGACGCCCGAAGACATCAAGGCCCGCTGCAAGGACGGCAACAAGGCCGTGCTCATGGACGTGAAGAGCTTCTTCGACCCGCAGGCCATGCGTGCCGCGGGCATCGACTACTGGAGACTATAATCAAAACATCGTGAGAATGGGTGGTAGCTCTTAGCTACCCCCACAAATAACGATAAAACAAATTCAAACTATAAAGAGAAAATTTATGGAAGAATTAACAACAGCTTATAAAAGCTTAACTAATATTTATATTTCTCCTCATGAAGATGCCATAAAAAAATACAAGATCAGCGTGAAAAAATTTTAAAGACCGACAATATATTTACAGAAACTAAACAGTACTCATCACTGCAAGATCTAAAAAAATCTAGGAGATGGACGTTTTAGCATAGACATAAATGATGCTCATTATGAATGTCTATTCCATTATAAACCTAGTAAAACGTTATATGTTATTTTTGATGGTGCAAGATTATCTTCAAGAATGCCTAATTTTCCGCGATGGACTTACCCTAACTTAAGGGAGAAAAAATGGAACAGAATCTTACCCCCTCAATCTCAGTCATTATGCCTTCACTTAATGTTGCTCAATATATTGATGAGTGTCTATCCAGCGTGATTAATCAAAGTTTAAAAAATATTGAAATAATTTGCGTTGATGCAGGTTCAACAGACGGAACATTGGAAAAGATAAAAAATTATGCAGAAAAAGATGAAAGAATAAAAGTTATCGTATCAGAAAAAAAAAGCTATGGTTATCAAATTAATTTAGGCCTTAAAATGGCGAAAGGGAAATATATTGGTATAGTTGAAACTGATGACTATATCAATATCAACATGTATGAAGAACTATTCAATACTGCAGAGAAATACAATCTTGACTTTGTTAAAGCAGATTTCTATAGATTTATAAATAACGACAATAGTGAATTAGAATTATTCTACAATAAATTAAGTCAGAACAAATCTTACTATAATCGAGTAATTACTCCAAGAGTAGCTCTTGAAACATTTTCCTTTATCATGAACACCTGGTCCGGGATTTATAAGAATGATTTTCTTAAGAAGTATAATATTGATCATAACGAGACTCCTGGAGCCGCTTTTCAGGATACCGGTTTTTGGTTTCAAACTTTTTCATTCGCTGATAGAGCATATTTTATAGATAAACCATTTTATATGAATAGGCGAGATAATCCAAATTCTTCTGTATTTGATAGAAAAAAAATTTTTGCAGCACAGAGTGAGTATAATTATATCTATTCAAAATTACAAAATTTTCCTCAAATAAAACAAGCTGTGTTACCAGCATTCCAGTACTACAGGTATAAACATTACTGCGCTTCTATGAATCGAAGTGATGAGAGTTTACAATTAGAGTTTTTAAAACATTTTAGCCAAGACTATATAATATCAAAAAACAAGAACGAATTAGACGAGTCTTTATTTCCAGAAGGTGCAAAAAATAACTTGCATAGTATTATCGAATCTCCAGAAAATTATTACCACACACTTAATAATATTCCTAAAAAAAATTTATATAATACAGAAAACATGTACCATAGACACAAGACTCACAAAGGATCATCCTATGCACTCTCTATTATTATTGCTGTATATAACGCAGAAAAAACAATATTAAAATGTATTAATAGTATTCTCAGGCAGACCCTAAAACAGATTGAAATTATTTGTATAGATGATGGATCAATCGATCAGTCATTTAATATCTTAAAAAAGCTTGAAAAAGAATATGATCAAATCATCATTCGTAGCCAGCAAAATCAAGGGGCAGGAAGCGCTAGAAATAAAGCCATCGAATTAGCACAAGGGGAATTTATCGCTTTTATGGATGCTGACGATCGGTATCCAGAAGACGATATACTTGAAACATTATATAATAAAGCAAAAGAAAATAATGCAAATATATGCGGTGGATCTTTTAGTTATCAAAAAAACGGTGTCGTTCATAAAAACTATAGCGGCATTTTTAAATTATATACATTTACAAAGGAAGAATTTATAGACTATAAAGATTATCAGTTTGACTATGGATATACTCGATTTATATATAATTTACAAATATTGAAAAAACATAACATCACATTTCCTGAAATCAGACGGTTCCAAGATCCTCCCTTCTTTGTAAGGGCCATGATTACTGCTGGAAAATTTTATGCCATTCCCAAAATTGTATATCTATATAACAAAGAAAACAACAATGTCAACTGGACAGCGCAGACCGTTCATGACTTACTCCATGGGATCATAGAAAACTTGGAGTTATCAAAAGAATACCACCTTCCTACGCTCCATAGAATAACAGTGGAACACCTTAATGCTGACTTCAAAAAAATAATTACTGGTTTCTTAACAAAAGATAATCCTGATTTACTAGAGCTAGTTTGCAAAGCAAACAATACAATTTCTTCAGATTTATTACTTGAAGCAGGATATGATATTAACATCAATAAGAAATATATCATTAAATGTATAAAAGAGCTATTCATGGATGATGAAAATAAAAAAATATCATTAACGATAACGGGACAACATGGGAAACACATCTACACAAATTTTACAGAAGTAAAAATAAGTGAATATCACGATGCTGATAAAATACTTGTCAGAGAAAACTTCCTATTAAAAAATAAAATTCAAAAAATTAAATCAAGCTTTTCCTATAAAATAGGACGGGCTATTACTTTTATTCCGCGCTTAGTAAATAGAAAACTGAATAACAAAAATAGATAATGCAATATATCATCGTCGGCGCAGGCTTCTGGGGTGCCACCCTTGCCGAGCGCATAGCTACTGTGCTGAAGGAACCTGTCACCATCATCGACAGGCGCGATCATATCGGCGGCAACTGTCATTCGTCTCTGGACGAAGAGACGGGCATCGAGTGCCACCGGTATGGCTCGCATATCTTTCACACCTCGCTGTCGCAGGTGTGGGAATACATCAATCAGTTTGGGGAGTTCACCAGCTATCAGCACAAGGTGTTCATCACCTACCAGGGCAAGGTCTACACCATGCCCATCAATCTGAGCACCATCAACGCGTATTACGGTAAAAACTTCCGTCCGGCGGAAGCTGCCGCCTTTTTGGAGGCAGAGATCGCCCGCGATTACATCGCGGAGCCGAAAAACCTTGAGGAGAAGGCCATCTCCCTGATCGGCCGCCCCTTATACGAGGCGTTCATCAAGGGCTATACCCACAAGCAGTGGGAGCATGACCCGCGGGAACTGCCCGCCTCCATCATCAACCGCCTGCCGTTCCGTACAACCTATAATGCCAACTACTTCAACGATACCTGGCAGGGGGTTCCCAAGGACGGTTACTTCAGCATCTTCAAGCGGATGCTGGACAATCCGCTCATCACGCTGAAGCTGAACTGCGAGTACGAGAGCATCAAAGCGCAGATCTCTGCGGACTGTACCGTCATTTATACCGGCATGCCGGACCAGCTCTTCCAGTACAAATACGGGGAGCTGGAATGGCGCTCCCTGCGTTTTGAATGGGAAACGCTGCCCGTCCAGGACTATCAGGGCACAACGGTGATGAATTATGCGGATGTGGAGGTCCCCTTCACCCGTCTGCATGAGTTCAAGCACTATCATCCTGAGCGCAAGGAACCGTTTGCTCTGAACAAAACGGTCATTTGCCGGGAATACTCCAAAACGTACAAAAATGGAGATGAGGCCTATTATCCCGTAAACAATGCGCGCAATAACGACATGTACGCAAAGTATGCGGAAGAGGCGGCAAAAATGCCGAATCTCATCCTTGGCGGTCGCCTTGGAGCATACCGCTACTGGGATATGGACAAGGCCATTGCCGATGCCCTGAATGTTTTTGAAACCAAGATCCTTCCCGCAGGAGTCCGGTCATGAAAATACTGGTGACAGGTGGGGCCGGCTATATCGGCAGCCATACCTGCAAAGCTCTGGCGCGTGCCGGGCATGAGGTACGCGTCTATGATAACCTTTCCACCGGTTTTCGCGGCCTCGTCAAATGGGGCGATCTGGTGGAAGGGACATCCTTGATACGGAACGGCTGAAAACTTGTCTCACAGAATGGCAGCCGGAAGGCATCATCCACTTTGCAGCGTTCTCCCAGGTGAGAGAATCCGTGAGCAATCCCGGAAAGTACATCCACAACAATGTCGCCGGGACCTTGAGCATCCTGGAAGCCATGAGGAGCACGGGGGTACGGAATATCGTGGTCTCCAGCACGGCAGCGGTTTACGGTATCCCGGAACGTTGTCCCATCACGGAAGATCTGCCTGCCGCCCCCATCAACCCTTACGGTGAAACCAAACTGTTCATGGAATGGATGCTGGCAGATTTTGCCCGGGCATACGGTCTCTCTTGGACGGCGTTGCGATATTTCAATGCCGCAGGCGCTGATCCCGGAGGGGAATGTGGCGAATGCCATATGCCGGAGACCCATCTCATCCCGCGCGCTCTCATGGCCATCACGGGCGAAATTTCAGATTTCCGTATTATGGGGGGGGTGACTATCCTACACCTGACGGAACATGTATCCGGGACTACATCTATGTAGTGGATCTGGCTGCGGCGCATGTGCTGGCTGTGGAACGCCTTTGCCAAGGCGATGCCGGCCAGGGGATCTCTCTCAATCTGGGGACGGGAACAGGTATCTCCGTGCGTGAGATATTGACAGCCGTGGGGCAGGTCACCGGCCAGGAATTGGTCCATACGGTCGGCCCCCGTCGCGCAGGGGATCCGCCGGTACTGGTGGCTGATGGGACTCGTGCCCAAGAGATCTTGCACTGGACAGCACATCGCTCCAATGTGACAGAAATCATCACCGACGCCTGGAGCTGGCATACTTCGGGACGCCAGCACGTCCTGAGCAACTGACTTGTACACGGGAGAACCTCATGCAACCTTTCCGCAAAGTCGTCGTCCCTGTGGCCGGCTGGGGGACACGTTCCCTGCCGGCCAGCAAGAATGTGCCCAAGGAGATGCTGCCCATCTACAACAGGCCGGTCATCCAGTACGTCATGGAAGAAGCTCTGCGTTCCGGCGTGACCAGTGCCATCTTCGTCACCAACAGGGACAAGAGCGTCATCAAGGACTATTTCGATTACAACCTGCAGCTTGAAGCCGTCCTGCAGCGGGGCGGCAAGCAGGACAAGCTGGCCGAGATCCATCAGGTAGCCGAAATGGTCAACATCATGTCCGTCAGGCAAAAGCAGCAACGCGGCCTGGGGCATGCTGTCCTGTGCGCCAGGGACCTCGTCGCCAATGAACCGTTTGCCGTCATGCTGGGGGATGATATCATGTTTGGCAGTGTCCCCGGCATCCATCAGCTGATCGAAGTGGCGCAGGCCGAGAACATGCCTGTCGTTGGTGTGATGGAAGTCCCGCAGGAAGAAGTCAGCAAATACGGTATCATCGAGGGCGAAGAAATCGCTCCCGGTGTCTACCGCGTACGGGATATGGTGGAAAAACCTGCTGTGGACAAGGCTCCTTCCCGTCTTGCCGTGGTCGGCAGATATGCCCTGTTCCCGGATATCTTCGATTATCTGGACAAGGTGGAGCCCGGCCATGGCGGTGAGATCCAGCTGACGGATGCCCTGAAGGCCCGGGCCCGCGAAAAGGGGATGTTGGCGGTGAAACTGGCCGGTATCCGTTTTGACGCCGGTAACTGGAGCGATTATCTCACAGCCAATATCTACTTTGGCCTGCAAGACGAAAACTTGCGTTATGAGTTGTTGAAAAAGCTAAAAAACATCATCCAGTTCGAATAACATATCATGCTGAGCATCTGTTTTTCCAATACTGGTCCCCTGTCTGTTATCGCTGGTCCTTGTGCCATCGAGGGTCGGCAGCAGACATTGGAGGCGGCCGCGGCCCTGAAGGAGATCTTTCTTCAGGCCGGTGTTCCCCTGATCTTCAAGTCTAGTTTCGACAAGGCCAACCGCAGTTCCGGCGCCTCCTATCGTGGCGTGGGAATGACAGAAGGGCTGTCCATCCTGGCGGAAGTGCGGGAACTCTACGATGTTCCCGTCATTACGGATATCCATTTGCCGGAGCAGGCCATACCCGTGGCCGAAGCAGTGGACATGCTGCAGATCCCGGCATTCCTCTGTCGGCAAACAGACTTGTTGCTGGCTGCGGCGGCTACGGGAAAACCGGTGAATATCAAAAAGGGACAGTTCCTTTCGCCCTGGGAGATGCGTCACGTGCTGGCTAAAGCCCGCAGTACGGGTAATGAGCGCATCTGCCTGTGCGAGCGTGGCAGCAGCTTCGGCTACAACAACTTGGTTGTGGACATGCGCGGGCTGGAGATCATGAAGGCGACCGGACACCCTGTCATTTTCGATGCCACCCATTCCGTACAGCTGCCCGGTGCGGGCGACGGCAAGAGCGGCGGGCAACGGGAGTTCGTGGCCGCCCTGGCCCGCGCTGCTGTGGCGGTGGGGGTGGCAGGACTTTTCCTGGAGACCCATCCCGATCCTGACAAAGCTCCCTGCGACGGCCCCAACATGCTGCCCTTCACCGCCCTGCCTTCCCAGCTGGCCACGCTCAAAGAGCTGGACTGCGTCGTCAAGGCAGGCATGGAAAAAATGGACAAGGAAGTCACCGTATGCGTACCCTAGCTGTCATTCCTGCCCGGTATGCCTCTACTCGTCTGCCGGGCAAACCCCTGCTGGACATCTGCGGCAAGCCCATGATCCAGCGTGTCTATGAAGCTGTCCAAGAAGCCACCCTGGTGGATACGGTGCTGGTGGCCACGGATGATGTCCGTATCATCCAGGCTGTGGAAGCCTTTGGCGGCCGGGCCATCCTGACCTCCCCACAATGCGCTTCCGGTACGGATCGTCTTGTGGAAGCGGCCCGGCAAGAACAGGCCGATATTTACTTGAATGTCCAAGGCGATGAACCTCTGCTGCGCCCGGCTGATGTGGACAAGTTGGTAAAGGCCCTGCTTGACAATCCACACATGGCGGCTGCTACCCCCTGCTATCCTATCACGTTTGAGCAAGCCGCTGATCTCAATTTGGTCAAGATCGTACGTAGCGATAGCGGTGCGGCCCTTTATTTCAGCCGGGCCCGTATCCCTTTTGACCGGGACGAAGAAGGGACGGGCGCCTATTGGGGACATATGGGCATGTATGCCTATCGCCCGGACGCCCTGAAGATCTTCGCGGACCATGAACCGGGGATGCTGGAGCGCACGGAAAAACTGGAACAGTTGCGCCTGCTGCAGCATGGCGTCGGCATCCAGACCGTGGAACTTCCACCGTGCGCGCCGGGTGTGGATACGCCTGAAGACCTGGAGCGGGTCAGGGCCATCGTGGCGGGCAAAGATTTCTCTGCCTCTGCGCCTGCGACGCCTTCTACTTCACTGACAGGCATCCGCCTGGTCATCACGGATGTGGACGGCGTGCTCACCGACGGCGGCCTGTACTACGGCCCTGACGGCGAATGCCTCAAGCGTTTCCACGCCCAGGACGGTCAGGGCATGGTCATGCTCCACAAAGCGGGCATCCGCGTGGCAGTCCTGTCCGGCCGGGACTGTCCGGCCCTGCGCCGTCGTCTGAACGATTTGGGGATCGATATGTTCCGTCTGGGCAAGGTCGAAAAACGCGCAGCCTGCGAAAGTCTGCTGCAGGAGGCGGGCGTCAGTGCACACGAAGCCCTGTTTATCGGCGATGATCTGCCTGATCTGGATGGATTCGCCTGCTGCGGGCTAGGGGTAACTGTGGCCAATGCCCGGAACGAGGTCAAACGTGCGGCAGACATCGTCCTGCAGACACAGGGCGGTCAGGGGGCCTTCCGCGAACTTGTGGATATGCTCCTGTCACAACGATAAGGCTATTCGTATGACTCAAGGTAAATTCATCCCGACGGCGGCAACTGTCCTCTTCCAGGAGGCAGACGCCCTGCGCATACTCGCGGACAGCCTGGGCCCCGCTTTTGATGAGGCTGTAGACTGCTTGCTGCATATAGATGGACGCATCGCAGTTACTGGCATGGGCAAGAGCGGTCATGTAGCGCGCAAGGTGGCAGCTACCTTGTCTTCTACGGGCAGTCCGGCCTTCTTCATCCACCCGGCGGAAGCCAGCCATGGAGATCTGGGCATGCTGGCCAGGGGGGACGCCGTACTCGCCTTCTCAAACTCGGGAGAAACTCAGGAATTAACGGACATCATCGCTTATGCGGCCCGCTATCGCCTGCCTCTTGTTGCCGTCACAAAGCGGCCTGACAGCATGGTGGGGAAAAATGCCGATTATGTGTTGCAGCTTCCTGATGTGAAGGAAGCCTGTCCTATAGGTTGCGCCCCCACGACATCCACCACCATGCAACTGGCCCTGGGAGATGCTCTGGCGCTGACGCTCTTACAGGCACACGGCTTCCGCCCGGAAGATTTCCGGCGATTCCACCCCGGTGGCAAGCTGGGCAAAAAACTCCGGCAAGTCAGGGAGATCATGCATGTGGGGGATAGCCTGCCCCTGGCTGGCCCGGACGCCCCCATGGGCGATGTCATCTATATCATGAGCAGCAAGGGTTTTGGGGCGGTCGGCATCGTAGAAGGAGACAAACTGATCGGCTTCATCTCGGATGGAGATCTGCGACGCCATATGGCCCCGGACCTGTTACAAAAAAAAGCACGGGACATTATGTCATTACATCCTTTTTCCCTGTCACCCGAGTGTCTGGTGGAAAAGGCACTGGCCCTACTGGCAGAACGTAAGATCACCAGCTCCTTTGTGGTCGATCATGACCGTGTGATAGGATTCATCCATGTCCATGACATGCTGTAACCAAGGAAAAATAGTAATGAAACGCCTGCTTCCGCTTCTTATATGTCTGCTGCTGGCAGCGTGTGCGCCCCGTAATGACCAGGCTGCCGCTCCAGTGAACCAGCCTGTACTTTCGCCTGACCAGCAGATGGCCAACTTTTTGGGGGATAGCCATCCCGGCGCCTCCGCATCTTTTTCCGGCACAAGCTACGGCGACTATGTGACAGTGACCACGCGCGAAGATTATATCTCTGCCCTCGGAGAGCTCTGCCGTGAAGGCCTTGTCAACAGCTCTGGAGGCATCACCCGTATCGCGGTCTGCCGTGACAAAAAAGAGCAAGCATGGCGTCTGGCTCCCCGTATCTTTCCTCAGGGGGCCCTTTAGGTCATGACAACGGCTCCCGCGCTGGATACGCAGGCACGCGTCATCCTGGCTCTGGCCTTGCGTGAAGTGCATACACTTTACGGTGGCAAAAGCCTGGGCTATCTCTGGGCCGTCATCCAGACAGCCTTTGGTGTAGCCGTCTTTTGGGCTGTCCGCTACTTTGCCCATGCTGCTGCCCCCCACGGGATGACAGTGCTGACCTATCTGGTGGCCGGTTTCGGAGTTTGGAACATCATCAACCAAACTTTGGGCAAGTGTATGGCTGCCATCGACGGAAACCGCGCTTTGCTGACATTCCCGCAGGTGACTCCCCTGGACATCATGCTGGCGCGCTGTCTTGTCGTCACAGCTACCCAAACAGTTAGTATGTCCATCATCTTAGGGTGCGGAACCCTCTTTGGTTATAAAGTGGCCATTTCCAGTGTGGGGCTGCTCATCATCTGCATCCTGCTGGCCACACTGCTAGGTTTGGGGTTGGGAGCCCTGTTGGGCTCGTTGTCTCTCTATCTTCCAGCCTTGCAACAAATTATCCCCATGATCATGCGCATCCTCTTCTTTGCTTCGGGGATTTTCTATTCCGTCAGCGCGTTCTCTCACAGGGTGGGCGACTTTCTGATGCTCAATCCCATCATGCAGCTCATCGAGCTTGTACGCATGGCCCTGGCCAACGGCTATGTTTCCCTGTATGCGGATTTCTGGTATGTGGTGCAGGTGACTTTGGGATCCCTGTTTTTGGGATTGTTGCTGGAGCGTTATGTACGCCGGAGAGTGACACAATGATCCGCCTGCGCAACGTGACCAAAACTTACCGCATGAAAGCCGGGCGCCGTCTGATCCTCGACAACCTGAGCGTGGACTTCGTCCCCGGTGTTAATGTGGGCATCCTGGGGCGCAACGGGGCGGGAAAGTCCACCCTGATGCGCATCATCGGCGGCGCCATCACGCCAGATCGCGGCACCGTGGAGCGTACCAGCCGGGTCTCCTGGCCCATCGGCTTCAGCGGCTGTTTCCACGGCAGCCTCACCGGTCGGGAGAACTTGCGCTTTGTCTGCCGCATCTACAAGGCGGACATCCGGCAGGTGACGTCCTTCGTAGAGGACTTTACCGAACTGGAAGACTACCTGGACATGCCGGTCAAAACCTATTCTTCCGGCATGGCGGCCAAACTGGCCTTTGGGCTCAGCATGGCCATCGGTTTTGACTTTTATCTCATCGACGAACTGACCGCCGTGGGGGACGCTTCCTTCCGCCAAAAAAGCCAACGTGTCTTTTTGGAACGGAAAAGTACCTCCACGTTGCTGGTGGTCTCGCACCAGATAGCCACGATCAAACAGCATTGTGATGTGGCCGGTGTACTGGATCGCGGCAAGATCATCTTCTTCGACCAGATTGCCGAGGCGGTCAAATATTATGACGCCATCTGCAAACAACCCAGTAATCCACGCTATGTCTGAACAAAACGCTTCTGAGCAGCTTCCCCCTACCTCCGTATCGAAAGAGGCCGCGCCGGGCTCCCCTGCTGCGCCTGCAGCTCCGGCCCCCCCCCCCAAGGCGACACCCGCACCTACAGCAAAACCGGCTCCCAAGCCTGCTCCTACGCCAACGGCAACGGCTCCCAAGGCAGCCCCCGCGCCTGCGGCAAAGCCCGCTCCGGCAGCTCCCAAAAGCGCTGCGCCGGCTTCTCCTGCTACGCCTGCAGCTCCGGCTCAAGCCCCCAAGCCGACGACCACTCCCGCAGCGAAGCTGGCTCCCAAGGGGCCTGCCGCCGCACAGACTCCCCCCGTGACCAAGGCTCCATCGTCTCAAGTCGCGCCGTCGTCAGGATTACTGCCGCTACTGCCGGAGGCTGCCCGTACCAAGCTCGACCGTCTTGCCCCCTATGCCACAAACATACGAAGCTTCTTTCGGCCGCAAGGCCTGGCGCTTCGCCTGCTGCTGTCCTGTGTGCTGCTGCCCACACTGGTGGTCTTCCTTTACCTGGCTCTTTTCGCTTCGGACATCTATCTGGCCGAAGCCAAATTCGCCATACGCAGCCAGAACCAGCAGCAGTCCCTGGACATGCTGTCCACTTTTTTCCGTACCAACTCCTCGTCCCTGAGCGATTCCTACATCGTCCAGAACTACATCCAGTCCATGGACATGATCGACAAAGTGGATGCCAAGCTGCATATACGGGATCACTACGCGGATCGCAGCCATGACATCTGGTATCGCCTGACGCGCAACGCGACCCAGGACGAGATGCTGCGCTACTGGAGCTGGGCCGTGGTGACGACCTTTGACCCGGACACCAGTATCATGACCGTCCAGGCCAAAGCCTTCAGCCCACAGATGGCACAGGCCGTCTGCCAAGCCATCCTTGATGCCAGTGAGGCCCTGGTCAATGCCATGAACGACCGTGCCCGTACCGATGCCATATCCCAGGCGCAGGCAGAGGTCGCCCGTGCCGAGGCCCGTATCCGTACGGCCCACGAGGCCATGCGGCAATACCGGGAGCGTACGGTGATCCTCGATCCGCAGGCTGTGGCCAGCGGCCTGTACAGTCTCGTCAACCAGCTGGAAGGCGAGATCACCAAGACCACAGCGGAACTGGCCGAAGCCTCGACCTATATGCAGGCCGACAGCCCCCGGGTGGTCATGCTCCAGAACCGGCTGGCTGTCCTGCAGAAACAGCTCCAGAGCGAAAAGGCGCGTCTGGCCAGCCAGATGCAAGGCGACAAGCCCCTGAGTGCTCTTGTCAGCGAATTCCAGAGCTTGACTCTGGAAGAAGAATTCGCCCAGAAACAGTTGACCTCTGCCATGGCCTCGCTGGAAACAGCACGCGTCCAGGCCGAGTCCAAATCTCTTTATGTGGAATCGTTCCAGAAGCCCATGGTGCCGGATGAATCCCTCTATCCCCGGCCCATAGTCTTCAGTCTGGTGTTCATGCTGGCAGCTGCGGCGCTGCTTGGTCTTGTCTCTCTTATCGTTGCTGCCATCCGGGAGCATGCGGGGTTCTGATGAAATATCTGTCCTTGTCCTGCGCTGTCATGCTTGCGGCGCTTCTTGTCATGTCATCCTGTGCCCAGGCCTATTCCACGGATACTGTCAGAAAGCAGGCCCTGATGGGAGGGCTTGCCGATGGTGTGAGCAAAAGCCAACAGGCATCCGCCAATAGCGGTAATGGTAATGCCGTGCCTGCGGCCGCGGGCGTCAAGGCAACGGGCACCGGCATGCAGAATATGGATGCCATGTATCCCCAGAACGGGAAACCCTCCGGGAGTACAGTGAATAACGCCCAGCAGGCAGCTCCTTACCGGCCCCCGCTGCGCCAGCCTGTGCCTCTGCAGGCCCCCCCTGCCTGGGCCCAGACCACCTATCCGACTCCTCTCGTGGAAGGTCTTCTGCCCTATGGAGCCAGCCTGTTCCGGGGCAACTTTGCCAATACGTACCAGGAAGGCCTGCAACCCCAGTACATCATCTCTCCCGGTGACCGCATCATGCTGCGCGCCTGGGGTGCCTTTACCTATGACGACATCCTTGTCGTCGATCAGCAGGGCAACATCTTCGTGCCCGAAGTTGGTCCCATCAGCGTGGGCGGACTCAGCAACGCCCAGTTGCAGGGCACCATCAAGAACCAGATCTCTTCGGTCTTCACTTCCAACGTCCAGATCTACACCAATCTGATGAGCTCCCAGCCCGTGGCCGTCTTCGTGACGGGCCATGTGCTCAATCCCGGTCGTTATGCCGGTGGGCAGCAGGATTCCATCCTCTACTACCTGGACAGGGCCGGCGGTATCGCTCCCGAACGCGGCAGCTTCCGCCACATCGTGATCAAGCGCGGCAAGCGCGTCGTGGCCAACATCGACCTCTATGACTTCCTGACCAACGGGGATCTTCCCAAGGTTCAGCTCCAGGATGGTGATGTCATCCTCGTGCGTGACAGAGGCATGGGCATCGCCGCCACAGGCCTGATCCGCCAGCCAGCCTTCTACGAATTCGATCCCGGCAAGGTTAGCGGCGCCAGCCTGGTCAAGGTCGCCTGGCCGCTGCCCAGTGCCAGTCACGTCAGCGTGTCCGGGACCCGTAACGGTGCCGAATACCATACCTACATGACCATGACGGAATTCAAATCCTTCACCCTGCATGATGAGGATATCGTGGAATTCCATGCGGACACGCCCGGCAACACCATTATGGTGGGCGCCACGGGTGCCATTCTGGGCAACTCCCGTTTCCCCGTCGTCAAAGGGACGACCCTGCGCCAGCTGCTCCAGTATATCCAGGTGGATGCCAATCTGGCTTCCATCGAAGCCATCTATCTGCGCCGCCAGTCCGTGGCCGAGCAGCAGAAAAAGACCATCCAGGATTCGCTCATCCGTCTGGAGCAGCGGGCTCTCACGGCCACGTCCCAGTCCGTGGACGAGGCCAACATCCGCATCAAGGAAGCGGAACTGATCCAGGACTTTGTGCAGCGGGCCAGCAAGATCGAACCTGACGGCGTGGTCGTGGTCTGCCGCAAGGGACAAATCAATGACCTCATCCTGGAAGAAGGCGACATCATCTACGTCCCGCAGAAGTCCGGTGTGGTCCAGGTCGCCGGCGAAGTGACCATGCCCAAGGCTGTGGTCTACAACGAGCACCTCAAGCTCAAGGATTACATCAACAGTGCCGGCGGCTACACGGACAGAGCCGACTCCGGCAGCGTCCTCGTGCTCAAGCCCAATGGCGAGGTCGGCCCCATCGCCTCACTGGGCGTCGGGCCCGGTGACCAGATCATGGTCCTGCCTGCCTACGACAGCAAGGCCGTGCAATCCATCAAGGATATCGTCCAGATCATCTACCAGCTGGCCGTGTCCGCCGGTGTGGTTCTGGTGCCGTTCTGGTCATGATCCCGCGTTACTTCGGTTATCTTTTCCGGCAGGTGCGCCAGAGGCTGACACCGGCAGTCCGGCTGCCGCGTTGGCCTCTGCTGCTCCTGCAGGCACCGGAACAAGATTTCTGGGCGCATTTTTCTCCCGGCATGGCACGTGTCCCCTATCTGGAAAGATTTCTTGGCCGGGATGTTCGCTATATTCCTGCCTGGAAAGGTCGCACATGGTTATGGTCTCGTCTGGGACAGCGCTGTTGCGGCGTTCTGGCCTGGGGGCTCAAACAGAGTGGCAAGGCCGCAGAAGCCCTGGCTCGCAGCCACGGCCTCCCCCTCCTCCGCCTGGAGGACGGCTTCCTGCGTTCCCTCGACCTGGGAGTGAAAGGTGCACCACCGTATGCCCTGGTAGTGGACGATGCAGGCATCTACTACGATTCTACCCGGCCCTCGGCACTGGAGAACCTGCTCAATAGTAACGGCTGGCAAACACCGGAACTACTCGCGGAAGCCCGTAGCGCCATATCTGCCATCCTGGCGCACAATCTGAGCAAGTATAACCATGCTCCGGATGCCCCCGCAGATTTGATCCCCAACAGGGGCCGTCCACGCATTCTGATCCTGGACCAGACGCGCCATGACCTGAGCGTCCTTCTCGGTGGGGCAGATGCCGGTACGTTCACCCGCATGCTGGAAGCAGCCTGCCGTGAACATTCCGATGCGGATATCTGGGTCAAGACCCATCCCGACGTGCTCAGCGGCCGTAAACAGGGCTTCTTCGATCCGCATACTCTGCCCGCCGGCGTACACCTGCTGGCAGAAGATGTGAGCCCTCTCAGCCTGCTGCGCCAGGTGGATGAAGTTTACTGCGTCACCTCGCAGATGGGTTTCGAAGCCCTGCTGCTGGGCAAAAAAGTCCATTGTTTCGGCATGCCTTTCTATGCCGGATGGGGACTGACGCACGACAGGCAGCATTGCCCCCGCCGTACGGCAGTCCGCAGTCTGGAAGAAGTTGTTGCCGCTGCCTATATCCTGTACAGCCGCTACGTCCACCCTGTAACGGGACGTCGCTGTGGCATCATGGACATCATCCGTCTGCTGGCGGAACAGCGCCGCCGCAACGAACTGAACCGGGGATTCCATGCCTGCCTGGGGTTCCGGCTCTGGAAGCACGAACAGGCCCATGCCTTCCTCGCCTCCACAGGAGGGACCCAGGCCTTCTTCACTGATGAAGGAAAAGCCGTGGCCGCAGCCAAGGCCCGACAGGGGCGAGTCGTCGTCTGGTCGTCCAAGGAGAGCCCCACACTGTCTGCCCTCTGCCGACAGCAGCAAGTGCCCCTCCTGCGCATGGAAGACGGCTTCATCCGCTCCAAAGGGCTAGGGTCGGACTTTATCCGTCCGGGTTCCCTGGTACTTGACGATCTGGGGATCTATTATGACCCGCGCCAGCCCAGCCGCCTGGAGCTGCTGATCCGCAACGGCATCGAAGACCGCGGCCTTCTGAAGCAGGCACGCGCCCTGCGGGAAGAATTGTGCCGCAGCGGCATCACCAAATATAACGTCGGTTCGATGGCAGACCTGCCCGCTCTGCCAGCCGACAGGACCGTCGTCCTCGTGCCCGGTCAGGTCGAAGACGACGCTTCCGTACGTACGGGAGGCTCCGGTATCCACTCCAATCTGGAGCTCCTGCAGGCCGTCCGCAAAGCCAGGCCCCAGTCCTTCATCATTTACAAGGAACATCCCGATGTCAGCAGCGGCAACAGGAAAGGAGCCCTGCAGGACAGTGATGTGGCAGGCCTGGCAGATGCCTTCGTGCGCAAGACCGCCATCAGCCAGCTTTACCGGCGCTGCCACGAAGTCCATACCCTGACCTCACAGTCCGGTTTCGAAGCCCTGCTGCGCGGTATCCCGGTCTTCACCTACGGCGGGCCCTTCTATGCGGGCTGGGGGCTGACCACGGACAGGTTGTTCTTCCCAAGACGCAGACCTATTGCCTCCGTGGATGTCCTTGTCGCTGCCGTTCTTCTGTGCTATCCGGCCTATTATGACTGGGAACATCGTTGTTTCACTGACTGTGCGGCGTTCCTTGCAAAGCTGAAATCACGGATCCAACCACCCAAGGTGTGATGGTGCATGTCTGGCACACGCAGTTTTCTTTTTTTGCAGGGCCCGTATGGCCCTTTTTTCTATCGTTTGGGCACAGAGCTGGAGAAACACGGCTGCCAGGTACGCAAAGTCGTGACCAACGGCGGTGAATGGATCTTCTGGCCCAGGCGGCGTAATATATGCCTTTGGCGAGGTCATGACTACGACTGGCCGTGCTGGATCAGTCAGCGCATGGCGGAAAACCATACGACGGATATCGTCCTGATGGGGGACTGGCGTCCCCTGCACCGTGAGGCCATCCTGCTGGCACGGCAACGGGGCATCCGGGTCTGGGTCTATGAGGAAGGCTACTTACGTCCCCGCTTCATCACGCTGGAAGAAGGCGGGGTCAACGGCGCATCTCCCCTGCCGAAGACCGGAGAAGAGATCCGGCAGCGTTCACGGACATACAGTTCGGAATATCCCTACGCTCTTTCCACGGCAAGCAATCCCCAAAACAACCGTGTCTGGCAGATCATCAAGCACTTTGCCGGATTTCTGCTCTGCTGGCTGTTTTTTCCGCACTACAAGACCCACCGTCCGGATGGAGCCATAAAGGAACTGACGGGCATCATCCCCCGATACTTTATGCGTCACCGGCGGCGTAAGGACTCCCTTAAGGTTTTACGGACCTTTATGCGCCAGAAGGTTCCCTTCTATTTCATGCCCCTGCAGCTGGACTCGGACTCCCAAATCCGCCGGCATTCTCCCTTCACCGGTATCCTGGAGTCCATGGCCCTGGTCATCACCAGTTTTGCACGTCACGCGCCCAAGAACAGCTACCTGCTCATCAAGAACCATCCGTTCGATAACGGTCTCATCAACTATCGTCGTTACATGCGTTCTCTCGGCAAGGCTTGCGGCTGTGCCAACCGGCTGCGCTTCGTCGAGGCCGGAAAGGTAGATATGATCATCCAGGGATGCAAAGCTGTCGTGCTTTGCAACAGTACGGTCGGCCTGAGCGCCTTGCGCCTGAACAAGGCCGTATACTGTCTGGGCAACGCCATCTATGCCATGCCTGGCCTAGCAGTGAACGCGGATCAGATGTCACTGGATGATTTCTGGCAACAGTATGTCCCGCCAGATGAAGAACTGCTTTCCGATTTCCTGCACCTGCTCAAAAATGAAGCCCTTCTCCCGGGGGACTTCTATTCATGTGAAGGTATCAGCGATGCGATCAAAGCCTCTCTGCAACGCATGAGAGTAGTCCCCAATACAGGAAAATGATATGACGACTCTCCTGAAGGGGAAGGGTTACGGAAAAGGATTTCATCGACTTCGCCATCATGTCAACTTCTCCTTTCCCCCTGAAGGGGGAAGTCTCAAGCCACAAAGGAATTTTTGATGAGCATTATGGAAGAGGTTTAACGCCTCCCCTGCGGCCGAGACGGAAGCCGACACGGTACAGATCCGGCATATTGAAACGTCCGTCTCCTAGATAGTGTCGTCAAATTCAAAAGTATGTTATAATCTCTTCACTTACAATGAGGAGAGACCATATGGCGGCACATCGGAGGCATGATATTTCCGACAAGGTATGGGCAAATATTGAAAAACTTCTTCCCGGTTCCAAAGGCTCTGTCGGTCGTCCTTCCGCCGATAACCGATTGTTTATCAACGCCGTCTTCTGGATACTGAGAACCGGGGCTCCGTGGCGGGATTTACCCCCCGATCTTGGCGACTGGAAAAATACACATCGCCGCTTCTGCCGATGGCGAGATCGGGGAGTTTGGGAGAAAATACTCGAAGCTCTCATTGTCGAACCTGATTTTGAATGGCTCATCATTGATGCCAGTCATTGCAAAGTGCATCCCCATGCGGCGGGCGCTGCGGGAGGTAATGAGGCCATGAGCCGCACAAAAGGGGGCTCAACTCAAAAATACATCTGGCCGTGGATGCGCATGGTATGCCGGTCAGAGTTATTGTTACAGAAGGTACCCGAGCTGATTGCAAAGAGGCCTGTGCGTTGATTGACGGGTTGAGTGCCGGGGCACTTTTGGCTGATAGAGGCTACGATACGGAGAGTATTCTCCGCAAAGCAGGTGAATCCGGTTTCCAGGTTGTCATCCCGCCAAAGAGAAGTCGTAAAATATCGCGCAACTATGACAGAGAGCTCTACAAAGTCAGACATCTTGTCGAAAATGCTTTTGGCTCTTGACTAGCTGAGAGGATTTTCTCTGAGCAGTTTTAGCACCAGAAGGTAAATGTCCTCTTGTCTATGATTAAACCGAAACTCACATTCTTTCAAATGGAGATAAAACGTTTGTTTTTGAAGGCCTCTAAAACGAACCAGCCGGGTTTTTGCATAGCTCCAAAAACTTTCTATCCCATTGATATGTGAGTGCTTATTGGAAAATTCATTGTGCGAATGCTGGACGCGGAAGTGTTTTTGGTATCCCAAATCGACGAGCCCGTCATAACCTCGCCAACCATCGGAATGAATGACGCTTTCAAGGTCTACACGTCCACGTATGATGCCCTGGAGAGTGGCTCTGGAGCAATCAGGAACGATCTCCGTATAGACGTTATCATTGCGTTTGAACAGGCCGAAAACAATGGTTTTTCCGCGTGCTCCACGGCCTCTGATGCCCCTGACCCGGCGAGCGCCGAAGTAGCTTTCATCAACCTCGACTTCCCCTTTGACGGGAGACTCCGCCTCGCAATAACGGGCAATTCTTTCCCGGAAAGCCGTCACATACCGGTTGACGGTGTTTCGGTTAACACCGGACAATTCCGCAATCTGTGAAGCTGTCAAATCAACGGAAAAAAGCTTCACAAGTTGCCGAATTTTTGCCTCGGAAATTCTTGAACGATATGCGTATTTGTTTTTCATTGCCATGACTACCTGGATAACCTTTTTAGGATATCTCAGCTAGAACTCATTTCATAATTAATGGGCAATTTTTATAACTCTTCTCAACAAAATCATAGAAAAAGCAAGGTGGACAAGAGCCGTAAAACGTTCAACGCACCTTTCCCAACGAGTTATTGCCTTTTTAAATTTGTTAAGCCACGCAAAAAGGCGTTCAATTTTCCATCTTCTTTTGTAACGGCGCAAGAGCCGTCCGTCTTGCGTCGCCGGCTTTTTACGATTCTTGCGGTGCGGCGCGATGAGTTCAATTCCCTGAGAAGCAAGGGCTTCATCAAGCGGATCGCTGTCATAGGCACGATCCCCAATAATTCTTCGGGGTCGTCCCAACGTGACAATTTCATTGATTGTAGCCTGGACAAGTCTGACTTCATGAGGGTTAGCAGAATCCGTGTACACGGCGATAGGTAAACCAGAAGCGTCAGCAATAACCATGAGCTTCGTACCTTTGCCCCGCTTGGTCTTTCCCACTTTTGGGCCCCTTTTTTTGCGACAACGAATGTGCCGTCAATGAAGCATTCTTCCAGATTTATCAGGCCATTATCTTCAAGATGCCGGGCCAGAGACTCCAGAATTTTTCGAAGCCTTCCATCTTTTACCCATTTGCTGAATCTCCGATAGCAAGTTGCGGAAGATGGAAACCTGTCCGGTAAGTCCGCCCATGCCGCGCCTGTACGCAAGACCCAGAGGACGCCATTTAAAACTTCTCTGTCAGAATGAATTTGTGGACGTCCTGCGCCTGTGCGCTCTTTCTGAAAAAGAGGTTCCAGGACAGACCATTGATCATCAGTTAGCATTTCGGCTTTGCTCATTTTTTGAGGCTAACCGAAACCTTAAATTTTCTCCAGAATTATGAAATGACTTCTAGTCAAGAGCCATGCTTTTTTGCATCTCAAGCGCTGGCGGGGAATTGCCACACGATATGCCAAAAGATGCGCCTCTTTTCTTGCCGCCGTTCAAATTAGATGCATCTCTTTGTGGGCAAACATAATTTGACGACACTATCTAGGAGACATGCACGTCAGCGTCCAACGTTGCGGCAGAGGCCGGAAGCGGATTCCTGTCCTCCTGTGATCCAGAATACAGACGGCTGGTTGCGGAGATGGTAGCAGGGGGCTACCGTAAAAACATGCCGGACATCCTCTTAGTCATCCCCCCACGCCCGTGGGGATGAACCATAAATCCCGGAATAAAGCAGAGAGCCAGAAATGTATTTTCCCCCCCCCCCACGCTCGTGGGGGAGCTTATGCTATGCCTGAGGCACTGCTTGCCATTGCGTCTTCACAATTGGAAATATGGATTGTAAAAAATACAGTGTGTGTACCATCCCTAGCTATGTGTTCGGCGACATGTTACTTCGCTTCTGCCCATGTTTTTCCTATGCCACAGTCGATTAGGTTGTTGGTATAATTACTATTGAATATAAACTGAAAAGATTCAGTCATGGTTTCAGTTAAGATTTTACATGCTTTATCTGCATCTTTTTCTGCTACCTCAAGTAGAAATTCATCATGTATGCAATGGACTATTTTAGCGTCAATATCTGATAGTTTTTTGGGTAAAATGTTCAGTACATACAGCATCATTTCTGATGCTGACCCTTGGACTATATAGTTGACGATTTTTGATTTGAATGACCAATTTAATATATTGATAGGTATGAATCTATTCAATGACGTAGTTATCCCGGTTTGGGGAAATGTCATAATATCTTTTTGTAAATCCATGCACAGATGTTTTTGCTCATCTTTCCATTTTACTAAATTGGGATAGTTTTTTCCAAATTCATGGAATAGACGTTGACAATCTTCGAATGATATATCTAGTCCATGTTCATGAAGAGATTTAAATAGTCCTTTTGCAGTCTGTCCATAAAGAAAGCTAAAATTGACAGCTTTACAGACTTGCCGACATCTAGGTGTTACCTCTTGAGGACTAATTTTAAAAATCCGTGCAGCTGTCTCTCTGTGGATATCAAGGCCAGCATTCATTGCTTCGAGCATGGCAGTATCTTGAGCAAGTGTGGCAGCAATTCGTAGCTCAGACTGGCGATAATCGGCATCAACAAATACATATCCTTCTGGGGCAATCACTGTATGCTTTAGCTCATTAGGAAAACTGTGCAGATTGGGACTCGAGCACGATAGCCGTCCGGTTATGACTGTGCAGGGGCTAAACCATGCACGGACACGTCCGTCATCATCCCGATGGTGCAGGATATTTGCACACTGCTGCTCTCCACCTGCTTCTTTAAAAGCCTCCCAGTTGATTGTCAGGCCATGTCGCATCATGTCGGCCAAGCTCTGCTGAGCATCGCGCAGTAATGTGTAGTAGGATCTTTGTGCGTCTTTCATGGGGACGGAATCGAAATGTTTCGCTAATTGCGCCACTGCACGCGCATCTCCTGCCACCACTTTTTCCTCAGATAGTTGATGGGGAGCAAATAAATCATCTTGGCCCCCCCGGTGCCCTAAAAGTAGTCTGCTCAAAGATGCAATGCTCTGTCCCTCCCCCTTCCCTGTTAAAGCATGGTACCAGAAGAGGATACTTTCTATAGCAGGGAAGTTGGCCATTTCAGGAATATCACGGCGTAAGATCGTGGGGTCAAAGGCATACAGTTTCAATGGCGCCAGACTTGAAAGCCATGTATCGGACATATCCTCGAACCGGCCTATAGCTGTATGAGTTCCACCATCTGAGAAGGCAAGCAGGCCGTGAGCAGAATCGTATTCTATTGCGACTGTTTTCTGTTCGTCTATTTTTGACAACGAATGTATAAAATTTGTGAGATCGTTACTATCCCTTATTTTTGTAAATGAAAATCTTTGTTCAAGGCTCCATTGAGTTGATACTTGTGTCGTGCGTAATTTCAATGCCCATTCTTTAATGTCAACGCTATTTTGTATTGCCTCTGTCGGATCTTTACACTTTGGTAATACTGCAAGGTGTATCTTTTTAAATTGTTCCTTCCAACGACTAAAGGCAGCAAATCCAGGCTCATCGTAGTCAGGACAGAAGAAAACTTTTGATGACTTTTCAATCATTTCAGCTATCTCTATATCTATTTTTGCAGATGCAGATCCTAGAGCTATGTAATTGAACAGGGGGCCAGCCTCTTGGGCTAAAAGGATAGCATCCAATTCTGATTCAACGATAATAATAGGAGCTCCTTTTTTAGGATCTTCCTTAATAATAAACGGGAGCTGTTGGCATCCCCTCATGATGGTATATTTGGCATGATTGTCGTCAATAGTTCTTATTTTTATGCTGCGTAGTTTATTGTCTCGATATGTAGGGATGACAATGCCAACAGGTAATTTGAACACGTCACTACGATTTGTATCTGGAGAAAATGGGATTGACTTGTCAAAGATTCCAAGATGATATTTGATGGCTGTGGCCTCTTTTATGTGCCGGAACTGCAAAAAATGTTTAAATACTTCTTTGTGTTCGACGTTTTTCATGCCTGTACTCAGTTTATACTGAGCTCTTTGAAGAGTAGTAATGAAGCCTCGATCAGTAATTTCATTAGGTACGGAAACAATACTTTGCTGTGTCCAGCGTCGCATCTTCGGTGTGCAGAATGTTGTTTTTTGCTGTATTATCGAGGTACTGTTTCGCAGAAGTTGGAGCAATTTTTCTGCGCCACCCCCTATACCACATTGGCGGCAGTAGAAATTGCCGTAATGCTGTCGCGGATCACGGCTCGTCTGCCACATGATCAGGCGATCATGTCCGCCGCAAGACGGGCATGCCCCAGCGTATTCGTTATTACTTTTACGAATCATGGGGCGTCCACTTTCCTTATAGATTTCGATGACATTTTTCATGGATTCCTCGGAGGCTTCCGTTTTTGACTCTTCTATTCCTGGGTACTCTTCCCAAACGGTGGAGTGGCTATTTTGAGTTTGTCAATAATAATAGCAAGTTGCTGGCATTGGAGGATGGGAGGATTTTATGAGAAAAGTTGTATGTTTTTTTAGCCCACTCCCTGTATAGAACAGATGTTTTTTGGGAGTATTTTTTTATATAAAATCCTCCCATCCTCCCAGAAAAGCCTTTAGGTCGTAATTAGCAAGGAGAATTATAAAAGTAGGGGGGAGACGGCTGGGGAGACCTCCTCCCTCTCTCCTGCTAAAGCTGAAAGCTATGATCATCCTGAATCTTATCCTTGCCTTCTTTATCCAAGCCTCTGACATGTTTTGTCAGGGCCGTTCCAGGGGTTGACCTGTCAGACCCGGGACGCTTTCTATTGTTGTAGAAATCAATCAGATCCCAAATCTCTGCATCATCATTCAGGGTGAGCCCATGGATAACCATCGTGTTGCTTTTTTGATATCTAAATCCCTTGCTTGTCATTCTGTCTTTAAATACTTGGCGGCTATAAGTTGTATTGCCAGCCTCATGCGCCCATTGGGCATACGCAGCATAGAGGTTGCTAGAGCTTATTTTGTATTTATCAGATACCTTACAGCACTCATCAATAAAAGCCCCTAGTGTATCTTTGCTTTTTCTGTATTCATTAGTATACCTATTGATGTATTCAGGGATTTTAAGCCTGCCTTCATTGGAATAATATACTGCCCCGTCTACAAGCCATGATAAAATGTATTGGTATTCATCTCGTAGCTTGTCTTCTAGATTATAGTCAATTTCTCCTTCATAGAAATTATTAGGATCAGGATTTTCTTTGAATGTCCTCATAAACGGGATGCAAATACAGCGCCTCAGTAAAGCTGTATCTTCGGAGTCAAAATAGGGAAAGAAGTTTGTCAAAATAATGGGAACAGCTGTCGGCATAAATTCCCTTTCATTTTGATACAGGGCTCGACCAGAGAGTTTATCACCACCAGTGATTCGCTTAAGAAATGTAGCATTGAGAGAATCTCCTCGATCGTTCTCACTACCTATCATCAGTCTCTTCCCCTCAGTAGCCATGATATCGGAAGTGGCATCTCCGCTACTTTTTTGTCTACCCTTCATGAACATTTCTGAGCGTACCTCACAGGCATAATCATTTAGAATTTCACGTAAGACATGGCAGATGACCCCTTTGCCGTTACGCCCCTTATGTCCGACGAAGATAATAAATTTCTGTTCGGGATTGCTTCCAATTAGACAGTATCCTAAAAGCCTCTGAATGAATCCGATCAGCTGTGTAAAGTGCTCTTCAAGTTGTTCATCTGAAGCAGAGGGGAAAGCCTCTTTGACAACTGGATATAGACATTCACGCAATGTCTTTAGCCAGATCTCCGGGGCTTTTTGATATGCTTCTGGTAATAAGTCGCAGGAAGTATGCCTTCGACGATAATCCGTAGGGAGGGTGTCACGAATATCTCCAGTACGTAAATCGATTATTCCATTTGGTGTTGTAAGTGTATTTATATCTTTATCAAATATTGATTCACTTACACTACACCCATTCTTTCCATACATCGCTCGACGAATAATTCTATCGTAATTTTTCTTAGCGATCAGACTATGCTTTTTTTTGCTTAGAGATTTACGATATTCATCGATAGCTTCTTGCATATACTTGTTATCACAGAGATCTATACTTTTTTCATTAATTTTCTTTAATGAGTCATCTATCAAATTTATAATCCAATTGTCTGCATCAAGGTATTCTCTTGATGTATCATATACCCATATGTTTCCATCAGAGCACTTTAATACTGGAGTTTTTGAGATGTCGTCAACGATTACGAATTTATCGTGAAGATAATGCTTCGCAATAATGTTTATGATATATATATCTTTATCAACTGGAATAGTATTCAGATCATATATCGATAAGTCTTCTTTTAATTTAATTTCTTTAAATATTTGATTGGCTTTTTCTGATGCTTGATATAACATGTCTGTATCTTTAATTACGTTATTTTTAACTTTGTTACTACGTTTTGATGTAGTAGTTTCCTCTGCTACTTCTATAGGTTGTTCAAGGTGGTTGTTGTCAATTTTAGTCATAGCTTTATCCTGATTTTTTGATAATTATATTTAGTGCTTTTACTAAAGTATTTTTAGCCATCCGATAACATTAAACCGGATATCAGATTAGCATCACAACTCCTGCTCTAATTGCGTTTGCCGTTCGCGCTTCTTAATGAAGGCATTTACTGTTGAGGCACGCCATCGGACACAGTTCGGGCCAAGGCGTAAACCTGGCTCAAAGAAACCCTCGTCAATCCAGCGATAAAGTGTTGTTTTACTGATGGAAAACATCTTGTATATCTGAGCTGCGGACAAAAGTTGATGGGATGGAGAGACTTCAATCATAATGATGCTCCTGGGTTAAAGGATTGATGGCAGATATGCCCTTTTCGCTGCTATGGCCCTGTTTTCCGCAGATCTGTGGCAGCTACATCGCCTCGAAATGTCGGTTGGGATAGTCTTTTCCCAGGGAAAAAATGGAGAACATTCCGCGTCTGTTTCTCTTTCGGGGGCATCGCCCCAGCCGGCTAAAGAAAGGTTGGCCTCTCCTCGGAAGGCGTTCAGTAAAAAACAGCAAATTCGAAAAATATTTTTTCCACTTGGGGCACGCCGCCCCAACCGGCTAAAGAAAGATTGTCCTCTCCTCGGAAGGCGTTCAGTAAAAAACGAAAGATTTTGCAAATACTTTTCTTCCCGAACCGCGCGACTCCCAAGCGACAACAACATATTGGGGGGCCTCCGCAAAAACGTTTAGAAAAAAATAAAAAAAGGCCGTTTTCCTTTACTGGAAGAACGACCTTTTGAGATAAATAGTGTATATTATCAGTTACTTAGTGTGTTTCTTGGGCCTATTTTGTCGATGGTTTGTGGCAAGCGCTGGTCCGCAGCTCATCCAGGTAATCGGCCCAGGACTGCATCATCTTCGCTCTCTCGGGGAGGTACTGGGCGTGGTTGTATGCCGCACGTACCGCATTTTTTTCCCTGTGTGCAAGCTGTGCCTCAATGACATCCGCGCGGAAGCCTTGCTCGTTAAGGAGCGTACTTGCCATTGCTCGGAATCCATGGATGCAGAGCTCTTCCTTTCCGTACCCTACGCGACGCAAAGCGTTGAGCAGGCATATTTCAGTGATGACCCGTGCTCTGGATTGAGGGGAGGGGAAGAGGAATTCTCCACCTCCAGTCCATGTGTGAAGCTCTTTGAGCAGGCATTCCACCTGTCTAGCAAGAGGGACAGCATGCAGCCGCTTCATTTTCATGTGTTCGGCGGGAATCACCCATAGATGCTTTTGAAAATCTATATCTGCCCAGCGAGCACGGCGTAGTTCTTGCGAGCGCACAAAAACGTAGGGGAGGATTTTCAGCGCGTACTTCGTGACGATACTTCCGGGGTAGTCGTCGATGTCTCGGAGAAGGTAACCGATTTTCTTCGGATCCGTGATCGTGGCCCTATGCTGAACCGGACCTTTGGGTTCCAGAGCTTCAGTGATCCCCGAAGAAAGGTCATACTCCAGATAGCCTACTACTCTGGCATAGCGGCATATTTGCCCTACGATTTGCCCCACACGCCGAGCCATTTCCCGACGTCCCTGACTTTCGATGGCATGGAGGGCAAGGATGATATCCCGGGGCGTGAGCTGCTTTATGGGAATGTTCCCAAACGAGGGAAAGACGTGTCGTTCCAGCCGTTGCATCTTGAGACGGCGGGTGCTTTCTGTCTGGGTGACCGTGCGCTTTTCATACCACTCTTGAGCGACAACGCGGAAGGTAAGGTTGGTCTCCTCGTCCTGTTGCTCCTGTTCAGAACGATATTGCTCGTTGGGGTCAAGGCCTTGCACTAGCAGCCCATTGACGGCGTCGCGTTTTTCGCGGGCTTCTTTTAGGGAGATGGTAGGATACGGGCCTATGGTGAACTGTTTTTGCGTGTTCCCTTCTTTCCAGAGCATCCGCCATACTTTGATGCCCGAAGGTGAGACGAAGAGCCAAAGTTTATCACCGTCGCCGATTTTGATCCGCCGTGCTCCGGGCTTGAGATTTTTAATTTGTCTGTCCGTCAACTTGTTGATTCCGCTCATAAAGACTCCATTGGGTGGTACAGGCGAGCGTGGAACGGTGGTACACGAGGCCTGTACCACCCGCTGTACCACCCGTGCGCTGAAATCGACAAGGTACGGATAGGAATCGATGGGACTATAGGAAGTAAAAAAACAAATCCCGCCAAGCACTTAGGTACTTGGCGGGATCGTATAGGTCGCTTTTCTGGCGGAGAGGGAGGGATTTGAACCCTCGATACAGGTTTAAGCCCGTATACTCGCTTAGCAGTCGATTGATTTTGTTTTTAACTATCTAGAATGTATGGTGTTTATTTTTCGATTTCAACACGTTCTGCGCGTTATGGCGCTGCGCTACGCAATACGTACCATAAAACTTGAAAAAATACGTCAGACAATCAGCCCACAAAAGCAAGCGCCAACACATCCAGGCTAGCACTTTGCGGGTTCTTTTCAGCGTCGATTATTATACTGCCATTACATTCAAGTATGTTTGCCGGGAACTTGAAAGCGTTCTCTACCTCTTTAAATGATACATCATCGCCAACGGAAAGCATAAGACTGAGCTCTTGTAGTTTTTCGCGGTAGCTGGATTCTAGCTTTTCGATAGCTTGAACGCATGACTTTATGCCACTGAGATCGCCATTTGCGCTACCATAGCTGAGGATTCCCAAAATATGCTCTTCTTCGGTATCGCGAAGGCTGTTCAGAATATGGCTGATAGCTAAGTAAGTTACTTTGAAAATGTTGAAAGATTTATCTCTAACCTGTGAAAGTATGGTTATATTGGCATGTTCTGAGATGCTTGTGGCGGTATTTTCGTCTAAGATAGCATTTGGCTTGATTATGAGTATTGTCTGTTTATCTTTTGATAGTTCACATATATTTGCTGTCTCCTTAGCTACTTCATCAGTACTCATATCAGAGAATATGAAAATATTGTCTACTTTTGATATTCTTTCTATAACGTCATTAATAAAGGCATCTTTGTTTGACTTCGTATCAGCCAACAGTAGTACTTCGCCAAACTTTGAGTATTGGTTGTCGGAATCTGTGATGATGCTGAAAGGCTGCTGGACGCTGACTTCCCTAAAATAGCCTATCTCTTCGTTAAAACTATCATTGCCAATGAAAATGAAGTAAGAATTATCTATAACGAGTTCGTAAATATCATCATTTTGCAGCTCTAGCATAAAGGTACTCCTTTTTGAGTGGTATACCAGTAAGCTGCATTTATTTAAAATAAATATTGTGAATAAGATTGCTTATTTTATATTTAGTGTAACTGTAGTTTTTGAATTAATGCTATTGATAGGGGATGTTTGACTTTTGCGATACTATTATGTATATATATGAAAGGAGAATGTTATGCCTAAAATAAAAAAAATGTTTGAATACAAAAATCCTTCTCCCCGTACTGTTGGGAGGGGCTGTGCTGTGCCGCCTTTAGTGGGTACAGCAACTAAATCTGTATGGCACAGAAATAGTGTCAGTGTCTATAATAGCAATAGTATTGATGTGTATAAAGAATGGGACTCTCCAGATGTTATTGTCTCTGACGGGGGATATGGTATTTTAGGTTTTGAAGGAGATACATCTAATTATTTAGATTTGCCTAAGTGGTATGAACCTCATATTATCAAATGGTCAAAATATGCAACACCCAAAACTACATTATGGTTTTGGAATTCTGAAATCGGTTGGGCAGTGATGCATCCAATTTTAGAGAAGTATGGCTGGAAATATGTTAATGCAAATATTTGGAATAAAGGTAAAGGCCATATTGCTGGCAATGTAAATACTGCTAAGATTCGTAGATTCCCTGTAGTTTCTGAAGTCTGTGTACAGTACACATTTGAAGCTAAAATTGATGGGTTGGAGCTAAAAGCGTGGCTTCTTCGAGAATGGAAGAGGAGTGGCCTAGCCATATCGAAAGCAAATGCCGCATGTGGAGTGGCAAGTGCTGCAACAAGAAAATATCTAGATCAGGGACACTTATGGTATTTTCCTCCGGCAGATATGTTTACTAAAATGCAGCAGTACGTAAATAGCTATGGAGACCCTGCGGGACGACCTTATTTTTCCATTGATGGAAAGCATCCTTGTTCATCAGAAGACTGGTTAGCTATGAGAGCTAAATTCTACTGCCCTCATGGGGTTACGAATGTATGGGATCGTCCTGCATTACGTGGCCCAGAGCGATTTAAAGTAAATGGAAGTAACGGAAAAGCTATTCACCTAAACCAAAAGCCTTTAGATCTTATCTCGCTGATTATCAAATCTTCATCAGATATTGGAGACGTTATCTGGGAACCATTTGGAGGATTATTTACAGCATGTATTGCTGCTAATCATATCAAGCGTAGGGCTTTCGGTGCGGAAATAAATCCTCTCTACTATGGCTACGCTATACAACGGCTCGAAAAAGAAATACTAGAGAATTAAATTGTCTAAGGTGTTATAAATAGATTCTGGTGAGCCATTGTTGAATAGTTTTGTCCACTGTTTTATAGTCATGCTGTATATAACTGTATCTAATACTCTTTGTTTGAATCGTTCAATCTCTTCATGTTGAATTCTATCAATTTTTGCATAATTTGTATCAATCCTATATGGATATCGTTGCAAAAGCTGCCGCATTTTGTATTGATATTGAGGGATTGGACTGTATTGCCGGGCGTCATTACCCCAGCTTTCTACTAATTGGTTCGCATCATCAAGTTGTGTAGGAGAGCCTTGCCATTTATATCCATTTGTATTTGTCTGCTGTAAATTTTGAGTTCTTTCAGTAGTATCTTCGGGTTCGAGTATAATATAATCAGGGGGATTGTGGTAGTGTTGATCTCTTGCCTTCGATATTGATTTGCCAGAAACTACACATATATCTATAATCTTAGGTCTTCCGAAGATTATGTGTTCCGGTAGCCATGCAAGTATACAGACATTTGTATTATTATTTATAAAGAATTGTTGACTATCTTTAAAGCGTGCAGTTATTTCTGTAGAAAGAGGAAACCATGCCTTAATTTCAAAACCTGGGACTGGTGTAATTTCTGCGCTACTAAAGATTGCATCAGGAAATCCTGGGTCTTGACGTTTCCATATACCTAGCTCTCTGTATTCTTCTTGAGAATTTAGAAAATCAACAGTGCTAAATTCAATCATATTTCCAAGTAATGGGGATAGTTTTGATATAATTTTAGTCAGTTGAATTGTAGATTCTCTATTTTGTGGAGGGAAAACTTCGATTAGATCGAAAATATGACCTTGTAACTGTGTAAGGTATAAAGAAGCTGAAGTTAAAATATTTTCGCAGGACTGTGGCATAGCTCTCTCACTATTAAAAAGATTATGAAATTTTATTTTCTACTATTACTTTTAAAAAGTCAAGGTACTGCCATACGATAGTATATAGAATTTTATTTAAATTAATTTTTATATTGACTTTTTTTATAAAATATGATATAATAATATAAAGCCGAAAAATGGCTTTCGGCTAAAGCCCTCTGCATTCATGCAGGGGGCTTTTCGTTTATTTAAGACAGGAGTTATTTATGTCTTACACGAAAGAAATGTATCTGTACCTTCTCGACAACCCCGACAACATTGAAGCCGAATCGCTTACCGAAAGCGTTGAACGGCAAGTCTTCCAAGCCATGAATAAGGCCATATCCATGCGTGTTGGCGACAGAACGCCGTGGCGCGGCCAGTACGCGCTTGCGACCGGCGACGACGAGGAGCACGAAGAAACGTGGTTTGCCTGCGCCCACTGGCCGTACAAAGTCAACGGTGATCCCCTCGTGTGCTTTCGCTTGTGGGAGAACGAAGGCGACAACGGCTATTGGCTGTCCCAGGCGCTTGGTGTGAACGGCGGTTCCATGTGCTTCGAGTTCAGGATGGTCGGCAAGACCGGCGGGCCTTCCTTATATAAGGTAAAGAAGGCCATGAAGGAGTTCTACGAGCAGAACGCCCGGCTCAAGGAGGCTGGCTTCAAGCTGCACGAACGAGGATCCATTTTCATGTCGTTCACGCTGGTTCCCGGTGAAGTCAAAAAGGAGTTCCCCGACCTCAAAATGTCGCTGGCTCCCATGAAGGCCGTGCTTGAGAAGCTGTTCGAGCTGAAACCGGAGTTTGACAAGCTCGTGAAGGCCGTTTACCCGCCGAAGCAGTAGTAGAGGAAAAAGGGGGCGTGTCGTTTGGTACGCCCCCTTTTGTGTCTTCATCGCATGGTAAACGCTTCTGGCAATGTTTTCAGTAAGGCGATGTTTTAGACATTGTTAAGACGGTGTAGATGCTCACGGCATCGTTGGTACATCGTACATCTATCAAAGCAGTGCACGAGCACCGTTACATCTACTCGTGCTGTGTATATTCACCGCAGCATTGAAAATACACCTTATAAAGAGATGTATATTGGTAAAAAAGATGCTGTTTGAAGCAAGTTTTTTATTAATATGCGATGAAGTTTCATCGTGTTTGTTGTGAAAATAAGCCATCTTGACTTTTGATGCATTTTTTCGTATAGTAAATACATGCTCGAAATAGTGCGAGCAGCCATTTTGCCCTCTGCATACGCGGAGGGCTTCGCTTTTTTAGAAGGAGTATTGGAAGATGAAACATCATCTTACAGACATCAAAAGAAGAAGGGCGTACCCCGAAGGATACGCCCCAAATCACTTGGTCGTGTTTTTCCCATCCTTCTTGAACCATCCTTTTTGGACAGCCCAAAAAGCAAGTGCCCAGAGAGGCTTTTCTGGAAACGCGTCGCAGAGGTTGTGCTTTTCAGCAAGGGTTGAGCAGATCGTTTTGGCTGTGCTCCCTTCCAGCTCGGCGAGGTCCTCAGCCGTTATGCTATTACAGAGTGCTGCAAAGTCCTGTTTGAAGGTTTTTTCATCAAGAAGAGCCAAGGCAAGCGCTATGACTACTTCTTTGGGAACCCGGTTTTTGGGCTTGCTAAAGCATTTTAACTTACGCTTGGAAAACGCCTCTCCCAGCTCTTCCCCAAACTGTGCCATCCCGTATTCAACAATGGCATCGCTGATGAACTGGTTTTTCGTGCCCTTGCCTTGTTTCTTCCACTCTTCAAGCACCGCACAAGCCGCTTGGGAGTAATAGACGGTCATTTGGTGTCCGTCTTTTTTGGAAGCAAGGAAAAAGTTCTCGGGAACATCATCTTTCTTGGTGTCGAGCTTGGATTTTTCACTCATGGCAGCCTCCTTATGAAAGAAGGTACTGCGATGATAGCGCATCGTCAATGCGATTAACAAAGAAAGGAGTCCTTCAAATGAAAGGTTTTTTTCGTGGGCATCCACCGTAAAAGCATCGTAATTCGGCCCGGTGCCATAGTATACGTATAATTATTCACAAATATTAAGTACTGTTAAGGAGATATAAAACTATGAGGAACTACTATGAGGTTCATTACAATACAAGGCATGCAATGCTGGGTTTCAACGAAAAAGCACCGTTACGTTCATCGTAAAAGACGGCACAAGCACCAATCCTTACGGAGGTCATGGAAGCAGAGGAATAAAGGTTTACGCCGTGCCCTTTGCTCGTTAGCTACCTCGCCTTATCTGTTCATCTCCCTGATGATCCCCGGTGCATGCTGCGATACGCAGCGGTTTGCTAACTGTCAGGACGTGTTCACCAAGTTCGTGAGGAAGCTGGTTTACCGTTTCCCGGACTGCTGGTTCGTGTACAAGCGCGAATGGACGAAAAAGACAGGCTTCCACTTCCATTTGATGGGGAACCCTTTTGAGTCGAAAAAGCTGAGCTTTAAAGCCTCAAACCGTAGAAAAGTTTCCAAACTATGGAATGCCTCGATAACGGCAGTTCATGGGACGGTGCCTCCAGCTGATGTGAAGCCGTGCCTTACCGAAAAGTGCCACCTTGCCATGCATACTGGCTACCTTCTTAAGGATGGCAAGAAAGGGCAGGATATGGCCTTTATCAAGAAGTCCGGCGGTGCGCAGACGTGGAACTACATCAATAAGAAAAACATCCCGTTTGCGCCGAAAATACCGGCAAAGATTACTGAAAAGGCCTACTTCTTGTTCCTCGATATGCTGAAAGAGGAACTGGACGGTACCGGCTTCAACACCGAATACATTATGCGTATCAGGCCCAAGGGATGCGCCTCGTTGAGCCACATTGATAATGACATCCTGTTGAGGGCTCTCAAAGAAGCTTGCAAGGAGGCACACGATGGGGCAGCAGTGCATGACATATAAGCAGATAGCCGAGATCTTACAGATAGCACCAAATACGTTTAGGAAGACGTGGCGCCAGTATCCCCACTTCTTTGTGACCCCGCCCAGCACAAGGCCGCAAGGGGGAAACCTCAAAAGTGCCCGTTTCGACCCTGTGGAAGTCTTGAACTACGCAAAACAAGGAAGGTACAGCCGCTATGGCTATCAACAAGATAAAGATGAAGACGTGCAGTCGGTACGAGGCAAGCGTCAAAGTAGGTGGTGTAATACGCAAGAAGCGCTTTCTGACGCTCCAAGAAGCAAAGATATGGGAGTTGGCGGTGAGGCAAGCCCCAGCGATGGCAGGACAGCCCTGTTTGATGTATTCGCTGGCCTGTAGCCAGTACATAGCTGACTGCGAGCTGCGCATAGCTTCCAACACCCTTAGGGAGAAGAAGAAGCACCTGCGGGAGTTCGCCAGCTACATCAGGAAAGACTGCCGCTTGCAGGACTGCGCTATGGATGACGTTACTTTGAGCATGGCGCGTGCCTTTAGCAACGGCGTCATGGCCCGTAGCGGTGCCAAAACGGCCAACAGGCGTATACGTACGCTCAAGGCCCTTTGGAACTGGCACAAATCAGAGCTCAACGGCAATCCTTGGCAGGCGGTCAAGCCCTTCCCGGAAGAGGAGTTCGTCAAGTACGTCCCTTCAAAGGATGACGTTGAGAACGTCTTCGCCGCTGCTACGCAGCAGGAAAGAGATATATTAACGTTCATCAGCTACACTGGGGCACGCCTCAGTGAAGTGCTCAACCTGAAATGGGAAGACGTTTTGGACAGCTCCATCAGGCTGTGGACGCACAAAAGCCGGAATGGCTCCAAGACTGCCCGTCTGGTTCCTGTCGGCCATACGCTGCGTGACGTGTTGACGCGGCTTCACCCTCTATCAGAGGGCAGCCCGTATGTTTTCGTCAATCCCGCTACGCATGGGCCGTACAGACGGAATCAGCCCTCCATATGCCGCATGCTGAAACGGCTGTGCCGTGAAGCTGGTGTCAGGGAGTTCGGTTTTCATGCGCTGCGGCACTACTTCGCCTCCATGCTCGTAAGCACGAACAAGGTGACGCTGTGCGACATTCAGCACATGCTGGGCCACCAGCGCGCCACCACCACGGACACCTACTTGCACAGCTTGTGCCCCCCAGTAGATCACTTGGCGGGGGTGATTGAAGAAATGAACCAGCCCTTGAAGGCCAGCTAACAACCAGACAACCGAAAGGCCGGGGAGACGATCTCCGGCCTTTTTTGTCGGCTTCGCACACCGTACCACCAGCCGAAGCGTTTCCCACGCTCAAAAAGGCCGCCATAAGCAAGGCTGGGCAGCCTGTTTACGTGCCCCCCTGGAAATGGCTGTTTCGGCACGCCGGTATACTCCTTGGTATACATCTTTGCCGGGGAGGCTATTTTTCAAGCACGAAAAAAGCCGGTAAGCTACGTGTTGTAACCTACCGGCTTTGCTGCCTTAGTGGCGGAGAGGGAGGGATTTGAACCCTCGATACAGGTTTAAGCCCGTATACTCGCTTAGCAGGCGAGCTCCTTCGGCCGACTCGGACACCTCTCCGCTCAGGGAAGACATCGTCATTCCCGCGTGAGGCTGTACATTAGGCGGGAAGGGCCTACTTGTCAAGGGAAAATCCGGCAAAGGCACAAAAAAATCTTCGTCTTTGCCGGGAAGGCCCGGCGGGCGGCGTTGACCCCCGTACCGGCTTGGCGTATCCTACTGCGTTCAATATCTTACGGAGGAACAACGCCATGAGCGAAAACAAGGCCGAGACCGTGGCCGCTGCCGCGGAAAGCAACGACAATCCCAAAGCCGGTGTGGACTTCATCCGCGCCCGCATCATGGACGACAACGCGTCGGGTCGTTTCGGGGGTCAGGTGCACACGCGCTTTCCTCCGGAACCCAACGGTTACCTGCATCTGGGCCATGCCAAGTCCATCTGCCTGAACTTCGGCGTGGCGCGCGAGTTCGGCGGCATGTGCAACCTGCGCTTCGACGACACCAACCCCGTCAAGGAAGACACCGAATACGTGGATTCCATCCGCGAGGACGTGAAGTGGCTGGGCGGTGAATGGGACGACCGCGAATTCTATGCGTCCAACTATTTCGACAAGCTCTACGAATACGCCGAGCAGCTCATCCTCAAGGGCAAGGCCTATGTGGACGACCTGAGCGCCGACGAGATCCGCGAGTACCGCGGCACCCTGACCCGTCCCGGCAAGGAGAGCCCCTGCCGCAACCGCAGCGTGGAAGAGAACCTGGACCTGTTCCGCCGCATGCGCGCCGGGGAATTCGCCGACGGCGAGCATGTGCTGCGCGCCAAGATCGACATGGCCTCGCCCAATCTGGTCATGCGCGACCCCACCCTGTACCGCATCCGCCATGCCGAACATCACCGCACGGGCAACAAGTGGTGCATCTATCCCATGTACGACTTCACCCACTGCCTGTCGGACTCGCTGGAAGGCATCACCCACTCCATCTGTACGCTGGAGTTCGAGAACAACCGCGAGCTCTATGACTGGGTGCTGGACGCCCTGGAAGTGTACCATCCCCAGCAGATCGAGTTCGCGCGCCTCAACCTCACCCACACGGTGCTGTCCAAGCGCAAGCTCATCCAGCTGGTGAAGGAAGGCTACGTCAAGGGCTGGGACGACCCGCGCATGCCCACCCTGAGCGGCCTGCGCCGCCGCGGCGTGCCGCCGGAGGCCCTGCGCGAGTTCTGCAGCCGCATCGGCATCGCCCGCTCCGACTCCATGGTGGATTACGCCGTGCTGGAATTCTGCATCCGCGAATACCTCAACGCCCACACCCCGCGCGCCATGGCCGTGCTGGATCCCGTGAAGGTGGTCATCGAGAACTACCCCGAAGACCAGGTGGAAGAATTCGAGATGCCCTGGCATCCCGAAGATGCCGCCTACGGCAGCCGCACCGTGCCCTTCTCGCGTGAACTGTGGATCGAGCGCGACGACTTCCGTCAGGATCCGCCCAAGAAGTATCACCGCCTGGCGCCCGGCGCGGAAGTGCGTTTGCGTTACGCCTATTTCATCACCTGCCGCGAAGCCGTGTACGACGATGCCGGCAATCTGGTGGAACTGCGCTGCACCTACGATCCCGAGAGCCGCGGCGGCCAGAGCCCCGACGGCCGCAAGGTCAAGGGCACCATCCACTGGGTCTCCGCGCGCCATGCCGTGCCCGCCACCGTGCGCCTGTACGAGCATCTGTTCTCGGCCGAGAACCCCAATGCCATGCCCGAAGGCCAGACCTTCCTGGATGCCATCAATCCCGACTCCCTGCGCGAAGTGACCGCCATGCTGGAACCGGCCCTGGCTGCCAAGGAAGTGGGCGCCAAGGTGCAGTTCGAGCGCGTGGGCTACTTCTGCAAGGACAAGGACAGCACCGACGAGCGCCCGGTCTTCAACCGCACCGTGGGCCTGCGCGATTCCTGGGCCAAGCAGGAAAAGAAGAACGCCTAGCCCCGGCGAAAGACGTTAGGGTGTCCGGCTGTGGCGGTGCCCCGTACGATGAGGGGGGACAAAGCCATGCCGTTGTGGCATGGAACGGCCGGAAAAAAGGATTTGTGGAAAATAATCCTTGACTTCATGTGGGGATTTGTATATCTGAAACGTCTCAACGGGTCGTTAACTCAGTAGGTAGAGTATCTGCCTTTTAAGCAGAGAGTCGCAGGTTCGACCCCCGCACGACCCACCATTGCATGCAAGCCCCTGATGCGAGAGCGTCAGGGGCTTTTTGCGTCTGTGGGGCCGCTGTGCCCCGCGGATAACGAAACGGGCCGTCTCGAAAGGGGCGGCCCGTTGGTGTTTCGGAGCCAGGCGGCCGGTACGGAGGCCGGTAAAAAACAAGGGCCCGGGAGGACACGGAGAACATCCTTCCCGGACCCTTGGGAGCTGTCGTCTGCAGCCGACAGTCTCCGGGATCTTGCCTGTCTATCAGTGCTGGGGGGCACCTTCCCCGCTCAGGGGCCGGGAGGAGGCATGTTCCTCCGTCGGGGGCGTGTTCTCCGTTTTCTTGCCCAGAGCCAGCAGGGCCACACCGCCGAAAAGCAGGCCCATACCGGCCAGCTCCTGCCCGCCGACAGGCTCATGCAGCAAAAAGATGCCCCAGCAGGCGGCGCCCAGCGGCTCCACCAGGGCCAGCGTGGCGGCCATGGCCGTGGGGGTGCGGCGCAGCCCGGCCAGGGTAAGGCTGAAGGCCAGGGCGGCGGTCACGACGCCCAGATACAGGGCCATCCCCATCCCTTGGGGGTGCAGCAGCCAGAGCGGCGGCGTGCAGAAATGGACGGGCAGCAGCAGGAGCCCGCTGCCCGCGCAGAGCAGGAGCATGATGTGCTCCGGCGCGTGGGTCCGGCCCAGAGGCTTGCTGAAGACGAAGTAGGCGCCGTAGCAGGCCCCCGCCAGCAGGGGCAGGAGCAGGGCGGCCGTGCTGGTGTCCTGGCTGCTGCCCAGATTGAGCAGCACGAGCCCGGCCAGGGCCAGGCCCGTGGCCGGGTACCAGATGCGGGCAGGGCGTTCGCCCAGGATGATGCGGGCCAGGATGGCGGCCATGACGGGAGAGAAGCCGATGGCCGTCACCGTGCCCACGGCGACGCCCGCCTGCTGGACGCCCCAGAAGAAAAAGACCTGGAAGCCCAGCAGGCCCAGCGTGGCGGGGATGAGCCAGCGCAACTGCCAGTGCCGCAGCCCCGCGGGCAGGGAATGCCGGCAGGCGCACCAGGCCCAGAGGGCCAGCGCCCCGATCTGCATGCGCAGGGCCCCGATGCCCAGAGGATGGCTGCCATCCGGGGCCAGGGCCTGCACGGTGCCGGTGGTGCTGAAGCACAGGGCGCCGAGGATGATGCACAAAGGGCCGCCGGCCAGCAGGGAAGAGCCGCAGGAGAGCCGCCCGGGGCTCGCTGAGATGCTCATGGTACGTCAACTCCATCTGTAAGGACGTTCGCCAGTCCGCATGAGCAGGCCGGTGATGTGGGTCACAAGGCTGTGCCGTCAGACACAAGCTAGCCTGAGGGCAGCAATTTCCATGCCGCATCAGGGGGATTTTAACGATCTTCAATTATATTGGCTGCGTAAGGTTGTTTTGCCTTTATCTGCGGGCCGGGAGCCCTTGGCTCAGGGCATTCATGGCCGGTGACCGATGCCGCTGTCGCGGGTCTGTCTGCAGGGATGGGCTGCATAAGGCAGATAAATCAAGGTGCTGGAGGGGGTGGCCCACTGAAGGAGCTTCAGGAGGGTACGGTTAGCCAAATAATCACAAGCAGGTCTTTTTTTACAGAATATAATATAAATTTTGATATAAAAATTAAAATTTTTTTATTTTACTTATCATTTTTTAAATTAAAATAATGGTTATTATTCCTTTTTTCGTGAGAAAACGGGATATTGTCCGACATAGGGAAGTTTTTCACATATGGCACGCTTATTGCTGTGTAGGGAGGGACTATAGTTTTCGCCCGGGAGTTCGCCAAAGGGTGCAACGACCAGGCTTCATGTGCATGTATGGCAGCCATAACAAGCGATCCGCAGCGGTATCAAATTCATAACGGAGAAAATGGTATGTCGGAACAGGTCAAGTTGGAAAAGTCCCTCTCGCCGTTGCAGGTGTGCGCACTGGCTTTGGGCTCCATTGTCGGTTGGGGTTGCTTTGTGCTGCCCGGTGATATGTTCCTGCCCCAGGCCGGTCCTGTGGGTACCCTGCTTGGTTTCTTTGTAGGTGCCTGCCTGATCAGCTTCGTTGCTGTATGCCTCAGCTACATGGTCAAATACGCCCCTGTTGCCGGCGGTGCTTTTGCTTATGCGTATATCGGTTTTGGCCCCCGCGCCGCTTTTGTTTGCGGCTGGGCGCTGGTGATCGCCTATCTTGCCGTTGTTGCTATCGACATCGCAGCCCTTTCGGTCATTTTCCGCTTCCTCTTCCCCGGTGTGTTCGAGTTCGGAGAGCTCTATTCCATCGCCGGATGGACCGTGTATTCCGGTGAAGTCATATTGATGACGGCCGGTACCCTCTTCTTCGGTTACATCAACTATCGCGGTATCGGCTTTGCCGGCGCCCTGCAGCTGATCCTGACCTTCATGCTGACCTTCGGCACCCTGGCCCTGTTCGGCGGCGTGCTGACCCTGGATACCGCCAGCGTGGCCAACCTGAGCCCCGCCTTCTCCGACAAGCGCAGCATGCTGGCCTGCGTGCTGCTGGTCTTCGCCATCTCTCCCTTCCTGTTCGCGGGCTTCGATACCGTGCTCCAGGCTGCTGAAGAATTCGCCTTCGATCCTTCCCGTGCCCGCAACATCATGGTCGTCGCCATCTTCTGCGGCGTGCTCCTGTACGCCATGGTGATGCTCTCCGTGGGCATGGCCGTGCCGTATCCTGAACTGCTGGCCAAGCTCGACGCCCAGCGCGCCACCGGCGGCGCCGCCTGGGGCACCGGTGAAGTGGCCACCATGGCCTTCGGCAAGTTCGGCTCCATCGTGCTGGCCGTGGCCGTGTTCGGCGCCGTGTGCACCGGTACCAACGGCTTCTTCATCGCCACCAGCCGCCTGCTGCTCAGCATGTCCCGCAGCGGCATCCTGCCCGCCTGGTTCGGTGAGATCCATCCCAAGTACCGCACCCCCTACAAGGCCATCCTGTTCACCATCATCGTCGTGCTGCTGACTCCCTTCGCCGGCCGCTCCGCCGTGGCCTGGACCGTGGACATGAGCTCCGTGGGTACCGGTATCGGCTACCTGTTCACCTGCCTGGCCGCCCGCCGCGTGATCATGGGCAGCGAAGGCGTGGACAAGAAGGGCCTCAAGCTGTTCTGCTGCGCCGTGGGTACCATCACCGCCGTCATGTGCATCCTGCTCCTGCTGGTGCCCGGTTCCCCCGCCCGCATCGGTACCGCCCCCTTCATCTGCTTGGCCGTGTGGGTCGTGCTGGGCTTCATCTTCTACTTCTCCAACAAGAAGCACTGGATCTCCCTGCCTGAAGAAAAGGTCCGTGAGAACGTGCTGGGCCGCAAGGACATCGCGGTCTTCTTCAAGAAGTAACCTCCGGCGGCTCCCCGCAAGGGGAGCCGGACACTGGCTGTCCGTTCGCCGGACCGCCTTTCATGGAAGCCGCCCTGCCCCCCGGGGCGGCTTTTTTATCGGGCTCCCGGCGCCCCTTGCCAAAACGGCATGGGGCCCCTATGCAGGAGCAGCAATCCAGATCATGCGGGACGCCGCGGCCCCGGGAAGACCGGCGGCGGGGCAGCGTCCACAGGAGGGAAGGTTATGCCCGAAGCTACGGACCTTTTTGTTTTCTTCGCCTGGATCCTGGGCGGTTTCGTCTCCGGCGTGAGCGGCATCGGCGGGGCCATGGTGGCCTTTCCCCTGCTGGCGCTGGTCATCCCCGTCCACCAGCTCATCGCGCTGACGTGCATCATCAACGTGGTCATGGACGGCTGTCTGGCCGGCATGCATTTTCGCCATTGCCGGCTTTCTTCCCTTTGGCCCATGCTGGCGGGGTCCGTGCCCGGGTCCTTCGCCGGGCTCTATATCCTGCAGATCTGTTCCGGCGCCGTCCTGCAGGGGGCCGTGGGCCTGCTGCTGCTTTACTATGTGTACTGGCAGATGACCTACCGCGCCGCACAGGGGCCTGTGTCCCACCCGCAGATGCTGGGTGCCGCGGCGGGCTTCGGGGCCGGGCTGCTGGGCACGGCCATCTCCTTCGACGGCCCGCCCATCGGCGCCTATGGCCTGTGCATGGGCTGGGAGCCGCGCGTCTTCCTGGGCACGCTGGGCGTCTTTTTCGTGATCCGCGGTTCCCTCACCGTGATCCTGCAGGCCACGGCCGGCTTCTACACGCCGGAAGTCCTGGGCTATGCCCTGTACGGGGCGCCCGGTGTCATCCTGGGCACGCTGCTGGCCTTCCCTGTGGCCAAGCGCATCCCGCAGGAGACCTTCCGCAAGGTCCTGCTGGTCATCATCGGCGTGGCCGGGGCGGTCTGCCTGGTGCGCGCCTTCCTGTAGGTCTCTTTCCAGGGCATGTATGCGGAACGGCCGGCGGACATGTGTCCGCCGGCCGTTTTCATCGTTTGCCGGTATACCGGAGAGCAGGCTCAGTCTTCGTTTTCGATGTGCAGGACCTTCATGCGGTAGTGCAGGCCCGCCGGGGTCAGCTCCATGATCCGGGCAGCCTTGGCCACGTTGCCGCCGGTCACGCGCAGTACGTTGCGGATGCAGCTGGATTCGTATTCGTGCAGGCAGGTCTTGATGGAGACGCTGTCGCCGCGCCGGATGCCGCGGTAGTCGAAGTAGTCCGGCGTCGTGGCCGCGGAGACCGGCATCTGGGGCTCCGCGCGCATCATGTTCGGCAGGGGCGGGCGCAGGTCGTCATCGGCGGGCTGGAGGTTGCAGGCCTCGCGGAAGTGGCGCGGCAGGTTGTGGACGGTGATGATGTCGCTGCCGTCCAGCAGGGCCAGGCTGCCTTCGATGACGTGGGCCAGTTCGCGGATGTTGCCGGGCCAGGGGTAACGGCGGAAGATGCCCATGACCTCGTCGTCCAGGGTGACGCCGGCGGTTTTCATGGCCAGTTCCGAGCGGTTGATGATGTGCCGGACCAGCAGGGGGATGTCGTTCTGGCGCTTGCGCAGGGGCGGTACGGCGATGCCCACCACGGCCAGACGGTAGAAAAGGTCGCGGCGCAGCAGGCCCTGGTCCACGGCCCGCAGGGGATGCTCGTTGAGGATGCTGATGATGCGCACGTTGATGGGGATCTCCGTATGGGAGCCCAGACGGCGCACGCGCTTTTCCTGGATGACGCGCAGCAGCTTGGCCTGCAGGCCCAGGGACATGGAGTTGAGTTCGTCGAAGAGCAGGGTGCCGCAGTTGGCCTTTTCGAACAGGCCGGGCTTGTCCGGGGCGTCGGTGTAGGCGCCCTTGACGGTACCGAACAGGATGCCTTCCAGCAGGTTTTCCGGGATGGCGGCGCAGTTGACCGGGATGAACGGATGCCCGGCGCGGCTGCTGGCCGAGTGGATGGCCTGGGCGAACAGTTCCTTGCCGGTGCCGCTCTCGCCCCAGATCATGACCGGCGAGGAGCTGGTGGCCGCGGAGCGGGCTTCATGGATGCATTCCTGCAGGGCTTCGTCCCGGCCCACGATGCTGGAGAAAGTATAGTAGTTGTAGGGCGCGTCCGCGTTGCAGGGCTTGAGGGGGCGGCGCGACTCCGAAAAGTGGGCGGTGTTGCCCGTCCAGATGGCGAAGACGATGACGCCGTCCTTGCGCCCGTGGTCGAACAGGGGGAAGAAGTCCGCCACCGTGCTGATCAGGAAGTTGGTGGAGGTGGCGTACCAGTAGGCTTTTTTGAGCAGGGGCTTGCCGGTCTGGAGGCATTCCATGGTGGGGATGACCTCCCGCTCGTGGGGGACGTAGAGGCTGGTGATGTGCTGCCCTTCCACGGGGATGCGGGTGAAACCGTCGGCACGGCGCTGGATGGGGTTCATGTATTCGCAGATGCCGTCGGCATCGACCACGGCCACACCGATGCACATATTGTCCCAGATGGCCCGGACCTGCGGCGTCAGTACCGAGGCCCGGTTGACGTTGTAGAACTGGCGGCTGTTGAACATGCGTTTCCCCCTGGATAAGGGACTTTTATAAAGAGAAAGTTTTTTTGATTTTCATTAAAATTTCTTTATTTTTTCTTTCCGGTCAAGATGTTTATTTATTTTAATAAAAACAAATAGTTAAATATAAAAAACAGCAATTTGTCCATTTTGGCACAGCCTATGCTTTAAACTGGATAGCGGCACGGAGCGCGCCCTGCGCGTCCCTGCCCCGACATGCAAACAACATCGCCTTTCAGGAGATCGTCATGACCGTACATCAGTTCGAAGACAACGCCGCCAAGGGCGCCCAGGGTTACGCCATCAACTGGGACACCGCCGAAGCCCGCGTGAAAGACCTCAAGGCCTATCTCATGAACGCCCCTCAGGTTATGGACCCCGAGCGGCTGCAGTTCCTGAACGAGGTGTATGAGGAGTTCCAGGGCGAACCCGTTTTCTACATCCGCGCCAAGCTGCTGGAACGCGTGCTGACCAAGAAAAAGATCTTCCTGGACGGCAACCCCATCGTGGGCACCCTGACCGGTACCCGCGCCGGCGTGTACGCCTATCCTGAATGGAACGTGGCCTGGATCAAGGAAGAGATGCAGATGGCCAAGATGGCCTCTCTGGGCGAGATGAAGATCCCCCAGGAGACCACCGAGCTGCTGGAAAAGACCTACAAGAAGTGGAAGGGCCGCACCTGCATCGACCTGAACAACAAGATGTTCAAGGACAAGTACGGCTTCAACCCCGCTCCGTACTCCAAGGCCGGCGTGTACTATGACAACGTCAGCGTGGCCAGCGGCTCCGGTATCGCCGACTACCCCCTGGCTCTGAACAAGGGCCTGCGCTGGGTCATCGACGACATCAAGAAGCGTCTGCTGGAATGCCCCACCACCCTGGCCAACAAGGAAAAGCATGACCTGTACCGCGCCATGATCGTGGCCACGGAAGCCGTCATCGCCCACTCCCACCGTTACGCCGATCTGGCCGAGAAGACCGCCGAGACCGAGACCGATCCCAAGGCCAAGGCCGAACTGCTGGAGATCGCCGAGATCTGCCGCCGCGTGCCCGAATTCCCGGCCCGCAACTTCCGTGAAGCCATCCAGTCCTTCTGGTTCATCCACCTGGCCATCGAAGTGGAACAGATGGCCTGCGCCTGCTCCCCGGGCCGCTACGGTCAGTACATGTACCCCTTCTACAAGAAGGACATCGAAGAGGGCAATCTGACCCGCGAACAGGTGCTGACCCTGCTGAAGTTCCAGTGGATCAAGCATCTTGAGCTGGCCGAATACCAGGGCGGCTCCTACGCCATGACCCTGTCCGGCCACACCGGCCAGAGCATCACCATCGGCGGCGTGGACGCCAACGGCAACGACGCCAGCACCGAGCTGGAAGAACTGCTGCTGGAGACCCAGATCCAGATGAAGAACATCCAGCCCACGCTGACCCTGCTCTACCATCCCAAGCTGAAGGAATCCTACATGCAGAAGGTGGTGGAATGCATCCGCGGCGGTTCCGGCCAGCCCCAGATCCTCAACAACAACGTGGTCATCCAGCGCAACCTGGCCCGCTTCTCCCAGTACGAAGGCGGCATCACCCTGGAAGACGCCCGCAACTGCGGCAACTACGGCTGCGTGTCCACCGGCATCTGCGGCAAGGGCAGCTTCATCACCCAGGAAGACCAGCCCTGCCTGGCCAAGATCGTGGAACTGATGCTCTACAACGGCAAGGACCCGCTGACCAAGAAGCAGCTGGGCATCGAGACCGGCGACCCGACCGAGTTCCAGAGCTTCGACGAAGTGTACGACGCCTACAAGAAGCAGCTGCGCCACATCTTCGGCATCTCCCGCAAGCACTCCGACCTGAGCCAGATGGCCCGCCTGCAGGTGGTGCCCAGCATCTTCCGCTCGGTCATGTACGACGGCTGCATCGAAAAGGGCATGTGCGAAGAAGCCGGCGGCACCCGTTATCCCCAGGTCAACCCCATCATGACCGCCGGCGTCGACGCCGCCAACTCCCTGCTGGCCATCAAGCACCTGGTGTTCGACACCAAGAAGATCACCATGGCCCAGCTGATGGAAGCCATCAAGGCCAACTTCGAAGGCTATGAGGACATCCGCAAGATGTGCTTCGAAGCCCCCAAGCACGGCAACGACTACCCCGAAGTGGAAGGCTTCGTGCAGCAGTACTACCGTGACGTGGACGAGATCCACCACTCCGTGGGCCCGGACTGCTTCGGCCACCGTACGCCCCTGGACGCCTACTCGCTGTCCTACCACAACTACTTCGGCTCCCTCATGGGCGCCCTGCCCACGGGCCGCAAGGCCGGTGTGGCCCTGACCGACGGCAGCGTGTCCGCCATGCCCGGCACCGACCATGAAGGCATCACCGCCCTCATCAAGTCCGGCGCCGAAGCCATCGACACCGTGCGCTACGGCGCCAACCACTTCAACGTCAAGTTCGTGCCCTCCGCTCTGGAAGGTCCCAACGGTGCCCGCACGCTGATCTCGCTCATCAAGACCTACTGCGACTTCGGCGGCTCTCACATCCAGTTCAACTGCGTGAGCTCCGACACCCTGCGTGACGCCCAGAAGAACCCGCAGGACTACACCGACCTGGTGGTCCGCGTGGCCGGCTTCAGCGCCTACTTCACCCGTCTGGACAAGGGCGTGCAGAACGAGATCGTCAAGCGTACCGAGTACGCTTCCTAACCAACAGCCAATCCTTATATAACCTCCGGCCTGGGGACCGCGTCCGCAAGGGCGCGGTCCCTCCGGTTGTAAGAACGGGGGAGGACGCCATGAGCCAGGGAATGATCTACAATATCCAGAGGATGTCCGTTCAGGACGGTCCCGGCCTGCGGACCACGGTCTTTCTGAAAGGCTGTCCTCTGCGCTGCCTGTGGTGCAGCAATCCCGAATCGCAGCAGTTCACGCCGCAGATGCTGCTGTTCGACAATCTTTGCGTGGGCTGCGGCGCCTGTATGCGGGTCTGTCCCAGCGGCGCCGTGGTGCCGCTGGAGGGCGGCAAGATGGGCCGCGATACGGAAAGATGCACCCATTGCGGCGCCTGTACCGAGGTCTGTCCCAGCAAGGCGCGCGTCATGTCCGGCCGTATCATGACCGTGGAAGACGTCATGGAAGTGGTCCGCAAGGACTGGCTCTTCTACGAGAACTCCGGCGGCGGCGTGACCTTTGGCGGTGGCGAGCCCACGTCGGGCGGGCAGTTCTTCCTCGATCTGGTGCAGACCGCCCATGACGAGGGCCTGCACGTCACCGTGGATACCTGTGGCTTCTGCCCCGAGGACCGCTTCGACAAGACCATCGGCCTGGCCGACCTTTTCCTGTTCGACTGCAAGCACATGGACCCGGAACAGCACAAAAAGCTCACCGGGCAGGACAATGCCCTCATCCTGCGCAACCTGGAGGCCGCGCTCGCTTCCTCCACCGAAGTGCGCGTGCGCATGCCCCTGATGCCGGGCCTCAACGATTCCGACGAGAACCTGGCGGCCATGGCGGCCTTTTTGGGGCGTTTCGGCCGCAGGCAGGTGGAGATCATGCCCTGCCATGCCTTCGGCAAGAGCAAGTACGCCGCCCTGGGCAAGCCCTACCCCGATGTGCAGCAATACACCCCTGAGGGTCTCAAGGCCGCGGAAGAGCGCTTTGCCCGCCACGGTCTTGTCCCTGTCATCGTATAACCCTTGATGGAGAAAACAATGTTCACTGTTACTGTTGACGAGAGCATGCTGGAAAAGCTCCGCGGCATGCTGGAAGACGAGGATGAAGGTACTTGTGTGCGCCTGCGCGAATACAAGGTCGGCGGTGGCTGACATGCCAAGATCGTGCTCGGTCTGGGCATGGACGAATTTGACGAAGACGAAGACGAGCAGATCGACATCGACGGCGTTCCTTTCGCCGCGGAGAAGGATTTTCTGGAAAAGTACGGGACGGCCTTCACGCTGAGCTACGGCGAGAACAAGGAAGTGGTCCTGACCGCCAACCAGGCCTAATCTCCCGGGGAGGGAGCTCCGGCCATGACCGCCGTTCGTCTGCACCATACTCCATGCCTGCTGTCCCGGGCCGTGGAGCGCGTGCTGCCGCGGTCCTGCCCGTTCACCCCCAACCCCTGAGGAGAAAAGACCATGTTCACCGTGACTGTTGATGATGCCATGCTGGCCCGCCTGCGCGAGATGCTGGAAGACGAGGACGACGGTGTGCGCGTGCGCCTGCGTGAATACAAGCACGGCGGTGGCTGCCATGCCAAGTTCATCCTGGGCCTGGGCATGGACGAGCCCGACGAGGAAGAATACATCTGCATCGACATCGACGGTGTGCCCTTTGTGGCTGCCAGGGATTTTCTGGACAAGTACGGCAAACGCTTCAGCCTTGGCTACAACGCCAACCGCGAAGTGCTGCTGGAAGCTCTGGATGCCTAGCCTGACGACGCCGTCCTGACCTGGCGACTGCCGCCATCAGGGCGAATACGCGGGGAGCCTGTCCACCGGACAGGCTCCCTTTTTTCATGCTTTTTTCCTCTTTCCCCTGTTGCCAAAAGGCCGCTCCCTCCCTAAGCATGGACTGCGCGGCCCGTGCTGCAGGCGTGCAGGGGCGGGCAGGGGAGGAGCCGTGGCGCGAAAGGCCCCGCAGGCAAGGCCAGCCTCGCGGGGAGCGATGCCGCATGGTGCGGCAGGCTGCCGCACGCTCGTGCCGCCCCCTGTGGAGCGGGAAGTCCCATGTGGCGCAGGCCCGGCGGCACAGGCCGTCTTGCTGCGGATGGACGGGGAAACGCTCCACGGCAGGTCCCTGGCGGGAGCGGTCATCACCGTACGGATGGAGGATGGCCTCGCCCGTGCGCTGTCGGCACGCCACCGGCTGTCCGCTGGCGGAGCGGCAAGCGGCTGAAGTTTGATTTCATCCACTGATGGGCGGCCGTGGCCGCAGGAGGGGCGTATGCCCGGGATGACAGAGATCTGTGTGTTCCTCGCCTGGATCGCGGGCGGTTTCGTGTCCGGCGTCAGCGGCATCGGCGGCGCCATGGTGGCCTTTCCCTTCCTGGCCATGCTCCTGCCGGTGCACGAAGCCATCGCCCTGACCTGCATCGTCAACATGGTCATGGACATCTGTCTGGCCAGCCTGCATTTCCGCTTCTGCCGCGTCAGCGCCCTGTGGCCCATGCTGCTGGCCTCGGTGCCCGGGTCCTTTGCCGGGCTCTACATCCTCCAGATCTGTTCCGGCCCCGTGCTGCAAGGCGCCGTGGGCCTGCTCCTGCTCTATTACGTCTACTGGCAGAAGACCTTCCGCGCCCGCGGTACCATCGCCCATCCCCGGGCGCTGGGCGCCGTGGCCGGTTTCGGCTCCGGCCTGCTGGGCACGGCCATCGCCTTCGACGGCCCGCCCGTGGGGGCCTACGGCCTGTGCATGGGCTGGGAACCGCGCGTGCTGCTGGGCACGCTGGGCGTCTTCTTCGTGCTGCGCGCCACCGTGACCCTGGTGCTGCAGGGCATGGCCGGTTTCTACACGCCCACGGTGCTCACCTGCGCCATGTACGGTGCGCCCGGCGTCATCCTGGGTACCTGCATCGCCTTCCCCGTGGTCAAGCACATCTCCCAGCAGGCCTTCCGCAAGGTGCTGCTCTGCGTCATCGCCGTGGCGGGCCTGGTCTGCCTGGTGCGGGCGCTGGGCTAGGCGCTCCTGCACGGACACACGGCAGGTTCCCTTCCTTTGGGGCCTGCTGCCCAGCATCACGGGCTGGGCAAGCGCGGCGATGCGGCAAAGGGCCGGGGCTTGCGCAGCCCCAGGCCTCCTGCACTCCGCATTGCGGCCCGCCGTCAAAGCGGCTATCCTGCGAAAAGATGCGAAGAGCATCCTTTCCGCACTCCAGCAGTGAGGCCGCGTCATGAATCCCGTCACCGACATCCTTGCCCGCGCCGTGGTCCCCGAGCATTCCGCGCCCTTCATGCAGGCCGTTTCCGGGGGCCGGGTGCTGATGGTGGATAACTTCGTCTTTTACGCCGCCGAAGACTGGCTCATGGCCATCGCCTACCCCTTGCGGGATGGCGGCGAGTACAGCCACCAGCGTTTCGAGGCCGCCTTGGCCGGGGCCCTGCACGAGACCGGGGCCACGGCCTGCTTTGCCGTGGGGCCCGACCTGCCGCCGCGTCTGGCGGACAATGTGCTGGAGCGGGACGAATTCTATACCCTTCCGGCCGATGCGCCCGTGCCGCCGCGTCTGCGTTCGCCCGTGCGCAAGGCCCGGGAACGTCTGCGCATCGACGAGACGCGGGAGTTCGGTCCGCAGCATCGCCGCCTGTGGGCCGAGTTCATGGGCCGGGCCGTGCTGCGGGCCAACGTGCGCGAGCTCTTTGCCCGCACGCCGCAGATGCTGGCCGCCGAAGGCGCCGACGTGCGCCTGCTCAACGCCTGGGGCGGCGACCGGCTGGTGGCCTGTCTGGTGCTGGATTACAGCACGCCCGCCTTCGTCAGCTATATCGTGGGCGCCCGTTCGCGCAGCCATCCCGTGCCCCATGCCGGGGACGCGCTCTTTGCCGTCATGCTGGAAAAGGCCCGTGCGGCGGGCTGTGATTTCGTCCAGCTGGGCCTGGGCGTCAACGAGGGCATCACCCGCTTCAAGCGCAAGTGGGGCGGAGCGCCGCAGCTTCCCTACGTCATGGCCCAGTGGCAGGAGCGGCCGCGTGCGGACGTGCATAAGGTGGTGCTGGACGAGCTCATGCAGGCTCTGGTGGAGCGCAGTGACGAGGGCCTTTCCAAGCGCCAGATACTGGACAGGCTGCCCGACCAGCGCCCCTTTGCCATGCTCTGGGAGCTGGAGAAGCAGGGCCGCCGCTCCTGGATCTGCGGCACGGCGCATTTCTTCTGCTATTCCTTTGCCGACTCGTTCCGCCGCCTGTTCCGCAAGGTGGATACCGTCATCTTTGAAGGCCCGCTGGATGCCGAAAGTCTGGCGCAGGTGGAGGCCTGCGGCAAATCCCCCGATCCCGGGGCCGTGCCGCTGGACGCCCTGATGACCGAGGCCGAGATCCGGCGGCTGGAGCGCGTGGTCTGCGGCGTGCGCGGGCCGGTGGTGCGTTTTCTGAACATGGAGTGGGAGGACGCGCCGGACGTGCGGGAGCGCCTGCATACCACCCGGCACTGGTACGCCTTCTTCTCCCTCTGGACGGCCTTTCTGGAGCGGCAGGGCTGGCGCGATTCCGTGGATCTGGAAGCCTGGCATCTGGCCCGCGACATGGGCAAGACCGTGCTGGGCATGGAGACCATGGAAGAGCAGCTCCATTCCCTGGAAGTGGTGCCCGTGCCGCGCGTGCTGGATTTCTTCCGCCACTGCGGCCAGTGGCGCTCCTACATGAAGCGCAATATCTACCACTACTTGCGTGGCGAGCTGGAACCCATGATGGGCACCAGCACGGAATTCCCCACGCGCACGCAGCAGGTCATCGACTTCCGTGACCAGCGCTTCCGCGAGCGCATGCGGCCCTTCATCGAAAAGGGCGGGGTCGCGGTCTTCGTGGGCGCGGCCCACATGCTGCGCCTGCGCCGCATGCTCACCGAGGACGGTTTCACCGTGCGGCAGGTGCGGCCCACCTGGATCCACAGGATGCGCGCCCGCCTGCGCGGCGAGGACGATCTTTACCGCATCCCCGCTGACGGGGATCGCTGACAGCCGGGGGCGTCCCGCCGGTCCGTATCCCGTTGGGGACAGGCGTGGCCCGGGCGCTCCGCCACAAGGAGACCATCATGTTTTCACAGGGATTGCAGCATTTCACGGCCGAGGCCGTGGTCCCGGAACAGCTGCTGCACTATGTGACGGCCGTGGCCGGTTCCCGGCCGCTGGCCTGCGCCGGTTTTCCCGCCTATCTTCTGGAAGGGCATCTGGTGCTGGTGGCCTACGACGCGGCCATGCTGGAGACCTTTGCCGGAGGGCCGGATCTGGAAGCGGCCGCCGCCAGAGTGAAGGAGGCCACGGATGCCGCCGCCCGTCTGGAGGCCGTGAGCGTGCGCCAGAGCGCCGAGGCCGCCACGGCGGAGGGCGTGCAGCTGCGTGTGGATGCCGCTGTGGATGCGGCCCTTGCCCTGCCGGAGGTGCGCCAGATCACCGTCCTGGCCCCGGTGCGCCCCACGCGTGCCCCGCAGGATGCCGGCACGGGCACGCCGGATGCCTACTGGGATCTTGAGCTGCCCCTGCTGCGCGAGGACGGCTCCCTGCCGTGGCAGAAGCTGCGCAACATGGAGCGCCGCGCCCTGCGCGAGGTAGAGGTAGTGCGCGAGGCCTGGCAGCCGGATCACGCCGCGCTGGTGCAGGACTTTTTGCGCCGCAAGCCTTTCGAACCCGGCACGGTGCACATCTTCAGTCATCTGGAAAGCTATGTGGGCTCCCATCCCGACGTGCAGCTCTGGGCCGCCCGCCACCGGGAGGACAACAGCCTTCAGGCCTTTGCCGTGGGTGATTACGCCTCCCTGACCACGGCTTTCTACATGTTCGCCTTCCGGCGGCAGGGGGCCGTGCCCGGCTGCGCCGACGCCCTGCTGGCCGGGCTGGTCAGCGAGGCCGAGGCCCGCGGGCATATGCGTTTCTGTCTGGGGCTGGGCATCGATCCCGGCATCCGCTTCTTCAAGCGCAAGTGGCATGCCCGTCCGGCGCTGCCTTGTCTGGAGACCGGCTGGAGCACCCGCGCCACCACCTCGGGCGGCGGCTGGTTTGCCCGCCTGCGCCGCCTGCTGGGCGGAGAGGAGGCCGCATGAGCACGCCCGATCCCCTGAGCCCCAAGGCCCTGCCCGGGCCGGGACTGCGCCAGTGGCTGCGCGAGGCCTTCACCGGGCGGCCCACGCCCCTGCTTTGCATGCAGGTGGAGGTCTCGTCCGTTTGCGCCTGCCGCTGCACCTACTGCCCGCACACCACCAAAAAAGACGTTTGGCAGTCGCGCCTCATGAGCGCCGAGACCTTCGCCGCCCTTTGGCCGCTCATGCGCCAGTGCGGCCGCGTCCATCTGCAGGGCTGGGGCGAGCCCTTCCTGCATCCCCGCTTCATGGATTTCGTCAGCGTGGCCCGGCGGGCGGGCTGTGCCGTGTCCACCACCACCTGCGGCCAGCACATGGACGAGTCCCTGGCCGCCGCCATCGTGGACAGCGGCATGGACGTGGTGGCCTTTTCCCTGGCCGGTACCGACGAGGCCAGCAACGCCAGCCGCCAGGGCATCCCTTTCAGCCGGGTCTGCGAGGCCATCCGCTGCCTGCAGGAGGTGCACCGCAAAAAGCAGGGCGTCCATCTGGAAGTGCATCTGGCCTATCTGCTCCTGCCTTCGCAGCTGGAAGCCGTGAAGCGTCTGCCCGAACTCATGGAAGAGCTGGACGTGCACTGTGCGGTGGTCAGCACCATGGATTACATCGCTTCGCCGGAGCTGGCCGTGGAGGCCTACAGCCCCGAAGAGGCGGACAAGGTGGCCGCAGCGTCCGCCGTGCTGGCGCCTGTGGCGGCCCGGGTGCGCCAGAGCGGCCGGGAGCTGTGGTACGCCCTGCCTGATCCCGAGGCCGTGGGCCGCGTGCGCAACGGCTGCCGGGAAAACGTGGACCGCACCATCTATGTGGACACGCAGGGCAATCTTTCGCCCTGTGTGTACGTCAACCTGCCCACCAGCGAGGATGACCCCAAGCGGCGTATCTTCGCCCGCGCCGAATACGGCCGCCCCGCCGGGGAGCTGGCCGAGCTGTGGCGCACCAGGGGCTTCAGGGATTTCCGCGCCGCTCTGGCAGGGCCCTGGCCCGACCTGCCCTGTGCGGGCTGCTCCAAGCGTTTCGAGAAGATCTGGTAGGGCTGGTGGAAGTTTTGGGATGAGGGGGGAAGGGAAACCTTTTTGGAAAAAGGTTTCCCTTCCCCCCTCAAGCTCCCCCCATCCTTTCCAAAAACTTTTATTGGGGAGGATGACAGGGCAGGGGACATTGATGGCTTTTCGCTGGCTGACGGTCCCCTCCGTTGTTCGTGCGGGAGAGGTTGCGGCACGGGAGACGGATGCAAGACCGGGCACAGGAGGATTTCCTGCTCCCGGTCTTTTTTTCTGCGGGCTTCAGGCTGTCGCGCGCCACGATGCGAGGCGGGAAACCATGAGCCTTGGAGATGGTTTCGATTCTTGGTCGGCAGACGGGGGCGTGTCCGTGAGTCTTTGATGGAAAACGGATTCCCCTGATGCCGGACGGACGCTGGCTGCGCACCATATGCCTTGTGCTTCATTTGCCTGGGGCAGTGATACGTCATCGTCTCCGTCCGGTCAGAGCAAAAGTTTTTTCGGGCTGGGGAGAGCACGCGAGCGGAGGGGGGGACCCCGAAAGGCCCCTCTCCCTCGCGCTTTTTGCTGTCTGGAAGGCAGAAAAGATATGTCCTGTCGGTAGATTTTGCCCATTTACCCTTGTCCATCAAGATTATTGCACTCGCAACTATTTGTAATATTATGAAATATTAGAAAATAAAGTTGATAAAAATATATAATTTTATCTAAACAAAAACGAAATTCATTTTCTATAATACCATGATGATAGGGAGCAGTGGGGCGGCTCAAAAAAGGAGGAAACATGAAAGAGACCCAAGGTGCACTGAGCATGCTGCTGCGCCGCTACCGTCTGATCCTGGGCAAATGCCGGTTGCGAAACGCACTGGCAGGGCTGCTGTTGGGGGCTGTCCTGCTGGCTCCCGCCGTTTCGCCGGCCGACAGCGGCGGCAAGGTCGGCCGCCCCGGATATCCTGAGGGCAGCCATTACACGGGCACCACGGATGGCGCTTCCGGTCCGTACACGGCGGACAAGGGGCATGTCATCATCTCCAACCAGGCAGGGGATCTGGACGCCAAGTCGTTTTACGGTGGCCATGCTGACGGCAAGGGCGATGTGACGGACAACAAGGTCGAGATGCGGGGCGAGAGATCCCGGGCTGCCAATATCTACGGCGGCCTTACGGAAAACGGGCAGGCATCCGGCAACAGGGTGAGCGTGGAAAATGGCCGTATCGGCGGTGTCTGGGCCGGTGGCCGCATCTACGCAGGCTTCAGTGAGGCCGGTAACGCGCGTGACAATACGCTGGAGATCCGCAACGGCTACATCGAGGGCTCCCACACCGAGGTGTCTGCCGGGTATGCGGTAAAAGGCGACAGCACGGGCAACGGGCTCACCATCAGCGGCGGCAGCATCAGCCGCACGAGCGCTGACCATTTCGTCAGTGCCGGTTTCAGCCATGAAGGCAACGCGCGGGACAATACCCTGACCGTCACCGGCGGAGAGCTGGGAACAGAAGCCTACGGCGGCTACGTCCGGACCGGGACCGGCGAGGCCTCGGACAACCGGGTGGAATTCTCCGGCAGTACCAGTGCCGTGACCAAGTTGACCGCAGGCTGGAGCGGCGGAGCCGACGCCCGCGGGAACAGTCTCGTCATGAGCAGCGGTACCGTCAGGGAGTCCCTGACCGGCGGAGATTCCCTGACCGGCCTCGCTTCCGGCAACAAGATAGAGATACACGGCGGCGAAGTGGGCAAACACGTCTATGCCGGTCACACCGATCGCGGCGGCGCTTCTGCCAACGAGCTGCTCATCGATGGCGGCACCATAGCCGGCAGTGCCTATGGCAGCTTTATCGCAGACAACAGCTCCCGGACGGCGGAGGGCAGCAAAATCAGCTTCGGCGGGACAGCCACTGCAGAGTTCCTGGTCGGTGGCTACAGTGCCCGGGGAGATGCCGTCGGCAATGAGGTGACGGTCAGCGGCGGTACGGTCCGCATGAATGTCATGGGCGGCGAGAGCCGCAGCGCGGCGGCCCGCAATAATACTGTCCGGGTCACGGGCGAAACCATCGGTACCGAGAGTGACGAGGGCTTCGTCCACGGCGGTTACAGCAACACGGGCAGTGCCGACAACAATACCGTCATCATCGAGGGCGGGAACCTGCGCAGCGTCATGGGCGGTTACGTGGAAAGCGGCGCCGGTTCGGTAAACGGCAATACCGTACTGTTCGGCGGCGGCAGCATCAGCGGCGCCGATGAAGGCCTGTACGGCGGTTACACGGACCAGGGCGATGCCAACGGCAACACGGTCCTCATCAGCGGCGGTACGCCCGGCAACGAGGTCTGCGGCGGTTTCGTCTGGACGGGCACGGGCAGTGCCACCGGCAATACCGTCATCCTCGAAGGGGCTCCCGACCTGGGCGGCACCCGCCTGTACGGCGGCGCCACGGGGAACGGCCACGGGGACATGCGCACCGGCAATACTCTGGAGATCCGGACTTCGGGCCTGAAGGCCGTCAACGTGGGCAACTTTGCCAATTACCGCTTCATCCTGCCGGAAAAGACCACTGCCGGCACGACCGTCCTGACCCTCACGGATGCCAAGGGCACGGACATCAGCAACAGTTCTGTGGGTGTTGCCGTGGCCGGGGGCAAGCCTCTGCTCCGCAAAGGGGACAGCGTCACCCTGCTGGCCAATGAGCATGGCCTGAAGGCCGAAGGCATGACCCAGCAGCGCCTTAGCGGACAGCAGGGGTCTTCGTGGTCTATGACTTCGATCTGAAGACCACGGATACCTCGTTGATGGCCACCGTGACCGATAGCGTGCAGCCCCGCGGCCGGGAGGGCGGGCCGTCCGGCGATACGGGGGCCCGTCTGGCGCCGCAGGCCAAGGCACCGCTGGAAGGCGTGCTGGCCAACGTGGCCCTGGGCAACATCGGCGCCGACCTCGTGGCCGGGCAGGGCATCGACCAGGCCCGCTCTGCCGCCGTCGCCAGGGGAGAAGGCTCGGCCTGGGGCATCGCCCCCTTTGCCGCCGTCACCGGCACGCGTTCGCGCTATCAGACCGGCTCGCATGTCGATCTGAGTGGCGTTGCCTTCATGACCGGCTTTGCCAAGCGGGTGGAGACGTCCATGATGGGCATCCTGGCGGGCGTCTTCTTCGAAGCGGGCTTTGCCCGTATGGACACACACAACAGTTTCTCCAGCGGTCCTTCCGTGGACGGCGATGGCCGGAGCAGCTACTACGGCGGCGGTCTGCTGGCCCGTCTGGACCTGAAGGAAGACCTGCTCAAGGGCCTGTATCTGGAAGGTTCCTTCCGTTACGGCCGCCTCAACAGCCAGTGGCAGAGCGATGACCTGCATGATGCCGTCAGTGGTCGTAAGGCCGAGTATGACCTTTCTACGCCGTACTACGGCCTGCACGCCGGACTGGGCTATGTGTGGGAGCTGACCGAAAGTCTGACTCTGGATGTCTACGGCAAATACTTCTGGACCCATACCGAAGGCCAGTCCACCCATATCGTGGACGACCCCTGATCGTTCGACGGCGTGGATTCGCAGCGCCTGCGTCTGGGAGCGCGGCTGGGCCATGAATTCTGCCGACAGGTGACCGGCTATGCCGGGGCGGCCTGGGAACACGAGTTCAACGGCAAGGCCCGCGCCACCACCTACGGCCTTGAGGCCCCCGCGCCCAGCCTGAAGGGCGACAGCGGTCTGCTGGAAGCCGGTCTGACCCTCACGCCCGTGGAAGGTTCCGGCCTGAGCCTGGACTTCGGCGTCCAGGGGCACACCGGCGTGCGGCAGGGCGTCAGCGGCACGGCCCTGGTACGTTATGAGTTCTAGGCCCGCGGACAAGATGTGAATGAGGGGGGGAAGGGAAACCTTTTTGGAAAAAGGTTCTCCCTTCCCCCCTCAAACTCCCCCTATCCTTTCCAAAAACTTTTATCAGGGAGGATGGCAGGGCAGGGGACATTGTCGGCCTGCCGCAGGCTGTCGGTCTCCGCCGTTGTTCGTGCGGGAGAGGTTTGCGGCACGGGAAAGCGATGAAAGGCCGGGAACAGGAGCATTTCCTGCTCCCGACCTTTTTGTTGCGGGCCTTAGGCTGTTGAGCGCCACGGCGCGACACGGGAAATTTTCAACTTTGTGATGGCTTCGATTTTTGGGCAGTAGCGGGGCCCTATCCGCAAGTCTTTGCTGGAAAGCGGATTCCCCTGATGCCGGACGGATGATGGCTGGCACACCATATGCCTTGTGCTCCATGTGCCCGGAGCGCGATCTGTCAGCGGCCGTCCGGTCAGCGACGGGGACCGGCCATACCGGTCAGAGCAAAAGTTTTTTCGGGGTGGGGGAGAGCACGAGAGGGGGAGGGGCAGTTTTTACCAAAAAACGCCCCTCCCCCTCTCGTCATCATCCCACAAAAAGTTATGGCCTATTTCAAGCCAAGATCGCGGAGCAGGTTGCTGACGGCCATATGGCCCATGGTGGCCACGGCGCCGCTGGTGGAGGACGAGCAGTGGGAGCCCATGACCAGATTGTCCAGGGCGTACCAGCGGGCATCCTGCGGCGGTTCCTGTTCGAAGACGTCCAGACCGGCGCCGTAGATGCGTTTCTGCTCCAGGGCCTCCAGCAGGGCGGGGCCGTCCACCAGCTCGCCGCGGGCGGTGTTGATGAGAATGGCGGTGGGCTTCATGAGGGCCAGACGCGGGGCATCCACCAGGTGGCGGGTGCTGTCGTCGAGGCTGGTGTGCAGGCTGATGAAGTCGGCTTCGCGGAAGATGCGTTCCAGATCGGCGCGCTCCACATGGTTCTCGCTGGCCCAGGCGTCGTCCCAGACGATGTCGTGGCCCAGCACCTTCATGCCGAAGCCCGCGCCGCAGCGGCGGGCCACCCGCTTGCCGATGGCGCCCAGGCCGATGATGCCCACGGTCTTGCCGTACAGGTCGATGCCGGTGATCTTGCTCCAGTCCCGTTCACGGCAGCGGCGGTCGATGAGGGCCACCTTGCGGGCCACGCCCAGCATGAGGGCCAGGGCGTAGTCGGCCACGGCCTCGCTGTTGGCGCCCACGGTGCGGGAGACCTTGATGCCGCGGGCCTCGCAAGCGGCAAGGTCGATATTGTCCAGGCCCACGCCGTACTTGGCGATGGCCCGCAGACGGGGCGCGGCGGCCAGCACCGTGGCATCGACGGGGTCCACGCCCACGATCAGGCCGTCGCAGTCGGCCAGCTTTTCGCACATCCGGTCGGCGGAGAGGATGCCGCCGGTATCGTTGCGCACGACGTCCAGCCCCGCATTGCGGAGGATGTCGAAGAGTTCGGGATTGTTCTTGCCGAAGGATCGCGGGGTGGCGAGGACTTTCATGACGGGGCTCCTTGTAGGGAAAGGTGTGCGGCGGGGCAGGCGTTCCTTGCCCGCAGGATGCCCGGCGGAAAAGGGGCCGGGCAGGCCGGGGAAGAGCCGTTCATGCCCTTGTGGATGTGCTGTGCGGGCCGGGCCGTTTTTGCGCGGGCGGCAGGGGCCTGCGTCCTGAACCTAGCCCAGCAGGCGGATTTGTCAACGCCGGACGCGGTCGCGGGCAGGTGCCCGTTTTCCTTTGCCTTGCGGGCGGCTGCCGTGTACAATGCGCGAAAAAATGCAACGCAGGTGACTATGAGCATTCTTCAGGACAATACTTCTTCCGCCGCCATGGAGCGGCTGGATTCCGTGGTCGACCGTCTTTGCCATCCCGAATCCCTGGACAAGGTCTGGCATTGTTCGGCCCGCGGCATGGCCATGCCTTCCCTGGACAGGCTGAACGAGATCATGGATCGCCTGCGGGCCGCCCTGTTCCCCGGCTATTTCGGGGCCGCGCGCGTCTGGCGGGAATCCATGCGCCATCATCTGGCCGCCAATCTGGACAGCGTCTACCGTCTGCTGGCCGAGCAGATCCAGCGCGGCATCTCCTTCTCCTGCAAGGGCGAGGGCGAAGGCTGCCAGAACTGTGAGCGCAACAGCCGCGAGCTGGCGCTGGCCTTCATGGACAAACTGCCGGACATCCGCCACAAGCTGGCCGGGGATGCCCAGGCGGGCTACGAGGGCGACCCCGCGGCCACCAGCCCCGGCGAGACCATCTTCTGCTATCCCTCCATGTACACCATGGTGCATCACCGCATCGCCCATGAGCTGTACAGCCTCAAGGTGCCGCTGATCCCGCGCATCATCTCCGAGATGGCCCACTCCCGTACGGGCATCGACATCCATCCCGGGGCCACCATCGGCAACGACTTTTTCATCGACCACGGCACGGGCGTGGTCATCGGCGAGACCTGCATCATCGGCAACAGCTGCCGTCTTTACCAGGGCGTGACCCTGGGGGCGCTCTCCTTCCCCAAGAATGCCGACGGGACCCTGACCAAGGGCATCCCGCGCCATCCCATCCTGGAAGACAAGGTGACGGTCTACGCGGGCGCCACCATCCTGGGCCGCGTCACCGTGGGCCGGGGCGCGGTCATCGGCGGTAACGTCTGGATCACCGACGACGTGCCTGCCGGGGCCAAGGTCACGCAGGAGCGTCCGTCATGAGGCCCGTGCGCAGGGGGCGCCTTTTCCTGCCGCTGCTCCTGCTGGCGGCGGTGATGCTGGCGGCCTGCCTGAGCGGCTGCGGCACGGAGGTCAAGGCCAAGGGACAGATGATCGGCGGCGTCTCCATGGGACGCGGCCTGTAACAGCGAGGTCGGGATCATGCGTACTCTGGTACAGGGTGGTCTTGTGGTGCGCCATGACGGCGTGTGCAGGGCCGATGTCTTGTTGGAGGACGAGCGTATCGTGGAAGTGGGCGAAGGCCTTTCCGCTTCCGGCGCCTGCGTGGTGGACGCCACGGACTGCTATGTGCTGCCCGGTGGGGTGGACGCCCAGGTGCGTCCCGCCGGTGCGGGGCTGGGCGGCCTGGCCCGGGCCGCGCTTCTGGGCGGTACCACCAGCCTGGGCGTGCTGCCGCCGTGCGACGGCTCCACGCCGGTCACGGACGGCCTGCCCCTGGATGTGGTCGTGCACGCCGATGCCGCCGGTGAACTGCCGGATGCGGCGGCCTGCGCGGCCTTTCCCGCGTCGCTGCTGACGGCTGCCGACGCCTGCACGCGCCTGCGCGGTCTCAAGAGCCAGGGCATGCTGCCTCTGGCGGCCTGCGGTTTGGAGCCCGTGGTCAGGGGCATGCGTGCCCGTCTGGAAGCCGAAGGGCAGCGGGACATGCAGATCTGGCCGCAGGTCTTCCCGGCCTATGCCGAAGAAACGGCCGTGCGTCTGGCGCTGACCCTGGCCCATGCGGCGGAAAGCCCGCTGTGTCTGGGCCCGGTCTCGTCGGCACGCGCCCTGACGGCGCTTTCCGGCGGGCATGATTGCGGCCGTATCCATGCCTGCACGGCGCCGCGCTATCTGCTGCTGGATGCCGCCAGCTATGGCGAGGGGGCGGCCGAGGGCCTGAAGTATGTCTGCATGCCGCCCCTGCGGGCCCCGCGTGACGGGCGCCTGCTGTGGGAAGCCCTTGCCCGCGGCCTGCTGGATCATGTGGTCTCCGCCCATGACGAGGTCAGCTATGCCCGCAAGTGGGCCACCGGCCGGGAATCGGTCTTTGCCTGCCCGCAGGGCATGCCCGGCGTGGAGACGCGCCTGCCCCTGCTGTTCTCGGAAGGCGTGCGCAAAAGCCGCCTGACCCTGCCGCGCTTCGTGGAGGTGGCCTGCACCACGCCTGCCGCCCTGCTGGGCCTGGGCGAACGCAAGGGCCGTCTGGAAGCCGGTTTCGACGCCGACGTGGTGGTGCTGGATCCTGTCTGCTGCCGGGAGCTGAGCGTCCGCGGCCTGCATCAGGGCGACTATACGCCCTATGAAGGCCTTGAGGTGCAGGGCTGGCCGCGCCATGTCTGGGCGCGGGGCCGCCATGTGGTCACCGAAGGTGTCTGGAGCGGCCCGGAGCAGGGCAGCACCGGCCCGGCCGCCTGAGGAACGTTTTTGCCGGCGCGGCATCCCTGAGGGGGTGCCGCGCCTTTTTTGCTTTGGCGGCGCACTTGGCAGAGCGGGCCTTGCCGGGTATAAGAACGCTTCGCACCACTGTTGCGGAGCGCAGCCGGATGCCGCGCTGCCGCAGGCCAGGGAAGTATGGCCCCGGCCGGTCGGGCGCATGCCCGGGGACCGGCCCCTGGGGGCCTGTCTTTTTTGCCGGTGCGCCGGGGCCCGCACTCCCACGGCGGCGCCGCTCCGGCCCGAAAGGAGGATGTATGCTGGAAAAGATTTTTGACCTCAAGGCCAACGGGACATCGGTCCGGCAGGAATTGCGTGCCGGTCTGACAAGCTTCATGGCCATGTGCTACCTGATCTTCGTGGTGCCTTCCATGCTGGCCGATGCGGGCATGCCGCGCGAGAGCGCCGTGGCCGCCGTCATCTGGGTGACCATCGCCATCACCCTGCTCATGGGCCTGTGGGCGCGCTTCCCCGTGGGCGTGGCGCCCGGTCTGGGGATCACGGCCTTTTTTGCCTATTACGTCTGTGGCCCGGCCGGCTACAGCTGGCAGACGGGCCTGGGCGCCGTCTTCATCTCCGGCGTGTTCTTCATGCTGCTGACCGTGACCCGCGTGCGGCAAATGATCATCGACGCCGTGCCCATGGACCTGAAATACGCCATTGTGGTCGGCATCGGGGCCTTCATCGCCTTCATCGGCCTCAAGAACTGCGGCATCGTGGTGGCGGACCCCTCCACCTTCGTCACCCTGGGGCCCCTGACCAAGCCCGAAGCCCTGCTGGCCCTGGGCGGCCTGGCCCTGATGGCCATGCTCATGTGCCTGCGGGTGCCCGGCTCCATGATCATCGGCATCCTGACCGTCACCGTGGCCGGTGTGTTCTGCGGCGTGACCGCCATGCCGGAGCAGGCCTTTTCCGGCTTCAGCCTGCCCCTGCCCACCGAGACCTTCATGCAGATGGACCTCAAGGGCGCTCTGCATCACGGCCTGATCTCCATCATCTTCACCCTGACCATGGTGGACCTGTTCGACAACATGGGCGTGCTCATCGGCCTGGCGCGCAAGGCCGGCTTCATGGATGAGGATGGCCACATCCGCCATCTGGACAGGGCCCTGGTGACCGACTCCATCGGTACCATGTGCAGCGCCGTGCTGGGCGCCACCACGGCCACGTCCTATCTGGAATGCGCCGCCGGTGTGGCCGAAGGCGGCCGTACCGGCCTGACGGCCGTGACCATCGCGGGCCTGTTCCTGCTGGCCCTGTTCTTCACGCCGCTGGTGGCCATGGTGCCCGCTTATGCCACGGCCCCCGTGCTGGTGCTGGTGGGCGCCCTGATGATGCAGGAAGTGGTGCAGATCAAGTTCCGCGATCTGAGCGTGGCCATCCCGGCCTTCCTGACCATCATCGCCATGCCCCTGACCTTCAATATCGCTACGGGCTTCGGCTTCGGTTTCATCAGCTTCGTGGTGCTGCGCGTCCTGACCGGGCGCTGGCGCGAGGTGAGCCCCATCATGTACATTGTTGCCATCTGCTTTGCCGCCAACTTTGCGTTGCGCGGCTAGCAGGGCTGGACCATATCAACTCTCAAAGGATCAAGGCGGAATTATGTCTGGTAACACACAGCGTGAGATGCTGGGAAGCCGTCTGGGCTTCTTGCTGCTTTCGGCGGGCTGCGCCATCGGCCTCGGGAACGTCTGGCGTTTCCCCTACATCACCGGCGCGTATGGTGGCGCCATCTTCGTGGGTATCTATCTGCTCTGCCTGTTCGCTGTGGTGCCTACCATGATCATGGAATTCGCCGTGGGCCGTGCCGCCCGCCGCAATATGGGCCTGGCCTTCCACATCCTTGAGCCCAAGGGCAGCAAGTGGCACTGGGGCGGCAAGGTGGCCCTTATCGGCAGCTACCTGCTGATGATGTTCTACACCACGGTCACGGGCTGGATGCTCTATTACTGCTGGTACATGGCCAGCGGCGCCCTGAGCGGCCTGGATGCCGCCGGTGTGGGCAAGTTCTTCGGCGCCACCCTGGGCGACCCCGTGGCCCAGGTGGTGGGCATGACCCTGGTGGTGCTCATGGGCTGCGGCGTGTGCGCCATGGGCGTGCAGAAGGGCGTGGAGCGCGTGGTCAAGCTGATGATGCTGGGCCTGCTCTTCATCCTCATGGCCCTGGTCATCCGCTCCCTGACCCTGCCCGGCGCCGAGGCGGGCGTGTCCTTCTACCTGTCGCCCGATCCCTCCAAGCTGGAGAAGACCGGCCTGTTCCCGGTCATCAACGCGGCCATGAACCAGGCTTTCTTCACCCTGTCCGTGGGCATCGGCGCCATGTGCATCTTCGGCAGCTACCAGGGCAAGGACCGTTCCCTGACCGGTGAGGCCATGTGGATCATGGGCCTGGATACCTTCGTCGCCCTGATGGCCGGCCTGATCATCTTCCCGGCCTGTTTCGCCTTTGGCGTGGAGCCCGGCTCCGGTCCCGGCCTGGTCTTCGTGACCCTGCCCAACATCTTCAACGTCATGGCCGGCGGCCAGCTGTGGGGCACGCTGTTCTTCATATTCATGAGCTTCGCGGCCCTCTCCACGGTCATCGCCGTGTTCGAGAACATCATCTCCTACAGCGCCGACGTGTGGGGCATGGAACGCCGCCGCGCCACCTGGCTGCATGCCGTGGGCATCTGGGTCTGCTCGCTGCCCTGCGCCCTGGGCTTCAACCTGCTGGCCGATTTCCAGCCCCTGGGCGCCGGCACCTGCGTGCTGGATCTGGAAGACTTCCTCATCAGCAACAACATCCTGCCCCTGGGCGGCCTGTTCTTCCTGCTCTTCTGCTGCCTGCGCCGCGGCTGGGGCTGGGACAACTTCATCGCCGAAGTGGACCAGGGCGTGGGCATGAAGTTCCCCCGCTGGCTGCGCGGCTATGTGACCTACGTCCTGCCCTGTCTGATCATCTTCGTGTTCGTCATGGGCTACGTGGACAAGTTCTGGAAGTAGGCGGGCCCGGCGGTCCGCAAGGGCCGCTCCCGCTGTCGGGACCGTTCCCCGCGCCGCATGGCGGCCTCCGGGGGGCGGTCCTGTCATGCACGGCCCGGAGCATGAGAGCTCCGGCCGCATCCACGGATCTTAGGCCGTCCGCGGGACGGCATCATCATGTCCTGCTCCCGGAAGATGACCCGGGCAGCGTCCCCGCAGCAGCCTGACGGCTGCACGCCTCCGGCCGGGGGCGGCGCGGACCGCAAAGGGCAGGGCGCCGGGCAGAGGCCTCCGGCTCTCTTCCCGTGCACAACGACACATGCCGACCCAGCGGCCGGCAGGGAGGTTTCATGTCTCAGTCCAGAGAGATGCTGGGCAGCCGTCTGGGCTTTCTGCTGCTTTCGGCGGGCTGCGCCATCGGGCTGGGGAACGTCTGGCGCTTCCCCTATATCACCGGTGCTTACGGCGGCGCGGTCTTCGTGGGCGTCTACCTGCTCTGCCTGCTGGCCGTCCTGCCGGTGATGATCATGGAATTCGCCGTGGGCCGTGCGTCCCGCAGCAACATGGGGCGGGCCCTGAAGGTCCTGCCGCCCGAGGGCACGCGCTGGCACATCTTCAGCAAGATCCCCCTGTGGGGCAGCTACCTGCTCTCCATGTTCTACACCACGGTCACCGGCTGGATGCTGGCCTATTGCTGGCACAGCTTTTCCGGCAACCTTTCCGGTCTGGACACCGCGGGCGTGGCGTCCTTTTTCGGCAGCACCCTGGCCAGCCCCTTCGAACAGGTGCTGGGCATGACCATCGTGGTGGGCGTGGGCTGCCTGGTCTGCGCCATGGGCGTGCAGAAGGGCGTGGAGCGCGTGGTCAAGGTCATCATGGTGGGCCTGCTGGCCATCCTGGTGCTGCTGGTGGTCCGCAGCCTGACCCTGCCCGGTGCGGGCGCGGGCGTGAGCTTCTATCTGGCCCCGGACGTGGAGAAGATGCAGAGCGTGGGCTGGTACGCCGTGCTCAATGCGGCCATGACCCAGGCCTTCTTCACCCTGTCGGTGGGCATCGGCAACATGACCATTTTCGGCAGCTACCAGAGCAAGGACCGCTCCCTGACCGGTGAGGCCCTGTGGATCATGAGCCTGGACACCTTCGTGGCCATCATGGCGGGCCTGATCATCTTCCCGGCCTGTTTCGCCTTCAGCGTGGCGCCCAACAGCGGCCCGGGCCTGATCTTCATCACCCTGCCCAACATCTTCAACGCCATGGACGGCGGCATCCTCTGGGGCACGCTCTTCTTCGTGTTCATGAGCTGCGCGGCGCTCTCCACGGTCATCGGCGTGTTCGAGAACATCATCTCCTACAGCGTGGACGTCAGCGGCATGCCGCGTCGCCGGGCCTGCGCCGTGCATTTCGTCTGTCTGTGGCTGGCCTCGCTGCCCTGTGCGCTGGGCTTCAACCTGCTGGCCGACTTCCAGCCTCTGGGCCCCGGCACCTGCGTGCTGGATCTGGAAGACTTCCTGCTCAGCAACAACCTGTTGCCCTTCGGCTGCCTGCTCTTCCTGCTTTTCTGCAGCTGGCGGCGCGGCTGGGGCTGGGACAACTTCGTGGCCGAGGTCAACCAGGGCCAGGGGGTGCGCTTCCCGCGCTTCATGAAGTATTATCTGCGTTACGGCCTGCCCTGCATCATCCTGCTGGTCTTCGTCATGGGCTACGTGGACAAGTTCGGCAAATAATCTCCGGGTACTTGCCCTCGGCGCCGTGCCGGGGCATAGTGCAAGGGCCGCACGCTTGGGCGGCAATCCCGAAAAAGGAAGATCCATGAGTACTCTGCTGCAGAAATCCTCCAAGAAATCGCTGATCCGTGAATACGGCGAAGCCCTGCTGGTGGCGCTGGTCCTGGCGTTCGTCATCAGGACCTTCGTGGTCCAGGCCTACAAGATCCCCTCGGAATCCATGGTCGAGACCCTGCTGGTGGGCGACCACCTGCTGGCCAGCAAGTTCGCCTACGGCATCAAGATCCCCTTCACCCACAGCTACATCTACCGTGGCGATGATCCCGCCTACGGTGACATCATCATCTTCGAATACCCCAACGATCCCTCGGTGGACTACATCAAGCGCGTCATCGGCCTGCCCGGCGACGTCATCACCGTGCGTGACAAGCGCCTTTACCGCAACGGCATGCCCGTGGAAGAAAAGTACATCCGCTACGAGCAGCCCAACATCATCGAGCCCATCCGCGACAACTTCGGGCCCGTGACCGTGCCGCCGGACAAGTACTTTGTCATGGGCGACAACCGCGACAATTCGCTGGACTCCCGCTTCTGGGGCTTTGTGGATCGCGGTGCCATCCAGGCCAAGGCCTGGCGCATCTACTGGTCCTGGGACGACAAGGACAACAGCCCGCGCTGGAGCCGTATCGGCAAGGCCGTCCGCTAGGGCGCGGGACCGGGGAGATCCTGTTGCGGGAAGAGGCATCGTACCGGCAGCGGAAGGACGCTCCTTTCCCGGCCGTGGCCTCTTTCCCGTGCATATTGCCGGAAGGGCATGACGGGTACGCCCCCTGCCGTGTCCTGCGGGCTTTTTCCACAGAAGCATGATCACAGGCGCTGTCGCAGATGCGGCAGCGCTTTTTTTACAGCCGCCGTACGGGCCGGAGCGACGGTCATCCCGTACGGGGATGGCCCTTTCCGCAAAGGGGCGACGGCGGCGCGGGGGAGGAGTATGGTCATACGATTGTACGGCGCCGGTCTGGAAGGGGTGGATGCCTTCCCGGTGGACGTGGAAGTGGACCTGGTGCGTCAGGGCCTGCCCGGCTTCACGCTGGTGGGCCTGGCCGAGGCGGCCGTGCGCGAGGCCCGGGAGCGGGTCTTTTCAGCCCTGCGGGCCTGCGGATTTCGCCTGCCGCCCTCGCGCATCACCGTGAACCTGGCCCCGGCCGGACGCCGCAAGAGCGGGACCGCCTTCGACCTGCCTCTGGCCCTTGGCCTGCTGGCGGCCAGCGGGCAGATCCCCGTGGAAGCCCTGCAGGGCCGGGTCTTTGCCGGAGAGCTTTCCCTTTCCGGTGCGCTCCGTCCGGTGCCCGGCATGCTGCCCCTGGCCATCATGGCCCGGCAGCTGGGCCTCGCTTCCGTCATCCTGCCGCCGGACAACGGCGCCGAGGCGGCTGTGGTCCGGGACGTGGCGGTCTACACGCCCGCGCATCTTTCCCAGTGCGTGGCCTTTCTGCTGGGGCGGGAAGAGCTCGAAGCCCGGCAGCCCCTGCCCGCGCCTCCGGAGGATGCCGTCCTGTCCGGCATGGATTTCGCCGAGGTCCGCGGCCAGCAGGGCGCGCGACGTGCGCTGGAAGTGGCGGCCGCCGGTGGGCACAACCTGCTCATGATCGGCCCGCCCGGCAGCGGCAAGACCATGCTGGCCCAGCGTCTGCCCACCATCCTGCCGCCCCTGGACTTTGAAGAAGCCCTGGAAGTCACCAAGGTCTACAGCGTGGCGGGCAAGCTGGCCCCCGGGCAGGGGCTGGTGCGCGTGCGTCCCTTCCGGGCGCCGCATCACACGGTCTCGGAGGTGGCCCTGGTGGGCGGCGGCCTGCATCCCCTGCCCGGTGAGGTGAGCCTGGCCCATCGCGGCGTGCTCTTCCTCGACGAGCTGCCCGAATTCCGCAAGAACGCGCTGGAAGTGTTGCGCCAGCCCCTGGAGGACGGCCGCGTGACCATCGCCCGTGCCGGGCAGAGCCTCACCTATCCGGCCGCCTGCATGCTGGTGGCCGCCATGAATCCCTGTCCCTGCGGCTACTACGGGGACCCCGACCACGAATGCACCTGCCGCCCCGACATCCTGCACCGCTACCGCAACCGGCTGTCCGGGCCCTTGCTGGACCGTATCGACGTCCACGTGGAGGTGCCTGCCGTGCCCTATGAGGACTTGCGCGGGGGCAGCCCTGCCGAAGACTCGTCCACCATCCGAAAACGCGTCCTGGCGGCTCGTGAGCGCCAAAATGACCGCTATGCCGGGACAGCCTGCCGTTGCAATGCCGATCTGGGCGGCTTTTTGCTGGAACGCTACTGCGCCCTCGATGCCGCCGGGCACGCGCTCATGGAGCAGGCCGTGCGCGCCCTGGGCCTCTCCGCCCGCGCCTACACCCGGGTGCTGCGTCTGGCCCGTACCATCGCCGACCTGGAGGGCAAGGACGCCATCGCTCCCGCCCATGTGGCCGAGGCCATCTCCCTGCGCGTGCTGGATCGCCCGCAGTAGGCGGAAAGGATAGGTGCGAGGGGGAGGCCCCTCCACGCCAAAAAACTTTATCAGGGCCTGCCTCTGCCGGGAGGGGAAAAGGAAGCACAGGCCTGCCGGGCAGGCGGAGTTTTTTTCCCGCAGTCCAAATCCCTCCTCCCAGGTTCTCTTTCTCTCTTTAAAAATCGTTGTCCCGGAGCATCGAGCGGGACCTATGGCTGTATATGAAGCTTGGCTGGCGGTCTCCGGGATGCACAGCATGATATGGCACGCTGTCCCCGCCGGCAGGCTGCTGGCGAGGCCGGTATGGCGGACACCCTTCGGGCGACATTTCTGTTGTCGCTTCCCCGCCTTGCGTTTTTTGTCCTGAACGAAGGAAGGCGCGTGGAGCGCGCCTTCCCATGAGCGGTTTTTGGGGGGAGGGGGAGTTTGAGGGGGAGGGCCCGCTTTTTACCGCAGGAAAAAGGGGCCCTCCCCCTCAAGCCAGCCAGCCCGGCAGATCATCAATGAAACAAAAACGGGCCGTCTCCTGAAGAGACGGCCCGTTTCGTATCGTGGGAGCTGTCGTTGACGCCGGGAAGCGAGACACCGGTGCGGCGGGCACAGCTCCGAATGCGGCCTTTGTTGCCGCGCCCCGTCCCATGCTGCTCTGCTTTGAACGGAGGAAGGTGCGTAGGCGCCTTTCCAAGAGCGTTTGGGGAGGGGAGTTTGAGGAGAGGCCCGCTTGTTACCGCAGGCAAAAGGGGCCCTTCCTCCTCAACATATTCGTGCCTTAGGCCAGCACTTCCATGGTGGCCTGGGCGATCTGCAGTTCCTCGTTGGTGGGGATGATGAGGACCTTGATCTTGCTGTCGGGGGTGGAGATGGTGCGGGCACCGGGCTTGCGGGTGCCGTTTTCTTCCAGGTTCAGACGCACGCCCAGTTCTTCCAGGCCTTCGCAGACCTTGGCGCGGACGATGTCGTCGTTTTCACCGATACCGGCGGTGAAGACCAGGGCATCGACCTTGCCGCCCAGCAGGAAGAAGTAGGCGCCCAGGGTCTTCTTGATGCTGCGGACCAGCATGTTGAGGGCCAGTTCGGCCTTCTTGTTGCCGTTCTCGATCTCCTTGTGCACGTCACGCATGTCGGTGAAGCCGCACAGGCCCAGCAGGCCGGACTTCTTGTTCATCAGGGTGTCCATTTCCTCGGGGGTCAGGCCCTTCTTTTCCATGATGAAGGGGACGATGGCCGGGTCGATGGAACCGCAGCGGGTGCCCATGATGAGGCCTTCCAGAGGGGTGAGGCCCATGCTGGTGTCAAAGCACTTGCCGTCTTTCACACAGCTCATGGAAGAGCCGTTGCCGAGGTGCATGGTGATGGAGCGCAGCTCGGACTGGGGCTTGCCCAGGTATTCGGCGGTCTTCTTGGCGATGTACTTGTGAGAGGTGCCGTGGAAGCCGTAGCGGCGGATGCGCATCTCTTCGTAGATCTCGTAGGGCAGGCCGTACATGTAGGCTTCCTGCGGCATGGCCATGCCGAATTCGGTGTCGAACACGGCCACGTTGGGCACGCCGGGGAAGAGCTTTTCGGCCACTTCGATGCCCATGAGGTTGGCGGGGTTGTGCAGGGGGCCCAGGGGGAAGCAGTCACGGATGATCTGCTTCACGTTTTCGTCCACCTTCACGGTCTCGGTGATGGATTCGCCGCCGTGCAGCACGCGGTGGCCGATGGCGTAGATTTCGCTCTTGTCCTTGATGACGCCCTTTTCAGGGTCGGTCAGCAGGGAGATGACCAGTTCCATGGCTTCCACGTGGGTGGGGAAGGCGCTTTCGCGCACAATCTTTTCTTCGTGGTCGCTGTCAGGAGCGATCTTGTGGGTCAGCTTGCCCATGCCCTGGCCGATGCGTTCGGCCAGACCGGAAGCCAGGACGGTCTCGGTGTCCATTTCCAGCAGCTGATATTTGCAGGAGGAAGAGCCAGCGTTGATAACCAGTACTTTCATGAGGATCCTCGTCAGGGGGGAATGGAGGGACGGAGCCTAGGCTCCGTCCCTGATATGATGGTTGCGGACAGGATGCCGGGCGAGGCCGGCGCGTGTCCGTACTACTTCTGCTTTTCGGCAGCGGCCTGGATGGCGGTGATGGCCACGGTATTCACGATATCGGGCACGGTGCAGCCGCGGGACAGGTCGTTGACGGGCTTGTTGAGGCCCTGAAGGACAGGACCGATGGCCACGGCCTCAGCGGCACGCTGCACAGCCTTGTAGGTGTTGTTGCCGGTGTTGAGGTCGGGGAAGATGAAGACGGTCGCCTTGCCGGCCACCTTGCTGTTGGGCAGCTTGGTCTTGGCCACGGTGGGATCGATGGCGGCGTCGTACTGCAGGGGGCCTTCCAGGGAGAGCTCGGGAGCCTTTTCCTTGGCCAGGGCCGTGGCTTCCACCACCACATCCACGTCGGCACCCTTGCCGGACGTACCGGTGGAGTAGGAGAGCATGGCCACGCGGGGATCGATGCCGAAGACCTTGGCGGTATCGGCGGAGGCCACGGCGATCTCGGCCAGCTGCTGGGAGGTGGGGTTGGGGTTGACGGCGCAGTCACCGAAGACCAGCACGCGATCCTTGAGGCACATCAGGAAGACCGAGGAGACCACGGAGTAGCCGGGCTTGGTCTTGATGAATTCGAAGGCGGGACGGATGGTGTGGGCGGTGGTGTTCACGGCACCGGAGACCATGCCGTCGGCGTCGTCCTTCTTGACCATCATGGTGGCGTAGTAGGTGGCGTCGCTCATGACGTCGCGGGCGCGTTCGATGGTCACGCCCTTGGCCTTGCGCAGTTCGGCGTAGGTGGCGGCGTAGTCTTCGAACTTGGGCGAGGTGACGGGATCGATGATGGTGGCCTTGCTGATGTCGAGGTGCAGTTCGCGGGCCAGCTTGTTGATCTTGTCTGCATTGCCCAGCAGGATGATGTCGGCCACTTCGCGGCGCAGCAGGATGTCGGTGGCCTGCAGGATGCGGGGTTCCTCGCCTTCGGCCAGGACGATGCGCATCTTGTTGGCCTTGGCGCGTTCGATGAGGTTCAGTTCGAACATCATGGGCGTCATGCGGCCGGGTTTGGTCATGTTCAGGCGGGCGCTGATCTCCTTGCCGTTGACGTAGTGGTCATACAGGCCCAGCACGGTGTTGATCTTGCGGGTATCGGTGGGCTCGATGAGGCCGTAGATCTCCTGCAGGGACATGAAGGCCTTGGAGGTGTGCTGTTCGGTCAGCAGCACGGGCAGGGGGGCACCGGTCCAGCCTTCGATGAGGCTGCTCACTTCGGCGCTGGGACGGATGCCGCCGGTCAGCAGCACGCCGGCGATGTCGGGCTTGCTGGAGGACAGGCGGGAGGCGATGGAGGCCAGCAGGATGTCGGTGCGGTCGCCGGGGGTCACGATGAGCTGGTCCTTGGCCAGGTAGCCCAGGAAGTTGTCCACGTGCATGGCGGCGATGAGGTAGTCGCCCACCAGGGCGTCGAGATGGGCTTCGCCGGAGAGCACTTCGGCGTTCAGGCCCTTCTGCAGGTCGCGCATGGTGGCGCGGCCCAGGGCGGGCTCGTCCGGGATGGCGTAGACCAGGCCGGGCTTGTCGTCAGCGGCAAAGATGTCGCTCAGGTCGTCGGCTTCGGCGCGGGTCAGGCTGGAGCGGTTGACGATGGTGGCGATGACGTCCAGGGAGTAGGGGGCCATGGAGTCGCGGGTCACCAGCAGGGAGTCGCGCACTTCTTCGGCGTTCTTGCCTTCACCGCTGGTGATGAGCATCACGGGGCAGCCCAGGTTGGAGGCGATCTCGGCGTTCAGTTCGAATTCGAAGACCGGGTCCTTGCCCAGGAAGTCGGTGCCCACGCAGAGCACGAAATCGTGGCGGCTCTGCAGTTCCTTGAACTTCTGGATGATGTTCTCGATGACCAGGTTGCGGTCGCCCTGATTGATGATGGTGCGCACTTCCTGGTAGGTGTAGGCGAAGGTGTCGCAGTAGTCCTGCTTGAGCTTGAAGTGTTCCAGCAGCAGGTTGATGTCCGGGGCGCGGTCATCCAGCTGGGGTTCATTGATGATGGGGCGGAAAATGGCCACATCCTGCATGTTGCGGCTCAGGATGGACATGGTGCCCAGGGCGATGGCGCGCTTGCCGGTGCGCGGGCCCGTGGCGGTAAGGTATAGGGCGCGATGCATGGTTTCCTCCAGGACGGGGCGCTGGCCCCGGTGAATCGATGCCGTTATGTTTGAAGTTTCGCGAGCCGGAAACTTCCCAAGCGCGGGTTGGCTGGTGGCGCGCTGCGCGCCGCGGCCCGAGGGCCGCGGCCCTTGCGGGCGGAAATATGGTGTTGCGCCATGCGGGTCTGCCGTCCCGGCATGGGCGCGTCCTTGCCGGCGGGCCGGAGGACGCTGGGGCTCGACCCACGCTCCAGATAATGGGGGCGCGGCCGTTGCGGCCGCGCCCCTTCATTTATTCAGCGTATGCCGGCTTAGTTTTCGCTGCCGGGATGAGGCAGGCTGGCCAGCTGCTTGTACAGAGCGTGACGCTCGTTGTAGGCCTTGTCCAGTTCAGCCTTGAGCTGCTTGGACACTTCGGGATCCTTCTTGTCCAGAGCGGCGAAACGGGTTTCGCCGGCCAGGAAGGCCTGCAGTTCGCCGTTGGGATCCTTGGTGTAGTCCAGCTGGAAGGGATTCTTGCCTTCCTTGGCCAGTTCGGGGTTGAAGCGGTACAGGGGCCAGTAGCCGGTCTGCACGGCCAGCTTTTCTTCTTCCTGGCTCTTGCCCATGCCCTTGCGGATACCCTGGTTGATGCAGGGAGCGTAGGCGATGATCAGCGAGGGGCCCTTGTAGGCTTCGGCTTCGCGGAAGGCCTTGAGCACCTGCTGCTTGTCGGCGCCCATGGCGATGGAGGCCACGTACACATAGCCGTAGCTCATGGCCATGCGGCCCAGGTCCTTCTTGCCGATGCGCTTGCCGGCAGCGGCGAACTGGGCGATGGCGCCCAGAGGAGTGGACTTGGAGGCCTGACCGCCGGTGTTGGAGTACACTTCGGTATCCATCACCAGGACGTTGATGTCGTCGCCGGAAGCCAGGACGTGGTCCAGACCGCCGTAACCGATGTCGTAGGCCCAGCCGTCACCACCGAAGATCCACACGCTCTTCTTGGTGAAGAGGTCGCCCATATCCCACAGCTTGTGGGCCAGAGCGTGGTTGGCTTCGGACAGGCTGTCCAGGTTGTCCAGGATCTCTTCGCCGAACTTGCGGGAGCCTTCGGCGTCTTCCATGTTGTCCAGCCAGCCCTGCAGGGAGGCCTTCAGTTCGTCGTCGATGCCTTCGGTGGCCAGGGCTTCCTTGACAGCCAGGGCCAGGGCGCCGCGGCGCTGCTTGTAGCCCAGACCGATACCGCAGCCGAATTCGGCGGCGTCTTCAAAGAGGCTGTTGCCCCAGGCGGGACCGAAGCCGTCCTTGTTGGTGGTGTAGGGCGTGGTGGGGGAAGAAGCACCCCAGATGGAGGAGCAACCGGTGGCGTTGGCGATCAGCATGCGTTCGCCGAACAGCTGGGTGAGCACCTTGACGTAGGGGGTTTCACCGCAGCCGGCGCAGGCGCCGGAGAACTCATGCAGGGGCTGCTGCAGCTGGGAACCCTTGACGGTGTCGCGAGCCATCAGGTCGTCCTTGATGGAGACGTTGGCTTCGGCGAAGGCCAGGTTGGCCACCTGGGCGTCGATCTGGGTATCCAGGGGCTTCATGGTCAGGGCGCGCTTTTCAGGCTTGGTGGGGCAGACTTCCACGCAGGAGCCGCAGCCCAGGCAGTCTTCGGCGTACACCTGCATGCGGAACTTCATGCCGGTCAGTTCCTTGCCCTTGGCAGGCACGGTCACGAAGCTTTCGGGAGCGCCGGCCAGTTCTTCGTCATTGGCGACCACGGGGCGGATGGCGGCGTGGGGGCACACGAAGGAGCACTGGCAGCACTGGATGCAGTTGTCGGCCACCCATTCGGGCACGTTGATGGCCACACCGCGCTTTTCACAGGCAGCGGTGCCCAGGGGCATGATGCCGGCGGGTTCCATGGCGGACACGGGCAGCTTGTCGCCGCGCTGGGCCAGGATGGGACGCACCACACCGGCGATGTAGTCGTCGTCGCCGCAATGGCAGACTTCGGCACCTTCGGTGGCGTCAGCCCAGGATTCGGGGTACTTGATCTCGACCAGGGCGTCCATGCCCTTGTCCACGGCGGCGATGTTCATGTTGACGATCTTGTCGCCCTTCATGCCGTAGGTCTTCTTGATGGATTCCTTCAGCAGGGCCACGGCCTTGTCGAAGTCGATCACGTTGGCCAGCTTGAAGAAAGCGGTCTGCATGATCATGTTGATGCGGCCGCCCAGACCCACTTCCTGGGCCACGGCAACGGCGTCAACGTTGAAGAACTTCAGGTGCTTGCGGGCGATGGTGCGCTTCATGGAAGCAGGCAGGTGCTTTTCCATGTCTTCCAGCGACCAGTTGGAGTTCAGCACGAAGGTGCCGCCGTCCTTGATGCCGTCCAGGATGTCGTACTGGGTGACATAGGCGGCCTTGTGGCAGGCGATGTAGTCGGCCTGGGTGATGAGGTAGGAAGACTGGATGGGGCTCTTGCCGAAGCGCAGGTGGGACACGGTGAAGCCACCGGACTTCTTGGAGTCGTAAGCGAAGTAGGCCTGAGCGTACATATCGGTGTTGTCACCGATGATCTTGACGGCCTGCTTGTTGGCACCCACGGTACCGTCGGCGCCCAGACCGAAGAACTTGCACTGCACGGTGCCGGCGGGCACGGTGTCGATCTCTTCTTCAACGTCGAGGCTCAGGTTGGTCACGTCGTCGTGGATGCCCACGGTGAAGTGGTTCTTGGGAGCCAGGCCCAGCATGTTGTCGAACACGGCCTTGGCCATGCCGGGGGTGAAGTCCTTGGAGCCCAGACCGTAACGGCCGCCCACGATGGTGGGAGCTTCGCCCTTTTCCATGAAGGCAGTGCACACGTCCTGGTACAGGGGCTCGCCCAGGGAACCGGGTTCCTTGGTGCGGTCGAGGACGGTGATGGTGGTGGCGGTGGCGGGGATGGCCTGCAGCAGGTGTTCGGCCGAGAAGGGACGGAACAGATGCACTTTCACCAGACCCACGCGCTGGCCGCGTTCGTTCAGGTAGTTGACGGTTTCCTGGATGACTTCACAGGAGGAACCCATGCTGATGATCACGCGGTCGGCTTCGGGATGGCCCACGTAGTCGAACAGGCGATGCTTGCGGCCGGTGATGGCGGCCACTTTCTTCATGTTTTCCAGCACGATGCCGGGCACGGCGTCATAGTACAGGTTGCTGGCTTCGCGGTTCTGGAAGAAGATGTCGGGGTTCTGGGCGGTGCCGCGGATATGGGGATGTTCCGGGTTCATGGCATTGGCGCGGAACTCTTCGACCTTGTCCCAGGGAACCAGCTTGCGGATGTCTTCGTAATCGATGGTCTCGATCTTCTGCACTTCGTGAGAGGTACGGAAACCGTCGAAGAAGTGGCAGAAGGGCACGCTGGCGTCAAGGGCGGACAGGTGGGCGACCAGGGCCATGTCCATGCATTCCTGCACCGAAGAGGAGCAGAGGAAGGCAAAACCGGTCTGGCGGCAGGCCATGACGTCCTGATGGTCACCGAAGATGGACAGGGCGTGGGAAGCCAGGGCACGGGCCGAAACATGGAAGACGCCGGGCAGCAGTTCGCCGGCGATCTTGTACATGTTGGGGATCATGAGCAGCAGGCCCTGGGAAGCGGTGTAGGTGCTGGTCAGAGAACCGGCGGCCAGCATACCGTGCACGGCACCGGCGGCACCGGCTTCGGACTGCATTTCACGCACGGTCACGGTCTGGCCCATCAGGTTCTTGCAACCCTTGGCAGCCATTTCGTCCATGACTTCGCCCATGACGGACGAAGGGGTAATGGGGTAAATGGCAGCCGTGTCCGACAGAGCGTAGGCAATATACGCGGTGGCGTTATTGCCGTCCATGGTTTTCATTTTCGCCATCTGTTCCTCCTTGCGCGTCTATCTTGGCGCGCATGTTTTTCCGGAATGGACACACCGGCAAGCGGTGGTCTTGTGCAAACAGAGAGGATCCATCGCATCATGCCGTGGCATGAGGCCGGAGCGGCCCGGGCGGAAGAAGCCCGAAAAAACGGCCGGGACCGTGCCTGTTCGCAATGGATGAGCCCTACCACAAAATTGTTTGTTTGAACAGTCTAATGTGGGCAGGCTGTGAAAAAAAATGCGCAAGCATTTTTACAAGAGAAACAAAGGAGTTAGGAAGATATTGAGCCGCTGCGGCCCCGCAGGACGCGTGACCGGCGCCTTTGTCTCTCTTCAGGCTGCCTACTAAAAAGGGCGACAAAAGGCAATAACGGAAAATACCATGAAATATGTCATGTGATCATAGCCCGCAAAACGGCGCTGCGCAAGGCTTTGAAGGTCCTCCCGGCAGGGCTTGGGAAGGGGCGGTGCCCTGCCGGTCGTGGCACCTTGCCGCGGCAGGCTGCTGACCGGGAAAGCGCAGGGAAGGGAGGCGGGCGAAGAGGCCGTTCCCCGGTCTTCAGGGGCGGTCGGCCGGGTGCCCGGGGCGACTGCCGTCGTGCCGGACAGGGCACCCGCCGGCAGGCCATGAAAAAAGGGGCCCCTGACGGGAGCCCCTTGAACAGGTCACAAGGACAAACAGCTAGATCTTGCCGCCGGTCTTGAGCACGGCCTGCATGCCGCCGGCGGCGTTGACCACGTCGGTGATGCCGTTGCGGGCCAGGATCAGCACGCTGTCATAGGCGCGCAGGCCGGTGTTGCAGATGATGGCCACAGGACGGTCCTTGGGCACTTCGTTGACCCGGCTGGGCATCTCTTCCAGAGAGATGGAGTGCCATTCGGGATGGACGGCTTGCACGGCCTGACCGGCCTTGGCGGGACGGGCGTCAATGAAGAAGATGTTGTTCTCGGCGCGCTTTTCCCACAGCGCCATGAATTCTTCGGAGGTGATGGGCTTCACACGGCCGGCCAGCACGTTGTCGGCCACGTTGGCCACCACGTTGACCACGTCCATGGCGGAGGCGAAAGGCGGCGCGTAGGAGATCTCCAGGTTGGAGATGTCTTCCACGGTGGGCTTGCCGTACTGCAGCACGGCGGCCACGGCGTCGATGCGGGCCTTGAGGGCGTCACCGGCGGTGCAGGCGCCCTGGATGCCCAGCACGCGGCGGTCGCTCTTGTCCACCACCAGTTCCAGGCTCATCATGTTCTTTTCAGGATAGAAGTGGGCGCGGTCCAGCTGTTCCACGGCCACGGAGATGGCGTCATAGCCTTCCTTGCGGGCGCGTTCCACAGTGAGGCCGGCGCCGCAGAAGGACATGTCGAACAGTTTCACGGCCCAGGTGCCCACGAAGCCGGGGAAGCTGGCATCGCCGCCGGCCAGGTTGGTGCCGATGACGCGGCCCTGGCGGTTGGCCATGCTGCCCAGGGGCAGGTAGCCCAGCTTGCCGGTGATGAGGTTCTTGATGGCCACGCAGTCGCCGCCGGCATAGATGTCGGGGTCGCTGGTCTGCATCTTTTCATTGACCACGATGGCGCCGAAGGGGGCCACTTCCAGACCGGCGTCCTTGGCCAGCTGGCCGTTGGGCAGGAAACCGGCGGCAAAGATCACCAGCTGGGCGGGCAGTTCGCGCTTGTCGGTGATGACCTTGCACACGGCGCCGTCCTTGCCTTCCAGCTTGACGACCTTTTCAGAGGTGTAGACGGACAGGCCGTGGGCCTCGCAGTCGTGGGCGGCCATCTTGCCCATGTTGTGGGAGAGCACGCCGGGCAGCATCTGGTCCATCATTTCCACCACGCTGACCTTGACGCCCCACATGTCGGACAGGGCCACGGCAGCTTCCAGACCGATGAAACCGCCGCCCACGATGACGGCCTCGTTGACCTGGCCGTGTTCGCAGGCTTTGCGGATGACGTCGGCGGCTTCCAGACGGGTGAGGGTCAGGACGTTCTTCAGGTCGTGACCTTCCACCGGAGGCATGCGCGGGGTGGCACCGGTGGCCAGCACCAGTTTGTCGTAGGGCAGCTTTTCTTCCTCGCCGGTGACCACGTTGCGCACCAGCAGGGTCTTGGCGGCGCGGTCGATGGCCATGGCGCGGGTCTGGTTGCGCACGGTGATGCCTTTCATGGTACGGAAGAATTCGGGGTCACGCACGGTGTGGTAGGGCGTGGCGCGCAGGTCGTCGAGGTTGTTGACCTCGCCGGACACATAATAGGGGATGCCGCAGCCGCCGTAGGAGATGAAGAGGTTTTCATCCACCAGGGTGATCTCGGCGTCGGGCATCAGGCGCTTGCAGCGGCAGGCAGCCTTGGGACCCAGGGCAACGCCGCCGATAACCAGGATTTTCTGTGCCACGATAGACTCTCCTTGTAGAGCATTTGGCGTTTGAAACGCCGGGCGTCTCAAACTTTGTGCCGTCCGGGGACGAGGTCTCTCGCCCGGACACGGGCGGCCGCGGGCGCGGTCGCCGGAGCATGACGCTGTTGTTGGTCGGGCCTCGGGCGGCGACCCTGCGGTCACCGGACGGGGACAGGATACCTGTCCCTAGCGGCCCCGATACTGCCGGGCGTCTCCCACCCGGACGGTGATCTTTTCCCTGTCCATGAATTCCAGCAGGGCGATGAGGTACTTGCGCGAAAGGTCCAGGATCTCCTTGAGGCCGCCCACGTCCAGATCCTCATGGTCGCTGAACCACAGGCGCACCTTGTCCAGGATCTCTTCCACGGCCTCGTTGCCGTAGTAGAGGCCGTCCTTGACGCGCACCAGCTTCTTCTGTTCGCACAGCAGGCGCAGGACGGGCGCCGCCTCCTTGCTGCTCACGCCCAGTTCCTCGAGCACGTCCTTGAGGTTGGGCGGGGTCAGGCCCGCGCTGGTGTGGGCCTCCAGCAGCTTGCGGCTCAGGCCCTCCTGGTCGGAAGCCAGCGTGACCTTGTGGCTGGCCAGGCGCAGGCCGTCGCCTTCGGCCACCAGCAGGCCCTTTTTCTGGGCCGCTTCCAGCACGCGCGCCACCAGACGCTGGGGCAGCTTGTCGCTCCAGCCGGCGCACAGGGCGCCGCTGGGCAGTGAGGGCTTGAGCGGGTTCTTGGCGTGCAGGGCGGCGGCCCTGTCCAGGCAGGCGCGGATCAGGGCCTCGAAATGCAGGCTGGCGATCCACATGCGGCCTTCCTTGTGCCAGCAGATGGCCTCGCCCTGGGAAGACAGCTGGACCAGCTGCTTCTGCAGGGCCGCGGCGCTCTGGCCGGTGAGGGCCTGCAGCTGGCTGTGGCTGGCGCCCGCGCTGCCGCTGAGGCTCAGGGCCGCCCTGGTGAGGTCGAGGCCGGAGTGGGCCGTGATGTATTCGGGGGCGGCCAGTTCGGGCAGACGGGCCAGCAGGTCGAGCTTGTTCTGGAAATCCGGGTCCTTGCGACGCAGCAGGGGCGGCAGGGGGCTGACGATGGTGCCGCCGGCCACGGTGCGCAGGGGCGAGTAGGCGCGCAGCACGCAATGGTCGCCGAACACGCCCACCATATCGCTGGAGAAGCGCAGTTCGGCCAGGCAGGAGTCGCCGGAGGCCAGACGGTCACGGTCGAAGAAGACCACCCGGGCCGCGCATTCCTGCGTGGCGTGGTGGAAGTGGACCTCGGTACGCTGGCGCAGGGGCCGCGGCGCGGACTTGAGGCACTGCAGGCGCACCAGCCAGCGGCGGGAGGGGAAAAGGGTGTCGGGACGGCAGAGGGTGTTGCCGCGATGGATGTCCGTCACTTCCAGGCCCTGCACGTTGACGGCGCAGCGCTCGCCGGCGCGGACCATCTCCACGCTGCTGCCGTGGCGCTGCAGGCTGCGGGCGCGGGTGGGCAGGGCGCCGGGCATGAAGCAGAGTTCGTCCCCTTCGCTGACCGCGCCGGAAATGACCGTGCCCGTGATGACCGTGCCGTGCCCCTTGAGGGTGAACACGCGGTCCACCGGCAGGCGGAAGATGTCGGAGCCGTGCCGGGGCGGCAGGCTGCTGGCGCAGGCCAGGATATGTTCGCGCAGGGCCGGGATGCCCTGGCCCGTGCTGGACGAGACGGGGAAGATGGGGGCGCCTTCCAGAAAAGTGCCCTGCAGGAAGGTGCGCACGTCTTCCTGGACCAGTTCCAGCCAGTCCGCGTCCACCATGTCCACCTTGGTCAGGGCCACGAAACCGTGCCGGATGCCCAGCAGGGAGCAGATCTCCAGATGTTCGCGGGTCTGGGGCATGACGCCTTCGTCGGCGGCGATGACCAGCATGACGAAGTCCACACCGGCGGCACCGGCCACCATGTTTTTGACGAAGCGTTCATGGCCGGGCACGTCCACGATGCCCAGACGCTCGCCACCCGGCATGGGGACCCAGGCGAAGCCCAGTTCGATGGTGATGCCGCGCCGCTTCTCTTCTTCCAGACGGTCACAGTCGATGCCCGTCAGCGCGCGGACCAGAGATGTCTTGCCGTGGTCGATGTGACCGGCGGTACCCAGGATCAGAGCCATTCTACCCCCAGAAAAAACACAGGAGCCCCGCCGGAAACGCCTTGCGGCGGCCCGGTGAGGGGGACTGTCCCGTGTACGGAACTGGTTTTCAGTGTACGCCAGAGAGCGGGGCTTTGCAAACGGCTGCGGCGGACGACCGGAGAAGTTTCAGGCCTCCAGCACTCTGGTGAAAAATATCACAATTAGAGCCATGGTACGATTTTGTTCAAAAATAATCATCAAATACAGATCATTATGAACAGCGTCCTGGCTATGCCCTGTTTACCGGAGAACGAGTGCCGCCGGCAAACAAATACAAGAAAAAAATAAGGGGAATGTCCGAAGGGCCCTGGCGGGGGCAGGAAGGGCAGCTCCGCAAGGGCCGGGGACGGAAGAAAAGTTTTTTTGCCGTCCGTTCCGTACGGCAAAGCCTTTTGTTCACAAGGCTGCACGGTCTGCGGGGCACACAGCGGTGCCCCGCGGAAGTCCCGTTAATCCGGCAACTGCTCCAGCCATTGCTGGGTGGCGTCGATGAGCTTGCGGGGCGTGGAAGCCCCGGCGGTAAGGCCCACACGCCCCTTGCCGGCAAAGTCTTCGGCCCGCAGTTCTTCGGCCTGTTCGATATGATAGGTGCTGATGCCGCTCTGGGCCGCCAGATCGGCCAGACGGCGGGTGTTGCCGCTCTGGCGGCCGCCCACTACCACCATGGCATCCACCTGGGCAGCGATGCTGCGGGCCTCTTCCTGGCGTTCGCGGGTGGCATCACAAATGGTGGCCAGCACCTTGAGCCGGGGCAGGCGGTCGCGCAGTTCCTTTTCCAGCTGTTCGAAGACGGAACGGTCCTGGGTGGTCTGGGAGGCCAGCACATAGGAACGTTCCGGGTCCACATGCAGGGCGGCCAGTTCGTCACGGCTGCCGAACACATGGGCCGGTCCGTGGGCATAGGAGACAAGGCCGCGCACTTCGGGATGGTCGGCCTCACCGAAAAGCAGCAGCTCCTCGCCGTCGCGGGTGGCACGTTCGATGGCCAGCTGGGCGCGCTTGACCTTGGGACAGGTGGCGTCCACCACGTCGGCGCCGGTGGCGCGGACGGCCTCCTCCACCTGACGGGTGATGCCGTGGGCGCGGATGAGGACCCTGTCCGTGGCGTTGAGCTGGGAAGGATCCTGAGCGCAGAAGACCTCCAGGGCCTCATAGTCGGCCAGGACCTGCGGGTTGTGGATGATGGGGCCCAGGGTGCAGGTGCGGCCTTCGCAGGGCTGTTCCAGAGCGGTATCCAGTTTTTGCAGGGCCAGGCCGACCCCCATGCAGAAACCGGCGGTCTTGGCGCGGATGACGTCCATAGTTCTCTCCCGGAAAAGATTCTTTGCGGCAGTGTTCCGTGAGAGAGAGGCCCTGTCAAGGGGAAGGGGCGCTCGCGCTGTGCGGGAATCGCCGCCGGATGGCGGATGCTGCCTGGCATCCGGGCGGGTCCGCCTGTGCTGTGGCAAGGGCGGCACGGCACCTTCGGCACACACCGTCCTATCGACACGCTCGATATACGGGAAAGGGGCAGAGCCTGTGAGCAGGTGCGTCTGTGATTGCACGGGGATACAAGACGCCTGCCTGTGGGGGACGGGGCAGGCAGGGGAAATCCCGTCCGGCAGGCGGCGGATGGCTCCCCGGCTGGAGAGGAGATGAAGAAGGCTGTCCAGGAAGGCAAAGGAAAGCGCGGGGGAGAGAAGACCGGAACTCCCCGTCGAGCGTCCTGTGCGGAGCACGGGACGCCGTGAGCGGTTTTTGAAGGATGGGGGAGTTTGAGGGGGAAGGGGACTTTTTTCCGCTGGAAAAAGTCCCCTTTCTCCTCAACAGATCTTGCCGTTTATTCCGGCAAAAAGCGGTCCATCAGCTCGTGCAGACCTTCCCAGGACGTGCAGCGGCAGAGCTCGAGGCGCAGGGCCTTGACGCCGGGCAGGCTGCGCACATAGCGGGGCACCACGCTGCGCATCTTCCAGAGGGCGGCGCGACCGGGACAGAGTTCCTGGGCCAGTTCCATGTGGCGCAGGACCATGGCCCGCAGGGCGGCCGGTGAGGGGGGCTGGGGCTCCTCGCCCCGGCAAAGGTGGAGGTGGTCGTCGAAGATGGCCGGGCCGTGCATGGCGCCCCGGGCGTACATGACCGTATCCACGCCGGTCTGCTCCAGCACGCGCAGGCCGTCCCGGGCGCTGAACAGGTCGCCGCTGGCGATGAGGGGGATGTCCAGGGCTTGCTTGAGCTCGGCCAGCACCTCGTGGGCGGCCTCGCCGCCGAAGCCCTGGCGCGCCGTACGCGGGTGCAGGGTGATCCAGCCCGCGCCCAGATCCTGGAGGCGCAGGGAAAGGTCGCGCCAGACATGCCTTTGGCTGTCCAGGCCCAGACGGATCTTGAAGCCCACCCGTCCGGGACCGGCGGCCTGGAGCATGGCGCGGGCCACTTCGAGGGCATTGGGCACATCGCCCAGCATGGCGGCCCCGGCCCCCTGTTTGAGGACCTTGGCCACCGAGCAGCCCATGTTGAGGTCGAACCAGCCGTAGCCCACGTCGCGGAGCATCTCCACGGCCCGTTGCAGGAAGGAGGCCTCGGCGCCGAAAAGCTGGACCACCAGCGGCTGGTCCTCGGGCAGGCTCTGCAACAGCTCGCCGGTGCCGGGGCTGCGGTAGACAAGGCCCTTGGCGCTGACCATCTCGGTCACGCAGACCGCCGCGCCGTACTGGCGGCAGAGCAGGCGGAAGGGCAGGTCGCTGTAGCCGGCCAGGGGCGCCAGCCAGGGGTGCTCCCGGTCGAAGGGCAGGCTGTCGGGGGTGGCCGGGGATTCCGGCAGGAAAAACGCTTTGTGCATCATCAATGTTCCGTAGTGCGGGACGCAGGGTCTTCGGGTTGCATCTGTTGCAGGCGCTGCTGCGCCAGCTGGTCCACGCTGCGGGGGGCAGCGGCCGTGGGGCAGGCGGGACCGGGGCAGGATTCCTCGGGGCAGCCGGTGTGGCAGCAGATATGCCTGTTCAGCATGTCCACGCCGATGCGCAGGCCGTCGCCCAGGGTATCGGCCACAAAGCCGTCGCTCAGGCAGTCGATGACGCCCGTGCGGCCGAGGATGTCGCGCACGTTGCGGCTGCCCACCACCAGGACCACCGGCACACTGCGGGCATAGCAGCGTTCGAGGAACTGCTCAAGGGCATGGGCGCCGGAGGCATCCAGCCAGAACACGCGGGTCAGGTGCAGGACCACCAGACGGGGCGGCGTGTCGTCCTCTTCGTAGAGCTGGCGCTCCAGCTCATGGATGGCGCCGAAGAAGAGCGTGCCTTCGATGACGTAGACCACCAGGCCTTCGGGCATGTTGTCCGGGGCATAGCGCATGAGCGGGTCCGTGGCCCGCAGGCGGCGTACCCGGGGATGGGCCGCCTTGTAGATGAAGAGGGTCAGGGAGAGCAGCACGCCGATGAACACGGCCCGCTCCAGATCGAGGAGCAGGGTGGACGCGAAGGTGATGAGCAGCACCCAGCGGTCGATGCGCGTGGCCCGCAGGCAAAGGCGGATGGCCGGGATGTCGATCATGTTCACCGAGATGAGCAGCAGCACGCCCGCCAGGGCAGGCATGGGCAGCCAGCTGACCAGCGGCGCCATAACGAAGAGCATGGGCAGGGCCAGCAGGCCCGAAAAGACCGTGCCCATGCGGCTGCGCCCGCCGCTGGTGACCACCAGGGCGCTGCGGGTGAAGGAGCCGCAACCGGGGATGCCGGAGGTGAGGCCCGCGGCGATGTTGCCGAGGCCCTGGCCGATGAGTTCCTGGCTGCCGTCGAAGCGGTCGCCGCGGATGCCCGCCAGCTGCTTGCCGATGGCCAGGGATTCCACGGCGCCCAGCAGGGCGATGGCCAGCGCGGGCATGAACAGGTCGCGGATGGAGGCCATGTCGAAGGCCGGGGGCAGGGAAAGGGGCGGGACCACGCTGGGGATGGCGCCCACCAGGCGCACGCCCTGCTCGTGGAAACCCAGCAGGGCCGAGACGGCGGAGATGATGACCAGGGCCGCCAGGGTGGCCGGGAAGCGGCGCGAGATGCGCTTGAAAAGCAGGATCAGCAGGATGGTGCCCCCGGAGACCAGCAGGCACCAGATGTTGAGATGAGTGAAGTTGTGGATGACGTGATCGATCTGGGGGAAGAATCCCTGTGCCTGGGAGGAGGGCAGGCCCAGCGCGGTCTTGAGCTGGCCCGACGCGATGAGCAGGGCCGCACCGGCGGAGAAGGCCACCATGACCGAATGGGAGATGAAATTGGCCAGCTCGCCCAGACGGGCAAGGCCCATGCCCACCTGGATGAGGCCGCAGAGCAGGGCGATGCCGAAGATGTAGGGCATGCGGGCCTCTTCGGGCAGACTGGCCACGGTGATGCCGCCGATGCTGACCGTGCTCATGGTGGTGAACAGCACCATGGAGATGGCGTTGGTGGGGCCGGCGGCCAGATAGCGGGCCGACCCCCAGAGGGCGGCCACGATGACCGGCAGCATGCAGGCATAGATGCCGTATTGCGGGTGCACCCCGGCGATGAGGGCATAGGCCATGGCCTGGGGGACGGCCATGGGGGTGACGGTGAGCGCGGCGACGAAGTCGGCGCGGAAGTCGCGCAGGCTGTAGTGACGCAGTTCGTTCAGGAAGGGGAAGAGGCGGGCGGCATTCATGGCGGCGCTCCGAGGTATGGAAGGTGACGGGCCCGGAAGGGCGACGCCCGGCAGGACAGGGCGCCGGAAAAAAACGGCGCATGTCCCCGCAGGGCGGGCGGCATCGTGACAGGAAAGGGGCAGGGTATCCCGACGGCGTGCGCCGTGTGGCGTACGGTTCCGCCGTCCTGGCAGGGGACGGCGGCGTTACGGGGGATCGGCCTGCCCCGGCCTAGTCGTGGGAGTCGTCTTCCAGCTTGAGGACGTCCTGCCCCAGTGCGTAGCGCATGAGGGAAGGACGCTCCGCGGATTTTTTCAGGGAGCCGATGATGCGGGTCATGCGGCGGGTGCCTTCCAGCACGCCGCCCAGATGCCCGGCCAGTTCCGTCAGGTCGGCGCGGGCCAGGATCTTTTCCAGTTCCAGGGCCAGGCGCTGGCCGCGTGAATCCTCGTGGAACTCCGCACGCAGTTCGCGGGAAAGGCGCAGGGCACGGGAAAGGTTGTTGTCGATGTCTTCCACCAGCTCGCCGCAGTATTCGGCCTGGTTGCGCATGATGTTCAGGGCATTGTTGCCGTAGTGGGCCATGGCGCCGGCGGCCTTTTCCAGCGTGTCGCGGGCCACGGCCAGGCGGCGGCCCGTGGTCAGGGACACGATGCGGGCGCATTTGGACAGGAAGTGGGCGTCGTACATCTCGAAGCCGTATTCCCGCTGGGTGTAGAGCAGCACCAGGCCGAAGGGCGGCCGGTCGTTGCGTTCGCGCAGCACGAAGGCCAGACGGGAACGGTAGCCCGCCTTGTAGACCACGCAGTCGAAGGACTCGCCGCCGCGTTCGATGCCCCGCAGGTTGTTGGACACCACATGCCGGGCCGAGCCTTCCTTGACCGTGCGCATGACCGGGTGGTTGCGGATGCCTTCTTCCAGGGCGGGGACCACCATGGGGATGCCGCCGCCGTCACGGCGCGCGGCGGCCTGCACCACCCACTCGCCCTGGGGGTTGCGCAGACGGCAGACATAGAGGTCGGCATGCAGGGCATGGACCAGGATCTCGGCGCTCTGGCGCAGCACTTCTCCGGGGGGCGCCATATGGTCGGCCATGGAGAGCAGGTCGTTGGAGACACGCAGCAGGGTCTCCGTCTCGCTCTGCATGGCGGCGACGGAGGAGAGCAGCTGGAGCAGCGAGCGCCAGCTGCGCAGGGGCACGGCCCGCACATCGGGCTGGTAGCCGCGCTTCAGGGAGCGGTAGGCGGCCCGGATAAGGGCGATGATGGCAGGACGCACTTCGGGCGGCGCGTGTCTGACGATCTCGGTGATGGCTTCGCGCGGGGTGCGCAGGGAGTGGTATGACACGAAAATTCTCGCTTGGCGGCAGGTCCGCCCTGAAGATCTTATGAAATAAGGACAACGTTCAGAATAACAATATCGCAACCTTTGTCAATGCGCGCGCCGTCTTGCACGAGGTCCCGTCCCGGCCGTACGCCGGAGCGGGGCGGCGGAAAAGAGTTGAGTCCCGGAACAAAACATCGTACAAGCAGGCCATTCAGACTGAAACCGCACATCTTGCGGATGATCCAAGGAGAACTCCCCATGCGTATTCGTTTCCTCGTCCTTTCCCTGCTCGTCCTCTGCCTCGCCGTCAGCGGCTGCCAGCAGACCCAGGAACCCGCCGTCAAGGTCGGCGTGGTCGATATGAACCGCCTGCTGCGTGACAGCGAGCCCGGCAAGGAAGCCAGCCGCTTCCTGGAAGGCATGCAGAAAGAGATCCAGCAGCAGATCGACGACGTGCAGGCCCGTCTGGGCAAAGACCCCGAGAACGAAGCCCTGCAGCGTGAACTGCAGGCCATCTACATGGGTGGCCAGCAGCGCATCAACGCCGAACAGCAGAACGTGGTCAGCCAGCTGCTGGACCTGACCCAGCGTCTGGTGAACAACTACCGCAAGGCCAACGGCCTGAGCGTGGTGCTGGGCACGGACGTGGCCGTGGCCTATGATCCCGCCCTGGACGTGACCAATGCCCTGCTGGACGAAATGAACAAGCAGAAGGTCAACTTCGTGTCCGTGAGCAACCCCCAGCCCGAAGCTCCCGCCGCGGCCGAAGCTCCCGCCGACGAAGCGCCCGCCAAGGCCGCCCAGGACACCAAGGCCGCGGAGAAGCCCGCTGAAAAGCCCGCTCCCGCCGCCGAAAAGCCCGCTGCCGAAAAGGCCGCTCCGGCCGAAGCCAAGGCCAAGTAGCCCCAGTCTTCGATGCTATCCAAGAGCCCCGGTCCTTCCGGGGCTCTTTTTGTCTCTTCCGTCCGGCGGCATCCAGGTGCCGCACGGCGGGAGGTATTTTTGAGGGAACAATGAAAGACTTTGAAAAATTCATCGACGGTTTCAGGAACTTCCGCCGCTTCTACTTCGATGCGGAAAACGACTACTACACGTCCCTGAACAAGGGGCAACATCCCAAGGCCATCGTCATCGCCTGCAGCGATTCCCGTGCCGATCCGGCCCTGCTCATGGGCTGCGACCCGGGCGACATCTTCGTGGTGCGCAACGTGGCCAACCTGGTGCCCCATGCCGACGACGCCCTGCGTCGCGATGCCGTGCTGGCCGTGCTGGAATACGGGGTGCACCACCTCAAGGTGGAGCATATCATCGTGCTGGGGCACTCCGGCTGCGGCGGCATCCAGGCCCTGCTGAACCCCGAATCGCTGCATGACGAGAGCTTCGTGGCCAACTGGGTCTCCATGGCCGCGCCCGCCCTGGAACGGATGCGCGAGGACGTGCGCGACGAGAGCCCGGCCGACCGGCAGCGCCACTGCGAAGAGGCCGCCATCCTGGTCTCCATCGACAACCTGCTCTCCTACCCCTGGATCCAGGAACGGGTGGCCGCCCACGAGCTGTCGCTGCACGCCTGGTATTTCGACATGTCGCAGGGCTCCCTGCTGGCCTATTTCCCGGACAGCGAGACCTTCGAGCCCCTGGTGGCCCACTGCCGCCAGTGCGGGGCCCTGGACGCCGCCTGTGGCTGCCATGCGCATGGCGTCCAAGCCTAGGACAGGCCCGGCGCCTGTCCTCCCCATACGCTGAGAAATGGCCCGGCAGTACGGATGCAGGGCCTGTCCCGGATGGCGGCAAGGCCGCTGTCCGGCAGGCTCCCCCGTGCTGTCCCGGGCTTTTTTATGGTGCCCGGTTTTGTAGCCTGCGCTTCTGGACATCCGCCCGGGAGAAGCATAAGCAAGGGCATGATCGAAGCATTTTCCGCCGTTGTTCCTGTGTTCCTGCTCATCGGTCTGGGCGTCTGCCTGGATCTTTTCCGGGCCCTGCCCGAGAACGCCAACCAGACCCTGAGCCTCTATGTCCTCAACGTGGCCCTGCCGCTGCTGCTGTTCCAGATCATGGCCACCGCGCCCCTGGAGAGCTTTGCGCATCCGCAGTTCTGGCTGGGCGTCATCGCCGCGCAGTTCCTCATCTACGGGGTCTGTTACGCGGCCGACCGCATCCTGGCCCGCCACGACAGCGCGGCGGCGACCGTGACGGCCCTGGGCGGCTGTTTCTGCAATGCCGCCTTCGTGGGCATCCCCGTCATCACCAGTGCCCTGCCGGGCAATGCCGAGGCCCTGTTCGTGGCCGGCCTGTTCACCATCACGCCCAATCTTCTGTTCGTGGTGGGGCAGGTGCAGCTGGCCGCGCATGATCCTTCCCGCTCCATGCCGCAGGGGCGCAAGGCCGTGCTTTTGCATGTGCTGCGCTATTCGCTGCTGTACAATGCCGTGTTCTGGGGCATGGCGGGCGGCGTGCTGGTCTCGGCCCTGGGGCTGGGCCTGTGGGATCCGCTGAACAGGGCCGCCGAGCTGGTGGGCCATACGGCCGCCCCCTGTATGCTCGTGACCCTGGGCCTGACCCTGCGGGAACGGCTGGCCGTGGTCCTGCGGCACGCGGGCGGCCATGCGCTGCTGCGCCAGACGGCCCTGCAGATCTGCAAGCTGGTGGTGCAGCCCCTGGTCTGCTGGGGCATCCTGGCCGCGCTGGGCGTGGAAGGCCTGTGGCTGGCCGTTTCGGTCATCATGGCCGCTTCCGGCTCCGCCCTGGTGGTCCCCGTGCTGGCGGACGTGCACCATGCCGGTCCTGAGGAGGCGACCCTGACGGCCCTGGTCTCCAATGGTCTGAGCCTGTTCTCGCTGAGTTTCTTCATCTGGGTGATGCGTCTGCTGGGCCATATCTGATGTGCCCCGGCCGTCTTTTGCCGTGTCGGTGTCCTGACTGGGGATGCAGGGGCGGCAGAGGGGCGTCTGCCGAAGTGCGCCCTGCGGGGCTTTGTTCTGTAAGGCGCTCCACACTGCTGGATAAAATTCTATCGAAGCCCGGTCGATACCGGGCTTTTTCAATAGGTTATATATTGTTTGGTTAAACAAACAATTTTCTGGACAAGCGGAGGAAAGAGGCGCATCTTTCCCCTCACCGCAAGCGACATCCTCCGGGAGAGCCACACTACGGTCCGCATGGAGGTGTCGTATGGAAGCATTCTACGCTGTTCTTCCTGTCTTTCTGCTCATAGCCGTGGGGGCTGCGGTCCACATGACCGACGTGCTGCCGGAGAATACCGGCGCGGCCATGGGCCTTTATGTGCTCAAGCTGGCCCTGCCCGTGCTCATGCTGCATATCCTGTCCGGTGCGAGCCGTCTGGATCTGGCCCACGGCGGTTTCTGGCTGGGCGTCATCGGGGCGCAGATGCTGTGCTATCTGCTGGGCTACGCCGTGGACAGGCTTTTTTCCCGGCGGGGGACGGGCCCGGCCATCATCTCCGGCCTGGCCTGCAGCGCCAGCAACACGGCCTTCGTGGGCCTGCCCATCGTGGCCGGCCTGCTGCCGGGCAATCACGAAGCCATGGTGGTGGCCGGGCTGGCGGCCCTGACGCCCAATGTGGTGGTCATCATGGCCCAGATCCGCATGGACTGTCTGGCAGGTTCCGCGGCCTGGGGCGACGGCCGGGGCCGCATCTGGAAGCTGCTGCGCCTGTTCCTGCTGGGCAACCCCCTGCTTCTGGCCACGCTGGCGGGCCTTGCCCTGGCCTGCTCGGGGCTGGGGCTGTGGCAGCCGCTGGATCACGCCGCGGCGCTCATCGGCAGTACGGCCGCGCCCTGCATGCTGCTGGCCCTGGGCTTCGACCTGCGCCAGAAGCTGGTGCTGGCCCTGCGCCGCAACGGCGGGCATACGGTGGTCCGGCAGACCTGGCTCCTGCTGTGCAAGCTGGGCATCCATCCCCTGATCTGCTGGGGCATCATGCATCTGGCAGGCCTGCCGCCGCTTTGGCTGGGCGTAGCCGTGCTCATGTCCGCCACCGGTACGGCCCTGGTGGCTTCGGTGCTGGCCGAGGTCTACAGCGCCGTGCCCGAAGAGGCGGCCCTGACCGCCGTACTGAGCAATGCCGCCAGCATGGTCAGCCTGATGCTGTTCATCTTTCTGCTGCAGGGGGCGGGCTGCCTGTAGTGCTTGTCAGGAAGGGGGCCGGATTATAGAATAGAGGATATTGCCGCTTCCCGGGCCCGGTGGTCCCTCTGCTTTGCCTGCTCACAGGCCGTCTTTTTCCGGGCCCGTATCCGACCTTTTTCCCGAGCAAGGAATCTTTTGATGGATCGTTTCTCCCGTCTGTGCCTATGGGGATCCATGGCGTGTGCCTTTTTGAGCCTGGCTCTGCTGTCGTTCGATGTTTTCCCCTGGTACGAGGTGCCCTTCATGCCGCCTCGGCCCATGTATCCGTTGGCCTGTGCGGGCATGCTCCTGTTCCTGCTTTCCGGCCGCTGGTATGGCCATATGCGGGAACACCGGGGACTGCTGTTTTTATGGGCGGCCCTGCTCGGTTGCAGCGTTCTTTCGACCTGGCTGGGCCTCCAGGGGGTGCCCCACAACATCGCGCCTGCTGTCTGGCTGGGGCTTGCCCGCTGGTTCATCGTGCCGTTCTGCTTCCTGCTCTGGTGGGCCGTGATGTTCTCCTGCCTGCCGTCCTCCTGCGGCAAACGACTTTTCCAGGCGGCCCTGCTGGTACTCGGCCTGTCCAATCTTGCCCATATTGTTCTGGAGATCCTGGCCAATCATGGTGCAGAGGGGATCAAGAATTTCCTGGTCAGCATCAATCCCTGGTTCCGCATGGAGTGCATCGGTCACGGCTGGTGGCCGCCGCCGTATTTTACCGACAGGGTCAGGGGCCTGTTCGCGGAGCCGTCGCACATGGCGTTTGGCCTGTTGCCGGTGCTGGGGCTGCTGCTGGCGAAGTGCGCGGGCAATCGTCTCTGGCTGCTGGGGGTCGCGGGCTGGGGGATCGTCATGTGGCAGAGCAAGGTCCTCACCGGTGCGGTCGCTTTTCTGCTGGCCTGCATCATGGCCGGGGGCCCCTGGTATCTGGCTGCCTGGCGCCGCTACAGCCGCAGAGTCCTCACTCTGTCCTGTGTTCTGCTTGTCCTGGCTGGTGCCGGGGGCTGGACGCTCCTGCAACCAAAGTTTGAACGCTTTGGAGCTGTGGAACAGGAAACGGATTCCATCCTGCGTTTTCTGGAAGACAGCCATGCCGGTCTTTCTCCCCAGTGTCCCGAGCTGCAAGGGGCCTTGGAGCAGAACGGTTCCTTGGGCATACGTTATGCCTGCACCCGGCTGGATATGGCCGCCGGCCTGTCCCGCGTGCTGGGAACAGGATTTTATCTGCGAGGATTCTACTGGCAGCCGCTGGATACATGCAGCCTGGAGCGGGGCAGCGAGCTGCGTGGTTTCGTTCTGCAGGCCAAGGGAAACAAGCTGCGCCGGGTACCGCCGCTGAATGAATATTCTGTCCTGCTCGCGGAGTTCGGGGTCCCCGGTCTGCTCCTGTTCCTGGGGCTGTGCGGCATGCTGCTCTGGAGGAGCGTGCGTTTTGCCGCCCGGAACCGGGACTGGTATGTGTACGCCATGGCCTGTGCTTTTATGGGGATGCTGGGGGCGTTCATCTCCACAGGGCTCATGAATGCTCTGGTCTTCACCTTCTTCGCCGGCTATCTGTACGCCATCAGCGGGCAACGTCATGGCGCCACTTCCGGAGCCGGAAGCACGCAGGTCCCGCAGCCGGCGCGCGGGTAGCCGGAGAGGGCAGGCGGGGGCGTTCAGAAAAGGCACACGTTCGTTAGGCGTGCGTCGCTGGATCAGTCGTCCAGCGCGGCGCAGGCGTCTTCCTGCTGGCCGCGGTAGAGCAGCTCGTCGGTCATCTCCAGCAGTTCGCCCACGATGCCGCCCCCGGTCATGGGATGCCCGAACAGGGCCTCGCGCTGGTTGGTGAGGCCGCGCCGGTCCACGGCGTCGGGCATGGTGGGGGAGAGGGTCTCGCGCAGGCGGCAGGCCAGCAGATAGCCCTCGGCGCCGGGCAGGAAGATGTCCGTGAGGGCCGCGAAGCGGGCGCGCATGCCGTCCCAGGCGGCCAGGGTGTCCGGGCCGGGACGCAGGCCGCAGAGCACGCGCAGGGACGAATACAGGTTGTTGCAGACCGCGCCGGGCAGGCCGGGGCGCCAGCCCCAGAGCCAGGGGGTGCGTTCGAAAAAGAGGTTGTGCTCCACGCCCAGATCCAGCAGCTCGCGCATGCCGTGCAGCAGGGTGCGCAGGGGGGCCGTCTGCGGCGTGTCGGGCCAGCGGAACGCGGCCTTGCGGTGCAGGTCCCAGGCGGGCACCAGCTCGCGCTGCGGCGCAAGACCGGCCAGCACGCGCAGCAGATGGGCCAGCCAGGCATTGGCATCGGGGCTGTCCGGGGTCTCCAGATGGGAATAGCTGAGGACGTAGCGGCCTTGGCCGTAATTGCCCGCCACCATCAGGGGCTGGCCGTCGAGGAAGTCCGCCGAGACGTTGACCCCGTACAGGTCCTTCCAGGCTTCGAAGACAGGGGCAGGGATGCGGCTCAGGGGCAGGTCGGCCAGCCAGAAGTCCGTATCCGGCTGACGGTAGGAGGCCAGGATGCTGACCCGTTCGTCGGCTTCCGGGGCGAAGCGGCCGGGCCACCAGACGGGCAGGGACGGCACGTGGCCATCATCCCGGGGCGGGCGGCAGTTGCCGCAATGGCGGCAGTCGTCGTCATGGCCGTGGGCGCAGCCGCGCCAGTGCGGCGGCACCAGGGCGCACGCCTCGTCGCCCAGCGGCGGGCGCAGCGGATCGGGAGCAGCCCCGTCCGGGAAGGCTTTGGGAAAATCCGGCCGCACGGCGGGCAGGTCGCGTGCCATGCAGGAGCGCACCCGCATGTGGGCATGGCCGGAGATGAGATGGTGCAGACGCTCGGGATAGGGCGCGCGGCCCCAGGGGCAGAGCCCCAGCCCGTCCTGGCTGCGGTGCTGGCTCAGGGCCAGTCCGGCGCCGCCGCAAAAGCCCAGGTAACGGCCGCCTTCGGCCAGATAGTCGCGCACGGCCTGCCGCCCCTTCTCGCCCAGGGCCCGCGCCTTGAGCCGGGCGTTGCCGCCGGGGACAAGCAGGAGCGGGGCCGCTCCCCGTTCCTTGCCGGGCGTGCCCTGCGGGCATGGCTTGCGAAAAAGCGCGCCATTGGCTATGTCTTGTCCCTTGACCAGACGACAGGGCAGTCCCAGCGCGCACAGGGCGCGCCAGACCATAAGGCCCCAGATATGGGACGCGTCCCAAAGAATACATACAGGGTTGGCGGCACACATAACAGCGTACTATGGCCGCCTTTCATGGAGAAAGCAAGATGGCGGATACCCTCCCCAAGGGCTACGAGCCCCATGACGTGGAAGCGCGCTGGCGCGACCACTGGCAGGACAACAGGACCTTCACACCCGACCCGGATGCCCAGGGCGAACCCTTTTCCATCGTGATCCCGCCGCCGAACGTTACCGGCGCCCTGCACATCGGGCATGCCCTGAACCAGACCCTCATCGACGTGCTGTGCCGTCATGCCCGCCAGAAGGGCAAGAACGTGCTGTGGGTGCCCGGCACCGACCACGCCGGCATCGCCACCCAGAACGTGGTGGAGCGCGCTCTGGCCAAGGAAGGCAAGACCCGTCAGGACCTGGGCCGCGAAGCCTTCATCGAGCGCGTGTGGCAGTGGCGCGAAGACTACGGTCACCGCATCCTCAACCAGATCCGCGCCCTGGGCGCTTCCGTGGACTGGACGCGCCTGCGCTTCACCATGGACGAAGGCCTGTCCGCCGCCGTGCGCAAGGTCTTCGTGCAGCTCTACAACGAAGGCCTGATCTACAAGGGCGACTACATCATCAACTGGTGCTCGCGCTGCCATACGGCCCTGGCCGATGACGAAGTGGAACACGAGGCCCACAAGGGCAAGCTGTGGAAGATCCGTTACCACCTGGCCGACGGCTCCGGCAGCATCACCATCGCCACCACCCGTCCCGAGACCATCCCCGGCGACACCGCCATCTGCGTGCATCCCGAGGACGAGCGCTACCAGCACCTGGTGGGCAAGACGGCCATCGTGCCCGTGCTGGGCCGCGAGATCCCCATCATCGCCGACAGCTACGTGGATCGCGAGTTCGGTACCGGCGCCCTCAAGGTGACCCCCTGCCACGACCACAACGACTGGGCCCTGGGTAAGAAGCACGATCTGGAATTCCTGCAGGTCATCGACGAAGACGGCATCATGAAGGCCGAGTCCGGCCCCTACGCCGGTCTGAAGAAGGAAGACTGCCGCACGAAGATCGTGGCCGACATCGAAGCCGCCGGCGACCTGCTGGCCGTGGAAGACCTGGACAACTCCGTGGGCCACTGCTACCGCTGCCACACCGTGGTGGAACCGCATGTGTCCACGCAGTGGTTCGTAGCCACCACCAAGATGGCTCCCGCCGCCCGCAAGGCCGTGCCCGAACTGACCCGCATCCTGCCGGAATCCTGGGCCAAGACCTACTATCACTGGCTGGACAACATCCGCGACTGGTGCATCAGCCGCCAGATCTGGTGGGGCCATCGCATCCCCGCCTGGACCTGCGCGCAGTGCGGCGAGCTCATCGTGGCCGAGCACGACCCCAGCTCCTGCCCCAAGTGCGGCTGCACTGACCTGAAGCAGGACGAGGACGTGCTGGATACCTGGTTCTCCTCGGCCCTGTGGCCCTTCTCCACCATGGGCTGGCCCGAGCAGACCAAGGATCTGGCCACCTGGTACCCCACCAGCGTGCTGGTGACCGGTTTCGACATCATCTTCTTCTGGGTGGCCCGCATGATGATGATGGGCCAGCACTTCATGGGCCAGGTGCCCTTCCACGACGTGTACCTGCACGCCCTGGTGCGTGACGAGACCGGCCGTAAGATGTCCAAGTCCACGGGCAACGTCATCGACCCGCTGGAGATGATCGACAAGTACGGCTGCGACTCCCTGCGCTTCACCCTGACGGCCTTTGCCGCCATGGGCCGCGACATCCGCCTGTCCGAAGCCCGCATCGAAGGCTACCGCCACTTCGTCAACAAGCTGTGGAACGCCGCCCGCTTCGCCCTCATGAACCTGCCCGAGACCGCGCCCGCCCCGGTGGCCCTGGAAAGCGTGGAAGGCCTGCACCACCAGTGGATCCTGCACCGTCTGGAGCAGGTCAAGCAGGACATGGACAAGGCGCTGGAGGAATACCGCTTCAACGACGCCGCCCAGCTGGGCTACAAGTTCCTGTGGAACGAGTTCTGCGACTGGTATCTGGAACTCATCAAGCCCGACATGCAGGACGAGGCCCGCAAGCCCGTGGCCCAGTATGTGCTGTGGGTGGTGCTGCGCGAGCTGCTGCTCCTGCTGCATCCCATCATCCCCTTCGTCACGGCCGAGATCTGGAACGCCCTGCCCGTGCCCGCCGGCGAGCAGCCCACGGACATCGCCCTGGAGCTCTATCCCGCCGCCCGTCCCGGCTGCCTGCATGAAGCCGAGGCCGCCCGCATGGAACTGGTGCAGGGCATCATCGTGGCCGTGCGCACCATCAAGGCCGAGCTGAACATCAGCCCCAGCCACAAGGTGAGCCTGATGCTGCATCCTGTGGACGAGGCCCAGGCCGCCCTGCTGGAAAGCTGCCGCCAGATGATGACCACCCTGGCCCGCCTGGAAGACCTGCAGATCGGTGCCGACCTGCACGCTCCCAAGGCTTCCGCCTCCTCCGTGGTGGGCGGCTGCCAGGTCATCGTGCCCCTCAAGGGCGCCGTGGATCTGGCCGGAGAACTGGCCCGTCTGGACAAGGAAATGGCCAAACTGGAAAAGGATCTGGTGGGCGTGCAGAGCAAGCTGCACAACGAAAGTTTCGTGAGCCGCGCTCCCGCCCAGGTTGTGGAACGCGAACGCGCCCGTGCCGAACAGCTGCTGGATGCCAAGGCCAAGATGCAGGCCCTGCGCCAGCGCTTCAGCGAAGCCCTCAACGAGGAATAAGGAACAACGTCATGAAGATGTCCGCCGTTGCCACGCCCCCCATGCTCTGCGCTTCCGGGCGCGGAGCGGTGGGCGTCGTGCCCGGCGCGGTCGTCGCCTCCGGTCTTTCGGGCCGGAGGCCGGCGGCCGCGCCGCTGTTTTGTCTGCTGCTCCTGCTGGTGTTCTGCCTGTCCGCCCTGCCGGCCCGTGCCCATGTGGTGGACGAGCTGGCCCCCCTGCTGGACAGCGATGCCATCGTGAACAGCATCCAGGATATCGGCCTGCTCAAGAAGGCCGGTTTCATCTATCAGCCCGACCTGACCATCACAGGCGAGATGTGCCCCGTGGACGGCAGCCAGGACCAGCTGGCCGTGCTCAGCGGCATGCTGGCCGCTGACAGGATGTATGCCTTCTATTTCGGCGATGTGTCCGACGCGGCCAAGAAGAACGAGCTGCTCCAGCAGCTAGTGGGCAAGCCCCTGCCCACGCTGAACAGCAAGGACATGGCCCGCATCCGCAAGGCCCCGCACAGTCAGGAGTCCGCGAACATTCTGGCGCGCTTCCGCCAGCAGGAGCTTTCCCGTCTGCTGGAGGCCGCCCGTCAGGACGACCAGCTGCTGCGCCTGCTGGGGGCGCATCTGTACGGCCTTTATCTGGAACGCCTGTACATGGCCTCGGTCATGGTGCTGGCCGCTGCGGAAAGCGACACGCTGGAGCCGCTCTATCAGGTGCATACCGGTCTGGCCACCCGGCACGGCAAGGCCCTGGAGATCCTTGGCAAGAAGGGCTTGCTGGGCCTGGAAGACTGCGAGGCCCGCGCGGCTCTGGTCAAGAAGCTGCAAGGCCTGCTGACCGCCAACAAGGGGCAGCCTACGCTGGAAGGCCTGCGCGAGATCGTCTCGCTGGTACAGGAGGAGCGTGCGTTCTTCCTGACGCCCTGCCCGCTGCCGCAATAAGAATGTTTTGTGAGGGGGGAGAAGGAAACCTTTTTGGAAAAAGGTTCTCCTTCTCCCCCCTCACGCTCCCCCCACATCCTTCCAAAAACTTTTATCATGGGCCTGAGTGGCCCTGTGAAGCGGCGAGAGCGCCTTTCCCTGAGGGGAAGGGCGCTCTCGCCGCTTCTGGCGTCAGGAAGGGCGTAGGGCGTCAGGAAGGGCGTAGGGCGTCAGGAAGGGCGTAGGGCGTCAGGAAGGGCGTAGGGCGTCAGGAAGGGCGTAGGGCGTCAGGAAGGGCGTAGGGCGTCAGGAAGGGCGTAGGGCGTCAGGAAGGGCGTAGGGCGTCAGGAAGGGCGTAGGGCGTCAGGAAGGGCGTAGGGCGTCAGGAAAGGGGGGAGGGGAGGCGGGAGGGACTGTGAAAGGAGGGGGCCGGTATTCGATGCCGCCCGCGCTGGTCATAAAAAAGCGCTCCGTCCTTCAAGGAGGGAGCGCTTTGGCTGCTTGCATTTGAGGCACAAAGGAAGTCCGCCAGGCCTGTGACGGCATGGGACCTTGTGCAGGGCTGCCCCGGTAGGGGGACAGGCTATTTTTTGTCCGGGTCTTCCGTTTCGGCCTTGCTCACCCAGTCCACCAGGCGGGCCATACGGGCCAGGCTGTAATGACCGGGTTCGGGCTGCTGGCCGATCTCCTGCAGGGTGCCGTTGAGGCGGTAGATGCGCCAGTCCCCGGCGGGCAGGGCACCGTTGTCCATGGCGGTCTTCAGACCGGCACGGGCTTCTTCGGGCGAGCAGAACAGGGGGAAGTCCTGCACGGCCGGGTCGAGGACGACCATGGAGCCGCCCGCGATATCGATGATGTAATTGCCGGGAGCCACGGTATAGACTTCCTGGCAGTCACGATCGGGCGGCAGGGGGGCCGTATTGGGGCCTGTGGTGGCACAGCCGCCCAGCATCAGAAGGGACCCAAGCAGGGCGGGGGCAAGGATCACGGGGAAACGTTTCATGTCATTCTCCTGCCGGGCGTACCGGCATCAGATTCGCCCCCGGGCACGACAAAAGCGGGCAGGTGGCGTCATTGCTGACTACACACCAAGCCCGCTTTTTTGTCAAAAGGTTCGTATGCCGGAGGGGCGGGGATGGCCGTTAGCGGGCCTGACGGCTCATCTCCTGCAGACGGGCGATGCGTTCTTCCAGCGGCGGGTGCGTGCTGAACAGGTTGGCCATGCTGCCGCCGCCGAAGCCGAACAGCGGCGAGACGATGAACATCTGCTCGGTGCTGGGGTTGCCGTTCTGCATGGGGATCTGTCCGCTGGCCACGCCCAGCTTGTGCAGGGCACCGGCCAGGGCCAGGGGCTGGCCGCAGATGCGGGCGCCGGTCTCGTCGGCCAGGTACTCACGCGAGCGGGAGATGGCCATCTGGATGATACTGGCGGCGATGGGGGCCAGGATGGCCAGCAGGAACGCGGCGATGGGGTTGGTGCCGCCTTCCTCGTCATTGCTGCTGCCGCCGAAGATGGCGGCGAACTGCATGAAGTTGGCGATGCTGACGATGACCGAGGCCAGCACACCGGCGATGGTCTGGATCAGGATGTCACGGTTGGCGATGTGGCCGATCTCGTGGGCGATGACGCCGCGCAGCTCTTCGGGGCTGAGGATGCGCATGATGCCGTCGGTGACGGCCACCACACCGTGCTCGGGGTCGCGGCCGGTGGCGAAGGCGTTGGGCGCGTCTTCGGGGATGACACAGACGCGGGGCTTGGGGATGCCGGCATTGGCGGAAAGCTCGGCCACCATGCGGTGCAACATGGGGGCTTCGTCTTCGGACAGCTCGCGGGCCTGGTACATGGAGAGCACGATCTTGTCCGAATACCAGTAGGAACCCACGTTCATGATCATGGCGATCACGAAGGCGATGATGATGCCGGTACGGCCGCCCATGATGCCGCCCAGGCCGATGATGATGGCGGAAAGCAGGGCGAGAAGCAGCACGGTCTTGATCTGGCTGGTCATGGTATCTCCTTGATGTGCGAGGTAGGGATTCGCTCACTGTAGATAAGCATGCGTCAGCAAAGTGGCAAGAGGTGGGGAAATGAAGCTGGGGAAGGGCGGCAGAAATGGCCGGGGAAATAGATGTCCCTGCGACAGAAAAGGAGAGGCGGAGAAGCACGGCGATGCCGTGTTTCTCCGCCTCTCCCTGATAAAGCGCGTTTGGGGAGGAAGGGGGGAGTTTGAGGGGGGAAGGAGGCCCTTTTGGCGCCGGCAAAGGGCCTCCTTCCCCCCTCATAAAAAACCTCTCGCGCTTACGAGCGGTAATCGGCGTTGAGGCTGACGTATTCGTGGCCGAGGTCGGAGGCGCGCAGATCGTAGCAGCCGTCGCCCAGACCCATATGGATCTCCACCGGGATGTCGGTGGCCTTGAGCAGCTCGGAAAGCTCGGCTTCCTTGTCGCCGTTGACGGGCTGGCCGTCGCGGAAACGCTCGATGCCGCAGAGCACCAGGCGCACGCGGCTGGGGTCCACCTGGGCCCCGCTGCGGCCCACAGCGGCCACGATGCGGCCCCAGTTGGCGTCCTGGCCGTAGATGGCTGTCTTGACCAGCTGGGAGTGGCCCACGGTGCGGGCGATGCGGCAGGCGTCCTCATCGGAGGCGGCGCCGCTCACGGTGATGTGCATGACCTTGCTGGCGCCTTCGCCGTCCTTGACCAGCATGTAGGAGATCTGGCCCAGGGTGTCGGTAAGGCCCTTTTCCAGCAGGGCGGCGTCCTCACCTTCGGCACGGATGCCGGAAGCGCCGTTGGCCAGGCCGAGGATAGTGTCGTTGGTGGAGGTGTCGCCGTCCACGCTGACGCGGTTGAAGGTCTTGTCCACGGCGCGGGCGAACATGGCCTGCCAGGTCTCGCGGTCCACATCGGCGTCGGTGAGCATGACGGCCAGCATGGTGGCCATGTTGGGGCAGATCATGCCAGCGCCCTTGGCCATGCCGGTAAGGCGCACGGTGCCGCCGGACAGGGGCACGGTGATGCTGGCGAACTTGGGAAAGGCGTCGGTGGTCATGAACGCGCGGGTAAAGCCTTCGGCATCGCGGCTGCCCAGGCTTTCCACCAGGGAGGGCACGGCCTCGCGCCAGCGGTCCATCTTGAGCTGGTCGCCGATGACGCCGGTGGACATGGGCATGATCTCATGCGGGGCCAGCCCGGTGAGGGCGGCGACCATGCGTCGGGTCTCGAGGCAATTCTCCAGGCCTTCGTCGCCGGTGCAGGCATTGGCCTGGCCGGAGTTGGCCAGCACGGCGCGGCAGGTGCCGTACTCGCGCAGGGTCTGCTGGCAGACCTGCACGGGGGCGGCCTTGAAGGCATTGGTGGTGAACAGGCCCGCCAGTACGGCGGGACGGTCGGAAACAATCAGCCCCAGGTCGTCGCGGCCGGCTTTTTTGAAACCGGCGGCAGCGGCCCCGGCGGAGAAGCCGAGGGGCAGGTCGTTGCGCGTATCGCTCATGGGAACATCCTTTCCGGTCATGGGCTTCCGGGAGGAAAACGATGAAAAAAAGGCGGGGATCTTGCCTTGCAAAATCCCCGCCGTCATATCAAGCAACCAGCGCTGTCCGGTCTTTGTGGGAACGGACGTTCAGGACGCTAGTTTTTGCTCTTCTGGATCTCGTCGGCGATAGCCTGGGGCACACGCTCGTAGTGATCGAACTGCATGGTGAAGGTAGCGCGGCCCTGGGTACGGGAGCGCAGGTCGGTGGCGTAACCGAACATGGAGGCCAGGGGCACCTGGGCACGCACGCTCTGGGCACCGCCGGCGCGGGCTTCCATGCTCTGCACGCGACCACGGCGGCCGTTGAGGTCGCCCATCACGTCGCCGAGGTATTCTTCGGGGGTGACCACTTCCACGTCCATGATGGGTTCCAGCAGGACCGGGCCGGCCTTCAGCATGGCGTCCTTGATGGCCATGGAACCGGCCACGTAGAAGGCCTGTTCGGAGGAGTCCACTTCGTGGTAGCTACCGAAGACCAGGTTGACCTTCAGGTCCACGCAGGGGAAGCCGGCCAGCACGCCGGACTTCATGGCATCCTGGATACCCTTGTCGATGGCGGGGATGTATTCCTTGGGGATCACGCCGCCGGTGATGGAGTTGACGAACTCGTACCCCTTGCCCGGGTTGGGTTCCACCTCGATCACGCAGTGACCGTACTGACCGCGACCACCAGACTGCTTGGCATGCTTCATGTCGGTCTTGGCAGGCTTGGAGATGGTTTCGCGGTAGGCCACCTGGGGCTTGCCCACGTTGGCGTTGACGTTGAACTCGCGGGTCAGGCGGTCAACGATGATTTCCAGATGCAGTTCGCCCATGCCGGCGATCAGGGTCTGGTTGGTTTCTTCGTCGCCCTTGACGCGGAAGGAGGGGTCTTCCTTGGCCAGCTTGTTCAGGGCGGCGGAAAGGGCATCACGGTCGGCCTTGGTCTTGGGCTCGATGGCCACTTCGATGACGGGCTCGGGGATGTTCAGGGATTCCAGGATCACCGGGCGCTTTTCGTCGCACAGGGTGTCACCGGTGGAGGCGTTCTTCAGGCCCACCAGAGCCACGATGTCACCGGCGCCGGCCCACTTGATGTCTTCACGCTTGTTGGCGTGCATCTTCAGGATACGGCCGATGCGTTCCTTCTTGCCGGTATTGGCGTTGTACACGCTGGTACCGGATTCCAGGCAGCCGGAGTAGATGCGGAAGAAGGACAGGTGACCGATGAAGGGGTCGGAGAACAGCTTGAACACCAGGCCGGCAAGGGGTTCCTTGTCGTCGCAGGGGCATTCGATCAGGTGTTCTTCGTTGCCGGGCTCATGGCCGGTCATGACGGCGATGTCCACGGGGGAGGGCAGGTAGTCCACCACGGCGTCCAGCAGGGGCTGCACGCCCATGTTGCGGAAAGCGGAGCCGCAGAGCACGGGCACGATGTTGCGGGCGATGGTGGCCTTGCGGATGCAGGAAACGATCTCTTCGCGGGTCAGATCTTCGCCGCCCAGGTACTTTTCCAGCAGGGCTTCATCTTCCTCGGCCACGGCTTCGATGAGTTCGTGGCGCTTTTCCTCATACATGTCCTTCAGTTCGGCGGGCACGTCTTCAACAGTGAATTCGGCACCCTTGGAGCTTTTGTCGAAGCGGTGGGCCTTGCCTTCGATGAGGTCCACGATGCCTTCGAACTTGTCTTCAGCGCCGATGGGCAGCTGCAGGGGCACGGCCTTGGCGCCCAGACGTTCGTGGATCATGCCCACGCAGCGGAAGAAGTTGGCACCGATGCGGTCCATCTTGTTCACGAAGCAGATGCGGGGCACATGGTAGCGGTCGGCCTGACGCCACACGGTTTCGGACTGGGGCTCAACGCCGGCCACGGCGTCGAACACGCACACGGCACCGTCCAGCACGCGCAGGGAACGTTCCACTTCGATGGTGAAGTCCACGTGGCCGGGGGTGTCGATGATGTTGATGCGGCAGTCCTTCCAGAAGCAGGTGGTGGCGGCGGAGGTGATGGTGATGCCGCGCTCCTGTTCCTGTTCCATCCAGTCCATGGTGGACTCACCGTCGTGGGTTTCGCCGAGCTTGTGGGAAACACCGGTGTAGAAAAGGATGCGTTCGGTGGTGGTGGTTTTGCCGGCGTCAATATGGGCCATGATGCCGATATTGCGCTGTTTGTCTACGGGGGTGGTGCGGGACACGTTATCCTCCAGAAAAGGGGCAGTGGGGCGGGGGGAAAAGCGCCGCGCCCTTGCGGGCGCGGCAGCAGTCACTCGGAATCGAGCTTACCAGCGGTAGTGGGCGAAAGCCTTGTTGGCTTCGGCCATACGGTGGGTATCTTCGCGCTTTTTCACCGCGCCGCCGCGACCGTTGTAGGCGTCCAGCAGTTCAGCGGAAAGCTTGGAGGTCATGCCCTTTTCGCCGCGCGAACGGGCATAGTTGATCAGCCAGCGGATGGACAGGGAAATCTGACGTTCGGGACGGACTTCCATGGGCACCTGGTAGGTGGCACCGCCCACGCGGCGGGCCTTGACTTCCAGATGGGGCTTGACGTTGTCCATGGCCTTTTCAAAGGCGCGCATGGGGTCTTCACCGGTCTTTTCGCCCAGGGTTTCCAGCGAGCTGTAGAAAATCTTTTCAGCCGCGCCTTTCTTGCCGTCGTACATGAGACGGTTCACGAACTTGGTGACCAGACGGCTGTTGTACAGCGGATCGGGCAGCACTTCCCTCTTCGGGACAGGACCTTTACGGGGCATGATATTCTCCTTGAGAATCTCTGTGTTTCGGCGTCACCAGCCCCGCAGCGCCCCGGCGCGCCGTGAGAGGGCAGCCTAGGTGCGTTGCATGACGTACGCCGGAGTTGGCAAAAAATAACCTATTTTGGACGCTTGGCGCCGTACTTGGAACGGCTCTTGCGACGGTCGGCCACACCGGAGGTATCCAGGGTGCCGCGCACGATGTGGTAACGGACACCGGGCAGGTCTTTCACACGACCGCCGCGGATGAGCACCACGGAGTGTTCCTGCAGGTTGTGGCCTTCGCCGGGGATGTAGGCCGACACTTCGATGCCGTTGGTCAGGCGCACACGGGCGACCTTACGCAGAGCGGAGTTAGGCTTCTTGGGGGTGGTGGTGTACACACGGGTGCACACGCCGCGGCGCTGGGGGCAAGCCTGCAGGGCCGGGGTCTTCTTGCGCTTCACCACCGCAGTCCGCTCGATGCGGATGAGCTGGTTGATAGTAGGCATGGTTTCCTCCAAAGTTTCACTGCCTGCCCAGGACGGACAGGCAGCGCATGAATGCCGTAGAGCGGCAACACATACAATGCACGGACGCGCTTGTCAAGTCCTGACGCCCCAACTTTACGGCAGGAAGACGGGACGGCGGCGAATCGCCGACGAAGTGCGGCAGCCGCAGGGCAGGGCGAGTCCCCTTTTTATGGATGCGGCGGCCGGAGCAGGGGGGATGACGGCAAAATCGCCGCAGGCGCAAGGCCTGCGGCGATCCCCGGTACGGGGGAGATGCCCGGCCCCAGAGCGGGGCCGGACATCCTGCGAGGAGGAACGTCCGCCGGTGTCCTGCCGGCGGGCGGGGTGTGTCGTCGGCGGGTTACAGCTTTTTCACTTCCACGTACCAGGCCGCGGCCTGTTCCAGCAGATGGCTGCTGCGGCCGGCCAGCATCTGGGCATCGCGCAGGTAGCCTTCCTGGAGCATGCAGGCGTCGAAGAGGTTCTCCACCATGCCGGCCAGGGTCTTGTCCCGGGGATCGGCCTTGAACATCTTGAGCAGGCTGCGCAGCAGCACATGGTCGCGGTTGACTTCCAGCACCTTGACGGGCAGGGAGTCGTCCTTTTGCATGGCGCGCATGAGTTTTTCCATGGACGAGGTCATGCCGTCGGGCGAGACCAGCACGGCCGGGCTGTCGGCCAGGCGGTGGGAGACGCGCACATCGGCCACGCGTTCGCCCAGGATCTCCTTGATGCGTTCCAGCAGCTTGTCGAAGCTGGCGTTGTCGTCGTCGGAAAGGGGCGCGGCGGCGGGCTTTTCGCTGTCGGCCTTGTCGGCGAAGGCGTCCAGGGCGTCATCGGCGGCGTTCTCGATGGCCTTGAATTCCCAGTCCTTGTACTTGCCCATGCCTTCCATGACGAACTCGTCCACGGGCTCGTAGAGGAAGAGCACTTCGATGCCCTTGCGGGTGAAGCGTTCCAGGTGCGGGCTCAGGCGGGCGGCCTCACGGTTGGGCGCGGAGACGTACCAGAAGGTCTTCTGGCCTTCGGGAGCGCGGGACATGTATTCGTCCAGGCTGGACAGGGCCTCGCCGTCGTCCAGGGCCGAGGTGTTGAAGCGCAGCAGACCGGCGATGCGTTCGCGGTTGGCGAAGTCCTGGTAGGAGAGCTTGAAGATGCGGCCGTGCAGGCGCCAGAAAGCGGCGTACTTCTCGGCATCCTTGGCGGCCAGCTTTTCCAGGTGGCTCAGGGTCTGCTTGATGATGGTCTGGTTGATCTTGCGCAGGACCACGTTTTCCTGAAGGGTCTCGCGGGAGATGTTGAGGGGCAGGTCCTCGGTGTCCACCACGCCCTTGAGGAAGGCCAGCCAGTCGGGGATCAGTTCCTTGTTGCGGTGCTGGATGAGCACGCGGCTGGCGTAGAGGTCCAGGCCCCAGAAATCACGGTCGAGGCCGAAGAGGTCCTGACGCGCGTCGGGGATGTAGAGCAGGGCGTTGAACTGCACGGGCGCGTCCACGGAGATGTGCAGCACGTCCAGCGGCGCCTTGCTGTCATAGGTCAGGGCCTGGTAAAAGGCATCGTACTGTTCCCTGGTGACGGAGGACTTGGGCTCGCGCCACAGGGCGGGCTGGGTATTGACCTGCTCGCCGTCCACCAGCACGGGGAAGGGCACGAAGGCCGAATGCTTGCGGATGACGGATTCCACGCGGAACTTTTCGAGGAACTCCGCGGCGTCTTCCTTGAGGTGGGCCACGATGCGCGTGCCGCGCTGCGGGGCGTCGTCACCGGCGGGGGCCACGGTGTAGGTGCCCAGGCCGTCGCTGGTCCAGGTGGCGGCGCTGTCGTCATCGCCGAAGGCCGGGCGCGAGGTCACGTCCACCTTTTCGGCCACCATGAACACGGAATAGAAGCCCACGCCGAAGCGGCCGATGATGTTGGCGGCATCGGCTTTTTCGCCGTCGGCCTTGGCTTCCTCGGCAGCCAGCTGGGCGCGGAAGGCCTCGGTGCCGGATTTGGCGATGGTGCCCAGGTTCTCGGCCAGTTCGGCGGCGGTCATGCCCAGGCCGGTGTCCTCGACGGTCAGGGTCTTGGCGTCCTTGTCGAGGCTGATGCGGATCTCCAGCGGCAGGTCGTCATGGCGCGGGGTCTCGCCCCGGTTGCTGCGGAAGCGCAGTTTGTCCAGGGCGTCGGAAGCGTTGGAGATGAGCTCGCGGAGAAAGATCTCGCGATTGGTATACAGAGAGTTGGTGAGAATGCTCAGCACTTTGCGCACTTCGGCGCGAAATTCACAGGATTGAGCCGTATTTTCCGGCATGATGACAACCTCCATGGATACTTGCTGGGGAATAAGTAATCTTTCCCAATCAGCCGTCAAGGCCTTGCAGGGTCTAAACTTTGTCTTGCTTTTCGCTAAGGATAACGGTATGCAGGTCGCTCCATAAGGAGGACGATCTATGGATGATGTCATTCTGCTTTCGCGGCTACAGTTCGCCGTGGCCGTCTTTTTCCACTTCATCTTCGTGCCGCTGACGCTGGGCCTGTCCCTGCTCATCGCGCTGATGGAGACCCGCTATGTGCGCACCGGGGATGAGGTCTGGCGCAAGCATGCCAAGTTCTGGGGCAAACTTTTCATCATCAACTTCACCCTGGGCGTGGTGACGGGCATCACCCTGGAATTCCAGTTCGGGACCAACTGGGCCCGGTATTCGGAATACGTGGGTGACATCTTCGGCTCCCTGCTGGCCATCGAAGCCACTGTGGCCTTCTTCCTGGAGTCCACGTTCCTGGCTGTCTGGCATTTCGGCTGGCATCGCGTGGGCAAGAAGACCCATCTGCTGGCCATCTGGCTGGTGGTGCTGGCCGGCAACCTGTCCGCCCTGTGGATCATCCTGGCCAACGGCTTCATGCAGAACCCGCTGGGCTATGTGATCCAGAACGGCCGCGCCGAACTGGCCGACTTCATGGCCGTGGTCACCAACCCCTACGCCTGGGGCATGTACGCCCACACCCTGCTCTCCGCCTGGACGCTGTCCTGCTTCTTCGTGCTGGGCGTGTCTTCCTGGCACCTGCTGCGCAAGAGCAACGTGGAATTCTTCCGCCGCTCCTTCCGCATGACCGCTCCCATTTGTCTGGTGCTGGTGCTGGCTCTCGCCCTGAGCGGCGACATCCAGGGCAAGGTGGTGTCCGAACTGCAGCCCGCCAAGCTGGCCGCCATGGAATCCCACTGGGAGACCACCAAGAACGCTCCCTTCTATCTGGCCGTGGTGCCGGACGAAGCCAACGAGACCAACTCCGTGGAATCCATCGGCATCCCCGGCCTGCTGAGCTGGATCTCCTACGGCGACGCCGATGCCGAAGTGAAGGGCCTCAAGGACTTCCCCAAGGAAGACCGTCCGCCGGTCACGCCCGTGTTCTGGGGCTTCCGCGCCATGATCTTCTTTGGTGTCATCTTCCTGGCCCTGGCCGCCTGGGCCACGCTGCAGCGTAACCGCGAGACCATCAACCCCACGCTCATGCGTGCCCTGGTGTGGTGCATCCCGCTGCCCTACATCAGCATCGCCATGGGCTGGCTGGTGGCGGAAATGGGCCGTCAGCCCTGGATCGTCTACGGTCTGATGCGCACCAGCGACGCCGTGTCGCCGGTGCCCGCCGAGCATGTGTCCACGTCGCTGCTGGCCTTCATCATCGTTTACAGCGTGCTGGGCCTTCTGGACATTTTCCTGCTGCGCAAGTACGCCATCAAGGGCCCGCAGGGGCAGGAGGACTAAGTCATGCTGGAAACCTTGCAAGTAATCTGGTTCATCCTGTGGGCGCTGCTCTGGACCGTGTATTTCGTCCTGGACGGCTTCGACCTGGGCCTGGGCAGCCTGCTGCCCTTCATCGGCAGCAATGAGGAAGAACGCCGCATCATGTACAACGCTGCCGGTCCCTTCTGGGACGGCAACGAAGTGTGGCTGATCTCCGCCGGCGGCGTGACCTTCGCGGCCTTCCCCAAGGTCTATGCCGTGATGTTCAGCGCCCTGTACGCTCCCCTGCTGATCCTGCTGTTCGCCCTGATCTTCCGCGCCGTGTCCTTCGAGTTCCGCGGCAAGGTGGAAAGCGGCGTGTGGCGCGGCTTCTGGGATCTGGTCCACTTCCTGTCCAACCTGGTGCCCTCCCTGCTGCTGGGCGTGACCTTCGCCAACCTGTTCATGGGCATCCCCATCGACGGTGAAGGCGTGTTCCACGGCACGCTCATGGGCCTGGTCAACGGCTACGGCATCGCCGGCGCCATCTTCTTCCTGGTGATGTTCATGCTGCACGGTTCCCTGTGGCTGGCCATCAAGAGCCAGGGCGAACTGCAGACCCGCGCCGTGGCCAGCGCCAACCTGCTCTGGCCCGTGATGCTCATCCTGCTGGTGGCCTTCCTGGTGCTGACCTTCTTCAACACCGACCTGTTCAGCAACTACTGGAGCAATCCGCTGCTGCTCCTGCTGCCCGTGGTGGCCCTGGCCGGTCTGCTGGGCGTGCGCTGCATGCTGCGCCGCGGCCAGCTGTGGAAGGCCTGGATGTGCAGCGCCGTGTACATTATCGGTGTGACCTTCTTCGGCGTCATGGGCATGTTCCCGCGCATGCTCATCTCGTCCATCGATCCCACCGCCACCCTGACGGCCTTCAATGCCTCCTCGTCCGAGCTGACCCTCAAGATCATGCTGGGCGTGGCTCTGGTCATGGTGCCTATCGTGCTGCTGTACCAGTTCTGGGTCTACCGCCTGTTCTCCCACAGCCTGAGCGCTGAAGACCTGAAGGACGAGCACGCTTACTAGCAGCGACGATCCGTCCGCCTCATCGAGCCCGGCAGACAGGCATGCCCTGTCCGCCGGGCTTTTTTCATGCCCGCTGCGGGATGCGCGGGTAACGGACCGCCTTCGCGGCCGGGGAGGCCGCCTGCCGTCATGTGGCAACGAAAGCGGACTGTGCTGCGGAAGGGGCGGAAGACGGGCAGGAATAGCGGAGGGCAAAGATGCCGCCTTGCCGTCAGGAGGACGGAGATTTGCTTTTGGCCTGCTTATCCGGGAAGATGGCGGAGCAGAGCGGAGGCCGTATGAAGACCAAGATAGATGCAACGGATGTGAGGATCGTCGAAGAACTCAGGAAGAACGCGCGCATCACCATGAAGGAACTGGGCGCGCGGGTCTTCCTCACCGGGCAGGCCGTCAGGAACAGGGTGGAACAGCTGGAGGACATGGGCATCCTTCAGCGCTACACCATCAACGTCAATTGCCCGGTCTTCGGCTACAAGGTCCATGCCGTCATCCGGGTGCAGCTCAGGCACGGCCCTGTGGAGGCCCTGAAGGCCTGCTGCCGCAAGGAGGGCAGGCGCACCATCCATTGCTACCGCACCACAGGCGACAACCTCTATTTCCTCGACATGTATTTTCTGGATATGGAGGCCCTGGATGCCTTCCTGGCCGAGGTGGAACCGCTGGGCAGCTACGAGCTGCATGTGGTCCTTCGGGAAGCGGAAGATCTGGCGGAATGAAGGCCCCCGCCGGAGGGGGAAGAGGAAGGAAGGCGTTCTGCCTGGGGACCGGCGGGGACCTGATTCGGGGAGGGCACAGGGCAGGGGTGCCGGGCGGAGCCGTGGACCTGCCGGAGCGCAGGCACCGTGGCGGGACGGATCCCTCCTGCCTGCCACGCTATGCGTCAGCCCGTCCGTCTGCGGGCCGTGCGGAGTTTTCCTGCCGTTAAAAATCGGCGCTCTGGCCGTCGTCGGGCATGAAGACGGCCTCCCGGATGCCGCGACGGCGCAGGGCCTGGTCCATGTCCTGCCGGGTCAGGGCCGCATGGGGCACGGTGTCCATATGGCTGACGATGATCCGCGCTTCCGGGCGGGCGGCGTGCAGGGCGGCCACGTCCGCGTCGTCCATGATCAGGCGGCCCTCGTCCAGCAGTTCGGCCGCGCAGGCATTGACCACGACCACATCGGGCCGGTAACGGCGCAGGCTTTCGGCCACACCGTCGAACCAGATGGTGTCACCGGCCACATAGAGCGTCTTTTCGTCAGGATGCCGGAAGACCACGCCGCAGGACGGCCCGCAGGGGATGATGGTGCCGTGGCGTCCGGGCGTCTTGCTGAGGCGGATGTCCGCAAAGACGGTCTCCTCTCCCAGCACTTCCACCCGGGCGAAGCCGGAGCGCCAGAGCACGGCGGCATCCTCTTCGCTCTGCACGAACACGGGCACCGTCTTGTCCAGCGGCGCGCCCACGCTGCCGTCGGCGGCCATGTCGATATGATCGGGATGCACATGGGTCACGATATAGGCATCCACACCGGCCAGGATGTCGGCCACCGGCATGGGCAGGTCGCACAGGGGCAGGTCCAGCCGTTCGGGGCGGCAGCGGAACATGGGATAGTCGCGGAACGTCCCCATGCTGCCCCTGGGCGCCAGCCAGGGGTCGGTGAGGAAGGTCTTGCCGGCGTAGCGGATGCGGACCATGGCGTTGCGGATCTGCTGTATCTTCATCTGGGTCACCTCTCTGGGATGTTGTTACGGAGTCCCGGTATCCGGAGGGAAAGGTATCAGGGGCGCCGGGGCCGGGCCAGAAGCCGGGCCAAGAAATGCGTGCCGTTTTCTTGAAAAAATCAAGTGGCGCGGCGCGGACGCCACGAGGCGCACGTTTGATGGGCTTCCCTTTCTTGCAAGGCACTGCTGGGGCCTTCCGTGCCGGAGCGGTGTGCCCAGGCGGGACATATGTCGGCTTATCCATGCATTATTTCTATGGTGAAGCATTCGATATAGGTATTTGTCATGGATAGGAGCTGCGGCTACACAGAAAAGAACGCCGGCAGGCACGTTCCTGCCGGACAACTTCAAGCCGGAGCGACATGATGAGCATGTGCAAAACACTGGCGGCGACGATCCTGGCAGGCACGATGCTGTTTGCCGGATCTGCGGCCGCAGCGGACAAGGCCCTCTCTGGCACGACTGCTTTCAAGGATGGTAAGGCTATGGAACTGGTACAGGAATGGGACAAGGTCTTTCCCAGGAGCGACAAAGTGGAACACCGCAAGGTGACCTTCCGCACCCGTTACGGCACTGTCCTGGCGGGCGATCTGTACGTGCCCCGGGATGTCAGGGGCAAGCTGGCGGCCCTGGCCGTGAGCGGCCCCTTTGGCGCGGTGAAGGAACAGGCGTCCGGGCTCTATGCCCAGACCATGGCCGAACGCGGCTTCCTGACGCTGGCCTTCGACCCCTCCTATACGGGCGAGAGCAGCGGCGAGCCGCGTCATGTGGCCTCGCCGGACATCAATACCGAAGACTTCAGCGCCGCGGTGGACTTCCTCACCACGCTGGACGCGGTGGATGCGGAGCGCATCGGCATCATCGGCATCTGCGGTTTTGGCGGCATGGGCCTGAACGCCGCCGCCATGGATACCCGCATCAAGGCCACTGTGGCCGTCACCATGTACGACATGAGCCGCGTCACGGCCAACGGCTATTTTGACGCCATGGATGCCGAGGCCCGCTACGCGCTGCGCCAGCAGCTGAACGCACAGCGCACCCGGGACGCACGTTCCGGCAGCATCGCACCGTCCGCCGCGGGCCTGCCCGAGGCCCTGACGGGCGACGAGCCGCAGTTCGTCAAGGATTACTTCGATTATTACAAGACCAGGCGCGGCTTCCATCCCCGTTCCATCAACTCCAATGGTGCCTGGAACGCCACCTCGGCCCTGTCCTTCCTGAACATGCCGTTGCTGGCCTATGCGGGCGAGATCCGCAGCGCGGTCCTGCTGGTCCACGGGGAAAAGGCCCATTCCCGCTACTTCAGCGAGGATGCCTTCAAGAAGCTCAGCGGTAACAACAAGGAACTGATGATCGTGCCCCGGGCCTCGCATACGGACCTGTACGACCGGGTGGACATCATCCCCTTCGACAGGATCGAGGCGTTTTTCAAAGCCAACCTCTGATACCTCTCTCCCTTCCTTGCTGCATGATGCGGAGCCCCGCTGCCGGGGCTTCGCTTTTTTTGTCCCTGCCGGCGGACGCTGGCCCCGCAGCACGACCCTCCGGCCGGGATGGGCCAGATTGCCGGGCCGTCGCCGGTAGGGCTTTCGCCGGGGCATCTTGCCGGACCATGCGCTCCGGTTTCGCCAGGGCCGCCGGGAGGCGGACAGATTGAAAAGTCCAAGCCCCTGGGGGATAATGCCATATGGCTTCCCCTCATCTCGGCCGGGGAGGGCATGGACTTTTGCTTCCCCTCCGGCAGGGCAAGGCGCTCTGCCCGGAGGCGTATGGTGCGCGGGGCCGCTCCGCTGCCATGCCGCGGTTGCTCTCTGGCACTCTTTTTGCTGATTCACTGGTGTAGCCTGTCCGTTGCCAACGCTGTCGGCAGTACCGCCAACATCAGGAACAGGCCGAAAATATCCCCTGAACTTCTTTAGACCTCTGCACGGAAGGAGGCATCATGATAAGCCGCGAGACCGCCAACACGCTTCTGGAAGAATTTTCCCGCCAGCAGGAGATCGAGCCTTTGCAGCTCGATGACGCCAATTACTGCGCCCTGGCTTCGGCCGACGACCATGTGGTGCATCTGCGTTTCGATGAAGGGCAGGGCACGTTCATCGCCTTCGGCAGCATAGGTACGCTTTCCGAGGATGAGGAAGTGGCCCTGCGGGAACTGCGGGCCCTGCTCACCGCCAACCTCATGTGGCAGGATACCCAGGGCGCCACCATCACCCTGGCCCCGGAGAGCGACACCGTGCTGTTGCAGCAGATGTGGCTGCCCGAACAGGCCACGGCGGACAAACTGGATGCCTTCCTGCAATCCTTCGCCCTGTCGCTGGACTTCTGGACGCAGCGCTGCGCGACCCTGGGCGACACCGTGATGGAGAGCGAGCAGCCCTTTTATGTGAAGGTCTAGGAGGGGAGCCATGCCTATCGATTCCATAGCCGGCCTGCGCCACCTGAGTCAGGCCCAGGGCAGTTTCGTCCGCCTCGACCAGAGCACGGACAAGCTCCAGACGACGACCGCCAAGGCCCGTTTCTGGCAGTTGTCGCAACGCAGCCAGGAAAAGGCCGGGAACAGGGCCGCGGCCGAGCGCGTGCGCGACAGCGTCTGCGCCTACTGCGGCAAGGCCGAGGGCACACGTTTGTTCAACCAGTACATCGGCAAAAAGTCCCTGGAGGGCAAGGCCTTCACCGGCGGCAACCTGTCCAGGCTCCTGGATGCGGCGGCGGAGCGCAACCTGGCCTGCCTGGGGCGCGGCATGGTGGCCACGGGGCGACGGGCCCTCCGGCCGGAGCTTATGGCGGAGCTGGGCCGGGCCGGTGTGGATCCCGACTATTTCGTCAGCCTGGTGAGCCAGGGCGTGCGTCTGGTGGGGAACGATTTCTGGGGGCAGCAGTCCGTTGCCGAGGGCGAGCGGGAGCTTGCCTCGGTCTCCTGGGCGGTGGACGCCATGCGCAGGGATCTGGACACCTTCCAGGCGGGGCTGCCCGCAGGCGCGGAGGGCGTGGCCGGGGTGCTCCATTGTCTGGAAGGGCTCAAGGCGCAGCTGGATACCAAGCGGGACATCATGGCCGCCCAGAAGGAGCAGAGCCCCTTCACGGCCGGGAACGTGCGTCTTGCCTTTCAGCAGACCTATGCCGCCTACGAACGGGTCATAGGGGAACATGTACGCCGGACGGGTGTGGAGCTGGGTACCCTGGATCCCGCTTCGGACAAGGGCATGCGCCTTGCGGAACGGGCCCGGGATCTCAGCAGGCTGATGGCGGCCATGCAGGACAAGATGACCGATCCGCCCGAGCTGCGTGGCCTGGCCGACGGGGAACGCGTCCCCGATGCGGTGATGAAGTCCTTCAACGAGCTCCCCGGAGAGCTGGGCAAGGAACTGCACCGGCTGCTGCCCGGCCTGTCGGCGGGGAAGCTGGCCAGGGAGATCAAGGAGGCCCATATCCAGGTGCTCAACGAGCAGGGCTGGGGCGTCATCCGGCGCGATCTGCAATATCTGGGACGCGGGGGCGCTGGAGTGACGGCCACGTCCACTATCACGCCCGCCTGCCATATCGGTGCGGGCGCACAGCCCGGCCCCATCGGCCGGAGCATGGCCCGGCACGGCATCCATGGCGTCTCCTGCGAGGACAGGGGCCAGCCCAACCATGCCCTGAACCTGGCCCGCACGGAGATCGCCGTGGGCGGCAACACTTTGTTCCGGGGCCTCCGGCACGGTATCAACAGCGCCTATTCCATCAAGAATCCCGCGGCCAGACGGGCGGCCAACGCCACCCGCGCCACGGAGATCTTCACGGCGGCCCTGCAAAGCTCCCCGAAGCTGGCGGACGTCCAGCGCAGGCTGGCGGTGAACCCCGATGCCGTCATCGACCTGCCTTTGCTTTCCACCAGTCTGGTCACGCCTGATGTGCCGCGTGAGATCTTCGGCACGTCGGAAAAGACCTATCTGGCCGAGCAATGCGCTTCGTGGAAGGATGCCTGCGGGCCTGACGGCACCTGCACGGTGAACGTGGTCCTGCCTGACGGGCAGGAAAGGGCGGTCAAGGTCAGGCCGCAGGTGCTCACCTTCAATTTCGGCGTGAACACCGGCGCGCAGGGCGGGCTCCAGGGCCTGATCGGCGGCTGGGGCACGTCCGACCGGTACAACAGGGAAGCCATGGCCCTGCTTTTCGGGGACGACATGCTCGGCGGGATGGTGGAGACCTATCTTGCGCGGTCGGACATCTCCGCCAGGGACAGGCAGAACATACAGGCCCTGCGCTACGAGATCCACGCGCTCTGGGCCGCCGGAGGCTACAGGATGAGCGGGGCCGACCCCTATCGCCTGCCTGCGCGTCTGGCCATGCTGGGGCACATCATGGGCATGATGCCGCTGTTCAACTGCAAGAGCGGCAAGGACCGCACCGGGCAGATGGACGTGGCCTGCAAGACCCTGGCCCTGCAGATGCACGAGAACGGCGGCCTGCTGCCGCCCTTCAATGCCCCGCGCAGCTCCATGGACCAGCAGATCTTCCAGCAGGTGGCCCTCAACGGCGGCAATCTGGAGATGCAGCGCCTGAACACCGGTCTGGCGGGCTTCAAGACCAAGGGCGTGGCCGGTCTCGATGCCCTGTTCACGGACGAGGCCAGGGAGATCCACCGGGGCCTCAGCAGCTATGTGAAGGCATAAGGCGTCAGCACGACCAGGCGGTCTTCTCCACGCATCCCTTCTTTTCAAACCTCATTCAGGGGCGGGCCTCGGCCTGCCCCTGTCGTTTGCTGTCCGTCCCAAATAGCGCCAACCCATGGGGGAGCGTCTTCCCGGGCCTGTGGTGCACCCTTGTCTCTTTTCCCAACCCGTATGAGCGGTTTTTAAGGGGTGGGGGAGCGCGAGGGGGCGGGGGAACTTTTTTCCGCCAGGAAAAGTTCCCCCGCCCCCTCGTCCATCCCGGAAGGCTGCCAGCCGTACCGGGCCTCTTTTTTTATCCGTTACATCCCCCGGGCGCGCAGCCAGAGCTGGAGCACGAGCAGCGTCCAGAGCGGCTTGCGCAGGTCGGCCTTGCCGGAGCAGTGGGCGTCCACCAGGGAGCGCACGGCCTCGGGCCGGAACAGGCCCTGGGCACGCAGGCGCTCGGGAGCGAAAAGCTCTTCCATGAGCGGACGCATGCGCCCGCGCAGCCAGGCCGCCACGGGGATCTGGAAGCCGCGCTTGTTGCGGTGCAGGATCTCGGGCGGCAGCACGTCGGTGAAGGCCTTCTTGAGCAGGTATTTGCGCTGGAAACCGTGCAGCTTGTGCCGGATGGGCAGGCGGGCCACATATTCGGCAAAATCCTTGTCCAGGAAGGGCGCGCGCACTTCCAGCGAGTGGAGCATGGAGCAGCGGTCCACCTTGACCAGGATGTCGTCCAGCATGAACTGGCGGGCATAGACGTGGAAGGCCCGTGCCAGGGGCGAGGGACCGGCGGGCCAGTGCTCGAACTGCTCCCGCGTGGGCGCGAAGAGGTTCTCGCGGCGCAGGAAGTCGTGGTCGGGCCGGGCCAGCAGCTCGGCCTGCATCTCGGGCGTGAAGGAGGTGAGCAGGGTCTGCACCCGTTCCCAGGCCGGGGCGTGGGCACCGCGCAAAAAGGTCTCCACCGCCAGACGGGGATTGATGTATCCGGCCGAAGCGGGCAGGAGCCGGGTCAGGGGCTCGATGACGCCGCGGCGCAGGATGCCGGGGATGGCGTTGTACCATTCGGCGATCTTGAAGGCGATGTAGTGCTCGTACCCGGCCCAGAGCTCGTCGGCACCGTCGCCGCCCAGGGCCACGGTGACTTTTTCGCGGGTCACGCCCGAAAGCAGCCAGGTGGGCGCCACCGAGGCGTCGGCCATGGGCACGTCCATGCGGCTGATGATGTTGGGCAGATGCTCGGCGCAGTCCTCGGCCGAGAGCACGCGCTCGTGATGGTCGGTGTTCCAGCGCTGGGCCACCACGCGGGCGTAGCGGCTCTCGTCGTAGCTGGCCTCGGTGAAGCCGATGGAAAATGTCTTGATGGGCGTGGAAGACTGGCGGGCCATGAGACCGGCCACGATGGACGAGTCGATGCCGCCGGAGAGGAAGACCCCCAGGGGCACGTCGCTGACCATGCGGCGGCCCACGGCGCGGGTGAGCAGCTCGTGCACGTCGGCGCAGATGTCGGCCTCGGAGCGACGGTCGTCCTCATCGGCCGGGGGCAGGTCCCAGTAACGGCGGATGCTCAGGCGCCCGTCCTCCACCAGCAGCCAGTGCGAGGGCGGCAGGCTCTTGGCCTCGCGGTACATGGTGTCCGGGGTGGGCACGTATTCGTAGGCCAGGTAGCGCATGACGGCCTGCGGATCGAGGGTGAGCTCCAGCCCCGGCACGGCGGCCAGGCAGTTGAGCTCCGAGCCGAAGAACAGGCTGCCCTGCTGCAGGGTGTAGAAGAAGGGCTTTTTGCCGAAGCGGTCACGGGCGCAGAACAGACGGCGGCGGGGAGCATCCCAGAGGGCGAAGGCGAACATGCCGTCGAAGCGCTGGAGGCAGTCCGTGCCCCAGACGCGGTAGGCCTGGAGGATGACCTCCGTATCGGAGTGGCTGCTGTGGAAGCGGGCGCCCGCCTGCAGCAGTTCCTGCCGGAGTTCGGCAAAGTTGTAGATCTCGCCGTTGAAGACGATGCAGAGCTCGCCGTCCACGTCCTGCATGGGCTGGCTGCCGCCGGAAAGGTCGATGATGGACAGGCGGCGGTGCCCCAGGCTGACGGGCCCTTCCTGCCAGATGCCGCTGCCGTCGGGGCCGCGGTAGGTGATGACGTCGGTCATGGCCCGGACATGGGCCCGGGCGTCCTCGTTCAGGGGCTGGCCGTCAAGACGGCAGATACCGGCTATTCCGCACATGGCATATCCACAGGGCGTACCGGAGGTTCAGGCCGCCGGCCGCCGGTTGCAGGTGTCGGGGAAGGGGCTCCGGCGGAAGACCGTCGCGGAGCGGGGAAAGGGGGATTGTTTGCGTTCCCGGCAGGGGGCGCTGCCGGAGGGAGCGCCGCGGCTGACCACGGCAGGGCAGCTTTCCGAAAGTGCCCCGGAAAAGAGGGCCGGGGAAGGGCCAACTTCCGTACTGGCGGAAGGGCCCCTTCCCCGGTGATCCCTTTCTAAACGTTGGGGCCGTGGGTGGTGCGCCACTGCGTGTACTGTTGGCAGTAGAGATCCTGCAGGGCCGCGATATTGGTCTCGGTATCGAACATGCGGAAGACGAGCTCGCGCCCGGTCTGGGCCATGCGCAGGGCCGCCTCGCGGTCGGAGAGCATGCGGCGGATGGCATCGGCCAGGGCGGCGGGATCGCGCTGGGGGATGAGGTAGCCGGTCTCGCCGTTGCGGATGACCTCGCCCACGCCGCAGACATCGGTGGCCACCACGGGCATGCCGCAGGAAAGGGCCTCCATGATGACGTTGGGGATGCCGTCGCGGTCGCCGTTGGTGTGCACCACGCTGGGCACCACCAGCATGTCGTGCTCTTCCATGAAGGTACGGATGCGGTCATTGGGCACGAAGCCCGGCATGTCCACCAGATCTTCCAGATGCAGGCGCTTGCGCATCTCCACCAGCTTGCGCTTCCAGTTGCCGTCGCCCACCAGGGTCAGACGCACGGGGAAGCCGTCGTCACGCAGACGGGCCATGGCCGTGAGCAGCTCGGGGAAGCCCTTGGTGCGGGCAAAGCGGCCGATGGCCAGCAGGCGGTAGGGCTTCTGGAAGGGAGCGCGGCAATCCACGCGGCGGCCCAGGGTCAGGCCGTTGTAGATGACGTGCACCTTGTCCTTCTGTCCGGCGGGGCAGAAGCTCTGGAGCCAGGGCTTGTTGGCCATGTTGTTGGTGCGGATGAAGATGGCGTCGCGCGATTTTTCGGCCAGGATGCCGTCCTGCGGGTAGATGTCGCCCGCGCGGCCGGTGAAGGCGAAGGGGATGCCCGACAGGCGCGAGGCCACCCAGACGGCGGTGGCGGGCCCGTTGCCCCAGGAGGAGTGCAAAAGCTCGATGCCGTCGCGCTGGGCTTCTTCGGCCAGCAGGAAACCGGCCAGGAAACACCAGAGGTTCTCGGCATAGGCCTCCAGATTGCGCATCTTGCGGAACAGGCCGCGACGCATCAGGGTCTTGACGGTCTCGCGGTCGCGTTTCCAGGCGCGCCAGAAGGCCTTGAGCAGGCGCAGGGTCGCCACGGAGCCGAAGCGTTTGATGGGCCCGGCGTAATTCTTCATCTCGTCGCTGCAACCGCGCAGCTTCTCGCCGTACATGGTGTAGACGCGGATATCCATGCCGCGCTGGACCAGCTGCTGGATCTCACGGAAGACGAAGGTCTCGGAGGAGAGGGGGAACCAGAGCAGCACATAGGCCATACGGGGGGACAGCATAGGGACCTCGGATGGGCAGGATGTTGGGGAAGAAAAAAAAGGCCGGGCAGGGTGCCCGGCCTCGTGCTGTGCGACAGACTAGGCGTTCTGTTCGTCCTGGTGCTCGCGGCGGAATTTCTCCACGATCTCCCGGGCCACGGGGATCTCTTCGACCACGGTGTCGATGGTCTTGCGGATCTGCTCTTCCGTGTGGGAGGCGGAAAGGAAGAAGCGCAGGCGGGCGGCGCCTTCCTTCACGGCGGGGAAGGTGATGGGCATCACATAGATGCCGCGGGCAAAGAGGCGGGTGGCCAGGAAGCCGCTGACCATGGAGTCGCCCACCATGATGGGCACGATGGCGTAGCCCTGGGCGGCGCCGGTATCCAGGCCCTTTTCCTGGGCGTAGTTGAGGAAGAACTGGGAGATCTTCTGCAGCTTGTGCACGCGCTCGGGCTCACGCTGCATGAGTTCCAGGGCCTTGTGGCAGGCAGCGGCCACGATGGGAGGCATGCCCACGCTGAAGACGAAGCCCGGGGAACCGTACTTGAGGTATTCCACCAGCTCCTTGCGACCGGCGATGAAACCGCCGCAACCGCACATGGCCTTGCTGAGGGTGCTCATCCACATGTCCACTTCGTTGGCGTCGATGCCGAAGTATTCGTGCACGCCGCGGCCGGTGGCGCCCAGCACACCAAAGGAGTGGGCCTCGTCCACCAGCAGCATGCAGTCGTACTTCTTCTTCAGCTCGATGATGCGCGGCAGGTCGGGGATGTTGCCGTCCATGCTGAACAGGCCTTCGGTGACGATGCAGGCGCGCTTGTGCTTGCCGCGGTGCTCCTTGAGCATCTTCTCCAGGGCATCGCAGTCGTTGTGCTCGTAGGCGTAGCGGTCGGCGCCGGAAAGGCGGGCGCCCTGCATCAGGGAGTTGTGGGCGAGACCGTCATAGAAGATGGCGTCGCGGTGACCGAAAAGGAAACCCAGGGTGGAGACGTTGGTGGCGTGGCCGCTCACATAGGCGATGCAGTCCTCGACACCGTAGAAGTCGGCCAGGGCGCGCTCGAGCTGGCGATGGGGCGGACGTTCGCCCCCCACCAGGCGGCTGGCGCCGGCGGAGCTGCCGAAGACCTTGGCGGCTTCGGTGACGGCTTCGGTGATCTCGGGATGGGTATTGAGGTCCAGATAGTCGTAGGTGGAGAAGTTGATGTACTCCTTGCCATTGATCACCGTGGTGGCCTTAGCCGCCCGCTCGTGGCACAGGAAGAGCGGGTTTTCCATGCCCATCTTGGCACCCATTTCCACCATGCGCTCAAACGACAGTTTGGAGCGCAACCGTGTGAAACTGCTGGTGCCGCTCTCCTGGGCGTTCTGGCTGGAGTGGTTTTCTTTCATTCCGGATCCTCTCAGATATAGTATAAAAACCGTACGTTACAGGTGACGTACAGTAAACGTTCCGGGCAAACTGCCCGTAAAAATTGTTTTTAACGGCTAACCATATCCCAAGAGTTCCACCAAGGCAAGCGAGAAAGCCTCGCGGTTGGCGCGGGCTGGACAAGCGGCCTGAGATGGCCTAAAATTTGCTTTTAACATTGTGATAGAATGGCCGCGGCTCCCCTGGGCCGCGGGCTGTACATACCGGACCCCTCCGGGTCCCTTACCCGCCGGTGGCGGTATTCCCGGTATCCTTACGATGCAACGACCCGAATCTTGCGGAGCGTCTGCGGCTCTCGAACTTTGGCCCCTTGCCGGGCGCGAGGGCGCCGACAGCGGCGAGTCCTGCCGCCTGCTCCTCGAAGAAGCTTCCCGCCTGCCCCAGCTCCGGGGCAAGGCCCCCCGTCTCGTCCTCAGTCCCGCCGGCAGCGGGCAGGCCACAGCCGCCGCGCTCGACATGCTCCGTCCTCTGGCTGCCGGGCTTTGGCCCGGTCTTGAGCCCGAGGCCCTTCCGGCTGTCCCCGGTCCCGGCGATCTGGCCCGGCTGGCCGGTGGAGACCGTCCTGTCCTGCTCCTCCAGCCCCGCCCCGAAGGCCCCTGGGAAGGCATGCTGCTTGCCCGCAAGGATGACGTGGCGGCTCCTGCGCCGGAGGCTGCCGTGGTGAGCATGCCCGACATGCCCGCACCGTCCTGTGAGCCCGGAGAAGGGGAGATCGCCTGTGACGGCGTGCGCTTCGCCGACCTGCCGCACGGCGGGGCCATCTGGCACGCAGGCTCCGTGGTGCCCGCCTGGCGTCAGGAACTGCTGGCCCTCGGGGCCCGTCCCGATGCCGCGGCCCTCGAAGCCATGGGACAGCGGGGCATCTGGCTGCATCCGCAGGGCGACGTGCCGCCGCTGGCCGTCATGTGCTGCGGCCAGGGGGCCGTCTGGCCCGGCATGGGCCGCGAGCTCTACGACCACTTCCCGGCGGCCCGGGCCGCCATGGACCGCATCGCCCGCGCCGCCGACTGGGACGTGCTGGCCCTGCTGGACGAGACCGATGTGGAAAAGATCGGTCTGACCCGCTGGCAGCAGCCCTACCTCTTTTTGCTGGAATACGCCCAGTGGAGCCACCTGGCCTCGCTGGGACTGCGGCCTTCCCTCATTTGCGGGCACAGCCTGGGCGAGCTCATCGCCCTGTGCCTGGCCGGCGTCTACGAACCGGAAGTGGCCTGGTACATCCTGGACACCCGTTCCACCCACATGGCCGAACTGGAGGCCCGCGCCACCCGCGAGACCGGCATGATGGCCGTGCCCGCCGAGGCCTCGGTCATCGAAGAGGCCCGCAAGACCTGGCCCCAGCTCTACGTCTCCAATTACAACTCCCCGCGCCAGTTCATCATCAGCGGCCCCCGCGACGTGCTGCTGGAGGCCCGCAAGAGCCTGCGCAAACGCCGCATCCCGGCCATCATGCTCAACGTGAGCCTGGCTTTCCATCACCCCAGCATGCGCGTGCTGCGCGACATGTCCCTGCGCCGCCTCAATGCCCTGGCCATGCAGGCGCCGCAGATCCCCATGCTCAGCTGCATCACCACGCGCCCCTATCCCGATGACCAGCCCGGCATCTGCGAGCACATCGGCGACCTGGACGAGAATTCCGTGCGCTGGGTGGAATGCGTGCAGGCCATGTGGCAGCGCGACGGCATCCGGCATTTCGTGGAAGTGGGCCCGCAGGATACCCTGTGCGGTCTGGTGAACGACATCGAGCCGCAGGCCCTGTGCCTGGCTGCCGGCCGCAAAGGCAAGGAGGCCGAAGGCATGCGCCAGACCTGCGCGCGCCTCTATGCCCTTGGCCATCTGACGCATGACGGCGTGGCGCGGCACCGGCAGCGCTGGCTGGATGCGGCCCCCGCTCCGGCCGCCTCTGCGGAGGCCCCTGCCGCCCCGGCGGCGCGCGCGGCTGCTCCGGCCAGGGACGAGCTGCCCGAGGCCGCCCGCAAGGTACTGGAGATCCTGGCCGCTGCCTGCGGTCGTGACGCGGATTCCCTGAAGCCGGAGATGGATCTGCGCTATGACCTGGCCCTGCGCTCCAGCCGCTTCCCGCTCATCGTGCAGGAAGTGGAGGAAGAGCTGGGCATCAGCGTGGATTTCGAGGCCCTGCTGCACGTGGCCACCGTGGGCGACCTGCTGCGCGTGCTGGCCAGCCTTGCCCCGGCGGAAAGGGAGCCCGGAGAGGTCGCTCCCCTGAGCGCGCCGCAGCACGGCTCCGGTGAAGATCTGCCGCCCCTGTGCTGCTTCGATCTGGGTTGCTGCGACGAAGACGGCCGGCCGTTGCCTCTGGTCCTCGATCCGGCCGCCCGGGGCATGGGTGCCCACGCCGGTGACGTGCTGGCTGTCTGGGGGCCCGATGCCCAGGCATTGCCTCTGGCCGAGCTGCTGGGGTCGCTGGCTCCTCTGGGCATGACCTTTGCCCTGCCTGATGCCGCGCTGGAAGATTGTCTGTCGCTGGAGCAACTGGGCGGCCACCTGTACGGCCTGCCCGCGCTGACGGCCCTCACGGCCCTGCCCGAGACCGTGCATCGTGCCTGCGGGCGCCTGGACGGCATCCTGCTGTGCGCACCCGCGGACAGGGCGCTGGCCGCTGACGAGATGGAAGCGCTGTGCCGCTCGGCCAAAGCCTGCGGTGTGCGCTATGTCTATGCCCTGCGCTGGCTGCATGCCGGTGATGCGGCCCATGCGGCCCCCTGGCAGGAAGCCGGTGAAGCGGCCGCCCGTGAGCTGGACCTGCCCTGGCGGGTGGTCTGCGTGGACGACGGCGGACGGCCTCCCATCCCCCGCGAACTGGGCGACCTGCTGGCCCGTGCCCTGACGCACGGGACGTCCGACAGGGTGCTCTGGCGGCGCGCCCCGGCCGATGCCCCCGTCCGTGACTGGCAGTGGCTGGAGCGGCCCGAGCTCTTCCCCCGTGTGTTTTCCGCCGCTGTGGCGCACGAGGCCATGCCCTGGCCAGAAGCCGCCCGGCCTTCTTCCCGCCAGATGCTCGCCTGCGCGCAGTTCTCCCGCTATGCCGATCCGCGTCTTGCCGGGCATGGTGCCCTGCCGCAGGACGGCCAGCCCTGGCTGCCCCTGAGCGAACTGCTCCAGACCATGCTGGAGAGCGGTCGTTTGCAGCTGCCGTGGCTGGAACCCACCGGGTTCTCCGACCTGCGCTTTGCCGCGCCCCTGCCCCTGCCCGAGGCCGTGACCCGGGAGTGCCGCATCACGGCCCGTTCCCAGTCCTGGCTGCTGCAGGACGGCGTGATGACGCGCATGTGCCATGTGCGCCTGCAAAGCCGCGATCTGGCCCCCAACCTGCGGCGCATCAACCATTTTTCGCCTCTGGCACGGGGCATGGTCTTCCTGGCCGCTGCCGCGGGGAGCCTGCCGCCCCTGTGGGACGGCGAGATGACCGTTACCGGCCCTGATCTGCCTCTGAAAGACTTCTACGCGGGCTGCGGCATGGCGGAAGGCTGGCGCCTGCTGGAAGAGCTGGCTCCGGCGGGCGATGACCTGTGGCAGGGCCGCTTCGACGGCATGGCGCAAGGCATTGCCCCGGCTGGCAAATCCGGCTATTGTAGCTTGCTGTCCGCTGTGGACGCCATTTTGCAGGCAGCCTGCCGTATCATGGAAGAGACCGTCCCCGGGGCGGAGCTTGCCGGAGGACGTCTGCTCTGGCCGCAGGGCTGGCGTCTGAGCGGCATCGGCTTCATCCGTTTCGCGGATGCGGGGCTGCTGTGCGGTGCCCGGATGCCCTGGCGCATCCAGTTGCGCCGCGGCTGGGACGATGAACGTCTGCAGCGCTATGACGCCCAGGTCGTGGATGCGGACGGCCGGGTGCTGCTGACATTGCACCAGATGGAATTTGAAAAGGATGTCCGGCCGCAGGAAGGCGCCGGTGCCTAATATTTGTCGCAAGGGAATGACCATGACGAAAAGAAGGGTTCGCTGGAAACGGGGACTGGCTGTGGCGGCCTTGTGCGCCGGGATGGCGCTTTCGGGATGTGCTTCGCAGAAGGCCGGGTCGGATGCCCCGGAACTGCCCGCCAAGCACTGGCTGGAAGACGTGCCCGGTGTGCCGGTGGAGAACAAGGGCAAGCTCGATGCCGTGATCCCCAACCTCTATGACCCGGCCAAGAAATTCTCGTTTGAGGATTGCGTGTTCCTGACCATCCAGCAGTCGCCTCTGCTGGTCAACAGCGCCGTGGAACTGGAGATCAAGCGCCTGGCCCTGACCGATGCGGTCTGGAAGTATCTGCCCGAACCCCGCATGACCGTGGAAGTGGGCAATACCCTGACCTATTACAATGCGGACCGTGACGATGTGCCCAGCAATTACGGCAAGGTGGTGCCCCGCATCGGCTTCTACGCGCGTTTCCCCAACCCCGTAGAGTCCTATTTCAATCATCAGGCCCAGAAGATCATGGTCAACCTGGCCATCTCCACGCACCGCAAGGCCGTGGGCGAGGCCATCTACAAGGTGGCCCAGGCCTACCTGCGTCTGGAGGCCAAGAACGAGATTTTGCGCATCCAGAAAGAAGTCGCTCCCCTGGCCAGGGAAACGACCCGTTACTGGGAGCAGCTGGAGTCCGCTGACGGCCGTCAGGGCGTGGCCCTCAATCTGGCCCAGCAGCACGAGCGCGAAGTGGAGCTGACCAGCGAGCGCATGACCATGGAAGAGGTCATGGAGCGCACCAGCCTCAAGATCCTGGCCGGTGTGGAGCCGCAGCAGCGCCTGAACATCGACAGCAAGAGCGCCAACGACATCCTGCGCGGTTTCAACGGCAAGGATTACCGCTGGGAAGACCGCTGGCTGGTCACGGAAGACAATCTGCTGCTGCGTTCCCAGATCCGTCTGGGCGATTACAACATCATGCTGGCCTGGGCCGAATACGTGCCCGACATGACCATCCGCGTGGACAAGAACCCGCCCGCCGGTCAGTACCAGCCCGCTGACGGCCAGGAAGACTACTTCTGGCGCCTGACCTTCGACTTCCCGCTCATCGACTGGAACCGCCGCTATCGCGGCGTGCAGGCGGCCCGCATGAAGAAGGCCCAGGCCTTCCATGAGTTGTCGCGCAAGCGCACGGATTACTCCAACACCTGGCTGCAGTGCGAACAGCGCGTGGCCCTGGCCGAGACCAACCGCCGCCTGGCCAAAGTCCATTTCGAAACGGCCGAGATGCGCTACAAGGAAGCCCGCATCTCCTTCGAGACCGGTCTGGGCGACATGCCCGCCATGAGTTCCGCCCACGAGGCCATGGTCCAGAGCCGCATCAAGCTGATCGAAGCCGAACTGGAACTCAAGCTGGCCAATCTGGAATGGATGTACGTCGCCAACCTCTTGCAGGAACGCTTCCTGGGCCTTCCTGCCATGGAGATTGAAAAATAATGAAAAGACTGACCGTTTTCTGGGCCCTGCTGGCCTGTCTGCTGCTGGCCGCCCCGGCCATGGCCGTGGAGACCACCGCCACCGGCAAGGTGGTGGCCACCGTGACGCGTGATGTGCGTCTGCCCTTCAATGCCGTCATCGACGAGGTGCTGGTCCGTCCCGGGGATGCCATCAAGGCCGGGGATCCGCTGGTGCGTTATCATCTGCAGGACGAGGCCGAACGCGTGCTGCAGCGCGAAGTGACCACCGGTGCCGCCACCGAGAGCCTGCGCGGCCAGATCCTCGATCTGGAGCGCGAACTGGTGCAGGCCCGCGCCGAGCGCAATCGCGCCAGCCAGCTGGCCGCTTCCGGGCTGGGCTCGCGCCAGGCCCTGGGGCGTCTGGAAGAGAGCGTGCGCTCCCTGCAGCACCGCATCGAGCTGACCCAGATCTCCATCAAGAAGAACGAAGAGAGCTTCCGGGCCCGCCTGAAGGAATTGGAAGGCTATTACGGCCAGCCCATCCGGGAGGGCGAGACCCTGCCGGATCAGCTGGTGCTGACCTCCCCCATCGACGGCTATGTGCTGCAGCTCATGCCCAACCTCAATCCCGATGTGCTGCTGCCTGCCCAGGCCACGCCCGTGACCGTGGGCCAGCTGGATCCCGTGCTGATCCAGGTGCCGGTCTATGAAGGCGACCTGGGCCGCATCAAGGAAGGCGGCCATGCCCGCGTGGAGATCCCCTCGCTGGGCGACAAGGTGTTCTCGGCCACCATCACGGAGATCTCGTGGATCTCCACCAACATGGATGTGGCCCAGCCCTCGTATTACACGGTGGAACTGACCGTGCCCAACAGCCAGCTTGAGCTCAAGCCCGGCTTCAAGGCGCTGGTGCGCTTTGGCGCTGCCGAGTAGCCCATGAAGCTGAAAAGCCTGCCGCGCCAGCTGGGATACATCCTGGGGGCCCAATGGACCAGGGACCTTTCCTGGACCATCTTCACCATCCTGCTGGCACGGCGCAGCCCCGAGATGCTGGGCCAGATCGCCGTGGCCCTTTCCTGCGGCTATCTGGTCAAGACCGTCTCGGACGTGGGGCTCAACGACTTTCTGCTGTCCACGTTCGCCCGTCGGGAAGAACGTCCCCGTACCCTGCTGGGCGAGGTGACGGGCCTCAAGACCTGTTTCATGATGCTGGCCCTGATCGTCACCTGGTTCGTGACGGGCTGGCTGGGGTACAGCTTCGAGCTGCGGCTCATCGTCCTGTTCATCGCTACGGGCTTCGGTCTCGACGGGGTGACGGACTCTTTCTTCGCGCTCTGCCAGGCCCGCGGGCGGCAGGACGTGGAGATGCGCATCCGCGTGCCTTCGGCCCTGCTGGGCATAGGCTACGGCATCGTCTGCGTGGTGGCCGGAGCGCCCCTGATCTTCATCGCCCTCTACAAGCTCATCGAATCCGTCCTCTGCACGGGCTTCGCCTTCCGTGCTCTGGGCCGCAATCCCTTCGTGGGGTTCGGCTACGACAATGTGCGCGACCTGGCCGTGAAGATGAAGAGCGGCTTCATCTTCACCATCATGGCCGCCTGCGCCATGTTCTACAACAAAATCAATGTGTTCTTCCTCAAGAACTACGGCGGCGACGCTGCCGTGGGCGGCTACAACGTGGCCTGGGAGACCGTGGAAGGCCTGTCCGTGCTGGTCTCCAGCGCGCTGCTCGGCAAGGTCATCTTCCCCTTGCTGGCCCGCTACTGGGCGCAGGACAGGGCCGCGTTCCGTCAGCTGGCGGGGCAGACGGCCCGCTCGCTCTGGGCGGCCTCCCTGCCGCTGATCTTCCTGATCTGCGTGGAGAGCGACCGCTTCCTGCCCACCATCTACGGCCCGGGCTACGAGATGGCCGCCACGGCCCAGCGCCTGCTGACGCCCTGCCTGGCCACGGCCTTCCTGCACAATCTGGCGGCCTATGCCATGATAGGCATGAGGAAGCATACCCTGCTGCTTTTCTTCTATCTGAGCGGTCTGGTGGTCAACATCGTCTGCTGCCTGACCATCATCGAGCCCATGCCGCTGGAAGGGGCCGCGCTTTCCCTGACCGCCACCAAGGTCTGGGTGGCCATCCTCACTGTGGGCTATTTCCAGTGGGTGGCCCGTCCCATGAGCCTGGGGCAGTGGCTGCTGATGCTGGCCGCCATCGCCGTGGCCGTGGGCCTGTGGTGGTCGCTGGGCATGATCCTGGCCCTGCCGCGCGAAGTGGCGGAACTGGCCGGCCTGCTGCCCCTGCTGGCGCTGTTCTGGTACTGGCGCCCGCCGCCGGCTTTTGAGAAGGAGCAGCGTCAGGAGGCCTGATCATATGGAACGACGCGGCTTTCTCAAATCGCTGGCAGGTGCCGGCCTGGGAGCGGGGATGCTCTCTGCCTGGGGAGCTGCGCCCCCGGCTCAGGCGGCCGGGCTGGAAGATTGCCTTGCTGTGGTCGTGGATGTGGATGCCTGCACGGGCTGCGGGGCCTGCGTGCAGGCCTGCCATGAGCGGGCCGCCGCCCGGGTCCCCCAGCCGGTATCGCCCATCCCGGCTTCCCGCTGGGGCCGGGACAGGAAGCCCGACTGGTGGGGACGGCGCAACGTCACGGATCGGCTGACCCCCTACAACTGGCTGTATCTGCAATCCTGTACCGTACAGACGGCCCGGGGCGAGCGCCGGGTCTTCATGCCGCGGCGCTGCCTGCAATGCCTCAACCCGCCCTGCGTCAGCCTGTGCCCGCTGGGGGCCGCCCGGCAACGTCCCACCGGTGCCGTCTACACGGAGATGTCCCTGTGCTTCGGCGACAGTCAGTGCATCGCCGTCTGCCCGTGGCACATCCCGCGCCTGCAGGCCGGGGTGGGGCCCTACCTGCATCTGGCGCCCGGTTACCTGGGCTACGGCCAGACCTTCAAATGCGATTTTTGTGAAGACATCATCAGCGACGGCAAGCCCCCGCTCTGCGTGGCAGCCTGCCCGCACGGCGCGCAGCATTTCGGGCCCTATGCGGAGATGACGGCCCTGGCCCGCCGCATGGCGGAGGAGCGGCACGGCGATCTTTTCGGTCTGCAGGAGAACGGTGGCACCTGCCTGATATATGTCTCGTCCATACCCTTCCGGGATATCGAAGCCTCATTGCTGCGGCAGGGGCTGATCTCCGCCGGACGGCCCAGCCTGCGCCCGGCCGGGGCCAGTCTGGAACGCGAGAACGATCTTGTGGGCACGGTGCTGGCTGCGCCGCTGGCCGGGGCCGCACTGGCCGGCCTGCGCCTGCTGCGCGACCACTGGAGGGACAAGGATGAGGACTGAGCGACGTCCCCTGTTCGGCTTCCTTTTCCGTTTGCTGTGGCGGATCAGCGTGGTCTGGGCGGTGGTCAGCGGCTTCGCGCATCTGCCCGTGATCTACCGCTACGCCGAAGCGGCCCTGCCCTGGCTGCGGCCCGCAGCCTATTCGGGCACAGTGGCCCATTATTGGGCCGCAGCGGCCATGCTCTGTCTGACCAGCTACGCGGCCATCGTCTGGCTGGTCAGGGGCTCGCGCAGCTACAGCCTGACCCCCTTCGGCATGCTGCGCCTGGTCTTGCTGGCCCTGCTCATGCTTTCCGGTCTGGGCCTGATCCTGCACAACTTCCAGGACTTTTCCTTCTACGGCCCTGTGTACACCCTCATCAAGCATGGCCACCTGGGCTGTGCGTTGCTCTGGGCCCTGCTGGTCCTTGTCCGTCTGGCCCGCCGCGGGCTGTGGTGGGATCGCCGCCGGGGCACGGACCGACGGGCTCGCGCCTGAGCTTGTCAGCCATGCCCTGCGATATGGCCTAACAAAACACCCATCGCTCCAGATAACGAAAAAAGACGCCCTGAGGGCGTCTTTTTTGTTTATGGGCTTTAGCCTGTTGAGCGCCTGACAGGCGCGAAACAAAAAACCACCCGCTATGCGGGTGGAGACAATACGTTATACACACAAAAACACCTTTCCGCTACGATGAAGTTGTTCAAGCCCATCGCAACATTAACGGAAAGGTGTTTTTGTTATGGGAACCAAGGCTCATAGCCTAGCGCATACGAAATGGTTGTGCAAGTATCATATCGTCTTTACTCCAAAATATAGAAGAAAAATAATCTTCGCACAGCTCCGTGAAAGTATAAAAGAAATTCTGCAATGCCTCTGCAAATATAAAGGGGTTGAGATTCTGGAAGGGCATCTGATGCCGGATCATGTCCACATGCTGGTGTCCATTCCTCCTAAAATCAGTGTGGCAAATTTCATGGGCTACCTGAAAGGGAAAAGTTCGTTGATGATATTCGATAAGCACGCAAACCTTAAATATAAGTTTGGCAACAGAAAATTTTGGGCCGAAGGATATTATGTCAGTACGGTGGGGCTTAATGAGGCAACGATCAAAAAATATATCCAGGATCAGGAACGTCACGACATTATGAGAGACAAGCTGACATCACGCGAATATCAAGACCCCTTTAAGGGGTAGCCAAGGCGGCAAGGGCACTGGGCTTGAACAGCGTGAAAGCCAGCGTCTTTAGGCGCAGCCGGTAACAGGCCCTTACAGGGCCAGAGCAAACCACCCGCTTTGCGGGTGGTTCTGATTTGCATGTCTCTCTTTCCGGACATTTGTTTTTCTGCGTCCAGAGGGGCGCTGGGAGGGGATAAAAAGGGTCTCCTAACCCTGTGACGGTCTTCGAGCTGCTTTCCCCACCTGCTCTAGAAAAAGCGCGTTTGAAGAGGAAGGGGGACGGGGGAGGAGGCACGTTAGCGCGGGCAAAGCGCCTCCTTCCCCCGGAAAGCATTCCCGTCTAGGCCTGTTCCCCGGACTCGTTCTGGCGGGCGGCCTTGAGCTGGCCACAGGCCGCCTTGATGTCCTGCCCCTTGCTCTTGCGGATGATGGCCGTGATGTTGCGGTCCCAGAGGTACTGCTCGAAGGCCAGCACGCGTTCCGGCGAGGGGGCCTTGTAGGGATCGCCCTCGGAGGGGTTGTAGACGATGAGGTTGAGCTTGCCCTTGACGTCGCTGACCACGCGGGCCAGCTGCCGGGCCTGTTCCAGACCGTCGTTGACGCCGCCCAGCAGCAGATATTCGAAGGTGATGCGCTCGCGGGTCTTGAGCGGATAGGACTTGAGGGCCTGGAGCAGGTCCTCGAGGGGCCAGCGGGCGGCCTTGGGCATGATGCGGGCGCGCAGCTCCTGGGTGGGAGCGTGCAGGGACACGGCCAGATAGGCCAGGCCGCTCTCGCCCAGTTCGCGCAGGCCCTTCTCGATGCCGCAGGTGGAGACCGTGATGCGGCGGGGCGAGAAGTTCAGGCCCTTGTCGTTGTTGAGGCTCTCCAGGGCGCGCATGACGTTCTTGAGGTTGAGCAGGGGCTCGCCCATGCCCATGAAGACCAGGTTGCGCAGCACGGGCCAGTCGGGGCGGGTATCGCCCAGGTGCTCGCGGGCCACCAGGATCTGGCCCAGGATCTCGCCCATGGTCATGTTGCGCTCGAAGCCCATGGTGCCGGTGCTGCAGAAGGTACAGGCCATGGCGCAGCCCACCTGCGAGGACAGGCACTGGGTCCAGCGGCGCACGCCTTCGCGGGAGTCGCTGGGGATGAGCACGGTCTCCACTTCGGCGCCGTCCTGGAGGCGGAGCAGGAACTTGGTGGTATCGTCGCTGCTCTGTTCCACGGTGACGATCTCGGGCCAGCGGATCTCGGCACACTGGGCCAGGCGTTCCCGGCAGGCTTTGGAGACATTGGTCATGGCATCGAAATCGCGGGCCATCTTCTGCCAGATCCATTGCCAGACCTGGACGGCCCGGAACTTGGGCTCGCCCAGCTCGTTCTGCATCCAGTCGGTGAGTTCGGGCAGGGTATAGTCGAGGAGATTGATCATGGTCTTCGGGGGTGCCACGGCAGGGCTCGACCGTGGGTTGGAGGACAGGCAGGGCGGCGGGGCGGCTGTGGCCCCGTGTCCGGCACAAGGGCCGCCTGCCGGGAAAATGCCGGAGCGGGAATATGAGAGGGAGAGGGAGACGGCATGGCGCCGTGCTTCCTCTCCCTTATGGTCGTGTCGTAGCGGTCCCGTTTGGGGTCGCAGGGGGCGGGAGGCGTCTAGCCCACGGACTTGCGGGCGTATTCGCACACGAAGTGCAGGGCCGAGGCACGATCCGTGACTTCGCCCGCGATCTGGGCCTGGAGCAGGGCATCGCGGATGACGCCCACCAGCGGGCCGGGGGCCAGCTTGGTCTCGCTCATGATCTCGTTACCGTTGAGCAGGGGCTCCAGCATCTGTTCGGGGGTCTCGGCGCGCTCCAGATACTTCATATTGTGGTTGAAGTAGGTGTAGCTGCCGTCGCGGGCCTGGATGTCCGCACGGGACATGGCGATGAGGCGCGGGTATTCGTCCAGGGCCTTGAAACGGCGGATGCCGCGGTCCGTGAGCATGAAGTGGAAGCGCATGTGGTAGCGCACCAGATGGCAGAGCAGGTCGATGTCTTCGGGGCTGAAGTGCAGACGGCGCAGGATCTTGCGGGTGACCTTGGCGCCCACGCGGTGGTGCTGGTAGAAGGTCCACTGGCCGTCGAAGTATTCGCCGGTGAAGAGCTTGCCCACATCGTGGAAGAGCATGGCCATGGTGCCCAGCCAGTCGTAGTGGAAGCCTTCTTCGGGGTAGTGGCGCATGCACTCCAGGGTGTGGTCGAAGACCGTCTCCTCGGTGTCGTCATCATCGTTGCGGCGCTGGCGGATGCAGGCCAGGGCGGCCACTTCGGGGATGAGGCCCTGGAGGATGTGGGCGTCGAACATGAGCTTCACGAAGCGGTACATGGATTCGGCGGCCACTTTGCGCCATTCGTCCATGATGTCGGCGGCGGGCACGTAGTCCAGCACGCGGGTGGACGAACGCACGATGGCCAGCCAGGTGTTGGGCTCGATGGGGATGTCGAAGTTGGCGGCGAAGCGCAGGGCGCGGATGGCCAGCAGATAGTTGTGGCGCAGGGTCTCGTCCGGCAGGCCGGTGAGCTGGATGAGGCCGCCCTTGACGTCCATGAACCCGTCATAGACGTCCCCGGTGGGGGCCGGGCTGCCGAAGCCGGTCATGCGCAGCTGCAGACGCTCCTGGGGGTCCATCATGTTGGCCATGGTGGGGGTGATGCGCAGCAGGGAAAGCTCGGGATGGCTGGCATCCTCCACTTCCAGGGCATAGAAACGGAAAAGAACGCCGTCTTTTTCCATCTGGGCGATGGCACGCTGGTCCGGCTCGACGCGGGCTTCGGGGAAGAGCTTGAGAAGCGTCTCGAGGTCGGGCTCACAGGCGATGTCCACAGCCAGCTGTTTGCTGTGTTTCAAAAGATGTTCCTGCACGGGCGCATTGATGACGTGGGCGTCATAGCCGTTGCGCAGCAGGGTTTTGCAGATGGTGATGGCGTCTTTTAGCGCTTTTTCCATGAAAACTCCTCAAGCGGCAAAGCCGCATCCAGGGAAATCCCCGGCATACATGCGTTGTGAAGGCCTGACCGCATTGCAGGCCGCTGATTTCAGTATCGGCGGCAATGGGGGCAAAGTCAAGCAACAGTGCGCTCCGGGCGCGATGTCTCCCGGTGGCAAAAGGGGCTGGAAACGATGCCCTGGCCTGCGGGGAGAGCCTTGCCCGGATGCCCGCACAAGCTGCCGGTGCGCCCCTCACGACCGCCCCCGGAACGCCTGGGGGCGGGCAGGATGAGAAGGCATGAATCCCGGCATCAGGCCGTGCGTTCAGGGGAGGGGCAGACCTGTGAGAGGCATGCCGCCGTCCGGCGGGGGGCCGTGCTGTCCTTTCAGGTAAGGTGGGCGGTCTCGCTCACGCGGAGGCCCCGGGCAACAAAAAAGGCCCCGTGCGAGCACGGGGCCTTTGGAGTGCGGGATCGTGAAACTAGTCGCTGAAGTGACCGGTTTCGCGCTTCACGCCCAGGGCGATCTTCCAGAGCAGGGAGAGCACCAGGGCGCCCACGGCGTACACGCCCAGGGCCACGATGATCTCACGGCCGGTGGGGGCGTATTCGGTGACGGTCTCAAACATGTTGGGAGTGAAACCACCGATGAGCAGGCCGAGGCCCTTGTCGATCCAGGAAGCGGCAACCAGCAGCACCAGAGCCAGGGGCAGCAGGGGGCCGGTACGCCACTGCGGCGGGATCAGGATGATCAGGGAAGCGGCGGCCATGACCACAGCGGCCCACATCCAGTTGGTCACCCAGGAAACGTGGCCTTCATGACCAGCGAACAGGAAGACCAGAGGATGCTGATGACCGGGGATGCCACTGTAGAACGCGGTGAAGACTTCCAGCAGGTAGAAGAACACGTTGATGCACATGGCATAGGTGATGATGGTCGTCAGGGTCTTGATGGCGTCGCGGCCGGGATCGAAGCCGGTGAGGCGGCGCACGATGAAGATCAGCAGCAGCAGGATGGCGGGACCGGAGCAGAACGCCGAGGACAGGAAGCGGGCGGCCATGATGGCGGTCAGCCAGTAATGGCGGCCGGGGATGCCGGCGTACAGGAAGGCGGTCACGGTGTGGATGGAGAAGGCCCACAGGATCGAGAGGTAGATCAGGGGCTTGATCCACTTGGGCGGTTCCACGTCATGGCGCTCGGCTTCCAGGGTGACCCAGCCGATGACGGCGTTGAGGGTCAGGTAGCCGATGAGCACGATCATGTCATAGAACATGACCGAATTGGGCGTGGGATGCAGCAGCACGTTCATCATGCGCTGGGGCTGGCCCAGGTCCACCACGATGAAGAGGGCGCACATGACCACGGCCGAGATGGCCATGAATTCACCGAAGATGATCATGCGCTTGAACTTCTTGTAGTGGTGGAAGTAGGCGGGCAGCACCAGCATGACGGCGGAGGCGGCCACACCCACAAGATAGGTGAACTGCGAGATGTAGAGGCCCCACGAGACATCGCGGCTCATGCCGGTGATGGAGAGGCCTTCCTGCAGCTGCTGCAGGTAGACCAGGCCGCAACCGGCGATGACTGCGAGCAGGAAGAGCAGCCACAGGTAGTAGGTCTTGGGACCGGTAAGCAATTTTTCAAGCATGGCCTGTTCTCCCTAGATGAGGTAGTAAACGCCGGGCTGGGTGCCCAGATTGGGCTTGCGGCGAATGCTGTAGTTGGAGGCGAGGGCCTTGCACACATCGGACTTGGGATCGTTGAGATCGCCGAAGAGGATGCGGCCGCCGGCAGCTTCCACGCAGGCGGGCATCTGGCCCACGGCCAGGCGCTCGGCGCAGAAGGTGCATTTTTCCACCACACCGATCATGCGGGTGGGGTAGGCGGGGTTCGGCACGGGATCGCTCAGGTACTTGCGGGGATCCACAAAGTTGAAGGAGCGGGCGCCGAAGGGACAGCCGGCCATGCAGAAACGGCAGCCGATGCAGCGATGGTAGTCCATGGCGATGATGCCGTCTTCCATCTGATAGGTGGCCTGGGTGGGGCACACGCGCACGCACGGCGGGTTGGTGCAGTGGTTGCACAGCAGGGGATAGCTGGCATCCTTCACACGGGAGGTCAGGTGTTCGTTCAGGTCGTCGGGGAAGGCGTGGTCGAACTTTTCGAGCCACATCCACTTGATGTCCTGATGGCCTTCCATGGTGGGCACGTTGTGGGCCTTGTGGCAGGCTTCGATGATGGGAGCGTATTCCTTGGCGTTCTTGAAGGCGCGGGTGTCGATGACCATGGCCCAGCGCTTGGCCTTCAGGGCCTTGGCGTTGGGTTCATAGGAGCCGATGCGCGCACCGGCCTGGGCAGAGCCGGCCATGGTGGCCAGGCCGCTGCTCAGGGCAAAGACCGAGAGGCCCGCCACCTTCAGAAAGGATCTTCTGCTTTTGTTCATTACTTGTTCCCCTTGGGAAGAATGTGGCAGGTCCAGCAGTAAGGATCGACGCTGTTGGACACGTGGCACTTGTCGCAGAACTCTTCGTAGTTGCTGTGGCACTTCAGGCAGGTGTTCTGCAGGCTGATGGTCCACTTTTTGCCGGTGGACGACACATAGGTGCGGTTCTCATAGCGCAGGGCCTGATCGCGCCATTCGTTGAGCAGGTACATGTGCTCGGCGCGCATGAACTCGACGGGTTCCACGCATTCCTTTTCATTCTGGGGCAGGACGATGGCAGGACGCTTGTAGTCCTTGGTACCGCCGAAGTTGGCCCAGAAGGGGGTGGAGAACAGGACCGCGAAAACGAGGATCCCGAGAATGACAGCTTTGGCGTTGTACATGTTGTTATTCCTCCTCGGCCTCGGCGGTCACATTGGGCAGGTCTTCCTGACGCAGGTCCATGGTGCGCTTGCATTCGCCCTTCATGACCAGGGCATTGGCCACCAGTTCGTGCACGCCGCTCACGGTCACGCCGGGGGCCCAGTAGTCGGCCAGGGGCGGCAGGGTGGCGCGGTCGATGGCGCAGACGCAGGCCATGTGGTTGACGCCGTACTTTTCCTGCACATAGCGCAGGGCGTTGCCACGAGGCATACCGGAACGCATGCGCAGTTCCATGATTTCTTCGGTGTTCAGACCGGAACCGGCGCCGCAGCAGAAGGTCTGCTCACGGATGGTGTTCTCGGGCATTTCCACGAAGTTGTTGCACACGGCCTTGAGCACGTAACGGGGTTCTTCCAGCAGACCCATACCGCGAGCGGGGTTACAGGAGTCGTGGAAGGTGGTGATGATATGGTCGTTACGGCTGGGATCCAGGTTCAGCTTGTTGTGCTTGATCAGGTCGGCCGTGAACTCGGTGATGTGCACCATCTTGGTGGCAGCCGCGTTGGTGAACTTGGTGCCGGTGATGGGGGAGGTGGGCACATCCATCATGCAGGACGGGGCCGGGCCGTTGTAGGTGGCCATGTACTGGTTGATGACGCGCCACATGTGGCCGCATTCGCCACCCAGGATCCACTTGGCGCCCAGACGTTCGGCTTCGGCGTACATCTTGGCGTTGAGCTTCTTGGCCATGTTGAAGGTGGTGAAGGAACCGAAGTTGCCGCCTTCAGAGGCATAGGTGGAGAAGGTGTAGTCCAGATCCAGTTCGTGGAACAGCATCAGGTAGCCCATGAAGGTGTAGATGCCGGGGTCCGCGAACACGTCGCCGGAAGGCGTGATGAACAGGATCTCGTGGCCCTTTTCGTTGAAGGGGGTCTTGGGACGGATGCCGGTGATGGTTTCGCAGTCATCGGCCAGCATTTCCACGATTTCCACGAAGGAGTGGGGCTGGATGCCCAGGTGGTTGCCCGTGAAGGAGCAGTTTTTCACCGGGTCCATGATCCAGTGGATGCCCAGGCCCACTTCGTGCAGCAGTTCACGCACGATGGCCGTGATCTCGGCGGTGTCGATGCCGTAGGGGCAGAACAGGGAGCAGCGGCGGCATTCGGTGCACTGGTAGGCGTAGTAGAAGAGTTCCTTCACCACTTCCTTGTCCCAGCTGCGGGCGCCGGCGCGCTTGCCGAGGATCTTGCCCAGCTTGGTGTAGTCGCGGCGGTACAGGGAGCGCAGCAGCTCGGCACGCAGCACGGGCATGTTCTTGGGGTCGTTGGTGCCCAGGAAGAAGTGGCACTTGTCGGCGCAGGCGCCGCAGCGCACACAGATGTCCATGAACAGCTTGAGGGAGCGGTGCTTCTGCAGGCGTTCCTCAAAGGCGTCACAGAGGATCTGTTCCCAGTTTTCGGGCAGGTTCCAGTCTTCGGCCGCCGGATCCCAATCGTGGGGATTGGGCATGTGCAGCAGCTCCATGGTTTCCTTCTTGGCCGGATAGCAGAAGCTGCCCGGCGCAAACTGGGGCTTGATGTCCAGCCAGGGTTCCGAGGGAAACTCGGGACGGCTGGCGATGAGTTCTTGTGGCGTAGGTAATTTAGCCATGATGTCAGCTCCTTACTCGGCGGCCTTGGAAGAGGGCTGCTTTTCCAGCGGCAGGCCGGCTTCGGCCATGGCATCGCGGTAAACGTCCTCATATTCGGCATAGGTGAAGTACTGCTTGGGCGGGTTCCAGGGGTTCACGTGGCGCACTTCGCGGGTGTTGGTGGGAAGGTTGCGCGTGGGGCTGAAGAACACGCCAGGCATGTGCATGAGCTTGGAGAAGGGGAAGTACAGCAGCAGCACGCTGACAAAGGCCAGATGCATGAAGAAGAGCGGGCTGATGCCGTCGGGGGCCACGGGCGAGAAGTGCACCAGACCCATGATGAAGACCTTGACCTGGGCGATGTCGGTCTTATCGAAGTAGCGCATGCAGATACCGCTCAGAACGACGCCCAGGATGAGGAACAGGGGGAAGTAGTCGTTCATCAGGGAGATGTAACGCAGACGCTGGTTGAACAGACGACGGGCCAGCAGGAAGAGCACGGCCACCAGCAGCAGGCCACCGGTCCAGAAGAAGCGGGGGGCGCCGATCTGCATGATGCCGTCGATGCTTTCCATGAAGGTCAGCCAGCCGGGCACCGGATCCATGAAGAAACGGAAGTGGCGGATGAAGACCAGCAGGAAACAGTAATGGAACAGCAGGGCGAAGAACCACAACCACTTGGAGGAGTAGTAGATGGTGCGGGGGCCCTTGGTCACAGGGTCGAATTCACGCACGTCGGCCGCGGTATTGCGGAACAGCGAACGGAAGAAGCAGACTTCCAGGAACATGCGGACGACCACACCGAACTTGGTGTTGGGGCAGTCCCACTTTTCATGTTTGATGAAGTCCAGCGACTTTTCCTGACCCCCGGTCGTGGGGATGCTGAAAGGCACGGGCGATTTGGCCCAGTAAACCATGCGCCAGATGACGCCCAGGAAGAAGGTGACTACCGCCACATAGGGCAAAACCACGCCGAACAGGTACGACAGACCAATGGCCGAACCTGCCCAGGCAATGGCCCCGATGAGCGCCACCACCAGCAATGATGCGAACATTCCCTACCTCGCTTCGAAGAGTGTTAGCTTTTGCCCGAAACCGGGCTGCCATCCACCGATTGCGCCCAGCGCACCAGCTGGGCATGCTGATTGCGTATTTCGGCGATGCGCGTTTCCGCCAGGGTCTCGCGCGCGGCCGAATACAAATCGAAGGCCAGCAGCGTGACGCTGTCCAGCCGAGATTCCGCGTCCAGATACTCCGCCAGATCTTCCTTCTCCCGGCACAGGGGAAGGATGTGTTCGCGCAGCAGGGGCTTCATGAGGAAGAAGACCCCCAGGCCCTGACTGGGCGTATACTGCTGCACGGCACGCAGCCGCACGAAGCGGTCCAGGGCGTGCTTGATCTTTTGCGGCGTCACATGTTCGCCGGCGATCACGTTGTAGATGAGGCCGGCGGCTTCCTTGGTCATATCCCCCACCGGATTGGTGAAAGGATCGTTCTTGGTGCGCAAAAAGCCAGTCGTTTGAAGGGGATAGGTCGAATAGACCGCATTGATCCACCCCTCGACGATGACAGCGCGCTGCTCACGGAAAATTTTTTGTACGTTCATGGCAGTACTTTGGCAAAAGGGTAAACGGGCATTCCTATAAAGTGCCCGGCTTTTCTCGTCAAGTTTTTCATCGTCCGGCGACGGCGGCTACGGGCAGGGCGCAGGGCCGCCGCACTGTCCGGCCACCTGGGGTTCCAGGGGCAGGACGGCGTCCGGGAACGTCTGGCCACCGGCCGGTGAAAATTCGATGACCGGCTCCTGTGCACGGGCAGGGGCCGGAGGCTGGGCCTGTTTTTTGAGCATGGCCGGCAGGCCGTGATACTCGAAAAACGGTACCGTACGGGAACCGGCATTGAAAATATGGGCCCGGTTGCGCTGCAGGCGCAGGCGCAGGCCCCACTGCCCCGGATGCAGGAACGCCCAGAGGCCCGGCTCCTCCACGTTCTGGCAGGCGGCCACGGCTTCCTTGAGGGGCTTGCCTTCTTTCAGCAGGAGCAGCATGCGCTCCACGCGGGCCACATCGGCATCGTTCTCCGCCACCGGACAGAAAGCGACGTCCACGCTGCCCGACAGGATGCCGATGCCTTCGCGGCAGGCCGAGCAGGACGGCGAGAAGAACATGCGCACCGTGGCCTGGTCGGAGTTCTCGCTGATGCTCCAGACCTCGCCCTGCATGCGCACTACCTGGCCCGCATTGACCACGAACAGCACCAGCCAGGCGCAAAGCAGGAGCGAACGTTCCTGCGGGCGTCTGTCGTCCCGGTGCAGCGCACGGCGGAAGAGCCAGTAGGTCAGGGCAAAAAAACAGGCCACTACCAGGCAGCTGACACAGGGGGAGGTCAGCGCCATGAGCAGCAGCAGAAAAATATCGCCCAGCAGGGTCAGTCCCGCCAGGAAGTGCCCCGCCGGAACAGCGCCCAGCAGCGCAAGGCAGGCCAGCACGCCAAAAGCGGCCGTGCCGATCCACCACATGGAGAGACCGCCGATGACAAGGTCCTGGTACAGAGAGCAGCCCGCAGTGACGCAAAAGGCCACTTCGTTGCCCAATGCCGTCCAGATGCAGAAGAGCATACCCAGAAGGGCGGCCGCCAGTGCGCCGCCGGAGATGCCGTAGGCCTGTTTCATGGCTCTCCTTGGTAAAGGAACTACGTCCGGCAGATGCAGACGCACACCCTGTATACTCCATAATCCCGGACAGGTAAAGGCATCTTGTCATGCCTGCCGGGAGTTGCGTTGTGTAATATGGCCATGATCTGGCCAAAGGGGAAAAATGGCTGTCTTGTTTTGGAAACAAACAGAGCTGACAAGGATATCCTTCTGCAAGGAAAAGAGGAAAAAAGAAAAATTTTTTTCCATTGCTGAGCAAGAGAGCCAAGTTGCAGTCATGACGCTTTCCTAAAAAAAGAACTGCATCATGGTGCGGGCAGCCTTCCTCGCAAGTCTTGCCTGATAAAGAACGGCCGTTGCATGAGGGAACATTGTGATTCCGTGCACGATGCCGGAAATATGAAAAGGCGGGCAGGCAGGGCAAAAAAAGGGGCGCCCCCGAAGGGGCGCCCGCTATCAGGATTTCGCTGGGAAAACCCGGCGATGCTTACATGGTGGAACCGGAAGCAGCGCGCTGCATCTTGATTTCGACCTTTTGGGTCAGGCCGGAGTAGTATTCGCGCAGGATGGCGAGCACTTCTTCACGACCGAAATGATCCGGCACTTCAGCGCCTTCGGACAGCATCTTACGCAGCTTGGTACCGGACAGGATGACGCGGTCTTCCTTGCTGTGGGGGCAGGTACGCATGGAGGCCATGCCGTCGCACTTCTTGCAGTAGAAGGTCCAGTCGATGTTCAGAGGCTGGCAGAGCAGACGCTTGCCTTCTTCGGCGGGCACAGGGATCTTGCGGAAGATTTCCTGGGCTTCGAACATGCCGTAGAAGTCGCCCACACCGGCGTGATCACGGCCGACCAGCAGGTTGTTGATGCCGTAGTTCTGGCGGAAGGTGGCGTGCAGCAGGGCTTCGCGGGGACCGGCATAGCGCATGTCCAGAGGATAGCCGGCCTGGATGACGAAGTCTTTCACGAAGTACTTGTCGACCAGGGTGTCGATGCATTTTACGCGCACTTCGGCCGGGATGTCACCGGGTTTCAGGGCGCCCACCAGGGAGTGGATCACGACGCCGTCGCACACTTCCACGCCGATCTTGGCCAGGTATTCGTGAGAGCGGTGCATGGGGTTGCGCAGCTGCAGGGCGGCAACCTTCTGCCAGCCGCGTTCGTCCATCTTTTCGCGCAGCTGTGCGGGGGTCATGTACACGCCGGGGAACTTTTCGGGGAATTCGCCCTGGGACAGGACCTTCACGGTACCGGCCAAGTTGTATTCCTTCTGGGCCAGGACCATCTTCACGCCGGGATGGTCATTGGGGGCCACTTCCCAGAACTTTTCGGAGTCGGGGCCTTCGCCCTTGAACACCAGCTCGCATTCCCACTTCTTGTCGGCTTCGGTCATTTCATAGACTTCTTCGACCTTCAGAGTAGCCATGATCTCGCCCTTGCGGACCAGGGCCACTTCGTCGCCGGCGTTCAGGCCCTTGGCGTCTTCAGCGGAGATGTCCAGGGTCACCGGCACGGGCCAGAAGGTACCGTCGGCCAGGGTCATCTTTTCGCACACGCTCTTCCAGTCGGCTTTGTTCATGAAGCCGTTCAGGGGAGAGAAGCCACCGATGCCCATCATGATCAGGTCGCCCTTGGCGCGAGAGGAAATCTCAATCTGCTTCAGGCCGGCAGCCTTTTTCTTTTCTTCTTCCAACGCCGCGCCTTCCAGAAGACAACACACCAGGCCCTTGCCACCATGAGGGGGAACCAGTTTGGACATTGAGAAATCCTCCATTTGATTTGTTGCTATACCGTTGCGCAAGTGGCGCATCCGTAACGTCTCTTTGTGAGTTGCATCTTGTGAATAATCTAACAAAAAGTCAACCACCTTTCCGGATTTTTCACGGAAACGACACGAAAAAGACGTAGCGGAAAACGGCTATCACATTGATTTACAACACAAAGAGTGCGAGAAAAATTTTATTGTGAAAATTGACGCGCACTCGGGCCCCATACCGTCCCGGCTGGAAGATCCCGGCACGCTCATGGCCGGGGCTCCTGCCGGAGTTTGGGAGGAACATAGCATGGCCGCCAAAGCATGAAAAGGGGGCCTGCGGGCCTGCTGCTGTATCCTTTTTCCAGCCCTGCGGAAAACAAGGACAAATTCTTGCTGCCTCGTGCGCCCGCACACGGGGCGGGCGCCGTCCCGCTCCGCCGGACGCAAAAAAGGCCCGGCACCACAAGGTGCCGGGCCGGGGATGCTGCGGGTCGTATCCGGTCAGGTCAGGTTAGCGGGCCACGGCCTCGCCCTGCACGGGACGGCCTTCATGCTGGCCGGTCAGGGTGCGCAGGAAGCCCACGATGAGGGCACGGTCCTTCTGGGGCACGTCCAGGCCGGAGCAGTAGATGCCCATGATGCGCACGGCTTCGTCCAGAGTGGTCACGGTGCCGTCGTGCAGGTAGGGATGGGTCAGCTCCACGTTGCGCAGGTTGGGCACCTTGAAGCGGTGCATGTCCTCTTCCTTGCCGCTGGCGTTGAAGCGGCCCTTGTCGGAACCCAGGGGCTTGCCGCCGCGGTCGGCGAAGTAGTCCTTCTTGAGGTCCAGATATTCGTAGGACTGGCCGCCCATGCTCTTGCCCACGTGGCAGGAGGCGCAGCGGTAGGCCTTGAAGCGCTCGTAGCCTTCCACTTCGGCGGCGGTCAGGGCGCTCTTGTCGCCGCGCAGCCAGCGGTCGAAGCGGCTGTCGGGCGAGATGAGGGTCTTTTCGTATTCGGCGATGGCGTCCGTGATGTTCTTGCCGGACCAGCCGTCAGGATAGACGGCGCGGAACTTGGCGGTCAGTTCGGCATCGGCGGCCAGACGGGCCACGATCTCGTCCCAGTCCTTGCTGCCCATCTCGATGGGGTTCAGCGGCGGGCCACCGGCCTGTTCCTGCAGGTCGGCAGCGCGGCCGTCCCAGAACTGCACGAAGTTGAACACGGCATTGAAGGTGGTGGGGGCGTTCACATCGCCCAGCTGCTTGCGGATGCCTTCGGAGAAGCGGGCGTTGTCCGTGCCGGCCTTGTCCATGGCATGGCAGGTGGCGCAGGCCACGGTGCTGTCGGCGGAGAGGCGGGCATCGTTGAACAGGGTCTTGCCCAGGGCCACCTTGGCCTCGTCCACGGGCAGACGGTGGGGGATGGGCTGGATGGGCTCGTTGGCATGCTCGGGAGCGGCGTCCGTGGCGTAGTGGGCCTTGCGGGTCTGGGCCACCCAGGTCAGGATGTCCTTCTTGTCCTGGTCGGACAGGCGGCTGCCCCAGTGCACCACGGCGAACTTGGCGGGCGGCATGGTGTCATTGAGGATGACCCATTCCATCTTGGCCAGCACGGTCTCGCCCACGGGGCGATCCTTGCGCTGCACCAGCTCCTGGTTGAGATCCATGGCGCGGATGCCGTCCCTGTAGTCTTTTTCGATGATGGCGCTGATGCCGGGGACCTTGGCATAGAACGGCAGGTCATAGCCGCGGGAGTGGCAGGCCATGCACTTGTCCTGCACGATGCCAGAGACACTGGCGAACTTGTGCTTCACATCGTCCAGCCCCTGCGCCATGGCAGGGGTACAGGCCAGCAGCACGAGGGCCGCGGAAGCCAGCAGTTTTTCCTTCATATCGTCCTCCTTGGGGGGCGATGCCGGGTCGGCATCACGGGTTTTGCCGGTGGCAGCAGGAGCTTTTTTTCACAAGTATTGCCGAAAGTCAACAGGAATTTTTACTATTAGCAGGATAAGTTGTTATTTTCTGTATATTTTTTATGAAGGATTTTTGACTGTTCGTGCTGATGGATAATTATTCCAATTAGATAACTAATATTTTGTCATGGCCGTCTACCCCGTCTGCCCCGCCTGTCCCGCGTCCTCCGGAAAGGCCGCCTGCAGGGAATCCCGGCAAAAAAAGGGGGGAACAGGGGCTGTTCGGGCCTGGCGGTCGCCGGACACAAAAAAGCAGGGCGCTCCCCGTGAGGAACGCCCTGCCATATGCTTCAGATGCGGCATCCGTGCCTAGAAGGGCACTTCGTCCATGTTGGAAGCTTCGGAGGGGAAGGCGGGACCCAGATCGTCGTCGCGCTGCTGGGGCGCGGGACGGCGCGGGGCCTGGCGCTGGCCGCCGCCCATGTTGCCGCCGCGGGGAGCGCGGGGAGCGGGCGCAGGCGCACCATAGTCGTCTTCATAGCCGCCCATGTCGGCACGGGGGCCATCGCTGCGGCGATCCAGGAACTGGACGCGCTGGGCCTTGATCTCGGTAGTGTAACGGTCCTGGCCGTTCTGGTCCTGCCACTTGCGGGTCTGCAGGCTGCCTTCCACGTAGACGAGGCTGCCCTTGGTCAGGAAGTTGGCGCAGTTCTCGGCCTGGCGCTGGAACACGGACACACGGTGCCATTCGGTACGTTCCACCTTGTTGCCGTCACGGTCCATGTAGGATTCGTCGGTGGCCACATTGAGGGTGGCCACAGGGGAACCGCTCTGGGTGTAGCGCAGTTCGGGGTCGCGGCCGAGGCGACCGATGATCATGACTTTGTTCAGCATAGATTCTGTTCCTCGAACGGTTGTTCGTTGTACCGTCTCAGCGCAGGCCGAAAAGGCGCCGGAAGAAGGACGGTTTTTTGCGTTTGGGGCCGGAGCCTGCGGCAAGCAGGCTGTCTTCCATTTCGGTCAGGGCGTCTTCCAGGGCCTCGCTGGCGCGATGGGCGGCCCGGGGATCATTGGCACGCAGGGCCGCATCCAGGCTGCTGCGCTGCGTAAGGGCATCGGCCAGAGCCTGTTTGAAGGGGGCCTGCTGCTCGGGCCAGCGGTCCTCGGCCATGCCCCGTTCCAGACGGTCCAGCAGGTCGCGGACACCGGCGCCGCCCACACCGGCATGGCCGAACGCCAGGAGACTGAGCCCGGGCCAGCATTTTTCCAGCAGGCCGGAGTTCCAGGTGACGTCCACGGTGGCGATGCGGGCCACGGGCGTGGTCAGCGGGGGCCGGATGGCGGACTGCGTGAGCGTGGCCTCCAGCGTGTCCAGCAGGGCGGCCAGGGCCTGGAGGCCCGCGGCGGCGTCTTCGGCCTGCCAGCTGCCCAGGGCGTCCTCGCAGTGGCGCGTCAGGTCGCACAGGGGGCGCAGGGCGTCCAGCGTCAGGGGCGCCAGGTCGTCCACGTTGCGCATGGTCAGGCGGCTCAGGCATTGCGCCAGTTCCAGCAGGCAGGGCTCGGCCTGTGCTTCGGGCACGGCCAGCCAGGCCGCCACGTCCTCACCATAGGGACCGGCAGCCTTGCGGGCCAGGGCCAGCAGGGCGGGCCAGCGACGGGCCGTGAGCCCCTGGGGGCTGTCGGCGGCTTTCTGGCGGATCTGCAGTGCCTTGCCCATGACGGTCTAGCCCTTTTCCGTCCACTCGGTCTGGACGCGCACGATGACGTCCTGGATGACGGGCAGCTGGTCTTCGGGGCAGACGCCGATGAGGGGGGCGTCCGCATCCATGTTCTCGTTGTAGCTGAAGTAGACGGCGTAGATGACGCCCGTGGGGCCGCTGTAGTGCAGGGGCACCTCACGCTTCATGCGCGACATGATGAGCAGCTCCATGCCGTCGCGCACCACCACGGAGTGGGCGTCCGCGGCGCGGATCTTCTTGTCCACCTCGGGGGTGAAGTAATACTTGGCCCGCTCGGGCGCGCGGAACAGGTACAGGGCCTTCTTGAGGATCTGGTGTTCCACTTCGCTGCGGGTGAGCATGTGGCGGATGACCATCAGGGGCGTGCCGGCCTCCACGAACATGCCTTCGAGCTGGCTGTGGATCTTGCTGATGATGCCCTTTTCAGGCGAGCAGATGGGTTTGGGGTTGCGTTCGCGTTCCAGGGTGGCCAGGCGGGTGCCGGGCTTTTCCTTCCACTGGCCCTGGGGGCCGAGGACCTCGTCGCCTTCCTTGATGTCGGCGAAAGTCACCACGCCGGTGTGGGGCGTACGGATGACGATCTCGCGGTAGGGGGAGGCTTTTATCTCATCCAGCAATGCGGAAATGTTGATCATGTGGTTTTCCCGCTTTTTCGTTTGTCTTGGGTGGGGCCGCACCGTCAAGGGCGGCGAAAGGCGGGGCGGAAAGTCCGCCCCGCCGTCTGCTTGCTAACGGTAGTACAGGTTGCGGCCGCCCATGGTGAGCAGCGCCTGCTTGAGGTTGGCACGGATCTGGCGGCGGTCCCAGATGCCCTGGATATGGCCGCGGGACAGGGCCCGGTAGGAGCGGTGATACTTGGGCGGGATGTCCATGCCCGTGGTCTCCTTGATGACGCCGGGGCCGGCAAAGCCGATGTTGGAGGAGCGCACCGCGAACTGGTAGGGAGCGCAACCCAGGAAGCTGGCCACGGGACCGGCGAAGGAGTTGGTATCGTACAGCACCAGGTACAGGCCGCCGGACTCGATGTAGCGGCGCACGGCCACGGTGCAGCGGGGCATCTGGATGACGCCGTGGGTGCCTTCCTGGATGCGGATGCCGGCGGTGCCGTGCACATAGGCCAGGAAGGGATAGCGCTTCTTGGCGGCGCGGGCGGCGGCCTCCACGAACTTGTAGCCTTCGGCCGCGCCGAAGGAACCGCCGCGGAATGTGCCCATGAGCATGGCCACCACCAGCTTGGTGCCGTCGATGCGGGCCTCGAAGGTCATGCAGCCGCTGCGGCAGCCGGTCTTTTCCTGGGCGGCCTTGATGCGTTCCTCGAAGTTGGGGAAGTTCAGCGGGTTGCCGGCTTCGATCTCGCGGTTGAACTCAAAGACCGAGCCCTTGTCGAAGACGTTCTGCACGTACCATTCGGGCTCCATGGGGAAGTGGTAGCCGCAATGGCTGCACACGCCCGCGAACTCGGCGAACAGATCGGGGCCCCAGAGGTCGAGGCAGCCGTACGAGGCGCTGTTGGGGCAGGTGATGGTACGGTCGACCTTGTAGCGCGGCGACAGGTAGTTCCACTTGCTCACGCGGTTGTCGTCCACCCAGTTGGAAAGGGTGGTCAGTTCCTTGGCCGTGGCCTTCTTTTCCGCCGGGCTGGCGATGCGCTTCCAGGGGCTGAAGAGGCGGCCCTTGAACACATCCCATTCGCTGCTCAGCTCTTCCATGATGTTGTGCAGCTTGCGCTGGTGACGGCGCACGAAGTCGTACTTGAAGTGCATCCAGGGCTTGGTCACCCAGTCGCGCAGGGCGGCGGCGTTCTTGGCCAGGAAGGGACGGTTGTCGATGGCGGCCGCGCGGGAGAGGCGCAGGAACTTCTGCTGGCGGCGTTCGCGCATGCGGTTCTTGGCCGCGCCGGACATGCCCCAGCGCACGTACATCTCGTCCAGGTTGGCTTCGGGGTTGCGCAGGCGCGCCAGGGCCAGGCCGCGGATCATGGGCGGCTTGGTGTTGGTGATGACCACCTCGTCGGTGGCGCGCAGCACTTCCTGCCGCAGGGAGCGGAAGAAGTCGAAGTGGTGCGGGCGGGCGCCCAGGGCGGGTTCCTGCACCACGCTGTCGATGTAGCCGAAGGAGAGGTTGTCCTGCGCGGTGATGTGCAGGTTCTGGGCGCAATGCTCGATGAGCTCGGGCGCGGCGCGCTGGCCGGCCTTGAGGCGACCTTCGATGGCGGCCCCGCCTTCGGGCGAGATGACCGAGTAGTAGCCGTGGGAGAGCATGAGGCGCTTGTCGGCCAGGCCGATGGCCTCGGCGCCGCCGGAACCGCCCTCGGAGATGATGGAGATGACGGGCACGCGCAGACCGGCCATGGTGTAGATGTTGCGGGCGATCTGCTGGGCCGCGCCGGGGTAGTCCTCGATGGGGTAGGAACCGGGCGTGAAGATGTAGCAGTGGATGGGGATGCCTTCGGTCTCGGCCACGCGCATGTACTGCAGGGCCTTGGCATTGCCCCAGGGCTTCACGGAGCCGCCGTTGCGGAACTCGGCGCCGTGGCCTTTTTCCTGGCCGATGACCATGACGGACTGGGTGTGCATCTTCTTGCCGCGGCGGCGGGTGATGACCGCACGGGCGATGAGCATGCTGGGGTCGAGGCTGTGCTCGTCCTGGCCGCCCACTTCGGTGAAGTTGTCGTAGACGTTCTCCAGGATGTCACGCAGGCAGATGCGCTGGGGATGGCGCACGATGCGCACGCGGTCCATGGGCGTGATGAGCTTTTCCAGGCGTTTTTCCACGAAGACGAAAAGGTCTTCCAGGGAAACGATCTCGGTATGGGGATCCTCGACCTCGCCGTTGCGCACACGATTGGTGAACTCGGTCAGCTTCTCGTCCAGCAGGCGGATGCTGTCCTCGTGCTTGCCGGCGAAGATGTCGCGCGTATACGAGAGCCTGTCGTTCAGGCTTTGGATGCGTTTTTCGATAGTGTTGTCCATAATCTCTTGCGCCGTTTGACGTTGATGGAAGGGGACCGCCGGGGCGGCCCGTCAGCTAGAAGCGCAGGGTGCGGGCGGTGTTGGCCCGCAGGAAGTCCACGTTGGACTTGAGCGCTTCACCGGCGTTGTTCCGGCCTTCCAGGTGCAGGTTGTCCAGGAAGGAGACGCCGCGTTCCCGGGCCTCGGCCAGATCCTTGCCCCAGATGATGGCCAGGGCCAGGTTGGGGTCGAATTCGGTGGGGATCTCGTAAGGCGTGTCGGTGGGCACGTGGGTCAGCATGGTGAGCCAGGGCTCTTCCTTCCAGGCAAAGCGCTCGATGCGGCCCACCCAGGGGGTGAAGCCGTGTTCGGGGTCTTCGGCGATGAGGCGGTATTCGATGCCCACGCCGTCGAAGGTCACGTCGTCCTGGGTGTAGCCCAGGGGCTCGCCCAGACCGATGCGGATCTGTTCGGCGATGAGGTCCACGGGGCCCTCGTGGTTGCGGATGCTGGAGATGCGGGCCGAGACGCCGTTCTCCACCTGGATGCGGGTGTTCACTTCCATGAGGAAGGGCTCGCCCTGGCGGGTGACGATCCATTCCCAGGTGCCCACGTTGTCATAGCCCACCTTGCGGGCCATGGTCAGGGAGTAGTGGACGATGTCCTGCAGCACCTTGGCGGCATCGAAGCTGTAGTCCATCTGGGCGGGCACGAAGCCGGGGGCCACTTCCACGCGCTTCTGCAGGCCGGTGGACTGGATGGAGCAGTTGCGGGTGCCGAAGTGCACGGGGTTCTTGCCGCTGCGGTCGGACACGATCTGGACTTCCAGGTGGTTGAAGTCCGTGATGCGCTGTTCGATGAGCACGCCCTCGTCCTTGAACTGGCGCAGGGCGTAGTTGCGGATGCGGCGGTACACGGAGCGGAAGTTGTCGATGTCGTACACTTCCTCGATGCCCATGCCGCCACCGCCGGCCGAAGCCTTGACCAGCACCAGCGGGCGCTTGATGCCCTGCTGCACCTGGAACTCGAACACGCTGCGGGCGATGCGCTCGGCTTCCATCTCGTCATAGATGGGGCGGTCGGAACCGGGAACGGTGGGCACGTCCAGGCTGCGGGCCAGACGTTTGGTGTTGATCTTGTCGCCCAGCTCGCGGATGATCTTCCACGAGGGGCCGATGAAGATCATCTTGCGGTCGCGCCTGGTCACGCGACGGGCAAAGCGGAAGTCCTCGGCGAAGAAACCGTAACCGGGATGCACGGCCGTGCAGCCGGCCTGGTCGGCCACGGACATCAGTTCGTTGGCGTCATGATAGGAAGAAACACGGAACAGGCTGCGTTCGCCGCCGTTCTCGCGGGCGTAGCGCACATGGCCCGAAGCGGCGTCTTCGGCGGTAAAGATGGCGGTAAAGGCCACACCCAGCTTGCGGCAGGCCCGCATGATGCGTATGGCGATCTCGCCGCGGTTGGCGACGAGAACCTTGTGTTGTTGCAAAGAGTCTTTCTGGCTGGTCTCCAAGGCGGTCTCCTGAGGGCGGTGCTGTGCCGCTCTTGTGGAATGGGCGTCAGCACGCTATAAAGCGGTTCGCTTTTGCGACTGAAAAGCAAGAGCTACTACAGCATATCGGCTTGGTCTTCAATATCTGAGGGGGTCAATTCTATGCAAAACTGGGAAGAAGTCCAGCTTGCGGTGGCGGCGCTGCGCCAGCGTCTGGGGGCCGCGCTGCCCTCCCGGCCCGATGCGGCCATCATCCTGGGCACCGGTCTTTCGGGGCTCGTGGAACGCATGGAGGACACGGTCAGCGTGCCCTATGCCGACCTGCCGGGCTTCCCGGTGTCCACGGTGGACTCCCATGCCGGGGCCTTCGTGCTGGGACGTCTGGGCGGCCGCACCGTGCTGGTGCAGCAGGGCCGCTGCCATCTGTACGAAGGCTTCGGGCCGGACAAGGTCTGCATGGGCGTGCGCGTCATGGCCGGGCTGGGCGCGGACACGCTTATCCTTACCAACGCGGCGGGCGCCCTGGACCCGCAGTTCGATGCGGGCGGGCTCATGTGCATCAGCGACCAGATCAACTTTACCGGCGTCTCTCCCCTGAGCGGGCCCAACCATGAGGCCTGGGGCGAGCGCTTCCCCGACATGAGCGCCATCTACGACGCCGGCCTGCGCGACCTGGCCTGCCGGTGCGCGCTCGAGCTGGGCATCCGGCTGGAGCGCGGCGTCTACATCGGCGTGCGCGGCCCGCAAATGGAGAGCCCCGCCGAGACCCGCATGTTCCGCCAGTGGGGCGCCGATGCCGTGGGCATGAGCTCCGTGCTGGAGGTCATCGCCGCCCGCCATATGGGCCTGCGCGTGCTGGGCATCTCCTGCCTCACCAACAAGAACCTGCCCGACTGCATGCGGCCCGCGCCGCTGGAAGAAGTCATCGCCGTGGCCGGCCGGGCCGGGAAGGACCTGGGCCGCCTTGTGGAAGCGGTGGTGACAAAGTTGTAAAAATCGCGTAAACCATGCGCCCCGGCAACGTTCCGGGGCGATTTTTTTACCAGAGCGAGACAGAACTATGCAGCAGAATGACAAACTTCGTAACGTGGCTATCATCGCCCACGTTGACCACGGCAAAACGACCCTGGTGGACGCCCTTTTCCGTCAGAGCGGCGTGTTTCGAGCAGACCAGCAGGTCGATGACCGCGTCATGGACAGCATGGATCTGGAACGCGAACGCGGCATCACCATCGCGGCCAAGAACTGCGCCGTGCACTGGAACGGCGTGAAGATCAACATCATCGACACCCCCGGTCACGCCGACTTTGGCGGTGAAGTGGAACGTTCGCTCTCCATGGCCAGCGGCGCCATCCTGCTGGTGGACGCCTCCGAAGGCCCGCTGCCCCAGACCCGTTTCGTACTGCGCAAGACCCTGGAAGCCGGTCTGCCCGTGGTCGTGGTCATCAACAAGATCGACCGCAAGGACGCCCGTCCCGATGAAGTGCTCAACGAGGTCTACGACCTGTTCATCGATCTGGACGCCAGCGACGAGCAGCTGGAATTCCCCGTGCTCTACGCCATCGGCCGCGCCGGTGTGGCCATGCGCAACATCGACGACGAGCAGAAGGACCTGACCCCCCTGTTCGAGACCATCCTCGAAAAGATCCCCGGTCCTTCCTACGATCCCGAGCAGCCCTTCCAGATGCTGGTGGCCGACCTGGACTACTCCGATTACCTGGGCCGTCTGGCCGTGGGCCGCATCATGCACGGCAGCATCTACGCCAACGAGAGCCTGGCCTGCATTGGTGAAGACGGTCAGGCCCGCCCCCTGCGCGCCTCCAAGATCCAGGTCTATGAAGGCCTGCAGCTAGCCGAAGTGGACAAGGCCCAGCCCGGCGACATCGTGGTGGTGGCCGGCATCGAGGACGTGACCATCGGCGACACCATCTGCACCCGCGAGAACCCCCGCGCCCTGCCGCGCATCCGCGTGGACGAGCCCACCGTGGCCATGCGCTTCGGCATCAACACCTCGCCCCTGGCCGGCCGTGAGGGCAAGCTGGTGCAGAGCCGCATGATCCGCGACCGCCTGAACCGCGAATGCCTGCGCAACGTGGCCGTGCGCGTGGAAGACACCACCGACAAGGACGCCTTCCTGGTCAAGGGCCGCGGCGAGTTCCAGATGGCCATCCTCATCGAGACCATGCGCCGCGAAGGCTTCGAGCTTTCCGTGGGCCGTCCCGAGGTCATCCTCAAGAAGGACGAGAACGGCAAGACCCTGGAGCCCATCGAGCACCTGTATGTGGACTGCGACGAGGTCTTCATGGGCGTGGTCACCGACAAGATCAACCAGCGCAAGGGCCGCATGCTCAACTGCACCAACAACGGTACCGGCCGCGTGCGTCTGGAGTTCTCCGTGCCTTCCCGCGGCCTCATCGGCTACCGCGACGAGTTCCTCACCGATACCAAGGGCACCGGCATCATGAACTCCTATCTGGAAGGCTACGAAGAATGGCGCGGCGACTTCCCCACCCGCTATTCCGGTTCCATCGTGGCCGACCGTCCCGGCAATGCCGTGGCCTACGCCCTGTTCAACCTGGAGCCCCGCGGCACCCTGTTCGTGGAGCCCGGCGATCCGGTCTACGAGGGCATGATCGTGGGCGAGCACAACCGTGACAACGACATCGACGTCAACGCCACCAAGGAAAAGAAGCTCACCAACCTGCGCGCCGCCGGCAAGGACGAGAACGTCATCCTCACCCCCGTGAAGAAGATGACCCTGGAACACGCCCTGCACTTCGTGCGTGAGGACGAACTGGTGGAAGTGACCCCCGTGTCCCTGCGCCTGCGCAAGGTGGAACTCTCCGCCCAGAAGCGCTACCAGATGGCCGGGGCCAAGAAGAAGGCCTAGGTCTCCTTATCCCGGATAGAGGAAGGGCCGGCGGACATGTTCGCATGTCTGCCGGCCCTTTTTTCTTTTTCAGGCGGACAGGCCTAGAAGGTATAGGCAAAGGTCAGGTCGACGTTCCAGATGTCCTGCTTGCTGTAGCTGTCCCCAAGATAGGCGTGGCCGTCCTGCCAGGTACCGGAGTCCATCAGGTTGGCGATGTAGCCCAGCCAGAGGCCGATGCTGAAGTTGTCGTAGACCTGGTAGACGCTGTTGATGTTGAACTCCAGCAGCCCGTCATTGGTGGTCAGATAGATCCCTTCGTAATCGTTGGTGTAGTTCCAGTCCGTGCGGGTGGTGGCGTATTTGACCATGGATGGGCTGTTGGTCCCGCCCCAGTAGAGGACGCGGAAGGTATGCTTGAGGTCTTCCATGAAGCTGACGTCCGCCACCTGGAGCCCCAGGCCCCAGGTACCGGCATAGGTCATCTTCTGGTCCTGCAGGCTGCCGCCGTAATGGACGTCGTCGCCCATGACGGACGAGAACATGCCGTTGGCGCGCAGGCTGGGCAGACGCTCGGAACCGTTCTTGATGTCGCCGTCGTCACCGCTGCCGTACCAGCCGAAGATGCCGGGCCTGCCCCAGTCCGTCTTGTATTCCACAAGGGCCTTGGCCAGCCAGCCCTGCCGCTGTGTGCTGCCGCGTACCGGGTCCACGCCGCGTTCCAGGGCATCGTAGCGGCCCATGCCTTCCACATAGCCGTAGTTGAGCTCGAACTCGATGTTCCAGGGATCGAAGGCCGTGATGGCCACGGGCAAACCGGCCCAGAACAGGCTGCCGTACATCTTGTCGGTATCGAGGTCCGTAAAGCCGCGGGCCCCGGCGGCGGTCATGCCGAAGGGATAGGCCCCCATGCTGGTCATGGGGTTGCCGTCGTTCCAGATCTGGGTGCCGTTGAAGGTGTTCTTGCCGCGGATGCCGTACAGCACCCAGGGGGTCATCTCGAAACCTTCAAGACGCACGGGCAGGGTCAGGCCCCAGATGTCCATGTTGTCGAGATAGTTGGTATTGCCCTCGGCGCTGTAGTTGTCGTTGAAGGGGCGCAGCCAGAGGGCCGAAAGCCCCACGGTCTCCGAGAACTGCCAGGAGGCCACGATCCCGGCCACATCCAGGTTGCCCGCGACGGACGAGTTGCCTGCCTTGGTGGGCAGGGTCAGGTTCTGCAGGCCCATGCGGACCTTCAGGCTGGTGTCGGGCACCTGCCAGTCCATGAAGGCCATGCGGACCTTGATGGCCGAGGTGCTGTCGGCCCCCAGGGCGCCGCCGCCGGCCTGCTGGCCCCACTGGATATGGCCGATCTCGAAATGCACGCTGCCGGACAGGCTCTCCGAGGCGACAGCATCCATCTGGAAGCGGATGCGGGAACGGCTGTTCATGACATCATTGCTGTCGGTCTTGTTCCCGCCGACGGATTTGACGAAGTTCCTTTGTGACAGGCCCATGCCCACCTGCCAGATACCTTTGGCCTTGAAGTCGATGGCCTGGGCATCGGCGGCAGCCAGCGCCATGGTTGCGGCGATAAAGAGAATGGCAAGCTTCTTCATCCTTCCTCTCCCTTGTCTTCGGACACGCGTGAGTGTCTTATTTTTTTATTTAATAAAAACAGTATGTTATAATTTTGCCTGGACAAGCGGCAAGATGCGCACGAAAAAGGCTTTCATGCGCTGCCGTCTACGGTGCCATGCATGGGGAAGATCGAAGGAGCGGCTCTCGCGAGCAGGCAAGGGCAATGGCGGCATGCCTGGCAGGGCATGCTCTTTTTGCCGGAACTCTTGCCAAGGAGGCCTGCGGCAGTCATTATCGGTGTGCTAGCGGAGCCTGAGGCTACCGCAGACCTCACGAACAGCGCAGCACGGCCGTACGGTCCCCCCCGTACGTCCCCCCGGCTGCGGCTGTTACTCCCGGTCTCCCGAGGGAAGGCCGCTGGCAGGCGGCTTTCCCCCGGGACCGGTCTACTTGAGCGTGACCCCTTCGAAGTTCTTCACATGGCAGTAGCTGTTGGCACAGAGCAGCTCTGACTTCTTGTGCTCCTTGTGGCAGGTGTAGCAGGGCACCGTATCGCCCCAGTGCGGCGTATAGTGCGGGTTACGCTTGAACCCTTCCGTTTTCTTGATGAGATCCTGCATGGGACCATGGCAGTTCAGGCAGGCTTCGCTGGGCGGCGGCGTGCGGCCCACTTCTTCCTGGTGGCAGTCCACGCAGGCCAGGTCCTGGTGCATGCTTTTGTGGCTCACATAGCTCCCGGCCCAGGCGGCAGAGCTTGCCAGCAAAAGGGCGGCGGCGATCATGCTCAACGTGCGTATCTTCATGGATTCCTCCGTAACTAGGCCTTGATGTTGCGGGCCCGCTTGGCGATCTCTTCCCCGGCGATCATGCCGAACGCGGCGCAGTCGGGCAGGGAGCAGGCGGTCAGGCGCGTGACGCCGAACACCCCGGCAGAGGCTTCGCCGGCCACATAGAGGCCGGGGATGGGCTTGTCGTCCAGGGCGCTGATGGCTTCGGCCCTGGTGTTGATGAGCACGCCGCCCTGCGTGTAGGAGAGGTCGGGCTCGATGGTGCAGGCCGCAAACGGCGGTTCCGTCAGGGGCACGGACAGGGAGCCTGCGATGTCCTTGCCGAACTCGCTGTCGCGTCCGGCAGCGATGTCCTTGTTGTAGCGGTCCAGGGTGGCCTTCAGGGTCTTCAGGTCCAGATGTTCCTTGGCGGCCAGTTCTTCCAGGGTGTCATAGGGGCGCAGGGCATTGGAGAAGAGCAGGCGCTGGCGGCGCTTGTGGTCGAAGAAGGCGTCCATGGTCTTCTTGTCGTAGATGCCCAGGGGGATGCAGCGGTGCTTCTGCATGTAGAGCAGCATGTTCACGGCCAGGTCCGTACGGGGCATGCTCTCGTCGATGAAGCGCTTGCAGGTCTTGGGGTCGATGACCATGCCCATGCGCAGGTCTTCCGAAGCGATGTAGAAGCCGTAGCGGCCCAGGGTCGTATGCACGCTGCGGGCACCGATGGCCAGGGCCGCGCGCAGGGCACCGGCCGTATTGCCGATATGGCAGCGGGTGGCCATCTCTTCGCTTTGCAGCGGCGCTTCGGCCATGCGGAAGGCCAGGTCGCGGGAATAGCCGCCCGTGGCCAGGACGACGCCGTAGCGGGCCGCATAGCGCTTGGGGAGGCCGCCGGCGTTTTCCATGTCTTCGTTCTTGGACTCGTTGATGAAGTCGTAGCGTTCCCGCATGTTCACACCGGTGACGGCGCCGCTTTCATCCTGGATGAAGCTGTCGAACTTGACGCGGCTGCGGATCTCGCCGTTGTACTTTTTGCGGAAGCTGTCCCAGATGGGGACCATGACGCTGGCGCCGAAGCTCTCGACGCCCTGGTGCACGCGCGGTGCGGAATGTCCGCCGAGGATGATGATCTCGGGATTGAACTTGGCGCCGTTCTCGATGAGGAAGTCGATGGCCCGGCCGGAGTTGCGGGCCACGGTGAGCGTCAGGTCGGGATGGTTCAGGCCGCCGCAGGCGGCGCTGATGTCTTCGGCAAAGGCCTCGGGCGTGTCCTTGATCCCCTGCTTGCGGGTCAGCTGGGAGTTCACGGCGCCGAAGTCACCGGTGGCGATGGCCGAGTTGCCGCCGAGATAGCTCATCTTTTCCAGGACGACGACCTTCTTGCAGCCGTTCTTCTTGGCCGCCAGAGCCGCACACATACCGGCCAGACCGGAGCCGATGACGATGACGTCAAAGACTTCGTCCCATTGTTCCTGGGGCTTGGTCGCCGCATGGGCCACCCCTGCGAGGGAACCCAGCGCCATGCTCGCGGCGCTTCCTGCCAGAAAGGCCCGACGAGAGACATGCTGTTTTGTCATATGCAATCCTCCTGATGGATGTCACAGCTTGTGATTTTTTTCTAAATCGGGCAGGACATGAAAAAAACAGCATCCATCAAGTTTTTTGTTTTTTAAAAAACTTCTTTCCGCTCAGGAGGTTCCATGAAGCGGCGCGACATCCATATGCACGCTGTCTATGTCCAGGGGCTGAACAGGATCTGGGCAGATTTCATGCGCCGGGGGCAGCGCCGGAGGGTGATGGCCTCCTCCCGTTCTCCTGTCGATATCGTCGGTGCCCCGCATGAACTGATCTTCCTCGAGGAAGGGCATGTCAGGGTCTACGGCATGGCCCGGCAGGCCCCGCGCCTGCTGTTGCTGATGGGGCCGGGCTGCCTGGTCAATACGGAGTGCCTGGAGGGCGGCCAGACCTCGCATGGCTATGTGGTCAGGGCCATGACGCCGGTGACCCTGCTGGTACGGGACGTCACCGCATGGTACGAGCGCCGTCTGGCCTGCGAGTATCCCGAGCTGTATGTGAACGTGGTGCAGGCTCTGGCCGGGATCAACCTGCTGTTCCTGTACAGGGCCCATGCCGTGACCTTCGGCCCGGCCCTGTCCCGCCTGTGTGCGCTCCTGCTGGACATCCACGATACGAAGGACTGTCCCGTGCTGCGCCAGAAGGATATGGCCGAGCTGGCAGGCATCACGCCCGAAACGGCATCGCGGCTGCTGGCCCGGCTGGAGGGGTCCGGCTGTCTGGAAAGGGTGCGGGGCGGGAACGTCCGGCTGCTGGATATCCCGCGCATGAGGGAACTGAGCTGTCAGGAGAGGACGTTGATCCCCTGGAGGGATGGTGAGGCATGAACAGGAGGACGCAAGCGGAGTTCTGGCTGGAGCGGCTCAACCAGGCGTGGGAGGCGGTCATCCCGCTGGGGAAGCTGGAGACCTACGAAGATCAGGAGACCCTGCGTGTGGAAGGCTGCCGCTTCTTCCACCTGTTGCTGGAAGGGAACATCGACATGGTGAGCCTGAGCGGTACCGGCAAGGAATGGACCCTGTTCCAGGCCGGGCCCCTGTGCCTGATCAACGACATCCCGGCCATCACCGGGATAGACAACCATGTGCGCTACATCTGTTGCGGGCAGGTCCGCACGGTACGTTTTGAGAGCAGGTTGCTGCGGGATCCGTCTTTTTTTCGCAGCTATCCCGATCTGGCCAGGAACCTGCTGACCACCGTGCTGCACAAGATGGAATTCTTTTTGTCCTATGCCATCGAACAGCAGGAATCTTCGGGGCTGGAACGTCTGTGCCGTCTGCTGGTGCAGCTGACGGGCGGCCGTCAGGGCTCTTTTTCCATCGGGATGGGCCAGAAAGAATGCGGCCTGCATATCGGGATGCATCCGGCCTCTTTTTCCCGGCTGGTCACCGGACTGCGCCGTCGGGGCATCCTGGGCGCGTTCACCCGGCACAGGCTGGAGATCCTGGATGCGGACCGCCTGTTGCAGATCGCCGGAGGCATGTCCGGGACGGACCTGGCGCCTGGGAAAAAGAAAAGGCAGAAGAGGAAAGTCCTCTCCTGCCGGAAAGTTTGCCCGTAAGCGGCCGGCATCGCCGCAGGTCTTTCTGCCGGGCAGGCCGCCCGTGACCAGCTCCGCAGCAGGGCGGCACGCCCCGGGCGCTTCCCGCTGCCCGTCAACACTGCGGGCAGCGGGCAAACATGGGATTACGGTCTGATGTAGGCGAAGCCCTTGTTCTGCAGCTCCACGATCTCCACCAGGCCGGCGGGCACCACTTCGCAACCGGGCCAGAGGTCGGCGGCGGTCATCTTGTTGGCATCCAGGGCGTTCTTGCACAGACGCAGCTTGAGGCCGCGGGCCATGAGCTCCTCGGCGGTCTTCTGCAGCTCGGCCTGGGCAGGCACGAACAGTTTGACGGCCGGGCCGTTGGCCACCAGCACCAGCTCGAATTCCTTGCCGGGCAGGCCGTTCATATAGTTGCGGGCATTGACGAAAGCAAAGGCCAGCACAGCGGGATCATTGGCGTCCACATGGAGGCAGAGATCATACGACATGGGAGACTCCTGAAAAAAGAACTGAATAAGCTCATGGTAACAAAGGGGATTTGTCTTGCCAAGCTGTCTCTCTGCGGCTATGGGATTATTATGCGCCGAACATATATCCTTTTTTCTTTTTTGCTCATGGCCTGCCTCTTGCTGGGGGGCTGCGGCCTGTTGTTCGGCGATGCCGCCGGAGAACTACGTGATGACGGCGGGACCAAGATGCCCGCCGCTCAGGGCGAGCGCATCCCCTACAAGCTGTCCATCGAAGTGGACGGGGAGCGCCGCGCCACGGCGGACGAGAAACGCGCCGCGGCCACGGATCCTGACGGGGAATCCGAGGGCGTGTCCCTGGGCGGCAGCCCGGAGGAGGGCGACGAGGCCGGACCGGCAGCCCCGCAGGCGGATGCCCCCCACCGTGAAGGGACGGGAGCCGCGCCGTCTGCCCCCAAGGGGAACAGTGGCCTGTCGGACAAGATGCGCGACCTGAGCCAGCTGGAGCAGTTGCGCTCCGACCCGCCGGACAGCCTGCTGGCCCTGGAGCGCCGGGCCCGGGGCGATGTGGAGACGGCGGTCAAGCTGCTGCATTCCCAGGGCTATTATGACGGTACGGCGACCTTCCAGATGGACAGCACGACCAAACCGGTCACGGTGCGCCTGCATCTGACGCCGGGCCCCCGCTATGTGCTGGGCCGGGCCTCGGTGCGTTATGAGCCTGTCCCCGTGGTGCCCGCGGCCCTCAAGCACGGCAAGCGGCGGGCGCCGTACAGCGGTCTGGGGGCCCTGTGGGGCGACGAGGCCCGCGAAGCGACCCCGCCCCCGCGTTTTCCCGATACCCTGCGCGGGGTCACCCCCGGTGAACCCGTCACGGCCGACCAGATGCTGGAAGCCGTGGAAAAATTGCCCGAACGCCTGCGCCGCCGTGGCTATCCGCTGGCCCAGGTGAGCAGCCAGCGCTATTTCCTCGACCGCGCGGCCCGTACCCTCAATGCCGAGATCGTGGTGGATACCGGTCCTCCGGCCCTGCTGGGCGAGATCGTGGTGGAGGGCAACAAGGACGTCAGCACGACCTACATCCGCGAACGCGCCCCCTGGAAAGCCGGGACGGAGCCCTGGAACGAGAGCCGGGTGCAGGACTATGTGGACGAGCTCCGCGGCCTGGGCCTGTTCAGCATGGTACGCCAGCGCAACATCAAGGACGTGCCCTCGCCGCGCAAGGACGGCATGGTGGTCCTGCCCGTGCAGCTGGTGGTGCGTGAAGGACCGCCGCGCTCGGTCAGCGCCGCTGCCCGCTATGAGACCGATTCCGGTATCGGTGTGGAAGGGGAGTGGGAACACCGCAACTTCTTCGGCAACGGGGAAAAGCTGGTGGTCTCCCTGCCCATCACGCCCGAAAAGCAGGGGTTGAAGGCGTCGTTCGAAAAACCGGCCTTTCTGGATCGCGACCAGAAGCTGGTGGGCGAAGCCTCCCTGTTGCAGGAATTCACCGATGCTTACGACCGGCGCGGCCTGCGCGTGGGCGCCGGTATCGAGCGCCGCCTGAGCCCCTACTGGTGGGTGGGGGTGGGCGCCTCTTCCGACAGCGGCACCCTCACCGAGAACGACCGTACCAACGAGCCCTACAGTTTCGTGGGCCCGCACCTGCGTATCGTGCGCGACAGCCGCAACAACAAGATCAATCCCAAGCGCGGCTCGGTACTGGAGATCAATTCCAAACCCATCTTCGGCTATTACGACGGCTTCTTCACGGCCCTGGGCACGGAAGTGGAAGGCATGTTCTACTACGCGCCCTTCCGCAAGGGGCCGAACAAGGGCGTCATCGACGACAAGCTCGTGCTGGCGGCCCGTGTGCGCGGCGGCAGCATGGCCGGGGCCGAGATGAACAACCTGCCCAGCACGCTGCGCTATTACGCCGGTGGTGCCGGTTCGGTGCGCGGCTATTCCTATCAGGCCATCGGCCCGCGCAACGACAAGGGCGACCCCAGCGGCGGCCGTTCCTACCAGATCGTCAATCTCGAGGCCCGTTACAAGATCACCGATGAGATCGGCATCGTGCCCTTCCTGGACGGCGGCATGGTCTACGAGGACGCCCTGCCGCAGATCTTCGGCGACATGCGCTGGGGCGCGGGCCTGGGCCTGCGCTACTACACGCCCATCGGCCCGGTGCGTCTGGACGTGGCCACGCCCCTCAATCCCGTGGACGGTAATCCCCCCCTGCAACTCTATATCAGCATAGGACAGAGCTTCTGATGGCCAGCGAATCCGGAACTCCCCCTGTTGTCCCTGACGGCGGTCCGTCGGGCCCTGCTCCCTCGGAAGGGGCAGCGCCCGTGCGCAGGAGCTTTTTCCGGCGCCGTGTCCTGCCGTGCCTGCTGCTGTTCGTGCTCCTGACGTTGCTGGCCGGGGCCGGAGCGGTCTGGTGGCTGCGTACGCCCGGCGGGCAGGACTGGCTGCGGCAGGAAGCCGACGCCCTGCTGGCTCCGCCCCTGGCCGAACAGGGCCTTTCCCTGGAGCTGATCCGTCTGGAGGGGGCCCTGCCGCTGGAGATGGAATGCGCCCTGCGCCTGCGTGATGCCGGGGGCCTCTGGCTGGATGTGCCCCGGGCGCGTGTGGACGTGGGCCTGTCCGTCTTCCCGCCCGGCATCTCGCTCGATCTGCGCCTGGAACACCCCTCTTTGTATCGCCTGCCCCAGCTGCCTCCTTCCCCCGACGAGCCCTCCCCGCCGCTGGCCGAGACGCTGGCCGGGGTGGAGACGGCCCTGAGGAGCGCGCTGGACATCACGGCCTCCCTGCCGGGCTGGCTGCCTTCCCTGCGTGTGCGTGAAGTGGCGCTGGATGGCCTGTGGCTGGGCTCGGCCGTGCTGGACGGCAGTCCGTCCGGCACGCTGGTGGATGCCTCCGGGCAGGCAGCGCAGGACGCGGCTGCTTCGGCCGGAGCGGGGAGTGTGCCTGCGGATGGCCAGACGCCTCCGGCCCCTGCCGTCACTGCGTCTGCCCCTGCTCAAGAGGCGATGACGCCCGGGGCTCCCCCGGCGCCGCCCCTGTCCGTGGCTGTGGCCGCCGTGGAAAGCGCCCTCCGCGTCGGTGAGGGACTGGAGGTCTCGCTGTGCCTGACAGCCGAAGCTGATTTTTCCCTGAGCGGGACCACGGCCCGGGCCGGTCTCCAGGCCTCGTGGCAGCTGGCGTCCGCAGCGGCAGCCGCTGCTCCGGCCACTGAGGAGACGCCTTCCGCCGCTGCGCCCGCTCCCGGATCCGGTGTGACAGCGCCCGGGATGACTCCGGCGGCGGCCCCGGCACAAGAAGCCGGTCCTGTTCCTGCGCAGGAAAAAAGCACGGATACGGCCCCCCTCCTGACGGAAGCGGCAGGACGGTGGCTGCCCGCGCCGCTGGCTCTGCTTTTGACGCCCGGGCAGGCGTCGTCCCTGCGGGTGGAACTGGCCCTGCGGCCCGGTGAGCGCCCCGTGCTGGCGCTGGAGACCCTGCAGGCGGATGCCGGGGCCGTGCGGCTGCGCGGTCAGGGGACGCTGGAGCTTGCGACCGCTGCGGATGTGCTGGCCTCGCCGCTGGCGCTGGATTGCTCGCTTGCCGTGTCTTCCGCTGCGGATGCGGCGGCCCTGCTGCCCCAGGCGCGGGCCCTGCTGGCACCCCTGGGCGACGCCCTGCGTCTGGACATCGGCGTGAAGGGCAGTCCCGGTGCGCCCGAGCCCCGTCTGGAACTGGCCTGCGCCACGCTGGACCTGGGCGGGCATGCCGTCAACGATCTCTCCCTGCTGGCAGGCGGAGAGGCCTTGCCGTGGCCGCAGCTGGCTGCCAAAGGCAAGGTGGAACTGCCGCTCTCCCTGCAGGTGCGCACCGGAAAAGACCATATTTCCACGAAACTGCGCCTGCGGGCCGGGCATGACGGCGCGGCCTGGCTGCTGGGTCTGCCGCAGCTGGAGCTGCACGGCGCCGGTGCCCGTCTGGACGGGGCCCTGCTGGCCCTGCTGCCCGATGCCCCGCAGGAGATGCCTGCCGTTCCTTCTGCTTCGGCGGAAAAGCAGGCCCCGCTCCCTGCGGTGGGAGAGGCCGGGACGCTCCCGGCTCCTGTGGATGCGGCCGGACAGCCCGCAACGGCCCTTCCGGCGGCCCCTGTTCCTGCCTCTGCTGCGGATGCCGCCGCAGCCCCCGTCCCTCCGGCCCCGGCCATCGTGGGCAGCGATTTTGTCCCTGCGCGGCTGCTGGCACAGCTGTTCCCCGATCCCGGGACAAGGCCGCGCCTGTGGGCTTCGCTGTACGGCGAGATAGAAGACTGGGCCGCGCTGGGCCGGGTGCTGGACTACTGGTCGCCGGGCCTGCGCCTGGAAAAGAAGGATGACCGGCCTGTCCGTCTGATGCTGCGTGCGGGCGGTCTGCCGTGTGCCCCGGACAAAGCCGAAGAACTTCCGCTGGCGGCTGTGGCCGGGCTGGCCGATCCGGCCTTCCTGTGCAGCCAGGACTGGCAACAGTGGTTCAGCCTGGATGCCGACGTGGGCTTCCTCCGCCTGTACGACAGGGGAGGCGAGCGTCTGCTGCTGCGCGAGCTGCACCAGCATCTGCGCATCGACGATATTTTCGGCCGGGGAAAGCTGGAACAGCGCCTGGACGTGCGCCAGCTCCATGCGGCCGGTCTGCGGCTGGAGCGGGTGCTCGTGGGCCTGAAGGGCGAACTGGCGACCCCGCTGGAAGCGGAACTGGCCTGCGCCGGAGACATTCGGGCCAAGCTGCGCCTCCGCTGGCAGGGCGACAGGCTGGAGATCCCCGTGTGTGACCTGCATCTCAAGCAGGGCGTGGGCCTGCGCCTGCAGGCAGGGACGGCCCTGGTGCTGGACAAGGACGGTCTTTCCCTGCGCGGTCTGGATGCCCGTATCGCGCCTGCGGGGCGGGTACGGGCCACGGCCAGCCTGAAGCCCGCGGCCATGGATGTGCGCCTGACGCTGGACAGCATGGATCTTGCCCCGTGGCGGGCGGTGGTGCCGGGCCTGCCTTCGGCCGCGCTGGCTTTCCAGAGCCGCCTGCACGGCAGTCCCGCGGCCCCTGCCGGGACCTTCCGGCTGGACGTGCGGCGACTGGAAGTCCCGCAAAGCTCCCTGCCGCCGCTGGATCTGGCCCTGACGGGCAAGCTGGGCGGCAGCAACGGCAAAGGACGTCTGGACACACGGCTGGAACTGCCTCCCTCCACCCGGCAGGCCCTGGGAGCGGAGCAGGCCGGTCTGGAAGTCCGCCTGCCCCTGCATTTTTCCGCCAACGGCCTGCCCCTGCCGGACATGACGGCCCCGCTTTCCGGGCGTATGGACTGGCAGGGCGACCTTGCCCCGCTCTGGCGTCTGGTGCCGGTGGCCGACCGCCGCGTGACCGGACGCCTGGACATGCATCTGGCTCTGGCCGGCAGCCTTGCCGTGCCTACGGCCAAGGGGCGGCTGGAGGTCGCGGGCGGACGGTATGAGGACCTGGCCCTGGGCATCCTGCTGACGGACATCAAGGCCTCGGTGACGGCGGGCAGCGGCAAGGGCCTGAAGCTGGAGCCCGTGCGTGTGGAGGCCTCCATGAGCGACGGGCGCGGCGGCCTGGTGACGGCCGCGGGCAGTCTGCATCCCGAAGGCGGCAGGCTCGATCTGGATGCCGCCATGAAGCGTCTGCGCCCCCTGCGGCGCGCGGACATCCAGGCGACCCTGTCGGGCACGGCCTCGGTCAAGGGCACGCTCATGGCGCCCCAGGTGGCGGCGGACATCACCATCGACGAGGCCCTGGTCAATCTCAACCGCCTTACCGGCAGCAGCGTGACCACCCTGCCCGTGGAAGGCACCAGCGAAGCCCCGGAACCGGTCACGGAAAAGAAGGAAGGACACGGCTCCCTGGACGTGAGCGTCCGGGCGCCCGGGCATATCGCGGTCAACGGCCACGGGCTGGAGAGCGAATGGCAGGCCGGTCTGCGCGTGCGCGGGGCCCTCAACGATCCGCTGGTCATCGGCAGCGTGCGCTCGGTGCGGGGGCAGTTCGACCTGCTCTCCAAGATCTTCACCCTGCGGCCCAGCACCATCTCCTTCAACGGCGGGGCGGTCTCCAACCCCCTGCTGGACGTGACCCTGCGCTACGAAGTGCCGGATATCACGGCCGATGTGCGCGTCAGCGGCTCCGTGCGGCGCATGAAGCTGGAACTGACCAGCACGCCGTCCCTGCCGCAGGAAGAGATCATCTCGCGGGTCATGTTCGGTCGCGGCTCCAGCGAACTGGGCCGTTTCGAAAGCCTGCGTCTGGCCGCCGCCGTGGCACGTCTGGCCGGGTTCGGCTCCGGCGGTCTGGGCGTGCTGGATCTGGGCCGTGCGGTGCTGGGCGTGGACGTGCTGCGCGTCAATTCCGCCACGGACAAGGAGAGCGGTGATGAAGAAAGCAGCCTGGAAGTGGGCAAGTTCATCGGCGAGAAGATCTATCTCGGCGTGGAACAGGGCCTGGAGCCGGACAGCACCGCCGTCATCATGGAACTGGAACTGACCCCGCACAGCAAGGCGGGCATCCGCACGGAGCAGGACAACACCAGCGCCGGTGTCCAGTGGAAGATGAATTACTGACGGAACCGGGACGGTCTGAGGCGCTTGCGGACGCTCCCTTGCGATGGGCAGCCGTATCGCGCCTTGGAGCCCGGAGACGATGGCACTGCTGTCCCCGTCAGAAGCCCGGCCGGATGCGCCTTGCCTGCCGTCGGGCACTGCCTGCGGACGCATCCGGGGGCACCTGCGGCGTACGGGCCTGAGGCTCCTGCGGGTGCTGTCCCTGCAAGGAATAGAGGATGGAACGACTGACCTTCAGCGATGCCGGTCCTGCGGACTGGCCGTATCTGCTGTGCCTGTGGTGGCGCAACGTGCGGGCCACGCACGGCTTCGTGGCGGAGGACTATCTGCGGGCCATCGGGGCTGCCTTGCCGGGCGCCTATCTTCCGGCCATGGAGCGCGTACGTCTGGCCTGGCTGGAGGTCGCGCCCGCTGAAGGCGACGGGAGCGACCATGCGCCGGGGGCAGGAGAAGGCCATTTCCCGACGGGCACGGTAGCCGTGCCCCGTCCCTCTCAGGGGCGCTTGCCGGCGGGCTTTCTGGGCAGCGTGGAGCAACGGGTGGAGATGCTCTTCGTGGAGCCGGGCCTGCGGGGCAGGGGCATCGGTACGGCCCTGCTGGAGGATTTTGGTAGCCGCCATCCCGAGATCCTGCTGGACGTCAATGAACAGAATACGGCGGCCCGGATATTTTATGCCCGCCGGGGCTTCGAGGTGGTGGGGCGTTCCCCGCTGGACGGGGCGGGGCAGCCGTATCCGCTCCTGCATCTGCGCCGCCTGCGGGCCGGGGGCGCCGGGACAGGGCAAACAGCCTGACGCATGGCCTTCCGACGGCCTCGCATCCCTGCCGTCACAACAGGGGGGCGGCATCCTGCCTTTGCTCCGCAGAGGACACAGCGGCGACGTGGCCGCCCAAAAACAGAAACGCCGGGGGGGGACCCGGCGTTTTGGCATCGTCCGGGAGAATGACAATGCCGTCTCTCTGGGGAAGGAGATATCTATGCGGCCGCCACGCGGCGGCCGTGGAGGACGTAGTACAGCAGCACCGCGCCGAGGACCACGAAGGCCAGGGTCTGGTACATGCCGTCATAGCCTGCGGCGGGGATCATGAAGCCGAACAGGTAGGGCCCCAGACCGATGCCCAGGTCGAAGAAGATGAAAAAGGTCGTGGTGGCCTGGGCAAAGCGGGCCTTGGACACCAGCGAGAGCGAGACCGCCTGTCCGGCGGACTGGAAGTTGCCGAAGCCCATGCCCAGGATCAGCCCCGCGGCCAGCAGGACCCAGCTGCTGCTGGCGTGGGCCATCATGGTCAGGGAAAGGGCCGTCAGCAGCAGGGCCGGGTAGAAGATGATGTTCTCGCCGCGCAGGTCGAACAGGCGACCGGTCAGGGGCCGGGTCACCAGGGCGGCCAGGGCGTAGAGCAGGAAGAAAAGGCTGGCCGCGCCGGTCAGGCCGCGTTCCGCCGCATAGGAGGTCATGAAGGCCTGGATGCAGCCGTAGCTCAGACAGGTGATGAGCGCCACCAGCGAAAAACGCACCACACGCGGGTCGATGTAACTGTTGAGCTCAAGGAAGGGCCGGTGGCGGTGGCGCATCTCCGGCAGGTCGTGCAGGCCGAAGAAGATGGCGATGCAGGTCAGGCCGATGCCCAGGCAGGTCTGTGCCAGGATGGTATAGCTGAAATACCGGGAGATGAGGATGCCCAGGAAGGGCCCCAGGGCCAGCGCGAAGGCCGTGCTCATGCTGAACAGGCTGATGCCCAGCCCGTGATGCTGGTGGGGCACCACATAGGCCACGATGGTACCGGTGGCCGTGCCCATGATGCCCACGCCCATACCCATGCACAGGCGTTGCACGAAGAGCAGGGCCAGGTTGGGGACCCAGAAAAAGGCCGCGATGCTGGCCGAATAGAGCAGCAGCCCGGCAAAAAGGATGGCACGGCAGCCGCACAGGGAAAGCAGGTTGCCGGTCAGGAAACGGCCGATGAGGCAGCCGATGACCATGATGCCCGCGGTGAGCCCGGCGCTGCTGAGGCTGGCGCCGTAGGTGGCCCGCGCGTAGGCCGTGCTGGTGACGAACATCAGGTAGTAGGCCGTCATGACCAGCAGGTTGATGCAGGCGACCACATTGAAGTTGCGGTTGAAAATGGAGCGCAGGGCTTCGCCGGTGCTGGCGGTGCTGCGGTCCTGTGTCCGGGGCCGGGATCTGTGTTGGGTGGGCATAGGGATTCCTGGGCGAAATATCGCCATACCGTTGCGTATGCAACGATATACGTCCGGGTGCTTTCCCTTGTCAAGCAGAAAACCTGTCCGGCGGACGGAGCGCTTTTGCCCTTGCAAGGCGCTGCAAGGCTGACTATGAAAAAACGACGTATGCGACCTACATCATTTTTCTGGAGCTGTTGTGGAACTGACCTATAAGTGGATCGCGCTGGCCAACCGGCATTACCTCATGTACCTGAACAAGCGTCTTGCTTCGTACGGTCTCAGCGGCAGCCAGTATCTTTTCATCCTGAACATCTGCCGCCAGCCCGGCCTGACCCAGGACAAGCTGCCGGACATCATCCACATCAACAAGAGCAACGTCACCCGTGCCCTGGCCCATCTGGAGAAGCTCGGCTTCATCCGGCGTGAGGTCAACCCGCAGGACAAGCGCACGGCCGCCGTCTTTCCGACGCAGAAGGCCCTGGACGTGTACCCGCACGTGCTGGAGATCATCCGGGGCTGGGACGCTTCGGTGACCAGCCCGCTGACGGAGGACGAGAAGCACACCCTGCAGGCCCTGCTCAAGCGCGTGGTGGCCTCGGCCCACGAGTACCGCAGCACCGAGGGCTAGGGGCCAGGTCCTCCCGCCAGAAGTCTTGGGGACAGCTGTCGCTGCCCATGCCGTGCAGGGACGGTATGGAGCCGGGCCGGGAAGGTCTTCCGGCTTCGCGCCATGCACAGGGCTGTTCCCACCCATGTCTCTCCCGCAGCGTCCCTGCAACCAGCACATGCGACAGGCACGAGCCCTGTTCCCTGCGGGGAGATATGAAAGAACAACGAGCGGCGCGGACGATTCGTCCGCGCCGCTTTCTTTCGGGCATCTTGCCGTGCCCTTGCGTGCGTTCCCCGCTCTAGTAGCTGATGCGTTCGATGAGCTTGCGGCGGGGCGTGAGCGAGATGTGGTAGTACTGGTTCTGCGGCACGTTGATGTAGGGGATGTCCTCCTCGCGCTGGCGCAGGAACAGGGAGAGGATGACCCGGTTGATGGCCTGGTGGCCCATCAGCATCACGGGCAGTTCACCGGCCAGGAATAGGGCCCGCTGCAGGCCGCGCCGCACACGCTCACGGAGCATGGCGTAGCTTTCGCCGTGCGGATAGGCGTAGTGGTATTTGTCTGCGTTACGGCCAGCCGTGATCTCGGGCATGGTCTCACGGATCTCGCTGTAGCACATGCCTTCGCAATCCCCGGCCCAGATCTCGTCGAATTCCTTGAAGGCCATCACGCGGGTCTCGTGCCGTCCGCGCAGCAGGGGCGCCGCGGTTTCGTGCGAGCGCATGCGCGTGGAGGTGAACACCCAGTCCAGTTTCTGGTCGCGCAGGTGCAGGGCCAGGGCCTCGGCCTGCATCCGGCCTTTGGCCGTCAGGGGCGGATCGCCGCCGATACGGCCCTGCACGTTGTATTCCGTCTGACCATGCCGCGCCAGGTACAGGCTCTGCACCCACCAGCTGACCACGATCTCGCGGATGGCGGGATAGTAGGGGGAGCCTTCGCAGGGCTGTTCCGCCAGGATGCGGCTGGACATGGTGTCCACGCACAGCCAGTACTGTTCCTTGCCCACAGGCTCGTAGATGGCTTCGTAATAGCCGATGCGGCCCACAAAGCTCGCCAGGGCCTCGTCCTCGGTATAGCCCGCGTATTCCGGCAAGCGGGTCTTGTTGCGGATGCAGGCATTGAGCAGCACGGGGTCTTCATTGACGCATTCCAGAAAGAGCACGGGATGATCCGTGAGGGTCCTTTCGATAAAGGCCCGCCGTGCGCGACTGACGTTGGTGGCATCCAGGATGGCTACGTCACCTTCCCGGTTCAGCCATTCTTTGGCCCGGATCAGGTTTTGCCGGCAGATCTCCTCGCGGATCCTGCGACCTTCGGCATTGTCCGGGGAATAGAACTCCGGCAGGGTGGATTCCGCCCCCAGCAGTTCGCGGCGGACGTCGCCGTTGTTGAAGATGGCTGAACGGAAGCCGTCAGCCGCCAGGCCGCCGCAGATGCGCCGGGCCAGACGGGACTTGCCGCGTGCGGGCAGGCCCACCATGACGAGATAGAGCTTGTGCATGAGACTCCTGTGGGGCGTTGGTCTGTACGGATATCAAGAGCCGCCCGGCCGCGCGAGGGGCAGGGCCGGACATCATGCCGGTCAGCGGGCCGCAGGGGCCGCCTTGGGGGCCGCAAGCTGTTCCAGGGCCTTTTTCAGCGGCTTGCCGGGATGCTTGCCGCACCACTCCAGCAGGGCGTCGCTTTGGGCGGCCATGTTCCCCAGCTCCAGGGGACGGTAGGGGCGGTCTTCCTTGAAGGCCTGATAGCCGTCCCACCAGAGGACCAGCGGCAGCCAGTTGTCGCCCTGCCGGCGGAAGGTGCGGCAGGGCTGGGAGAGCTTTTGCCGCGACAGCTTTTCGCGCACTGCCTGCCAGCGTTCCGTCAGGCGGGACATGGGGGCCGCGGCGCAGGCGTCATGCAGGCGTATGGGCAGGCTGGAGGTCCACTGCTCGCCCTGCTGCCAGAGCTGGAAGGGGAGATCCTCCTTGCCGCTGCGGGCCGCCACATAACCGTCCAGCCATTCCAGCGGCACGTCCAGGCGCAGGCCGCCTCCTGTTTTTTTCCTGTCCACCGCCTGTTCGGCCAGAGGCCGGCAGATCAGGGCCCCCACGCGCAGGTCGCTGTCTTCAGGGCTGCTGCCCAACAGCAGCATCTGGCCGGGTTCCGCCTCCTGCACCGTGATGGTCAGGGGCGATGATACGGGTTTTTGGGGCTGGGCCGCACCGGCAGCAAGGGGGCTCAGCAGCATCAGCAGCAGAAAAGCCGCGCACAGCGGGCTGAAGGACGTGTTTCGCATAATTTACTCCTGCCGCAGGATAGCATTGTCGACCGGGGGATTGGAAGCGGGTTTGTCGTGGGGGAAGGGGCGTTTTGGGGCAAAACTGTCCCTTCCTCCATGCCCCCCCGGGAAAAACCTTATTCGGGTGTGGACGACAGGCCCCGCCGTTGTCTGAAGGTCGGGGTCATCGGGGCGTGCCGGAAAAGGGAACGGATGGGGCCCCTCCGGGAATGCAGGGCGTTTTCGCAAATTGTCGGAGGGTGCGACGAGTCCTGTCATGACAACCGGCAAGGGCAGGTGATGGGAAAAGGCTCCGGGCTGTGGCGACAGGAAAGCAGCAGAGGGCGTTGAAGTACCGGCAGGGCGGGGCCGCTCCGGACTCAGGGGCGGGAGGAACGGCTCAAAAAACTTGCCGAATGAGGAACAACAAGCGGATACGGGCTGCCCGCTTGATGTTCTCCAGGCCGGCCAGGGCTCTGGCAGTGCAAAGCATCCCGTGTGCCGGCTGGATGATCGGGGAAGGATGGCCCTGCCCGCGAGACGGCGACGGGGACCGGCGTACGGACCAGAGTGAAGTTTTTTGAAGGGGTGGGGGAGCGCGAGGGGGCGGGGGGACTTTTTGTTCACAAAAGTCCCCCCGCCCCCTCGCAAAAAAACAGCTGCGGCAGGCTAGGCCGTGACGGTCAGGCGCAGGAAGCGCTTCTTGCCCAGCTTGATGACGTATTCACCGGCAGCCAGGGGCGACATGGCGTCGTCGCAGCGCTGGCCGTCCACGGACAGGGCGCCTTCCTTGATGAGGCGCTTGGCTTCGCCGCGGCTCTTGACCAGACCGGCGGCTTCCAGGAAGGCGGGCGGGGTGCTGTCGTCGCCCTGGGCGCAGGTGTGGCAGGGGGCGTCGTCCGGCACGCCGCCGCTGGCAAAGACGGCATTGAAGCCCTGGCGGGCCTCGTCGGCGTCCTTTTCGCTGTGGTAGCGGCTGACCATTTCGTGGGCCAGCATTTCCTTGGCGGCCTTGGGATGCACGCGGCCCTGGGCCACGTCTTCCTTGAGGGTGGCGATCTCTTCCAGAGACTTGAAGGACAGCAGCTCGTAGTAGCGCCACATGAGCTCGTCGGAGATGGCCATGACCTTGCCGAAGATCTCGGAGGGAGCTTCGTCGATGCCGATGTAGTTGCCGTAGGACTTGGACATCTTGCGCACGCCGTCCAGGCCTTCCAGCAGGGGCATGGTCAGGATGCACTGGCTTTCCATGCCGTAGTGGGCCTGGAGGTTGCGGCCCACCAGCAGGTTGAACTTCTGGTCGGTGCCGCCCATTTCCACATCGGCCTTGAGGGCCACGGAGTCATAGCCCTGGCAGAGGGGGTAGATGAATTCGTGGATGGAGATGGGGCGCTGCTCGCGGAAGCGCTTTTCAAAGTCGTCGCGTTCCATCATGCGGGCCACGGTATAGCTGGAGGCCAGACGGATGAAGTCCGAGGCGTCCATCTTGCCCAGCCAGTGGGAGTTGAATTCCACGATGGTCTTTTCGGGGTCGAGGATCTTGAAGACCTGCTTCTTGTAGGTCTCGGCATTGGCGATGACCTGTTCCTCGGTCAGGGGGGGACGGGTCTCGGAGCGGCCGGTGGGGTCGCCGATGCGGCCGGTGAAGTCACCGATCAGGAAGATGATCTGGTGGCCCAGTTCCTGAAAGTGGCGCATCTTGTGCATGACCACGGTGTGGCCCAGATGCAGGTCGGGAGCGGTGGGGTCAAAGCCCACCTTCACGCGCAGGGGCGTGCCGCGTTCCAGTTTCTTGCGCAGTTCCTTCTCGTCAATCAGTTCCGCCACGCCGCGTTTGATCACGGCCATTTGGCGATCAATATCCATCATCGAACTTGTCCTTGCGTGGAGTTGGCCCGTTACGGGCGTTATCCCGGCAGGATAGCCTCGGCAAAGCGGGGGTGTCAATGTCCCGCAGGGGAAAAGGACGAAAAAGGGAGGCATGCTCCAGGGGAGGGAAAGGCCGTGCCCCCGGGCGGCAGGGAAGGCTGCGGACCGGTGGTGCGCAAGGGATGGCGGGAACGGGGAACAGGCGTCCCGTGCGGCTTCAGCTCCGTCGCGGGCAGGGCCCGTGGGGAAGGAGGACAGCCAGCGTCGGTTTTTTGGGAGGGACGCGGGCAGGCCGGGACGCCGCGGCAGGCGGGGCGGCGGGAAAGGAGAGGGCAGAAACAAGGAGAGCCGCAGGGCCGGATGACGCTCGAAAGGGAAGAGACGAGGGAAGCGACAAAGGTATCTCTTCGGCATGTCCGGGGACGGGAATGAAAAAGGCGCCGACGGTTGCCCGTCGGCGCCTGACGTTGCCCGCCTGGAAAGGCCAGACCGGGAACTAGCCTTCCTGCTTGACCTTGGACTTGGTCATGGCAAGGCCAACGCCTTCAAACAGCTCGAAGATGGCGAAGCCATACCAGAGCGTGTAGATGACGTAGAAGATCAGCATGCCGCTCATGAGCCAGATGTGATCCGACACCTTCACGGGTTCCACGCTGTAGAAGTTGTTGCCGGGTTCCACGGCGCGGCGCAGGACCTGGTCAACGACCTGGGCCTCGGCGATCAGGCGCTGCTTCTGCAGTTCCTTGATGGAGGGGCTCAGCACATACCACCAGGCCGCGGCGGCCTTGAGGGCATGGGTGCCGTCGTAACGGGCGCTCACGGTGGCGTCGTCGTTGTGGTACAGGCTGTCGGCGTCGGTGGTGGCGGCGTTCAGCATGGCGGCCAGGTTGCCTTCGTAGGAGACCTTGGCGCCGTCAGCGCTGGCGGTCATGCCGGCCTTGGTCAGCACCTGCACGGCGGTCTCGGCCAGTTCGGCCTTCTTCATGGTCACGGTGACCTTGACGTTGACCTTTTCCACGGTCTTCACATGTTCACGCACGCTGGGGATGAAGTAGGAAGAACCCTTGGAAAGTTCGTTGAACACGTTATCGGCGTACTGGAGGCCGGTCAGGTGGTTGCCCTTTTCGTCACGCATGATGGGGGTGAGCAGCACACAGAACAGGACCAGGAACGAGATCAGCAGGATGGAACCCCGGACAAAGGGGCCTTTTTCATGAATAAGCATAATTAGGCCTCCCCTCTGAGCTTGCCGAGATTAAGGAAGAACTTGCTGAACACCCAGAGGCCGAAGAAGGCGACGACCACCCAGAAGATCACGTTGCCCACTTCTTCGATGATATTCACCACGGACATGGACCAGTCGAGGTATTCCATTTCGACCAGCTTCTTGGGCAGGGTGGCGGCGCGGTTGATGAAACCGGAGATGATGGACACGGCGTAGAAACCGCGGATGTGCACGCCCTTGACGACCTTGGTGGTCAGAGCGCCCACCTGGATGCCCAGCAGGGAACCCAGCAGCATGCCCACGGCCAGGGTGTAGAACACGTAACCGTAAATGGCGTACTGGCCCACGGAAGCCAGACCGGCGGTGAAGATGATCTGCAGGATGTCGGTACCCACGGTGGTCATGGAGGACACACCGAAGATGTACACGAACATGGGGAAGGTCACGAAACCGCCGCCCACACCCATGATGGCGGCCAGCATGCCCACGACCACGCCACCGGCGGCAACGATCCAGCCGGAGATGCGACGGCCACCAGGCACCAGGTCTTCGTCAAAGGTGATCATGGGGGGCACGTTCAGGCTCTGCAGCTTGACGGAAAGGCTGGTCATGCCGGCGGTGCCGCCGTGAGCGTCGCCGCTGTCGGCCTGGGTGCCGCGGGTGGCTTTCAGGAAGTCGAACAGAGCGTAGAAGCCCAGGAAGCCCAGCAGCACGGCGTAGATGGTGCTGATGAACATTTCGGACAGCAGCGGGTCGGCATTGTACAGGCCCTTGTTGATGGCACCGCCCACGAAGGTACCGGCACCGGAGCCTACCAGAAACGCGATGGCCAGTTTGACGGACACGTTACCGAGCTTTTTGTGGACGGTGGTGCCCATGATGGCCTTGGCGAAGATGTGGAACAGGTCCGTACCGACGGCCAGGATGCCCTTGACGCCCGCGGCCATCAGGGCCGGGGTGATGATGAAGCCGCCACCGGCGCCGATGCAGCCGGTGATGAGGCCGGCCGCCAGACCGACGGCGATGGAGGCCAGGAAAATGGTGGTGGTGTAGAAGGCCGGCGCATACGCGCTTTTGCCGCCCAGCATTTCGTGGGCTTCATAGGCTTCGGCACCGCACACGAGCAGGATGGGCGCGGCCAGGGCCAGCAGGAACAGCATCTTTTTGCGGTTCTTGATGATGGACGTGGAGACTTCCAGGTCCCATTTGGCGTAGGCCTGCGAGCTGCTTAACAGAAATTGATACAGTGATCTGCCAAAACTCATAACTCCTCCCGGTATGTTTGCCGTCAAAAACAGCAAAAAACATGCCATTTGTGCAAAAAATCCCAATCGCCAGCTAACATGCCGTAACCAAAAGAGATACGAAAAACAAAAACAGCCTGCTCCCCTGATGGAAAGCAGGCTGTCAGATGTCAGCTTTTTTTACAGTTGCAAAAAAAAGCTACTTTTTGTTCAAACCTTCGCTCTGTCCGAAGATGACCAGTTCCAGCCAGTCCAGAGCAAAGTCCAGCGTGGCTTCGTCGGATTCCATGACGGCCTTCTGGCGCTCTTCGGTGATCTCCACGCGGCGGAAGATGCCCATTTTTTCGATGAGTTCGCGGAATTTGTCCAGCTGGTAGAGGCAAAGGATGACCATGGTGGCCATGCGCGGTTCCAGCGGCTTTTCCGTGGCCTTGACCATGGCCATCAGGCGCATGTAGCGGTCGTTGGCGGCATTGTACTCGTCCAGTTCCTGGCTGGCCAGCCAGGTCTGGGCCGTCCATTCCTTGCCTTCGTCAAAGCCGTGGCAGTGGGGCTCACGCACCAGGAAGAAGCGTTCGTCCACGCCCTCGTGACCCATCTTGGTGCCGCGGCCCAGGGGGTAGAAGCGGCAGGCGCCGGGGCGGTTCTCGTACACGGAACAGCCGCCGGGCGTCACGAAGGGACAGGGCTCGCCGGGGCCTTCCAGCATGCGCAGCAGAGGCAGGGGGAAGCCCGTGTCGGGGAAGGTGCGCATGCGGGTGAAGTCGTTGAGGAAGGCCTCGCTGGGCATGTTGTTCATATGGCGGCGCAGGCGCAGCACGTCATAGGGGGTCAGGGGCAGGGTCAGTTCCGCACAGCAGCGGTTGAAGCAGGGAACTTCGGGATGGCAGGCAAAGCAGAAGGTCTTGCCCGGTTCCAGCTCGGGCAGGTTTTCCATGAATTCGCGGCTGGCGTCTTTTTCCATGATGCGTTCTCTTGTTGGAAGGTTGTGGGAGCGGGACAGTGCTTGAGAAAAATTTCCCTAACGCACGCTGTCCTGCTTGCTTGTATCCTCTTCCGGGGTTTGCTGCAAACTTTTTCGTTCCGGAAGACGGGCTGCGGTGCCGGGGGACGCGTCGCAGCCTCTTGGCAGGGCATGTCCGCTGCGGTGCAGGCATCGCGTGCGCTTCTGCCGTAGCGGAGCGGGAGCTTCCCCCCCCCTGGCCGGTGTCACGGGGTGCCATGCCTTCCCTTTTATGTGGAGAGGAGCGGCCATGCAGCGTGTGCCCGGGCCCCTGTTGGGGAGAACGGGTGTCCTCCACATGGTGCAGCGCCGGGACTGCGGAGACCTGCGCAGGGGCTGCAGGGCGGGGTCCTCAGTCGCGACGGCCCGGACGCCAGGAGCCGTCCCGCTGGATGCGGGGCCGGGGCAGACGGTGCTGGCCTTCGGGACGCAGATGGTGCTTGTTGCGGAAGTCGTCGTAGCCCTTGCGTGCGGGATTGCCCTGCCATTGCCGCTGGGCGGGACGGGCGGAAGACCGGACGGAGGACGAAGGCTGCCGGACAGAGCCGGTCGCGGCGGCCACGCTGGTGACGGAGGACGGGAGAGGGCCGCTTTCTGCGGACACCTGCGCGGCGAAGGCGGGAGCGATGCCCAAAAGGCAGAGGACGGTCAGCAGGCGGAGAGGCTGGCGATACATGACGGGACCTCGTGGCGGGGGACAGAAGGGGAGAGAAAACAGCCATCTTGAGGGGGCGCCCCGTGTCTGGGCATCCGGATTTTGAAAAAAAGGCCGGAAACCACCGGACGAGACGACATGATCATGGCCTTTCCCCGATAACAAAAAAGCGACCCTCTCCCGCAGGAGATGCCGCTGCCTGTCCTTTCCCATATCCCCCAGCCCCGAATGGCGGGTTTGGGGGAGGGAGGGGGTGCGGGGGAGGGAGCCCCTTTTTGCCGCGAGCAAGCGACCGAAGGCGGCTTGCAAGGGCCGTGCCCGTTGCGACGAAGGAAGCTACGGGCATCGACAGCAGAGATAAGGGGGGCCCTCCCCCACAGACATTTTTTTCGTCAGGCCCTGCTAGATGACCTTGTTCAGGGCGTATTCGATGATGCCTTCGGCCCCGGCGTCGCGCAGACGGGGGATGAGGTCGCGCACCACGTCGATGTTGACCACGGTTTCCACCGAGAGCCAGGCCTCGTCGCGCAGGGGCGAGACCGTGGGCGAGTTCAGGGAGGGCAGCATCTCGAGGATGGCGTCCAGGTTGGAGGCCGGGGCGTTCATCTTGATGGCCACCAGGCTTTCGGCGCGCAGGGCGCCCTGTAGGAGCAGGGTCAGCTGGTCGATCTTGGCGCGCTTGCGCGGGTCGGCCCAGGCTTCCTTGTTGGCGATGATGACCGGGTAGGAGCACATCACTTCGTCGATGATGCGCAGGCCGTGGGCCCGGATGGTGGTGCCGGTCTCGGTCACTTCCACGATACCGTCGGCCAGGCCTTCCACGACCTTGGCTTCCGTAGCGCCCCAGGAATAGAAGACGTTCACGTCCACGCCCACGCGCTTGAAGTAATTGCGGGTCAGGCCTTCCAGCTCGGTGGCGATGCGCTTGCCGGCCAGGTCCTGCGGGCACTGGTAGGGGGAGTCACCGGCCACGGCCAGCACCCAGCGGCAGGGGCGGTTGGACGTCTTGGAGTAGACCAGATCCGCCACGTGCACCACCTTGTCTTCATGACCGCCTTCCGTGAGCCAGTCCAGGCCGGTGATGCCCACGTCCAGGATGCCCGCGGCGATGTAGCCGCCGATCTCCTGCACGCGGCACAGCGAGGCCGTGATCTCGGGGTCATTGATGTCCGGGAAATAGTTGCGCGTATGCTTGCGGATCTTCCAGCCGGCGCGCTCGAAAAGGTTGATGGTGGCGTCTTCCAGCGAGCCCTTGGGCACGCCCAGTTTGAGGATGGCCTGCGATTCTTCGCTCATCGTGTCTACTCCGGCAGGCGAAAGGCCTGCTGCTGTGTTGTTTGGGCCATGCGCCGCATGGCTCCTTCCCAGAGACGGGCCCGAAGGCCCGAAGAAAGCATCGTGCGGTCCCGGCTACTTGGTGCCGTAGACCTTCCGGGGATCGAAGACCACGGGGGAGCACTCGCGCACCACGCCGTTGTCCCATTCCCGGTAGAAGCAGGAACGCCGTCCCGTATGGCAGGCCGCGCCGCCGATCTGCTCGATCTTGAGCAGTACGGTGTCGCTGTCGCAGTCCAGGCGGATGGAAAGCACTTTCTGTACGTTCCCGGACGTGCCGCCCTTGTGCCAGAGTTCCTTGCGGCTGCGGCTCCAGTAATGGGCCTCGCCGGTTTCCAGGGTACGTTTCCAGGCTTCTTCATTCATATAGGCCAGCATGAGCACTTCGCCCGTGGCCGCGTCCTGCGCGATGGCGGGGACCAGTCCCTTGGAAAAATCGGGACCGAAATCCGGCTGTAGTTGCGCCATGGCTCCCTCCGAATCAAAAAAACATGCTCCGGTGCCCCTGTCCGTACGGCGGGTGCGCCGGTGAGGCCTTTCAGGCTAGCCGCATTCTTGCCCGGACGCAAGCGGCGCCCGCATCCGGCGGCCTTTTTTCACAGCCTGTCCGCTGCCGGTGACAGCCTGGCGACGCCAGGGTGACAAGAGCCGTGCCCCGCGCCTTTTTGCCGCCCCTGCGTACGGGGACGCCTCGGGCGCTGCCTGACGGAAAGGTGGGCGGGCTTTCAACAACGGGGCCCGCCCTGCACCCGGCAAAAGGGGCGCCCCTGTCCGGCCGACGCCATCGCGAAGGCCTTTGCAGGCCGCGCCCGTGCCCGTCGCGGGAGGGCCCCGGCGGCGCCTTGCGCATGGGCGCCGCTTGTGGCAGGTTAGTGCGTTTCCGCCATCAAAAGAATAACCCATCCGCATCGGCGGCAGACGGGATCCCCCCGGCCGCCGTGCGTCAGAGAGCCATCATGTCCGACATCACCGATCCTACCTGCCCCGCCTCCGCCGGAGAGGCCGCGCAGGAACAGGCCGCCCCTGCGGCCGAACTTTCCACCCCCGGCGCTTCCCTTGAGAATTTTTCCGTGGCCGAGCCCGAGAACGCCCTGCCGCGCGCCACGCTGGAGACCCTGCCCGAGACCATCGCCGCCGCCTGCGGCCGTGCGGGCTGGACGTCCCTGATGCCCGTGCAGTCCCTGGCCCTGCCGTACCTGCTGGAAGGCCGCGACATCATGGTGCAGTCCCGTACCGGCAGCGGCAAGACCGGCTGCTACCTGCTGCCCCTGGTGCCGCGTCTGGATCCCGAACTGCACGCCGCCCAGGCCCTGATCCTGGTGCCCACCCGCGAGCTGGCCGTGCAGGTGGAGCACGAGGCGCGCACCCTGTTCGAAGGCACGGGCATCCGTCCCGTGGCCGTCTATGGCGGCGTGGGCTACAAGAAGCAGATGGACGCCCTGCGTGACGGGGCCCAGCTTGTGGTGGGCACGCCCGGCCGCGTGCTGGACCATCTGCTGCGCCGCACCCTTTCGCTGGACGACCTGGACGCCCTGGTCTTCGACGAAGCCGACCGCATGCTGTCCATCGGCTTCTACCCCGACATGAAGGAAGTGCAGCGCTACCTGCCGCGCCGCCGCATCCACACCAGCATGTTCTCGGCCACCTATCCGCCGCACGTGCTCAAGCTGGCCGGGGAATTCCTGACCGAGCCTTCCATGCTCTCCCTCTCGCAGAAGGAAGTGCATGTGGCCGAAGTGCAGCATCTGTTCTGCCAGAGCCGTCCCATGGACAAGGACCGCGTGCTGGTGCGCCTGCTGGAGACCGAGAACCCGGCATCGGCCATCATCTTTTGCAACACCAAGGCCAACGTCCATTATATCACCGGTGTGCTGCAGGGCTTCGGCTACAACGCCGACGAGCTGTCGGCCGACCTTTCCCAGGCCCGTCGCGAGGCCGTACTGGACAAGATCCGCCAGGGCAGCCTGCAGTATCTGGTGGCCACGGACGTGGCCGCGCGCGGTATCGACATCCCGGCCCTGTCCCACGTTTTCCTCTACGAGCCCCCGGAAGACCATGAGAGCTACATCCATCGTGCCGGCCGCACGGGCCGTGCCGGGGCCGCCGGTACGGTCATCTCGCTGGTGGACATCATGCAGCGCATGGAACTGGAGCGCATCGCCCGTCATTACAAGATCGCCCTGCGCGAGATCCCCGCTCCCACGGACGAGGACGTGGCCGTGGTGGCCGGTGCGCGCGTGACCACCCTGCTGGAGAGCCGTTTCCGCAAGCTGACCGGTCTGGAGAAGATGCGCGTGGCCCGTTATGCGCCGCTGGTACGCGAACTGGCCAGCCAGGCCGAGGACGACGAGAACGGTCTGCTGCTGGCCATGCTGGTGGATGCCGCCTATCAGGAGAGCCTGGGCCATGTGCAGCAGCTGCCCGAAGGCCGCAGCGAATCTTCCCGCCGTGGTGACGGCGAGGGCCGGGGCCGCAAGCGTTCCTCCCGTCGTCGCCGTGATCGCGGGGACAAGGCCGCCGAGGCCGCCGCTCCCGCCGCCGAGGCTGTTGCGGACGCCGCGCCCGCGGCGGATGGCGGGGATGCTCCCGCCCCTGCCGAAGGGGAGGGCACGGCCAAGCGCCGCCGTCGTCGCCGTCGTCGCAAGCCTGCGGCTGAAGGTCAGGCAGAAGCATGAGCAGTCTGATGGCCGTCCGTGCCGATGCGGTACGGGAGGCCCTGGACAATTTCCCCGTCCTGCTCCTCGATCTGGATGCGGGACGGGCCCTGCACATCCTCGGTATCGGCCGTCTGCAGTTCCGGCGTCGTGCCCGGCTGCTGGCGGAGTGGCGCGGCCTGTGCATGGCCCTGTGGCGTCTGGCCCTGCAGCGCTCCTTCCCCGAGCAGGCCGAGGCCATGTTCCGGCAGTTCCGGGAAAGCTTCGGGCAGAGCCATACGGACAAGACCTCGGCCCTGGCCCTGGAGCGTGTCCCGGCCTACTGGGAGGTGCTGGCCGAGCGGGGCGATGCGGACTTTCGTCCCGTGTCCCGTTTTCTGGCCGCTGTCTTTTTCGAGGACGAGGCCCGCGCACAGGCCATGGCCCTGCGCCTGATGCTGTATGTGCGGCAAACCTATCAATCCATTTTCGACCGTCTTATC